>UQYM01000006.1 GCA_900545315.1 uncultured Alistipes sp.
CCGCCATCCGATCGCTCTGGTGAAAAATCAGATTGTCGAAATCTTCAGCCGCTTGGGCTATTCGGTAGCCGAAGGTCCCGAAATCGAAGATGACTGGCATGTCTTCTCGGCATTGAACTTTCCGCCCGAACACCCGGCACGCGACATGCAGGACACCTTCTTCATCGAAAAAAATCCCGATATCCTGCTGCGTACCCACACCAGCTCGATTCAGGTCCGCACCATGGAGCACCAAAAACCGCCTATTCGCGTGATCTGCCCGGGACGTGTCTTCCGCAATGAAGCCATCTCGGCCCGTGCTCACTGCATCTTCCACCAGGTCGAAGGACTCTACATCGATGAAAACGTCTCGTTTGCCGACCTCAAGCAGAGCATCCTCTACTTCGCTAAAGAGATGTTCGGCGAAAAGAGTCAGATCCGTATGCGCCCCTCATACTTCCCCTTCACCGAACCATCGGCCGAAGTGGACGTCTCCTGCAACCTCTGCGGAGGAAAGGGTTGCAACGTCTGCAAACATACCGGCTGGCTCGAAATCATGGGTTGCGGTATGGTAGACCCCAACGTCCTGACCGCTTCGGGAATCGACCCCAAAAAATATTCGGGCTTCGCATTCGGTATGGGTGTGGAACGTATCGCCATGCTGAAATTCGGCGTCAAGGACCTGCGCCTCTACTTCGAAAACGATGTGCGCTTCCTGCGCCAGTTCGACTCGGTGATCTAATTCCCGATCCCTATCTATGAAAGGATGTCGTCTGCTTCGTGCCGCTGCTGCGGCTGCTCTCTTGCTCTGTTGCTCCGTCATCGTTTACGGAGGGCCGCGCAAGAAAGCAGATGATCCTGTCATGCGTTCCCTGAAATACTACCCCAAAGAACAACAGGCTACCTATCTCTACACGGAAGGTCTCAAAAACAGCCTGATGTTCGGCGGTCGCGATCGTAGTGCACAGCTCTTTAAAGCAGCTATTGCACTCGATTCGCTCCACGCCCCCTCCTTTTTTGAACTGGCCAACCTCTACGTTCAAACCCCGGAAACAGCACTCCCCTACTGCAAAAAAGCGGTAAGCCTCGACTCAACCAATACCTGGTACCTGGGGCTACTGGGAAGACTCTATCTGATGTCGAATGCCTACGACTCGGCCCTGCGTGTCAGCCAAAAGCTGATCAAAATGGCACCGAACAACGCCGATAATTACCTGCGGTTGGCGGCTCTGTATGAACAACAAAAACAACCCTTCTCGGCCATAGCCATCCTCGATACGGCCGAAACTCGCTTCGGCATGATTGAAGAGGTGGCTCGGTACAAACGCCAGCTACTCTTTCAAGTCAAACTCTACGACAAAGCACTCAACGAAGCCAAAGAGTTGACCGTCAACTTTCCGTACGAACCGATGAACTTTGTCGTGTTGGCTGAAACCTATGCCGCCATGGGACGTGATTCTTTGGCCTTGGAGGCGTACGAACAGGCCCGCATGCTCGGTCCAAAAAATACAGGAGTACTGATCTCGCTCAACGAGTTCTACAAACGGCGTGGAGACGATATCAACTACCTGACCACTGCCCGTCTGTTGTTCGATGCCGACGACATTCCCCTCGACAATAAAATCGAATTCTTCAAAGAGATCACCTCATACGATGACCTCTATCGGACTTACTATTTCCAAATCAACAACTTAATCTCTGATTTGGCCATCCGCTATCCAAACGATTTCCGCGTGACACAACTGTATGCAACCCACATGATTCGTTCCGGAAACCTGGATGGAGCACTCCAGCTCTACAAGTCACACACAACCGACTCCACCCCGAAACGGGAGGTCTTCACCGAAATTCTCAGCATGGAGTCTTACCTCCAACGTCCCGATTCGGTAGAGAAATATGCCAATCTGGCTCTCGAAGTTTTCCCGTCTGATCCCGATCTCTACCTGATGAAAGGTTTCGGAAAGTTTTACTTCATGAAAGATTATGCAGGAGCCGAAAAGGAGTTTCTTACAGCCCTGAAGCTGGCTAAAACAGACTCCTTGCGCAGCGTAATTTACTGTACATTGGGCGATAACTGCCAAAAGATGGGTCATACCAAACAGACCTATGCCTACTACCGCAAAGGTCTCAAATACGATCCGAATAACTCGATGATTCTCAACAACTACAGTTATTACCTTAGCGAGCAGATCGACAAACTGCAACTGGCTGATCGGATGTCCGAACGCGCCTGCGAGCTCTCCCCAAACACCCCCACTTACCTCGATACACGGGCTTGGGTGCTCTATCGGTTGGGGCGCTACGCCGAGGCAAAGACCTTAATGCAACAAGCCATTGCACTCGATAAAAACGACGATGGGAAAGAACTTTATCTCCATTACGGAGATATTCTTTACGCTTTAAAAGATACTTTTATGGCCATTTTCTATTGGGAAAAGGCTAAAGAAATGGGTTACGATCCTGAACAGATCGACAAACGAATCAAACAGGCAAAATCAGAATGAGCTGTCACCGTTTATTGTTGATATTGGGAATGCTTTTCTGTGTGTTTCACGTAAGCGCACAGAATCAAAGCCTTGACGCGTTACGTGAAGAGATCCGCAAAGCCGAAGCGGAGATCAAAGCCACCAATGCCCTGTTGACCAAAACCAACAAAGACAAAAAGTTGACCCAGAATCAGCTCAAACTGATCCAAAACCGTATTCGTAACCGCAAACAGATCATTGCCAACCTCGAAAAGCAAACTGAAGTAATCAACGGCAATATCGGCACCAAAAGCGATACCATCAACATGATGCAACAACGCTTGTCCTTACTTAAAAAGGAATATGGCGAGATGGTATATGCCGCCTACAAAAACTACAAATTGAATAACTTCTTGGTCTTTCTGTTTGCTTCGAAAGATTTCAACGATGCCACTCGGCGTATCTCTTACATGCGTCGCTACAACCGTCTGCGTCAACAAAAGGCGGAACAGATCAAATCCATAGCCGACTCGTTGCACATCCAGGTGACGGAGCTCGAGACCAAGAAAGAGGAGCTGAACAAGGTACACGAGAGCCGGACGCAAGAGGTTACTTCGTTGGGTAAAGATGAGAAGCAGTACAAAAACTCGTTAGCACAGATCAATACCAAGGCTGGAAAACTCTCGTCGGAGATTCGTAAACAGCAGAGCCAGGTTAACAAGCTGCAACAGCGTATTCAGGCGATTATTGCAGAGGAGGCACGTAAAAACAAAAAGCAACCGAAATCTGCTGCTCAACAGGAGTATCTGGCCAAACTATCGGGTCGTTTTGACCAAAACAAAGGGAAACTTCCCTACCCGGTCCAGGGCGGTGTCATTGTGGATCGCTACGGTATTCATCCGCACGCCACCCAAAAAGGGCTCATGGTGAATAATAAAGGGGTAAACATCGCCTCTATGAGCGGTGCCGAAGTGCATGCTGTCTTCGAAGGAACAATTACCCAGATCTTCTTTGTACAGGGATTGAACAATACGGTCATTATCCGCCACGGCAATTACCTGACCACCTACTCCAACCTGGCCAGTGTGAATGTCAAAACAGGCGATAAAATCGCACTTAACCAAGTGATCGGACGCCTCGCTACCAGCAATAACGATGACGATTGCGTCCTGCACTTCGAAATCTGGAAGGAGACCGAAAACCTCAATCCAGAAGTTTGGTTACGATAAAAGCTTTATTTTTAACCACTTAAATAGATGATATAATATTATAGTTCAGTAAACTGTAATATTATATATTACTAAAATCAATAAAAAAATGGCTGTCAGATATCAGACTGAAGATTGCAAATTTCGTTTCACGGAACGGCGCAAAACCAGCGACTGGATTCGTCGTGTAGCAGCAGCTGAGGGGTACCGTACAGGGGATATCACCGTCGTATTTTGTTCTGACGCCGCCCTGCTCGAAGTCAACCGGCAATTTTTGTCCCACGACTACTTCACCGATATCATCACTTTTGACTACACGGATCAAGAAAAAAAGGTTATCTCAGGCGATCTGATGATTAGTGTGGACACCGTACGAGATAATGCCGCTAAATTTGGTGCAACGTTCGAAAATGAGCTCCAACGCGTGATTATTCACGGTATACTACACTTGCTCGGTCACGGCGACAAAGCTCCGGGCGAAGAGGCCAAAATGCACGCTTTGGAAGATAAATATCTTGCGATTCGTGAAACTGACGAAACAAAAGATTAATTTTATAAATTCACGGTTCGAAGCCTAAGCGTCTTTACCGCATACACCAAAGATTGAACATACTAATTCTTGCATTGTTGGGCAGAAAGCTCTAACAACAGGCAATCAAGCGGAAAAGATACGAAAGGCTATTCTACAAATTAAGGTTGTTTTGCTGAAAATCTCCCGCGATGTAGATCAACAGCATAGCAACCCGACAACAGTGAAAAAGCTCTTAAATACTGGCGTTCAACAGTTAAGAACACTGAACAACAGATTTGACAGAGCATTGGTAGCAAAAAAAGTAGTTAGAATCAATTGGGATCTGACTGCCGCTAAGAGGACAAAACAAAATGTATTTCGAATACGATATCATAGTGGTTGGTGGTGGACATGCCGGCTGCGAAGCAGCATCGGCAGCAGCCCGCATGGGGTGCCGTACCCTGCTGATCACAATGGATATGACCAAATTCGCCCAGATGTCCTGCAACCCCGCCGTAGGCGGTGTAGCCAAAGGACAGATCGTACGCGAAATCGATGCACTGGGCGGACAAATGGGAATCATTACCGACCGTTCCACGATTCAGTTCCGAATGCTGAACCATTCCAAAGGTCCTGCCATGTGGAGTCCACGCGCCCAGTGCGATAAAATGCTTTTTAGCAAACTGTGGCGTGAAACACTGGACAATACACCAAATCTGTATCTGTGGCAGGATAGCGTAACCGAACTGGAGATAAGCGAAGGTAAGGTTACCGGCGTAAAGACCCGTATGGGCGTCAAATTTGATGCAAAAGCGGTCATCCTTACAGCAGGAACATTCCTCGACGGATTGATGCATATCGGGTACGCCCACGCTGAGGGAGGACGTGCGGGCGATGCCGCCTCGCACGGACTGAGCAACCAACTGCGTTCGCTCGGTTTCGAAGTGGGACGCATGAAAACCGGCACACCGGCCCGTCTCGATGCTCGTACGATCGACTTTTCAAAGCTCAATCAACAACCGGGCGATGAGACACCCAACAAGTTTTCATACAGCGAAGAGACAAAACCGGTTGAAAATCAACTTCCATGCTATCTGGTATATACCTCTCCAGAGGTGCATGAAATTCTCAGGAGCGGTTTTGCAGCCTCGCCCTTATTTAACGGAACAATTAAAGGTATAGGCCCTCGGTACTGTCCAAGCATCGAAGATAAACTGCGAACCTTCTCAGAAAAGACTGAACATCAGCTATTTCTGGAACCTGAAGGACGCGAAACAAACGAATACTACCTGAACGGCTTCTCCTCATCACTTCCGTGGGAGGTGCAAGTCGCAGCTCTGCAGAAAATCAAAGGACTCGAACACGTACAAATCTACCGACCAGGCTATGCTATTGAGTATGACTACTTTCCGCCCACGCAACTCTACCACACACTGGAGACGAAGTTGGTGAAAGGACTCTACTTTGCGGGGCAAGTCAATGGTACAACAGGATATGAAGAAGCAGGTTCACAGGGACTTATGGCTGGAATTAACGCTGTAATGAAGCTACGAGGTGAAGATCCAGTCATTCTGCGCCGTGATGAATCCTACATTGGGGTGCTTATTGACGATTTGGTCACTAAAGGGGTGGACGAACCCTATCGAATGTTTACGAGCCGAGCGGAATACCGAATTTTACTCCGACAAGACAATGCAGACGTCAGACTAACCCCGATCGGCTACAAAATCGGCTTGGCGAGCGAAAAAAGGTACCGGAAAATGGAAGAAAAAAAATCAGCCGTAGAATCGCTTATTTCTTTTCTTCGCCGGGAGAGTATCACTCCAGCCGATTTACAGGAGTATTTTCAAAAGATCGATTCTACCCCACTTACACAGGGTAGAAAGCTGTACGACGTACTGCTTCGCAACAAAGTCACACTGCAAGGTCTGGCCGAACACCTGCCCGGTCTGCAAGACTATCTGAACACAAACAACTGTTCTGAAGAGATCATCGAAGAGGCTGAGATCAAAATCAAATATCACGGCTACATCGAACGTGAAAGACACATCGCCGATAAAATGGTACGCCTGGAGAACATCTCCATACGCCCCGACTTTGATTTCAACTCGCTGCACAGTCTGTCGATCGAAGCGCGCCAAAAATTGACGCGAATCAAACCTTCGACCATTGGTCAGGCCTCGCGTATTCCAGGCGTATCACCGGCAGACATCAACGTTTTGTTGGTATACTTCGGACGATAGAACTCCGAGATGTTCCACGTGGAACATCTCAATAATTAAGGTAAAACTAAAATGTTCCACGTGGAACAATAGAATATGGATCAGAATATTTTCGATATTTCGGCCAATAACGCCGAAAAGGTCTACGTAGAAGGAAAACTCCACCCAATCAAAGTGGGTATGAGAAAAGTTTCGTTGCAAAATGGAACGGATGTGCTGTTGTATGACACGACAGGAAGTTATACAGAAAAAGGGTACAAAATTGACACAAAGAAGGGATTACCAAAAATCCGCAAAGAGTGGATCAAAAAAAGAATAGAAGAGGATGGCGAATTTCATACACAGCTCTGGTATGCAAAAAAAGGTATCATCACACCGGAGATGGAGTATGTAGCTATACGCGAAAGTCAAGGATGTAAACCTGAAGAGGCAATTACTCCAGAGATGGTCTGCAAAGAAATTGCAGATGGAAAAGCCATTCTACCGTCAAATTACCGCCATCCGGAAGCCGAACCAATGATTATCGGCCGGAAATTCTTGGTAAAAATCAATGCCAATATAGGAAACTCAGCATTAGGATCTTCGATTGATGAAGAGGTTGAAAAGGCGATGTGGGCTGTAAAATGGGGCGCAGACACCGTGATGGACCTCTCAACAGGTAAAGATATACACCAAACTCGTGAAGCAATCTTGAGAAATACGCCAGTACCAATTGGAACTGTTCCAATGTACCAAGCCCTGGAAAAAGTAAACGGAAAAGTTGAAGATCTAAACTGGGAAGTTTACAAAGAGACTTTGATTGAACAGGCAGAACAGGGTGTAGATTACTTTACAATCCATGCAGGTATTCTTAAAGAACATATTCCAGCAGCACTGAAACGAGTTACAGGAATTGTATCACGAGGCGGATCTATCATGGCCAAATGGATGAGCCATAACAATGCCCAAAACTTCCTCTACACACACTTCGAAGAGATCTGCGAAATTTTGAAAAAATATGACATCGCCTTCTCTTTAGGAGACGGTCTAAGACCGGGAAGTTTAGCAGATGCAAATGATGAAGCACAGTTTGGGGAGCTGAAAGTTTTAGGAGAACTGGCCAGAATTTCCCGAAAACATGATGTACAGGTGATTATTGAGGGCCCGGGACATGTCCCCATGCATATGATCAAAGAGAATATGGAAAAACAGCTCGAATGGTGCGATGAAGCTCCATTCTACACGCTGGGACCACTGGTTAGTGATATCGGTGCAGGATATGACCATATCACATCAGCCATTGGAGGTGCTATGATCGGATGGATGGGTACCGCAATGCTCTGTTATGTGACAACCAAAGAGCACCTAGCACTGCCAAATCGAGACGATGTACGCGAAGGTGTCGTAACATTCAAGCTGGCAGCTCACGCAGCGGACATAGCCAAAGGACATCCAGGTGCAGCAGAACGTGACCTGCAAATGAGCAAAGCACGTTTTGATATGCGCTGGAATGACCAATTCAACCTCTCATTGGATCCAGAAAGAGCCAGAAAAATGCACTTCGAAATGATTGGCTCAGGCGCTGACCACTGCTCAATGTGTGGTCCACACTTCTGCGCTATGAAAATTACGAAATCAATCTAAATTCAAGAAAACACAAAAAAAAGGAGCGTTAATCCGCTCCTTTTTTTTTATTTCTATATAAAATAAGACTATTTCTTTAGTTCAAATTTCATTTGAACAAGAGATCGACAGGGTACTCCATTGCGGGTTGCAGGTTGCCAACCACGAACCGCCTTATCGTAAATCTGATCAATAATCACCTTTGAATACTGAAAAAGGGTGTCACTCAACGGTACAATCCGATGAATCATACCATTCTCATCAATATCTGCTTCTATAACAAAAACAGTGGAGGAATCACGTTTTAAAAAGGTACGATCATGAATGTTGCGGTTAATATCAGGTAACCACTTCTCAGGTAATTTTGACAACGTTATTCCCTTAAAAGAGGGTAATACACACTCAGAACCACCCTCAATAAAATTGCAGCCAAGACCTGAAAAACGCCGACGATTGCGATCAAAAGAGAGACGAATGTAGGGTAAATCGTTCGAAACGTAAAATAAAAATTTGCGCGCTCCTATCTGTAATCGAACCTGAGTAATGCTATCACTACGCAAAGAGTCGACAATGGTTACCGGACCATTCATCACATGAAAGTCACGTTTCAATTCAGGAAATGTAGCTTTCGAATAGTTGCGGATTGAAGTATAACCAGGTGTTGTTACAAATATCTGATAATCAGTTTTTTGACCAAAAGATAACTGTACAGATAAAAGAAAAATAACAAACAGAAAGAAACGCACAAACATTAGAAAACAAAAAATAAAAAAATCGGAGAGATAGTCTCCGACTTCGAATAAACAAATTATTTTGAGGTCATCTTGGCCCAGCTATCCTTCAGGGTTACCGTTCGGTTAAAGACCATCTTATCAGGTGTTGAGTCTTTGTCCGCACAGAAGTAACCTATACGCTCGAACTGATACTTGCTACCAGTAGGTACACCTTGCAGAGAGGGCTCTATATAACCCTTAACAACCTTCATAGAGTCAGGGTTAAGGTAATCCTTGAAAGTTTTACCCTCTTCAATGTCATCCATGCACTCACGGGTGAAAAGGCGATCAAACAGGCGAATTTCGGCCTCTTTAGCATGCAGAGCAGATACCCAATGAATTACGCCCTTTACTTTACGACCATCAGATGACTGGCCACCCTTAGACATAGGATCATAAGTACAACGCAACTCTACAATCTCACCCGTATCGTTCTTAATCACTTCATCACAACGGATCAAATAAGCATAGCGTAAACGCACCTCTTTGCCCGGAGAAAGACGATAATACTTCTTGGGCGGCTCCTCCATAAAGTCGGTCCGTTCAATGTAAATTTCACGAGAAAATGGCACACTACGACGACCTGCTGACTCATCTTCTGGATTGTTTACACAATCGACCATCTCAGTCTGACCCTCGGGGTAATTTGTGATCACAACCTTAATCGGATCGAGAACAGCCATACGACGCTCCGCACATTTATTAAGATCCTCACGGACACAGAATTCCAGCAACCCGAGATCAATGATATTGTCACGTTTTGCAACGCCTACCTTGTCTGCAAACATGCGGATACTCTCAGGGGTATAACCACGACGACGCAAACCACAAATGGTCGGCATTCGCGGATCATCCCAACCCATTACGATACCCTCCTGTACGCACTGCAACAACTTACGTTTGCTCATCATCGTATAGGTCAGGTTCAAACGGGCAAACTCGTACTGGTGACTCTGGAAAATACCCAATTGCTGGATAAACCAATCATACAGAGGACGATGCACATCGAACTCAAGGGTACAAATCGAATGGGTAATCCCCTCAATCGAATCGGACTGACCATGCGCATAATCATACATCGGATAGATGCACCATTTGTTTCCGGTACGGTGGTGCTCCGAGTGAAGAATACGGTACATGATCGGGTCACGCAACAACATATTTGGGTGAGCCATATCGATCTTGGCACGCAACACCTTTTCGCCATCAGCAAACTCTCCGGCACGCATCCGGGCAAAAAGATCCAGGTTCTCCTCAACCGAACGATTACGCCAAGGACTCTCCTTACCCGGTACAGTTACCGTACCACGATTGAGTCGGATCTCCTCCTGAGATTGATCATCCACATAGGCTTTACCTATCTTGATCAACTCCACAGCCCAATCGTACAGCTGATCAAAATAGTCGGAAGCATAATGCTCTTCAGCCCAGTCAAAACCCAACCAATGAACATCCTCTTTGATCGAATCGACATACTCAACATCCTCTTTTACGGGGTTAGTATCGTCGAAACGAAGATTACACAATCCACCGTAACGTTTAGCCAAACCAAAATTGAGGCAGATACTCTTGGCATGGCCGATGTGCAAATAGCCGTTCGGTTCCGGCGGGAAACGGGTATGAATCTGTTTGACTGAGCCGTCTGAAAGGCTCTTTTCGATTATCTCTTCAAGAAAATTGAGCGATCTCTCATTCGAAACCGGCTCCTCATTTACCGTACTCATATTGTTCGCATTAGCATTATAGCGTTCAGATTACAAAAATAACGTATTTTCAAATATAAATAGTTTTCAGAGGCTATTTTACGTCACATATTGCAACAAAAAAGGGAACAATCCGTAGTTAAAGGATTGTTCCCTGCAATACAGAGGTCAATAAAAACTATTTAACCAGCGTCAATTCATCAATCAGGCGGGTGGCTCCAGCATACTTTTCAATCACAAAGAGCACATAACGAATATCAACACAGATTGTACGCTGCAGCTCAGGTTCAAAAGCCACATCGCCACTCATCGCCTCCCAGTTGCCATCAAACGCCAAACCTACCAGTTCGCCTTTCGCATTCAACACAGGACTACCCGAGTTACCACCGGTAATATCGTTATTGGTCAAGAAACCGACACGTACCGTACCATCCTCAGCATACTGTCCGTAATCCTTGTTCTTAAAAAGCTCTTTCAATTTATCGGGTACAGTGAACTCCAAAGGATTGTTCGGGTCCTCTTTGGCAATTACCCCTTCAAGGGTCGTGTAATAATCGTAAATCACACCATCTGCCGGCCGATAAGGCAACACCTGACCATAGGTCAAACGAATCGTGAAATTGGCATCCGGATAGAATTTATGATCCGGCATCATCTCCATCAAACCTGCAACATAAAGACGATGGCCACGCGCATATTGAATGTTCAACTCCCTTACCCGCTTAACATCACGAGAATAGGCACGTGATACCGATTTACTCAACAAATAAGCAGGATCATTTTTGAGTTGCTCGGCATTCGGATTCTTCAGGAAATTTTCAAAACGATCCTGTGTAGCAAACAGAGAATTGTCGAACAAATCATCTACATAACGCTCAACATCACCGGCATAAAGTGAATCAATCACATTGAAAATATCAGGACGCTCCTCTTTAGACAAGCTATCATAAACAATACGGATCATTCGCTTAGTAATCTTACGATCTGTCGGCGTATTGTAATCTTTATAGATATTTGAAACACCTTTCAAATACTTGGCAACTGCCGCAGTATCCAACCCATTGGGAAGAGAATCAACCAACAGGACATCAGCCATCTTGGCAAAAGTGATAATCTCCGTGCCACGTAACAGTGCTTCAGAAATGTACTGATAGTAATTTAAAATCGGATTCAGTTCATGAATCGACTCCTTGATTAAATCAAGGGCATTGCCATACTTTTGTTGACGAACGGGGTCTTCATTCACCCAAGCACGGAAACGGGCCTCAAGCGCCTCTTTTTGCCCCTTAACCCCCAACTTGCGTAAACCGCGACTCTCACCGATAGAATTCTTCCAATAATTGGAAGAACCGGCATACTTGTTGGCATACTGAAGACGTACTTTCTCACTGGCAACCATATCCTCCATCATGAGCTTCTGACGCTCGCCACGAATGAAGATACGATTCGGATTGGAAATGTTCAGTACATGGTCGATCTCATATGAGGTCATGTAACGCTCCGTAGAACCAGGGAAACCCATAATCATGGTGTAGTCACCCGGCTTAACACCCTTAAGCGAAATTTTCAGATGTGTAGGCGTTGAATAAGGAACATTATCCTTGGAATAGGCTGCTGGTTTACCCTCTTTGTCTGAATAGACACGGAAGATAGAGAAGTCACCAGTATGGCGGGGCCACATCCAGTTATCGGTATCACCACCGAATTTACCGATCGACGAAGGGGGAGTACCTACCAAACGGACATCTTTGTAGCGTTCAACTACAAACATCAAATATTGGTTTCCACCAAAAAAAGATTCAATAAAAGCCTCTTTGGTGCTGTTGTCAGGCAATGCCGCTTTGGTGATAGCTTTGCTCAACGAATCAACACACTGCTGGCGCTGCTCTTCGCTCATGGAATCATTCAACTTCGGCAGAATCTGATCCGACACATCCTCGATGCTACGAATAAAGGTTATGGTCATTCCCGGACAGGGCAACTCCTCATTATAGTTCATTGCCCAGAAACCATTTTCGAGATAATCGTGCTCAACGCTACTCAAACGTTGAATCAATCCATATCCACAATGGTGATTGGTAAAGATCAATCCATTGGCCGAAACAATCTCTCCGGTACATCCCCCACCAAAGATCACAATAGCATCTTTAAGCGAATTGCCATTCAGGTTGTAAATCTGGTCTGCCGACAACTTCAACCCTTTAGCCTTCATCTCCTTAATGTTGAGCTTTTGCAGGTAGGGTAACAACCACATCCCCTCATCAGCCCGAACCTGTAAACCGGTGGCTACCAGCAATCCACTGAGCAACCAGCTACACCATTTACTCATTTTTCTCATTGTTATCTATTTTGTATTTACACGTTTCTTATTAAGCGAAATACTTTCCACGCTGGATATCCAGAGTCAACCCATTGGCATCAATTCGATCGCTCAAGCTTTACTTCTTTACTCCTCTTTCTCTTATAATGCTCACCATGAGTTATATAAAGAATTTGATCAATAAAAATATTGATATCTAACAGAATAGAAAGAAGAACTTAACGAAAGATTGATTTACCAATCCGTTATCGAATACCCGTAAACATCACCATAGAGCAATTCCTACGTTAGCGATCATCAATTAAAGTTTGATCGCCAACATGTTGCGAATGGAGCGTTCCGCCTTGGTACGAATCAACTCCTCGATCACTACCTCCGGTTGTTCGTTCCGGAGTGCAGAAATCATCTTCTCGAGCGTCACCATCTTCATGTAGGTACAGTCGTTGCATCCACACGTAGAGTCGATCGGAGGGGCCGGAATAAACCGTTTTGTCGGATTATCCTTAACCATCTGGTGCAGGATCCCCGGCTCGGTTACCACAATAAAGGTGTCGCAATCACTCTCGGTGGCATACTTGAGCAACGCTGCAGTACTGCCCACATAATCGGCCACCATCAGCACCGGTTTCTTGCACTCGGGATGAGCCAACACCTTCGCCTGCGGATATTCACGCTTCAACTCCAGGATCTTCTCCAACGAAAACTCCTCATGTACATGGCAGGCACCATTCCAAACCACCATCTTGCATCCCGTTACGCTCTGAATGTAGTTGCCAAGGTTGCGGTCCGGAGCAAAGACAATCTTGGCATCTTCAGGCAGCGAGCGGACAATCTGTACCGCATTGCTTGAGGTGCAGCAAATATCGGTCAAAGCCTTCACCCCAACCGAGGTATTCACATAGGAGACGACCGTATAACCGGGATACTGTTTCAAAAATTCGGCAAATGCTTTGGCTTCGCACGATGCCGCCAATGAACATCCCGCTTCCGGATCGGGCAACAGCACCTTCTTCTGCGGAGAGAGGATCTTGGCCGTCTCTGCCATGAAATGGACCCCGGCAAAGAGGATAATATCCGCATCGGTATTGGCCGCCTTTTCCGACAAGGCCAGCGAATCGCCAATGAAATCGGCAGCCTCCTGAATCTCCGGACGGGTATAGTAGTGGGCCAAAACAACCGCATTCTTCTGTTTGGCCAGGCTCCGGATCTGTTCGATCTGACGAAGCTGCTCTTCTGTAAACTGTGCGTTCTTCATCTTCTCTGATTTGAACAATTCTTATTTATATTTTTCTTTTCTCTTTTTTTAAATTAAAAAACTAAGAAAAAGAATAATGTAGGTTAGTGTTGTTGTTAACTTTCTAACAGTAAATTTACGTCTCAGTTATCAATACTTTAGTGACAAGTTATCAAGAATCGATACACTCCGTAAATTCACCTTGTATCTATTATAGCTGTTGGAACGTCTCGGTTGTCAACAGCGGTTGAAAACCTTTATGAACAAATCAACACTCCGTTTTCCGTCTTGAATCTTCGTGAAAAAGAGCGTTGAAAACTTTTGACATCCGGTAATAAAAACGTTTGCATTTTCTTTTTGCTGCATTATATCCGAATAAAAATCGTTTTGTCAACTCTTTTTCTTGCGAATCTTTCATTTTTGGTGCACAACCAATCGAACGCTTTTGAACACTTTATTGTAAATTGTCTTTTGCAGGTAAACTGCTGACGAACATGCCATTACGCCCAATTGTGAAAAAAAAGTTATCATCACTGCGCTTCCCAATGAAGCTCTTTGAGCAGATTGTTGGCCAAATCAGTGTAGAAAACTGCAGAAGCACTCTCCTGGGAGGCAATCGGCATTCCCTCATCAGCCGCCTCGCGAACGCTCTGAATCAACGGAATCTCTGCCAAAACAGGGATATTTTCGCTCTGAGCCAACTCCTGTGCACCACCCTTTCCGAAAATGTAATACCGGTTACCGGGCAGCTCTGCCGGCGTAAACCAAGCCATGTTTTCAACAATTCCTAACACCGGAATGTTGATCTGTTTGGCCCGGAACATACTGATGCCTCGCCGTACATCCGCAACAGCGATCTTTTGCGGGGTGCTGACAATGATGGCTCCGGTAATCTTCAGGTCCTGCATCAATGACAGGTGAATATCGCCCGTTCCGGGAGGCATATCAATCAACAGAAAATCCAACTCTCCCCAATCGGTTTGGTGAACCAACTGACGCAGCGCATTGGTTGCCATCGGGCCCCGCCAGATCAACGCATCTTTCGGATTGATGAAGAACCCGATCGACATCACCTTGATCCCCATGCTCAGGGCCGGATAGATGCGTGGATTTCCCTCCTCCTCTTCGTCTCCTGCTGGTTGATACCCTTCGACTCCAAACATTGTAGGCATCGATGGGCCGTAAATGTCGGCATCCAAAATACCGACTTTGTACCCCATACGCTGGAGTGCTACGCCCAAATTGGCTGTTACGGTACTCTTTCCGACACCACCCTTGGCAGAGCTGATCGCGATGATCTGTTTGATCCCGCCGGTCCAGGTACCGGGTTGGGGTTTCTTGGGCTCGACCTTTTTCGGAGCGGCCTCTTTGATAAAGACTGAGATGTGGTCGGCATATTGCGGAAAGGCCTTGGCAAGTACCGTTTCGCAAGCCCGTTTCAGGGAGGCGGCAAACGGATCACGACTGCGCGAAAACGAGAGGGTAAACTGAATTTTCGAGTCGTTTACCACCAAATTTTCGACCATTCCTTGTGAAACGATATCGTTGCCCGTTTCGGGATGTTTGACTTTCCGAAGGGCTTCCAAAATATCTTTTTGATCCATAATGGCTGGTATTAAGTGTTGTCTGCAAAGGTAATAAACTGCTTAGGATCTCCCAAAAGTTACTATTTTTGTAAATGTGAGCCGATCTTACGGAAATGAAACGATCGGCCAAAGTGGAAAATTTTATTGACCCGATCTGTTTTCTTCCGCCTTTTCTATTCTATGCGATAGATTAGCCGGAAACGAAAAGTCAATAAAAATAAAAATTGAAGCCAAACAGACGTTTTATTAAGGATGTGGAGAGATGATCCGATGTATCCTCTGAAAAAGATATGCAGCCTGACTCATTGATCTATGAATAAGGAATGTTTCGTTGGATAAGCAAGTGAGAAAAGTAAAATAAAAGTAAGATGAACGCATTTTTCAAAACCTTCTTTGCCTCTCTGCTGGCCTTTGTCGTGGGAGGTATCTTCTTTGTGGTGTTGGGTGTCATGTTTGTGGTGGGAATCGGGCTGAGTGCCGTGAGCAGCGGTGTGGACGCCTCTTCGGTTTCGACACCATCCTCCCATTCAATTTTGAAAATAGACCTTTCGGTGCCCATTGTGGATAATCCGGTTCAGGAGCGTATCTCCTCTTTGGAGCGATTGACGATGGGAAGTGGCTTTGAGATGCCGATGCTCAATGTGCTGGGTGCGATCCAACGTGCCAAGGCAGATAAACATATCGACGGTATCTATCTGAATATTAATCCGGCTGCTTCGATCGGTCTGGCAACCATGGAGGAGCTGCGAAATGCCCTGCTGGACTTCAAAGAGGGGTCGGACAAATTTATTATTGCCTATTCCGATTTTTATACCCAGAAGAGCTACTACCTCAGTTCGGTAGCCGACCGCATCTATATGAATCCTCAGGGTAGTCTGTTGTGGAAAGGTATGGCTTCGAATGTGATCTTCTACAAAGGGTTGCTCGATAAGTTGGGTGTACAGCCCGAAGTGGTGCGTCATGGTGCTTACAAAAGTGCCGTTGAGCCCTTCATTATGGATAAGATGAGTCCTGAGAATCGTCTCCAGACCGAAAAATTGATCGGAACCATCTGGAATCATGTGGTCAGTCAGGTGGCACAAGCACGTTCGATCGATTCGATAGCCCTGCAGCGTTATGCCTCGGAGTTGACTATTAACGATGCCGAACAGGCTGTTGCCAAAGGGTTGGTCGATTCGTTGGCTTACGGTGCTGATATGGATTCATTGCTGGCCGGAATGACCGATCAGGAGACGCCCAACTATTACGCTTTTGAGGATTATGTGGCTCAAAGTGTCGCGGTCAATAAGTCGGACAACCTGATTGCGGTGGTCTATGCCGACGGCGAGATTGTCGATGGCGATGCGCCTCAGCCGATGGTGGGCGGCGAAACCTTGGCTGCAAAGCTGGCTGAGTTGCGAGATCAGGATGAGGTCAAAGGGGTAGTGTTACGGGTCAACTCTCCCGGAGGCAGTGCATTGGCCTCCGAGGTGATTTGGCACGAGATGGAGCTGCTTCGGGATAAAAAGCCGGTCATTGTCTCCATGGGCGATATGGCCGCTTCGGGCGGGTATTACATCTCCTGTCCGGCCGATGCGATTCTGGCCTCCCCAACCACCATTACCGGATCGATCGGTGTCTTCGGACTGCTGTTTAATGCACAAAACGGCTTGAAAGATAAGCTTGGTATTACGGTTGATGTGGCCAAAACCAATCCTTCGGCCGATCTCGGCGTACCGTTCCGGGCTCTCTCGGATGCTGAACGCAACTATCTGCAACACAGTGTCGAACATACCTATGCGCAATTTGTTGACCATGTGGCCTCCGGCCGTAATCTGACGCGGGAACAGGTCGATTCGCTCGGAGGAGGTCGTGTATGGTCGGGTGTCAGTGCGCTCGGTAACGGTTTGATCGATTCATACGGCGGACTGCTCGAGGCCATTGCGTTGGCAGCTGATCGTGCCGGTGTTGGTGAAGATTTCTCGATCAGTGCACCCAGCAATACTCCCGATCTGTTGACGCGCATCCTTTTCATGTTAACGTCCCAGACAGCTGTCAAAGACCCCTTCCAGGGTGAACTCGGTACACTCTATCGTGACTATGCAACCCTGCAGCGTATCCTCTCTCGCGAGGGTGTTCAGGCCCTGTTGCCCTGCCGTTACGATATTCAATAAAACGCCTCATTACACCTGAAGCGTTACTTTACTTATCAACCACCCCGTCATAAACGGTTCGCATCAGCCGACTTATGATGGGGTGTTTCTTTATTGAATAGAAAAGAATAAAAATAAAAGTGATCCGATTGTTTGAGATCTGTTGGCAAGTACCAATGTGCAAGGTGTTGCCTTGGAAGAATCGTTTCATGTAAACCAATAGGCTACAAAAACGTCTCGGCAAAAGCGGTGCACTATACGTCAGGCAGTAATTCTAATTTATCAAAAAGAGAATCAGGAAAGTGGGTCTCGAAGTTTATTTGTGTTTGTGCCTCAATCCTGGTGGGCTTTGAAGCAAACTTTGCGGGACATTTTTTCAGAATAGTTCGGTTACGGTGTTCACTATCACTCTTCCTTTGGTCAAAAGTTTTACTGCAACAAAATGCTGTTTTATCCGTCTGAAACAGCATTTTAATTTGAAATACAATCTTTTTTGCCTATTTTTGAGAGCTAGGAAGAATGTTTTTTATGCTACGTAAACTCTGGGCCGCCCCCCTGGCTTGGATATATGAACTGGTTGTCAGGATTCGACACAAACTCTTCGATTGGAATATCCTCAAAAGCGAAGAGTTTGATATTCCTATTGTTTGCGTAGGTAACCTGACGGTCGGCGGTACCGGTAAAACCCCTGTCACCGAATTTCTGATAGAAAAACTCTCCCCTATCTTCAAAGTGGCCGTCCTGTCGCGCGGTTATAAACGCAAAACCCGGGGATTTGTTCTTTCGACCGTCCAATCCTCCTTCCGCGCCATCGGTGACGAACCCAAACAGATCAAACTGAAGTATCCTGAAATCCCCGTAGCCGTCTGCGAAAAACGGACCGAAGGGATCAAAAAACTTCGCGAAGCCCATCCTGAAATCGAACTGATCATTCTTGATGACGCTTTCCAACACCGCTATGTGGAGGCATGGGCCGATATTATCCTGATGGATTACAATCGTCCGATCTATCACGATGCCTTTTTGCCGTTGGGTCGGTTGCGCGATACACCCCAACAACTCGATCGTGCCGATCTGGTGCTGGTAACGAAATGTCCCGATTCAATCACTCCGCTCGATATGCGGATTGTCCGCAAACAGTTAAACCTGTTTCCGTATCAGACGCTCTATTTTACCAAAATGGTGCAGGGTCGGCCTCTGCCGCTCTTCCCGGAACAGGCCAAACGGGCTGTTGGGGCAGGAGATCCGGTGATTATCATGAGCGGCATCGCCAACCCCCAATCACTGGAAAAGAACCTGTCCAAATATCATAAAATTGTTGGGAAACTCTATTTCCGTGACCACCATACCTACCGGATGCGTGATCTCGAACAGCTCAAACGGTTAATGGCCAATGCCCCCGAGAATTGTGTGGTGGTGGTGACCGAAAAGGATGCGGTCAAACTGACCAACCGTAAGAAAATACCGGTCGAAATTCAGCGTCGTCTCTATTACGCGCCGATTCATGTCGAATTTATCGGAAATCGCGAAGCCCGTTTCCTGAACCAACTCGAACAGTATGCTAGAAGAAATAAAAAATACAGCGTCCTTCATCCGGAATAGGGTCGATTTTCAACCACAAGTCGGCATTATTCTCGGCAGCGGACTGGGAGCGCTGGCCGACCATATCCAGCAGGTCGCCTCAATCGCCTATAAAGAGATTCCCGGATTTCCGGTCTCAACAGTGGCAGGTCATGCAGGCCGTCTGATTTTCGGGATGTTGGGGGGAAAACGTGTGGTGGCCATGCAGGGTCGATTTCACTATTATGAAGGATACATGCCCCAACAGGTGGTCTTTCCAGTCAGAGTGCTTCGGGAGTTGGGCATTCAGTACCTGTTCGTCTCCAATGCAGCGGGCGGTGTCAACCCTTCATTCCGTGTGGGGGATATCATGGTAATTACGGATCATATCAACATGATCCCGAATCCCCTGATCGGACATAACGACGAGGAGCTTGGCCCTCGGTTCCCCGATATGAGTGAACCCTACGATCGGAACTTGATCGCTTTGGCCGATCGGATTGCCGCCGAGGAGGGGATCACGCTGCAACACGGATGTTATTGGGGAGGTACAGGCCCCACATACGAAACACCGGCTGAATACCGTTTTTTCCATGTAGCGGGCGCCGATGCGGTGGGCATGTCCACCACACCCGAGGTGATTGCGGCACGTCACATGGGAATCCCTGTGTTTGCGGTCTCGGTCATCACCAATAACGGACTCTCTGGCGAAAAAGCAACCCACGAGGAGGTGCAACGCGAAGGCAACAAAGCACAAGTGAAGATGACACGCCTCTTTACCCGTCTTCTCGAAACAATCGGTTAATCGAGTGATCATATTCCCTGGTCGTGACCTAATCATTTTTACTGGTTTGCTGGGAGGGGTGCATATCCATAAACTGTTGCGCATAGAGTAATTTTTGCGGGTTTGTGGTCAACACGAGGTCAATCTGCCAGATCTAATTGCAGCTTTTCTAATGTAGGGTTGGGGCAGGTTTGCAGTGGTGACACAACAAGCAAGGCAAGAACGTAGAATGGCGAGAGAAAAATAGAAAATTCGGATCGAGCGTTGCATCGAAAGTCTGAGGTGGTGAGATTGAAGGATTGGCAGTCGGCCTTGAATCGTAGGAATGATTATCGGTCATATGCATATTGCTCAACGAAAGCTTTATATCGATTGACATTTTTCCAGTCATATAGGTCAGGATCTCCTAAAAAGCGATTCACGAATTGTGTTTTGCTTTCAAAATCGTACCTTTGATACACGAAAAAGATCGTAGTCGGAATATAATTTATTGATAATAGCTGATTTATGAGTGTATATTCCGTCTCGTGCAGCATCTATTCGAGCAATAGCTAAGTCCAATATCCGGTGCTGGCAAGGATCAGTGTCGGGCAGGACAAGGGTTTTCGATTCGGCAGAAGCTGCGAAGGACCAAACTGGCTAACACAGATTTGTTGGGGCAGATTCAGGTGTAAGGTCTTGGAGTCCAGATAAGGTCTTGAATGGCAGATACTGTGAGCGATATATTCAATAAGTCAATAAAAAAACGGATAAAACGGCATTTGACCGTTGGTTTAATAAAAGCATACAGCTATGGTGAACAAAGTGATTCTGATCGGTAACGTGGGGGCTGACCCCGAAGTGAGAGCCCTCGAAGGGGGAACCAAAGTGGCCCGTCTGCGGATTGCTACAACCGAACGGATTTACAACCGTCAAACCCAGGAGACCAAAGAGCATACCGAATGGCATAATGTGACGTTGTGGCGCAGTTTGGCCGATGTGGCTGACCGTTTTATCCGCAAAGGCAGCCAAGTCTATATTGAAGGGAGCCTCCGTACCCGCGAATGGACCGACAAAGAGGGCAATAAACGTTACACAACCGAAATCGTGGCCAACGACCTCAAGATGTTGGGACGGCGTAGCGATAACCCTGCTGCCGGAAATGAGAGCAGTTCATACGGTGCCTCCCGTGGAGGGAGTTACGGCTCCGCACCGGCTGTACAATCGGCACCTGCTCCCGCAACCAATAATGTGGCCACTGCCGTCCCGGACGAGGTGGATGATCTGCCATTTTAATCAATTGGTTTGAACCGTAGCAACGTATCGCGATTGTGTTGTCAATCGTATAGGTTGTTGGCGTGCATGCCTCTTGTTGAAACGAACACTGATTCTAATTCTAAAAGCTTTCTAATACCCGAAATATGAGTAACAACGACTGGAAAAGCCGTTTGAATGTCGTATACTCGACCAACCCCGATTTTCAATACACCTATCAGGAGGATGAGAATGAGGCCGAAACATTACCTCCATCCCGTCAGGATCTGCGCGTGTGGCTCGATCGGAAACAGCGCGCAGGAAAACAGGTGACGCTGGTCAAAGGTTTTGTCGGCAAGGAGGAGGACCTGAAAGCATTGGCCAAATTGCTCAAAAGCAAATGCGGCGTGGGAGGTTCCGCCAAAGAGGGTGAAATCGTCATTCAGGGCGACTTCCGAGATCGGGTGGTCGATATCCTGCTCAAAGAGGGATATCGGGTAAAAAAGGCGGGCAACTGATTTCCGAAATAAGGAACCGATGAAGCAACGCCTTTTTTTATTTCTGTTCTGTTTGGGAGCACTGTTGTGTTCCCTACAGGCTTCAGCTCAATACTACAGCTGGGGCTCCTCTCCCGCTTCGATTCGCTGGCTGCAGGTCAATGGGCCTCGCGGCAAAATCGTCTATCCCGACTATTTTGGTACAGGTGCCGCCCAGGTGATCTCCGTCATGGAGCATATCACCCCGACCATGGGGTACGGATTCACCTACGGACCGGTGAAGTTTCCCACCGTGCTGCATACCCAAAACTTTAACGCCAACGGTATCGTGATGTGGGCTCCGAAACGTATGGAGCTCGAAATGATCCCCTCGCAGGATCTTTATGCCATGCCCTGGTACAAACAGTTGGTGGCGCATGAATCACGCCATACCGTTCAATACGGTAACCTCTATAAAGGCTTTATGCGGCCTTTGGGGTGGTTCATCGGACAACATTCCGGCCTGATCAGTCAGGCACTGTTGCCCGTTTGGCTGCTCGAAGGTGATGCCGTGCAGGCCGAAACCCAAATGTCCTCGTTCGGTCGGGCACTGCAACCCTCCTTTACGATCGCTTATCGTGCCTATATGGCCGAAAACAGCCGTCGTTTTGTCCCTGACAAGTGGTTTTGCGGCTCATACAAAGACTTTATCCCCGACCATTATCAATTGGGGTATCAGCTGACCGCGTGGTCCAGGGAGCGTTATGGAATCGATATTTGGGATCGGGTAGCCAGTTACAGCGCAAGACGCCCCTATACGATCCTGCCGGCGCACTGGGCGCTGAAAAAGTATTATCACACCTCGGTAACCAAAATGTTTCACGAGACCTTTGCGGATTTGCGCAAGTTTTGGGATTCGTTACCTCCACGGCACAACAGCGCCGAACTGATCCCCACCCGAACCACCAGCTATACGGTATATGCAGCACCGATGCGACTGAACGATACCACCCTGCTGGCACTGAAACGGGATATGGATCGACCGAACCGTATTGTCAGCGTCGATCTGCGCACCGCCCGCGAAAAGACCCTGTTTCACACCGGTTGGGTCGGTACCACTCCAGTCGAAAAGGACAGTGTGCTCTATTGGAGTGAATTCCGAAGCAGTCTTTTCTGGGATCAGCGTATTACGGCACGGGCGGTCAGCTATGATCTGCGTACGAAAAAACGTCACCTGCTGCGTGATCGGCACAGTGCCCTCTATCCCACTCCACTGCCCGATGGGCGGGTGGCCAGCGTCGGATACGATTGGGCCGGGACCTATTCGATCGATTTCGGACAGGGCCGTTCACTGCCCATCCCCGATACCCTGTCGGTGCACGGTCTTGCTTACGACGATCGGACCGGAACTTTGGCTCTGATTGCTTTGGGCGACAGCGGTATGTCGATCTGCCGTATCGATACCTGCAGCGGTAAGATTTCGCCCATCACCCGGCCAAGTTATACGACGATCTTTAACCTGCGGGCAGGAGATGGCAAGCTTACCTTTAATTCGATCGCCTCGGGTTACGACGAGGTGCACCTCTATGACCTGATTCGTGGTGAAGAGATGAGGGTTTCCACCTCCAAATATGGCTCGGTATCCCCTTCTGCTCCTCGAAACGGGGACAGTACCCTCTTTATGACCACCTATACGGCACAGGGATATCTGCTCTCCCGTCAACCGCTCCATCCCGATTCGATGCAGCGGGTGGAGTATTCGCTTGTACCCCAAAATGTGGTCAATCCGCCCCGCCAAAAGTGGCCGGTCATTAACCTCGATACGGTCCGCCTCGAACGAACACTCGATACCACTACGCATCGCATAAAACGTTATCGGAAAGGGTTGCATCTGTTTAATCCCCATAGCTGGGCCCCCTGGAGTTTTGATCCTACCAACATTGTCGATGAGGATAGGATCGATATCGGATTGGGTGCTACGGTCATGTCGCAGGATTTGCTCTCCAGTACAGATGCCTATCTCTCCTACGGGTATAGCGGAAAAGGACACCGAATTCGCGGCAAGGTGAACTATTACGGGTTGGCTCCGAAGATCAGCGTTGAGTTCGATTATGGTGGAGGTTTGCAGCAACTGTACGGCATTAAACGTTCGGAGGCCGATATCTCGTTGAAAAACCGCTTTAGTATCAAAACGGATGTTACCCTGCCGATGACCCTCTCGTCTGGCTCACATATCCGAACCTTGACCCCCTTCATGCAGCTCTATTACCTCAATGCACAACTCTACATGCCGGACGGTTCCTATGACCATGGAACGACACGTGGAGTGATCGGTCTCTCGTTTATCGACAACGAACGGATGGCGACCCGCGACCTGTTGCCACGTTGGGGATATGCCTTGAAATTTTCGGCCGTCGGAGCCCCCTTCCGCCGGGATTTTGGGACGGTATTCGCACTCTACGGTCGGGCCTATATGCCCGGACTGGCCCCACACCACAGCCTGACGTTGCGCGGCAACCTTCAATATCAGCCGACCGACCGCTTTACCTGGTATTACAAAGAGCTCTATCCGCGTGGAGCCAACTACGATATTACCTCTTCGCACTATGCGGCCGTTTCAGCCGACTACCAGTTCCCGATCTGCTATCCCGATGTGGGAATCAACAGCCTGCTCTATTTTAACCGGATTCGGCTCAATCTGTATGGTGATTATGCCCGATTTACCGGTATTCCCAGCCGTTTGGCCCAAACCGTCGGCCATACAGCCACAACACTCTGGTCTTACGGTGGTACCCTCACCTTCGATATGCGTCTGGTCCGTATGCCCAAAAACGATACCTCCATCGGAGTCTATGTCTACAAACCCAGTGACCGAAAAGGGGTGGTCAGCGGATTTATTTTGACCCTGCCGCTGTAAAATCGTGGTGGTTTGGGGGCGAGCCGGCCGGAGCAAAAAACGATACGAAATGTAGGGGAGAGGTTAGATGGGTCCACCACTCGTTGCAGTTTGATTGACCCGCGATTTTTGTGATGCATCGTTGAGCCATAAAGAGGCGGATGGCCTATTGCCGTCCGCCTCTTTTGTAAAGTGTGGAGGGTTAGTGAATGCACGATCCCAACAATCACCCGGAATATTTGGGTTTTATTAGAATACTTGTGTTGGGTGGATGGTGGCAATTTTCTGCCAGGGCATTATTCTGTCTGTACGCTTGGGTTGGTTCGAACCAGCTCCAAAGCCCTCAAAAAGGTCGAAGCGGTCCACCCCATCATTTCGCTGCAGGGGTATTCGCTGTCATTGATCTCCCCGTTTCGAGTGTACTTCTCGTAAATAAATCCCGGGTGGCGTTGTCCGTCTCCATATTTGAAAGGCCGATGAGTGGCCGGGTGCGGATCAAGAAAATTGGCCGTAACCGTATTGAGCCATTTCAACGCGACTTGGTAGGCCTCGGGTTGATAGCCGTAGTTTTCGAGTGCTCCCATCGCCAAAAACTGCACAGGAGCCCATACAGCTCCATCTCCCCACTGGTAGAGAATGGGTTGATCAGAAGGCTCGCACACCACCAAACCACCCGGAGAGTCGAAGAGCTTCAGACTCTCTACAACTCGGGCCGCCTCTTCGGGTGTAGCGAAGTGCCAATAGAGCGGCATCAGGGTCATTACAGAGGCAATGGAGCCATGACATTGGTTCACAAAATCGTAGTCCAGGAAAAGGCCGCGCTCCTCGTCCCACAGGTATTTGCGGATCAGCTCGGCCCGTCGAATAGCCCGTTTTTCCCAACGACTGCCGTTAGAAATGCCCAGTTGACGCTCGAGCCATCCCAAAATACGTTCGTACTGATACAGGTTTGAATTCAGATCGATCGGAATAAAATCTTTGCAACGCCCGTCGAACCGAGGGGTAAAATCCATCGTTTCGGCCTCGGCCAGCCGGTGGCTCGCTATCAAGATCTTGACACTATCCGGTGCCTCTTGATCGAGCTGGAAACGGTGCAGCAGCACCTTGTCATAAAAGTTGAGCAACGTAGCTGAATCAGCATGTTCGCCGTAACGTTGCAGACCCGGGATCGGGGTGGAGTGATCCTCGATGGTGTTTCCATTCGTATTGGTCCAGAATTCATACTCCTTGCACAGTGCCCGATAGGCCCGATGCAGCCAGGCGGTATCTTGATTGGGAGCCTTCAGGAAATAACTATGCACCATCATGCCGAAATAGGGGGTCTGACTGCGATCCTCCCCCCAACCGTTCGCATTGGGCACAAACCCCAGCTGCTCTATCTCGTAAATAAAGTTGTCGATGTTGTTTTTGGCCTGCTCGAAAAAGCCCTGCCGCATCAACCCCTCGTTGATAAAATAGAGGTCCCAATAGTAAAGCGTTCCGGGATTCAATGCAAAGGAAAAGGGTGCCGGCAAGGTGGCTACGGTATCGACATAACGGTCCCAACTGTTGCGAATATGGTTCTCAATGGTCGGCCATTGTTCCGGATGGAGCGGGCGTAGAGCCGTATCGGGTTGAGCCTGGAGCGTCAACGCTCCGCAAAGCATTAGCCCAGTGACCAATAATTTGTAAAGTTTCATGGGTTGGTTTTTCGGGTTTAGCATTCAAAGATAATCATCTCTGCTCCAAAGCCAATCCGCTTGTCAATGAAATATTTGCACGGCGTGTCCCGTTGTATCGGTAATTCAGATTAAAATTATAACTTTGCCCCATAAAATAGATGCACGGAATGAACCGTAAATTGATCGACAAATTACAGAGTCCCAAAGCTATAAAATGGTTTTGGATCATATTGGCCTCTCCTGTGGCCTTGATTCTTCTTTTGCTGTTGTTGATCCGTATCGGCCTCTTCGGCAAACTGCCTACATTCGAAGAGCTCGAAAACCCTAAAAGCAATCTGGCAACCGAAATATACTCCGAAGATGGAAAAATGATCGGCAGCTTCTTCGTGCAAAACCGATCCTACTGCGACTACGACGAGCTGTCACCCAGTCTGGTCGCAGCACTCATCTCCACCGAGGATATGCGTTTCTACTCCCACTCCGGAATCGACTTTATCTCGTTGGCTCGTGTGGCTGTGCGCACCATTGCACTGGCTCAGTTCGGTCAGGGTGGTGGTAGTACCATTTCGCAGCAGTTGGCCAAAAACCTCTACCCGCGGGATACGGCTGCCTACAATAACCCGATTTCGAAAGGTTCTAAACTGGTCATCTCCAAACTCAAAGAGTGGATTACAGCGGTCATGCTCGAGCGCAATTACACCAAAGAGGAGATCATCGCCATGTATCTCAATACGGTCGAATTCGGTAGTAATGCCTTTGGTATCAAATCGGCTGCACGCACCTTCTTCAACAAACTCCCTTCGGAACTGAACGCTCAGGAGTCGGCTATGTTGGTGGGTGTCGTCAACAAACCGACCCGTTATAGCCCGGTGTTGAACCCCGAACGTGCCCTCGCCCGGCGTAACCTGGTGATCTCCCGTATGAAACAGATGGGGTACATCAACCGCCACCAGCGGGATTCGTTGCAGGCGCTGCCAATCGAATTGGACTACCATCCCGTGTCGCACAACTCCGGAACGGCAACCTATTTCCGCGAAATGTTGCGAATGGTGATGACCATGGATCGCCCGACCCGCAATCAATTCTACAACGATTGGGATTACCAGCAGGCAGTCAAGGAGTGGGACAACAATCCGCTCTACGGATGGTGCATCAAAAATGTCAAGTCGGACGGTACCCCCTACAACCTCTATCGCGATGGCCTGAAAATCTATACGACGATCAATGCCACGATGCAGGAGTATGCCGAGGAGGCATTGGTGAACCACATGGCCAAGGATATCCAGCCGGCCATGGACAATCAGGTGCGTCGTACCAAACGACTCTTCAACGGTGTCAGCCAAGAGGATATCGATCGCATTATGCGCAATGCCATTCGTCAAACCGATCGCTACCGGGCATTGAAACGAGACGGTGCAACCGATGAGGAGATTATGGCCGATTTCAAAAAGCCGGTCAAAATGAAGATCTTCTCCTACAAAGGTGATCGCGATACAACGATGACCCCGTATGACTCGATTCTGTACCACAAACAGATCCTGCGGGCCTCATTCATGGCGATGGATCCTTCGACCGGTTATGTAAAAGCCTACGTAGGCGGCCCCAATTATCGCTACTTCAAATACGATATGGTCAAACAGGGTAAACGTCAGGTGGGTTCGACCATCAAACCTTTCATTTACACCTTTGCCATTGCCAACTTGGGGTATGATCCCTGCACGCTGGTCCCCAACCTGCCGGTAACAATCGAAACCGATAACGGTACCATCTGGCAGCCCAAAGAGGCCGGACGTGTCGAATATACCGGTGAAATGCACCCCCTGCGTTGGGGATTGGCCAACAGCCGCAACAACTACTCGGCCTGGATCATGAAGCAGGCCCGTCAACCACAGGCCGTAGCCAACTATATCCATCGAATGGGTATTCAGAGTTATATCGATCCGGTCTATTCGCTCTGTTTGGGTACCCCCGATGTTTCGCTTTTTGAGATGGTTGGAGCATACAGTACGTTTGCCAACCGAGGTGTCTTTACCGACCCGATCTTTGTCACCCGAATCGAGGATCGTAATGGCAACGTGTTGGCCACCTTCTCCCCGGCCCTGCACGACGCAATCAGCGAACAGACCGCCTATACCATGCTCGGTATGATGAAAAATGTAGTAACTTCCGGTACGGCAGGTCGTCTGCGCTGGATGTACAAGTTCAAAGCCGATATGGCCGGTAAAACCGGTACCTCACAAAAGAACTCCGACGCATGGTTTATGGGAGTTACCCCGAAAATCGTCGCCGGAGCCTGGGTCGGAGGTGAAGATCGTAGCGTCCATTTGAACAGCGCTGCAGACGGTGCCCGTGTAGCCTTGCCGATCTTTGCCGGTTTTATGCGGAAAGTGTACGATGATCCCTCCCTGGGCGTTAGCGAGAGCGATCAGTTCCCCATGCCAGTCGGTGCTGTGGTGTACGAGTGCTCCGAAGAGGAGGGTACGGAGAGTGCCGTCCGTCAGGAACAGGACGAATTCTTCGAGTAATCCTTGCGAACCTCTCCGTGGAACAACTTCAGCGGAGGGGGTTGGTGTTTTGTGGTGTTCGCCTTGTTGTGGAGACCATGCAGAGGAGGCTCACTGTGGAAGCAAATGAAGAGACGGTGGGCGCTGTCCAGGGGTAGTTGCCCGTTGGAATTAGGGTCTTGAGGCGATCTATCCGTTCCCGCGGAGGCGATGTTCTCCCGCTGAGTTTGGCTATAAAACCCTTTGCGCTTGTGCGGAAAGGGTAACTTTGGTAAATGAAAACGAAAATATTTCAACAAATTGATTCGGTTTGATTTACCGGTATTATCTTTGTCTCTGTTTTCAACTTACGGCCAAGGCCGTGCATAATGACTCAAGAATATGAAAGTGGCAATTGTTGGCGCAAGCGGGGCTGTCGGCCAGGAGTTCTTGCGGGTGTTGGAACAACGCGAATTCCCTGTTCGGGAGCTGTTGCTCTTCGGTTCCGAACGTAGCGCCGGACGTAAATACCAATTCCGCGGGAAAGAGATTACCGTCAAAAAACTGGAGCATAACGACGATTTTGAGGGGGTCAATATCGCCTTCACATCGGCTGGAGCCGGTACCTCCAAAGAGTTCGCCGAAACCATCACCAAACATGGGGCGCTGATGATCGACAATTCCAGCGCATTCCGCATGGATGAGGATGTGCCCTTGGTGGTGCCGGAGGTCAATCCGCGAGATGGTATCAACCCACCCCGTAATATCATTGCCAACCCCAACTGTACTACCATTCAGATGGCGGTTGCCCTGCAGGCCATCGAAAAACTTGCCCATATCCGTCGGGTACGGGTTGCAACCTATCAATCGGCCAGCGGTGCCGGTGCCGCTGCCATGGATGAACTGGTTGAGCAGAATGCCCAACTGGTGCGGGGCGAAGAGCCTACCGTCAATAAATTCCCCTTCCAGCTCGCCTATAACGTGATTCCGCAGGTGGATGTCTTCACCGAGAACGGTTACACGAAAGAGGAGATGAAGATGTACAACGAGACCCGCAAAATCATGCATTCCGATATTGAGGTGAGTGCAACCTGTGTCCGGGTACCCGTTATGCGGGCCCATTCGGAGGCTATTTGGCTCGAGGCTGACCGTCCTATTTCGGTGGAAGAGGCACGTAAAGCCTTCTGCCGTGCCGAAGGTATCGTTCTGATGGATGACACTGAGCAGAAAAAGTATCCGATGCCGCTGTTGTTGGCTGGTTGCGATCCGGTGTATGTGGGACGTATCCGGAAAGATATCACCAATCCGAACGGTTTGACTTTCTGGTGTGTCAGCGACCAGATCCGCAAAGGTGCCGCCCTCAATGCCGTGCAGATTGCCGAGTATCTGGTGACAAACGGTCACATCAAATAGCGGTAAAACATATAGTGCCGTGTTTTTACGGTACCCGAAACAAGAAGAGGCATCCAATGCTGGATGCCTCTTCTGTTATTTTAATGGAATATTGATCTGGAGGGTCGTGCGGTTTTCAGGCTGTATATTTTACCTTGCGCTTATTTGCTCATTTACGCAGCGTCTGTTGCTCTCCTTTCTCTCTGCCTCTGTTTTAGCGTACTTTCCGTTTGAAAACCCAGGCATCCGGGAAGGAGCCGGCACACTGCTGTTTGAGCCGTTTGGCCTGTTGTTCCGTAGCTGACACCGAGGTGTAGATCATAATTTTGCCATTGCCAAGCGGCAATTTGTAATACGAAAGCGTATTGTCGATCCGCTTTGCCTGCGCAATGAATTTATTGGCGTTTGCATCGCTACTGTACGTGCCAACCACAACATAATAGCCCATCTGTCCAGCAGCAACAGTCGAAGGCGCTGACGGGGCTGAAATGGTCGGTTTTGACGGTGTGACAGGTGCCGGTTTGCTGGCTGGCTTGGGTGCCGGGGCCGGTGTAGCGGTTGTGGCCGGTCCGTTGGTCGCCTCGTCGGTGGTGGCAGCGGGGTGATCCGTGGCCTGTTCCGAGCTGGGAGCTGCAGAAGTCGCCGGATCCGATTCATTCCACTCCGTGAGATCCTCCTCGTAAGAGTAGGTGCTGCGGTTGAGCAGGGTAATGGCTCCATACGAGATCGCCCCACCGATAATCACCGCACCGATTACCCACAGAACAATTTGACGTACCCCCATCTGATGCGGCATTTTGACCGGCTCGGGACGGATCGGATTCATAATTTCGTTCAGCCCTTGAGCCGGGTAGAACCGTTTTTCCCGAATTTCACCCACCGATTCGATCCGAATCACCTCCTCGTGGCGAACAGTGGTCAGCCAATCGTTGTATATGGCCTGCGCCTGCGTCTCATCCTGATTGGTGTTTTGCGCAATCAGCGTAACGATATTCAGAAACTCGGGACTCTCCGTCTCGGCATAGATCACCAGATTGAGCGGTGGGGTAATCATCCCCTTCTTCTCCATCATCGGAGGACGGGTAATCACCTTTAAGGACCCGATTCCGGGCAGATTGATGCTCTGGCGACGAACCAGTGCATTGAAAATAAGTGTACTGATAGGATCCATGGCTTTAGGCTTATAGATTTATAGAGGGCTTATTTGCGGCGACCACTCTTCCCGGCAACTCTTTTGGGCAGAGGGGCGGGTGTGAGCGGTGCTTTGTGTAAAGCAAGTGACAAAATGATAATTCCCGCTACAATAAACGGAATGCTCAACAACTGACCCATGTTCAGGACCATGGTCTGTTCGAAATCCACCTGTGGGTTCTTGATGAATTCGATCAAAAAACGGGTGCCGAACAGCACAATCAGGAAGAAACCAAACATCACGCCTGGCCGACGTCGTGCCAAATCACGCTTGTAGTACATCCAGAGCAGGATCACAAACAGTACTAGGTAACACAGAGCTTCATAAATCTGGGTGGGATGTTTGGGCAGGGTCTCCCCGTCCCGCACAAAGATAAAACCCCAAGGCAAAGAGGTGACCGTGCCATAAATTTCGGAGTTCATCAGGTTACCCAACCGTACCGCTACACCACTGATGGCCACCACAATACTGATTCGATCCAGGGACCAGATATAGGGCAACTTGTTCTTGCGGGAGAAGAGCCACAGACCAATCAACAGACCGATTGCTGCACCGTGGCTGGCCATGCCCCCTTGTCGAATATCGAGAATCTCGATCGGATGGGTCAGGTAGTAGCCCGGATCGTAGAAGAGGCAGTGGCCGAGTCGCGAACCCAAAACGGTCGAAATGACACCGAACCAAAAGACCGAATCGAAGGTCTTTTCACTCAGCCCTTCGCGTATCATGATATGGTGGAAGATATAGGCACTGATACCGAGAGCTACCGCCCAAAGTACTCCGTAGTAACGGACTTCGAACGAGCCGAGATGAAACAGCGCCGGGTTGACATCCCAAGTGACGGCGAGTGGAAGAAGTTGTTCCATGTGTAGTGTTTAACGTAAATAAATGTACCCCTCGCAGATGCGGCTGAAGACTCTGAGTTGCCTTGTTCAAATCTATGGTTCAGCTGCATGCTGGAGGTTATGAATCCGGTGAATGTCAAACGTTACAAAAGCTTACAGCCGTTTGAACGTTTTGCTTAGACCTGTCCTATAACTTTCAAATATAAGCATTTTATTGTATCTGTAGCTTGATTTTGGCGAAAATCCCCCAATAGGCGATTTCGCGTGAGTCTCCCGGAAACTCCTTGATTTGAATCGGGCCGTGTTCTCTTTTATCGGTTTTATCGGTCAAGCAATTGTTCCCTGTCGGGTTGATGGAGTGGTCACAGATATTGGGCATAATTACCCCCAATCAATTAAATATCTTTTGGGGATGCCGAGGGGCTGGGGAAAGATAGCTGACGGGATGGGACAGACTGGCCAATTGAGGTTTGGGGTCAGGGTGATGGTGTCCGGTCAGGATGGTTCGGACTCGATTATACGCCTTTGGGAGAGGCTGCTGCACTGGGCTTGGGGGCCTCTTTGGCCAGCGCAAAAGAGAAGGTGCTGCCCTCTCCCAATTTGCTGCGCAGCGTGATCACCTGTCCATGGGCCTCAAGAATGTGCTTGACAATTGCCAACCCCAGGCCGGTACCACCCTGTTCCCGCGAACGGCTCTTATCGACCCGGAAAAAGCGCTCGAATACCCGCGGAATGTACTCTTCGGCAATACCTACCCCATTGTCTGCCACCTCGATCATGACGCGGTCGTACATATCGACAAAACTGACCCGTGTGGTACCGCCATCTCGCCCGTAGCGTACGGAGTTGATCAACAGATTCATGATCACCTGACCGATCTTTCGACGATCGGCATAGACCAGTACCGGAGGTTGAAAATTACTTGTCCCGATGCGGAAGGTGATGTGGCGGGCCGACGCCTCAATCTCGATCGATTCGGCAATCTCCCGCACCAAAGCCACAATGTCGAAACGCTCCGGCTCCAGAACCAGTGATCCTGATTCGAGTTTGGAGATCTCCTCCAAATCCTGTACGATGTTGATGAGTCGATCGATACTCTTCTCGGACCGTTCGAGGTATTTGCGATTGATCTTCTCATCCTCCAGCCCTCCGTCGAGTAGAGTCAGGATATACCCCTGTATGGTGAAGATCGGCGTTTTGATCTCATGCGATACGTTGCCGAGAAACTCTTTGCGGTACCGTTCATTCTCCTTGAGGCGGGCGATCTCGCGGGCATTTTTTTCGGCCCACAGATTCAATTCGTCCTGCAATCCGCTGACCAGATCATGGGTCGGTGGCAGATCGTGAGTCCGGATGTTTTTGGAGAGCAGCACCTGATAGATCGGCTTGATTCGGTACCGGACAAAGAGATTGAAAAGGTAGTGAGCGGCAAAAAAGAGCAGCACAAATACCCCACCACAAAAGATCAAGATCGCCAGCGGTTTCAGTTGAAGAAGCAACCCCAAAACAATGCAGATCACGGCCGCTGCAGTTGCAACAGCCAGGGCGGCTCCAGCCGTGGTTTTGATCTTGAGTCTCATTGCGGGCGGTCTCGAATTAGGCTTTGGGCAGGTACTGTTTCATCAGTTTGGTGATGTATTTGCCCACAATGTCGAACTCGAGATTGACCGTTGAACCCACCTTCAACGTGTGGAAGTTGGTGTGCTCGTAGGTGTATGGAATGATGGCGACCTGGAAAGAGGCCGACTGCGAATTGACAACCGTAAGACTCACCCCATTGACGGCCACGGAGCCCTTCTCAACGGTGATGTTGCCGGGTGTGGGATCGTACTCAAACGTGTAGTACCAACTGCCGTCTGCCTCGCTGATGGCTGTGCAGCGAGCGGTCTGATCGACATGCCCCTGAACAATATGGCCATCCAACAGCGCGTCGGGACGCATGCTCCGCTCCAAATTGACCAGATCGCCCGGCTTGAGCTCTCCGAGATTCGATTTGATCAGCGTCTCGTGGATCGCTGTTACGGTATAACGGGGAGCATCCAACGAGACTACTGTCAAGCAGACCCCATTGTGTGCAATGCTCTGGTCGATGCGCAATTCATTGGTAAAAGGCGCTTCGATCGTGAAGTGCTTGTTTCCCTGCTCTTCGCGGACGGCAATCACCCGTCCTGTTGCCTCTACAATTCCTGAAAACATGATCTTTGGTTTATGGATGTTAAGGTAGCTTTCGGCTCGTTCCGGTGTGTGAACGGCCCGTATCGGAGGATCAGCATACGGGTTCAGCAACTCACAGCCTTATATGCTCTCGTTTCAAGCTACAAGGCGTCTGAATATTTATTTACGACTTTGATATTCAGTCTGTCATGGCTTGTTTTGTGTCCGTGACCGCCCTGTTTGCAGCGCACCGTTTGGGGCTGATGCTCCGAAGCAAAGATCACAAAATTTTCTTGATAATGATGCCTTCGACCACAAACAATTTATGGATGGCGTCGCGTTTGATGTGAATCGGGTCGTATGCGTCGCTGTTACGAGGTAACAGCAACAGTTCATCCGCCTGGGAACTTTGGCGGACGATCCGAATCCCCTTGAAGGTGTCCGAAAGAATCAGACAGGTCGATCCGGGCAGCAGTTCGTCAGACTGTTGACGTCGCAGTAGTACGTAACTTCCGGCCGGAATCTCGGGCTGCATGGCGTCACTAAGCGATAGTGTGGCCAAATCGCAATGTTTCAGCGGCGGAAAATGGATGTAAAATTGGGGCTGAATGGTGGGGGGCTGCTGCTCCACATCGCACCGCTCCAACATCTCGACCGCTTCAATCGCATCCATACCGTAGCAGGGGATCCCTGTCGCTGTGCCGGTTTGTTGCGGATCGATCATCATCTCGCCTTCGCCCGTGAGCAACCAACCTTTGCTGATGACCGGATATTTGGCAGTGATCAGTGCCGCCAAATCGTGGCTGATGCCGTTGTTGCCCTTCTTGATCTGATACAGATTTTCACTCCGCTTTAAACCAATGTGCAAGGCAAATGCATTGATGGATAACCCCGTCCATTTGATCACCTGCTCGAGCCGGTGCCATTTTTCGGTGTTGGGATTGTTATTTGACATGTTGTTGGGATTCTTGTGTTTGTAATCTTGATGCAGATTGCGAACCAGTGGGTTGTACTGAGGAGTATCTCCAGGTCTAACGCTGGAAATCAAAGAGGAAAATTTGTATTAACGCTAAAAAAATTGCAACTTTGCATCCACAAGTTCCATTTGCCTCCGTAGTTCAATGGATAGAATGGCAGATTCCGGTTCTGCTGATATGGGTTCGATTCCCGTCGGGGGTACTGCTAAACGGGTCGAAGCACTGCTTCTGCCCGTTTTTTTCATCCCTTCGTTCTCTCTCTGTCTGTTCTGCTCGTTTGGCTCTTGACACTTCACTCCGCTCCTTCGGTATTCCACCTCCTTGTCGCGGTCAGTAACCCGATCCGATTCAACGATGCGAACCGTTTCGATCATCCACATGCGGAAGTGCTCAAGCGTCGCTGCCCTTCTTCTCCTGTTATCGGTTTTGTTATGCAGAGGTCGATCCCGATCCGATGGCCGAAATCACCACTGCCGGTTTTGTTGGTATGGTCTTTGTGAGAAATGGTCTCTCCTCCTGTACAACCCTGACCAAAATCGCAATCATCCGCTCATGACAAACCTTGTGTCATGGTCAGTATCTCTTTCATCGACACAGCAATAGCGGATTTATTGGTTGCGGTAGTGTGGGCGGGATTTTGCTCTTGGGGTCGGCACTCTCCACGACAGACCCGGAAATCATACATTTCAGGATCAAATGTAAATTTTGGGGTATTCGATCGGCTGAAATAGCGTATTATTCCGTCTTTTTATACGAAATTAATAAAAATCTCGGAAGCATTATGCCGTTTTTGGCCTTTTTGTAACATTATTTTATACCGATTATTCAATGATTTTTGAGATATAGCGTAATTTTTTGTTACAAGTAAACATAACTTGTTAATATTTAATGATCAGATATACAGATTGTTGCAAATAAAATAGCCGATACGAAACAGAAAACTTCGATTTATCCACCTGCGGTATTTTGTGTTTTTTAGCGTATATAAAATCATCCGAATAGAGGATAAATACAACTTAATGTGCTATCTGTTTTTGAGAAAATGGTCACAATGGGCTTGAAAATCAAGATTTGGCATGGCTGGGAAGAGACAAAAACAGAGCGAGACGACACGATTCTTCAGCGTCGTCTCGCTTTGTGATCGTATGATCGTATGGGAAAACTTTTCTGCTAAGCGGTGCCGTAGTGTCTCCACACCGAACTCTCGTTAATAGTCAGGGTGCAGATCACGCAGCACCATGAGCAACGGAAAAGTTTTGCAACCGGTGTGTAGGGCGATTACGGGTGCATGTAGCTTTCAATATCTTCGGTGGTGGCCGGAGCCCGACGATTGCCCAACATGCGGTTGCCATCGGGAGTGATCAGCATGTCGTCTTCGATGCGAATTCCGCCAAAACCAACGTATTCCCGCACTTTCTCAAAATTAATAAAACCTTTGCCAAGCCCCTCTTTTTCCCATTTGTCGATCAAGGCTGGAATAAAATAGATTCCCGGCTCGACCGTCATGACCATACCCGGTTTGAGCCGTTTGCCCATTCGGAGTGAGGAGAGACCCGGTGTCTCGCTGCGCATGGCCTCTTCGTCGTAACCGACATATTTTTCGCCGATATTCTCCATATCGTGTACGTCGAGTCCCATCTGGTGACCCAACCCGTGAGGCATGAAGAGCGCTTGGGCACCACAAGCGACGGCATCTTCCATATTGCCCTGCATCAACCCTAACTCCTTCAAACCATCGGCAATCACCCGCGAAGCCTCGTTGTGCATCTGCCAATAGAAGAGATCGGGTTTGGCCAACTCGAATGTGCGGCTATTGGCAGCCAGCACAATATCATAAATGGCCTTCTGTTTGGCAGTAAACTTACCGTTGACCGGAATGGTACGCGTAAAATCACTGCAATAGTTCATATTGGTTTCGGCCCCCGCATCGACCAGCAACAGCCGTCCCGCTTCCAGAACGTTGCCGTGGTTGTGGTTATGCAGGGTCTCACCATTCTGGCTCACGATCGAGAGGAACGAAACGCCAGCTCCATACTGCAGTGCAATGCCGTCGATCGCTCCGGAAATCTCCTGCTCGACCACTCCGGGACGACACATCTGCATGACCTGCAGGTGCATCTTGGTGCCGATCGTGCAGGCCCGTTCGATCTCGTCGATCTCGTCGGGTTCTTTGATCTCTCGCAGGGCCACAACCGCTTTGGCCAGTTCGACCGAGACCTTCTCTTTGAGGGCGGCCGGCTGCATGCCGAGCAGTTCACACAACATCAGCGTTACCTCACCCCGGTAGGGTGGCAGATAGTGGATGCGACGGCCTGCGGCAATCGCCTCCTTGAGCACTTCGGCCAGTTTGGCCAAATTTGCCGTCCGGGTCACGCCGACCTGTTGAGCCTGTTCGGCCAACGACGGCTGTGGACCCATCCAAATAATATCGTCGAGCGTATAATCTTCACCGAAGAGCGTGTCTTCTCCCGAATCGGCGTCGAGAATGCCGGCAAATTCGGGGTGATTCAGACCAAAAAAGTAGAGAAACGTACTGTCCTGGCGGAACGGAAAGGTGTTACTCGGATAGTTGGCTGAAGATTCATGATTGCCCGGAAGCAGAATCAGTCCGCTGCCAATACGTTTGCGCAGAGCTTCGCGACGAAGCATATACGTTTTTGCTTCAAACATGGTGATGAGTTTGTTGGGTTGGATCGGCCGGATATCGACGATCCGATCTCTTGCGTCAGAACTGCGAATCTCGTTTAAAGGCCCCAGTCCCCAGTCCTCTGGAAGAGATCATCCAAAAGTAACAAAAACTTGTGGCAATCTTGCTATCTTTGCCGGGAAAAGAGGATGCACAGTGCCTTTACAGCAGAAATTTTGCTATCTTGGAAGATATTACGGGTGATGCGGCCAAACGAAATGCGGCGAAGCCTTGTGCATTCGATGGATATGGATGGGAAGAGGTGGCCGCGGAAGCGTTGCTAAGAGGACGAACGGTTATACTCCGCACTAAAATCAGGGAGAGATGAAAATTGCAATCGTGGGAACAGGCTATGTCGGATTGGTGTCCGGAACCTGTTTTTCAGAAATGGGTATCGAGGTGATCTGTGTCGATGTGGATCGGGCGAAGATCGAACGACTGCAGCAGGGCGAAATTCCCATTTATGAACCGGAACTCGCCGTACTCGTTCAAAAAAATATGCGTGCCGGCCGTCTCTCTTTTGCAACCGACCTGGCGTCTCACTTGGATGAGGTCGAGGTGGTCTTCATCGCGGTCGGGACTCCACCCGATGAGGATGGTTCGGCCGATCTGCACTATGTGCTGGAGGTGGCGCGTGAATTTGGTGCCGCCGTCAACAAATATACCCTGCTGGTGACCAAAAGTACCGTTCCGGTGGGTACGGCTGCCCGAATTCGGGAGGTGGTCGAGGCCGAATTGAAACGTCGAGGGGTCGAGGTGGAGTTCGATGTCGCCTCCAATCCCGAATTCCTCAAGGAGGGCAGCGCGGTCAAAGATTTCATGAGCCCGGATCGGGTTGTCGTTGGGGTGGAAAGCGAACGCGCACGCGAATTGATGCAACGCCTCTATCGCCCCTTTCTGCTCAACAATTTCCGCGTGATCTTCATGGATGTACCCTCCGCCGAAATGACCAAATATGCCGCCAACAGCATGTTGGCTACCCGCATCAGCTTTATGAATGACATTGCCAACCTGTGTGAATTGGTTGGTGCCGATGTCAATATGGTGCGGCGCGGGATCGGTACCGATATGCGTATCGGCAACAAATTCCTCTATCCGGGTTGTGGATATGGCGGTTCCTGCTTCCCCAAAGATGTCAAGGCGCTGATCCATACCGCCGAAGAGAACGGTTACCAGATGCGGGTGCTGCAGGCAGTTGAAGAGGTTAATGCCAACCAGAAACGGGTGTTGTTCGAGAAGTTGAACCGCCATTTCGGCGGCGAACTCCAGGGGCGTAAAATCGCTTTGTGGGGCCTGGCCTTTAAGCCCGAAACCGACGATATGCGGGAAGCTACATCGGTCGTCCTGATCCGGTTGTTGACTGAGGCGGGGGCTGAGGTGACTGTGTACGATCCGGTAGCCATGAACGAGTGTCATCGAATCATCGGCGAGCAGGTCCATTATGCCGAAGATATGTACGAAGCGGTAATCGATGCCGATGCATTGCTGCTGGTAACCGAATGGAAGCAGTTCCGGGTTCCCAATTGGGAGTTGCTCAAAAAGCGGATGCGGATGCCGTTGATTTTTGACGGCCGAAACATCTATGACCGCAAAGAGCTGGAGGCAGCCGGGTTCACCTACTACTATATTGGCGGTAATGCAGCCTGCTGATCTCTGTTAATGCGTGGAGAGGCAGCGAATCTCCTCCCATTGTACCTATTGGATTGTTCTATTCAGAAACGGTTGGCTGTAAAGGTGCGCGCAAAAGATGAATACGAGAGATTTTTATTGTTGATCTATCTTTTCTCTTTTTTATAGCTCCTCTATCTCCTCTCGGAATGCTTTTATCTTTTATTGTAATATATTATCGAAGATTGTGAAAATATGCAACGGGATAAATTGACCTTGTAGATCGTTGGCTTTGGTATGTTTTAATCCGTCTTCAAAATGAGACGATTTAGGCAAGAGTTTTGTAAGGACGAATCGGCAGAAATAATACGAATAAAACAATAATTGATTGAACTGTTGTAAGCTTTTGCCGTGTTTGGATCGTTAAAAGAGGGACTCGATCGGGGGCTAATTTGGTCAATTGTTGCAAAAGCGCTTATTTTGCGCTAAATTTCAGGGATTCATGTATATAAAACCACCGAAAATAATCCGTACGATCTTTCCCTCGTTGATCTGGGAGATGCCCCCCTCCGATGAGGTCTATCTTACCTTCGACGACGGCCCTACACCCGGTGTGACCGAAGAGATTCTCGAACAGTTAGCCAAATATAACGCAAAAGCCACCTTTTTCTGCCTCGGCAAAAATGCCGAAATGCATCCTGAACTTTTCGAACGGATCAAAGCCGAAGGACACCGTATCGGTAACCATACATACAGCCATCAGAAGGGTTGGCGAATGACCCTCGAAGGCTATCTCGAAGATGTCGAATTGGCTAATAACCTTTTGCGTACGGATCTGTTCCGACCTCCCTATGCGCAGATCAAACCCTCTCAGGCCCGTCGCTTGAGCGAACATTACAACCTGATCATGTGGGATGTGCTCTCCCAAGATTATAACCGCCAAATCTCCCCTCGCCTCTGTCTGCGTAATGTGACCAAACATGTTCGGGGCGGTTCGATCGTCGTCTTCCACGACTCCCTTAAAAGCTATCGCAACATGTCCTACGCACTGCCACGAACCTTGGAGTTCCTCTATGAGCACGGGCTGAAATGTGTGGGGATCGAGATTTAATTGAGCGTAGCAGATGTGTCGGGCGGTTCTTTGCGGAACATGAGCCATAATATCCATCGAGAGAATGGATTAGCGTAAGGAACCGCCTTACAAACGCTATTGATTTTCGATGTCGGGAATGAACAACAAACGCAATATTATCATAGCCGTGACCGGTGCCAGTGGCTCGATCTATGCTCGGTTGCTGTGCCAACGATTGGCTCAGGTCGAGGAGGTGGAGCGTATTGCCCTGATCGTAACCCGCAACGGAGAGGAGGTCTGTCGGTACGAGGATGATGCCTCCTGGATGACAAATCCCCGCTTTACCCGTTACGATAACGACGATTTGTTTGCTCCGCCAGCCTCCGGATCGGCCTCATTCGATGCAATGGTGATCATCCCCTGCTCGATGGGCATGGCGGGACGTGTCGCTGCCGGGATTTCGAACGATCTGACCAGCCGTGCTGCCGATGTGATGCTCAAGGAGCGTCGTCGTCTGATCTTGGTGCCGCGTGAAGCTCCGTTGAGCACCATCCATTTGCGCAATTTAACCACTCTGTCCGAATGCGGAGCCATCATCTGCCCTGCGGCCCCGTCGTTCTATTCTCACCCCCAGGATATCGAAACCCTCTGCGAAACCATTATCGAACGAATTCTGACACTGTTAGGGGTGGAGGCTCCCCATTACGAATGGACCGGAAAATAGCCTGCCCTGCACCTTGATTGGTAACTTCGCTTGAAAGAAAGCGGGATGGTAGCAACGGTACAGGTAGAGGTGATCGGGCAGGGATCAGCAGGTACGGTTCCGATCAGGAGGATCGGAGAAAAACAGCTACAGCCGTTTTATCATTGGTTTTCTCTGCCTATTTTTGTGTAACCATTGGCTGTAGGGCTGTGTAGGTTCGAGCCAGGGAACGCAACCGGTGATGGTCGGGTGTCATACAGCAGAATATCTGTTAGCTTGTTAGCAAGAAATTTATGGTCGTGTCGCAACGCATACAACAGTTGAAGGAGAAGGTAGCCTTGCTGCCCGATTCTCCTGGTGTGTACCAGTTTTTGGGTGCAGACGGCAAGGTGATTTATGTGGGCAAGGCCAAAAACCTGAAACGACGGGTATCGTCTTATTTTCTGACACGCGCTGACCATACGCCCAAAGTGCGGGTTATGGTGGGTAAAATCGTCGATCTGCGTCATACGGTAGTGGCCAGTGAAAGCGAAGCATTTCTGCTGGAGAACAACATGATCAAGAATCTCCAGCCCCGTTACAACATCCTGCTCAAAGACGACAAAACCTATCCCTGGATTGTGATCCGTAACGAACCCTTCCCGCGGGTACTCTCGACCCGCCGTTTTGTTCGGGATGGCTCGCAATATTTTGGTCCCTACGCCTCGGTATATATCCAAAAAGAGATTTTAGAGATGTTGCGAGGGATCTATCAGCTGCGGACCTGCTCACTCAACCTGGCACCTGACCAAATTGCAAAAGGGAAATACCGGGTCTGTCTCGAATATCATATCGGCAACTGCAAAGGACCTTGTATCGGACAACAAAGCGAAGAGGAGTATCGCGAAAGTATCGGCATGGTAGCCTCACTGCTCAAAGGGGATACCCGCGCCACGCGCGAATACCTGCAACAACGGATGACCGAAGCCGCTGCAGAGATGCGGTTTGAAGAGGCCGGACGTTACAAAAAACGGTTGGAACTGCTGGCCGGATATCAGAGCAAGTCAGTGGTCGTAAGCAATACGCTGGGCAGTATGGATGTCTTCTCGCTGATTGTTGACGAGGGGATTGCCTTCTGTAATTTCATGCGTATCGTGCAGGGATCGATCGTAAACACCTTTACCGTGGAGTTGAAACCGGGCCTTGAGGATGAGCCGCGTGATGTGCTCTCCTATGCCATTACCAGCATTCGCGATCGGTTGCAGGATCGACTGCAGCGGGAGGTGTTGGTGCCGTTTTTGCCCAATGAGGAGCTATTCGAAGGGATCACCTTCAATATTCCCCAACGCGGTGACAAACTCCGCCTGTTGGAGCTGTCGGAACGGAATTGCCGGCTCTATCGGCTCGAAAAGCTCAAGCAGATCGAGATCAAGGATCCGGCCAAACATGTGACCCGAGTCATGGCTGCCCTGCAAAAAGAGTTGCATCTGAAGGTGCCGCCTCACCATATTGAATGTTTCGATAACTCGAACCTGCAGGGAACCAATCCGGTCGCCTCGTGTGTGGTCTTTCGCGACGGGAAGCCCTCACGGAAGGAGTACCGCCACTTTAATATCAAGACGGTGGTCGGGGCCAATGACTTCGCTTCGATGGAGGAGGTGGTGACACGACGATACAGCCGTCTGTTAGCCGAGGGGGCAGAACTTCCCCAATTGATCGTCGTGGATGGCGGCAAAGGACAGTTGCGATTTGCCTATGAGACCCTGCAACGGTTGGGGTTGGAGCAAAAGATCGCGATTGTCGGCTTGGCAAAACGGATCGAAGAGGTCTATTTCCCGCACGATTCGATGCCCTACTACATCGATCGCAACAGTGAGGCCCTCAAGGTTCTGATGCACATTCGCGATGAGGCGCACCGGTTCGGTATCACCTTTCACCGTCAAAAACGTTCGCTGGCCTTTATCAAGAGCGAGCTGGAGCAGATCCCCTCGTTGGGTAGCCGTTCCGTCGAAAAGTTGTTGCAACGTTTCCGGACAGTTTCCCGCATTCGTAAAGCCTCCCTTGAAGAGTTGACCGAGGTGATCGGGGCGCACCGGGCGGAAGAGGTGGTGCGCTATTTTGCCGAAAACAACGCGATGTCTACGGACCCGCAGTCTGCACCCCAGTCTGCCCCACAATCTGACCCGCAGACCCATCAGACTGATCCTCAGGTCGATTCGAAAACTGACTCTTCTGCCTCTGCAGACTGATTTTCAATCCATTTTGCAGACCGATCAGACCGACCCGCAATCCGATCCTCAAATGGCCGAAACCGTCCGAGTCAGGTCATAGACTGCGCAATCTTTGATTTGGATCGGCATATAGAATTTTTCTTTGTGTTCACAACGATTCTGATAGCTCTCCGGGCTCTCTGATTGATCGGGAAACTAGAAAACGTCCGATAAGGGGATGGTTTAGGTGGTGGCATCCCAAAACGGAATTGTTCACAGAGTTGGTCGAAGTTTTTTTTGTATGTGACCTGCTTTGTGTATTTATTGTGCTTTGTGTGGGGGGGGGCCTTTATGGGGTGTGCATCCCGGTAAGTGTTGTCCGGTCGGACCATAACGACAGCTCTGCCATTTTCACTAAATTTTGTTGAAAACTTTTATCGGTTGAAAATTAACCGATTGTGTCGACTTGTGCAATGAAAAGGTGGTAGTTGTTATAGTCAATAAGTTGATTTACAGCTTAATGAAAATAAATACGCCATTGTCGATAAAATCCTGTGACGCTCCCGGTTTTCAGTCAAAGTTTCTCTTATCTTTGCACAACATTTGATCGGAAAGAAGATGTCAAAGCATATCATAGAACTGGAAAATATGGAGTTTCACGCCTGCCACGGATGCTATCCGCTCGAGCAGGTGGTGGGTAACCGTTTTCTGGTCAATGTGACCATCGAAGCCGATCTCTCGAAACCTGCCCGTACCGACAACGTCGCCGATACGATCAATTACCTGACCGTCTTCGAAACGGTACGCGAACAGATGGAGACCCCTTCGCATATTCTCGAACATGTGGCCCGGCGAATCATCGACGCAATCCGATTCCGTTTCCCACAGAGTGAAAAAATCCGCGTAAAGGTCTCGAAACTGGCTCCCCCATTGGGCGGTAAAATCGAAAAAGTATCCGTAACCCTTGAGGAATAAGGGATTGCGAAGAGATTCAATGCGTAAGTGTTGATAACTTATTGATAAGATTCGGAGACGAATCATACACTTTTTTCGTGCAATTCGTATCCTTGTACAAATTGCCGTTCTGTCCGGGGAACAGGCGGGTTGTGACCTGCCGAAATGACAAAATTGGCTTGTAACGTCAGCGAACGTAAAGAAAATTATACGATATAGGTTATGTCTAACGCAAAAGAAACGAATCCGGCCGCAGGATTAACAGAGTATCCCTACGCAGAGGCCGTAGAGGGCGCAAGAGCCTATTTTGGCGGAGACGATCTGGCCGCTACAGTTTGGGTCAGCAAGTACGCTTTGAAGGATTCGTTCGGAAAGATTTATGAAAAATCCCCCGAACAGATGCATTGGCGTATTGCAAACGAAATCGCCCGGATCGAGAACAAGTATCCCAACCCGATGGATGCATCGGAGGTGTATAACCTGCTCAAAGGTTTCAACTATGTGATTCCACAGGGCGGTCCGATGACCGGTATCGGCAACAACCTGCAAATCGCATCGTTGTCAAACTGCTTCGTGATCGGTCATAAGAATCCGGCCGACTCATACGGTGGTATCATCCGCATCGATGAGGAGCAGGTGCAGTTGATGAAACGCCGTGGCGGTGTGGGTCACGATCTCTCGCATATCCGTCCGACCGGTAGCCCGGTACTGAACAGTGCCCTCACCTCGACCGGTATCGTCCCTTTCATGGAGCGTTACTCGAACTCTACGCGTGAGGTGGCACAGGATGGCCGCCGCGGAGCGTTGATGTTGACGCTCTCCATTAAACATCCCGATGCGGAAAACTTTATCGATGCTAAAGTTGAAACCGGTAAAGTGACCGGAGCAAATGTCTCGATCAAGATCGATGACGAATTCATGCGTGCTGTCAAAGAGAACAAGAAGTATCACCAGCAATTCCCGATCGATGCCGCCAAACCGATGTATGAAAAAGATATCGATGCGCGCGCATTGTGGAATAAAATTATTCACAACGCATGGAAATCAGCTGAACCTGGCGTACTGTTCTGGGATACAGTGATTCGGGAGTCGATCCCCGATTGTTATGCCGATCTGGGCTTCCGGACCGTATCGACCAACCCGTGTGGCGAAATTCCGCTCTGTCCTTACGATAGCTGCCGGTTGATGGCCATGAACCTCTATGGGTACGTGGACGATCCCTTTACCAAGAGTGCCAAGTTCAACTTCGACCGCTTCAAAAAGCATGTGGCACTGGCCATGCGCATGATGGACGATATTATCGATCTCGAGCTGGAGAAGGTTGATCTGATTCTGCAAAAAATCTCGAAAGACCCCGAAGATGAGGATATCCGTCGTGTCGAGAAAAACCTTTGGGAGAAGATCCGTACCAAAGCACAGGAGGGTCGTCGTACCGGACTGGGAATCACGGCTGAAGGCGATATGTTGGCCGCTCTTGGCCTGCAGTATGGCTCCGACGCTGCGATCGATTTTGCGGTTCAGGTGCAGAAGACGTTGGCTCTCGAGGCGTATCGTGCTTCGGTTCAGTTGGCCCGCGAACGGGGTGCATTCCCGATCTATGATGCGGAGCGCGAAAAGAACAATCCGATGATCGGACGTATTCGTGAAGCCGATCCCGCCCTCTACGAGGATATGGTCAAATATGGTCGTCGTAACATTGCAATGTTGACCATCGCTCCGACCGGTACCACCAGCCTGATGTCTCAGACCACCTCGGGTATTGAGCCGGTCTTCCGTCCGGTATATATGCGTCGCCGCAAAGTGAACCCCAATGACAAAGATGTGAAGATCACCTTTGTGGATGAGGTAGGCGATTCTTGGGAGGAATACATTGTCTTCCACCATAAATTCCTGGTTTGGCTTCAGGTGAACGGTTACGATATCGACAAAGTGAAGGAGATGTCGCAGGCAGAACTCGATGCATTGGTAGCCAAGTCACCCTATTACAAGGCTACAGCCAACGATATCGATTGGGTTAGCAAAGTGAGAATGCAGGGAGCAATCCAAAAATGGGTCGATCACTCAATCTCCGTTACGGTCAATCTGCCGAACAATGTGACCGAAGAGTTGGTTAGCGAAGTTTATCGTACCGCTTGGGAGTCGGGTTGCAAGGGTGTGACCGTATATCGGGACGGTTCACGTGCCGGCGTGTTGGTCGAAAAGAAGAAGAAGGCTGAAGAGACCGGATACAAACCGCCTTTGAAACGTCCGATCGAACTGGCTGCCGACATCGTCCGCTTCAAGAACGGTGAAGAGAACTGGATCGCCTTTGTCGGAATCTACAACGGACGTCCTTACGAGATCTTTACCGGTAAACTCGAAGAGGATGCGATGTTCATCCCCAAACGGGTGACCAAAGGCTATATCATCAAGGTGAAGGATCCCGATGGTACGAAACGGTATGACTTCCAGTATAAAGACAAATACGGTTATACCAATACGGTCGGAGGTATCTCCCGTCTGTTCGACGAAGAGTTCTGGAATTATGCCAAGCTGATCTCTGGCGTGTTGCGTAACGGTATGCCGATCCTCGATGTGGTGACGCTGATCGAGTCGCTGCACCTGAATACGGCCAGCATCAATACTTGGAAAAACGGTGTGGCTCGTGCCCTCAAACAGTACATTCCCGATGGTACCAAAGCCAAAGAGAAGTGCCCCAATTGCGGTCAGGAGACACTTGTGTACCAAAACAACTGTCCGGTCTGCATGAGTTGCGGCCACTCGAAGTGCGGTTGATCCCCGCTTCAGAGGTGCTTTGTTCGCCTTTTCATATGTCCATATATGTTTCAGAGAGGCATTGCCATACGGAATGCCTCTCTTTTTTATGGTCTGTTGGGAAGAACGGCATGCAAAGAGCAGTGCAATCTGCCGTCAACCGAGGATTTTATTGAGTCGGCATTACAAAGGGCGAAGAACCGTTTACCGTTTATCTACTACGTGGATTGTGGAAGTCAATCTGGGTGTGGGGGAATGTATGGGCGAGTCCTCGGAACAGCGCACGGGGCTTTTTAGGTCTTTAGGAGAAGAGAGGTTTTCCCCACAGGTAAAGCAGGGCCCACATGACGAAACGGGCCCCTTTGCCGATCAGCATCAACAGGGCCGATGAACGAAACTTGACACGGTAAAAACCCAAAGCCAGAGCAAAGACATCTCCCACAAAGGGCAGCCAGGTCAATAGGGCCAACCAGGCTCCGTAACGGTCGATTTTACTTTTGTGTTTAACGAGTGTTTCGTGTTTGATCCGCAGGAAGCGTTCGATCCATTCCCATTTCCCGAGCCACCCCAACCAGTAGGAGGTGAGGCCGCCGAGCCAGTTGCCGAGAGTGGCCACCCCGACACAGAGCCATACATTGCCGCCCACAGCCAACATGGCGATCAGTTGGACATCCGAACTGAACGGAACTACCGTAGCCGCAATAAATGATCCGAGAAAAAGGCCAAAATAGCCCAAATCGAGCAGCCAATCCATACGGGAATGGGATTTTAAATGGGATTTGATGTTGCGGTGCAAATATGCCGCTTTTCTGTCGGAATAACAAGTGCGTCGGCCGCGGACACCGAACCCGATGTAGATACACCGTCTGGGTAAAAGGCATTGCGTAGGGTCAACCGACTGCCCGTGGGCACACGGATCCGCTGACCAATGGTCGATTCCCGATCCCCGATCGGTTACGCCTCCCTTCGGGCCTCTGTGCTCCCCAGGACCCCTTCCCCCAAAACACAAAAAAACCGCAGAACACGGTTAAATGTTCTGCGGTTAGTGGATTCGGAGAGGCCTTACGAGCTCAATGCTCCGAAATTAATTTTTAAAGAGTAATCCGTTTTCGTTTGCATCGACGTGGATGACCGATTCACGGCTGACGGCACCCGACAGAATCTCTTTCGAAAGTTCATTGACCAAGTACCGTTGTAAGGTACGTTTAACCGGTCGTGCACCGAACAGCGGATCAAAGCCCTTCTCTGCCAACCAATCGATCGCCTTGTCCGATACCTCCAGACGCATGTCGTTCTCTTCCAACATCTTGTTGATCTGGGCAAGCTGCAGGACAACGATCTGACGAATATCGTCTTTGGTCAGCGGCGTGAACATGATGATCTCATCGATACGGTTCAAGAACTCCGGACGGATCGTCTGTTTCATTAACTCGAAGACCTCGTTCTGCGTCTTTTCGATCACCTCTTCAGGAGGCGTTTCGTTGTGGTATTTCGCAAAGTTCTCGACAATGATCGGCGAACCAATGTTCGAGGTCATGATGATGATCGTGTTGCGGAAGTCCACGGTACGACCTTTGTTATCGGTCAAACGACCATCATCCAATACCTGCAGCAAGATGTTGAAGACATCCGGGTGGGCCTTTTCGATCTCGTCGAGCAGGACAACCGAGTAGGGTTTACGACGGACAGCCTCAGTCAACTGGCCACCCTCATCGTAACCAACATATCCGGGAGGCGCTCCGATCAGTCGTGAAACGCTGTGACGTTCCTGATACTCACTCATATCGATACGCGTCATCATCGTATCATCGTTGAACAGATACTCTGCCAAAGCTTTGGCCAACTCCGTCTTACCGACACCGGTCGTACCCAGGAAGATGAAGGATCCGATCGGACGACGTGCATCCTGCAATCCGGCACGGCTACGACGTACGGCATTGGCAATCGCTTCGATCGCTTTGTCCTGGCCGATCACCCGTTCGTGCAGTACACTCTCCATCTGAAGCAGCTTCTCACGTTCGCTCTGCATCATACGGCTGACCGGAATACCCGTCCAACGAGCTACTACCTCAGCGATATCCTCGGCATCGACCTCCTCTTTGATCATGGCACCGCCTGCATGGCTCTTGGCGATCTCGCCCTGCAACCGGGTAATCTCGTTCTGAGCCTCCTGAATCTTACCGTAACGGAGTTCGGCAACTTTGCCATAATCACCGCTACGCTCAGCAGCAGCAGCCTCGAGTTTATACTCGTCGATCAACTGTTTGTTTTTCTGAACCTTTTCGAGCAGGTCACGTTCGCTCTGCCATTTAGCACGCATTGCGGTACGTTTGGCGTTCAACTCGTCGATCTCTTTGGTCAACTCATCAATACGCCCCTGATCGTTCTCACGACGGATCGCCTCACGTTCGATCTCCATCTGACGTACCTTACGATCCAGTTCATCGATCTCATCCGGAACGGAGTTCATCTCGAGTCGCAGTTTGGCAGCCGCCTCATCCACCAGGTCGATCGCCTTATCCGGCAAGAAACGCGAGGTGATGTAACGGTGAGACAACTCTACGGATGCAATGATCGCTTCGTCTTTGATCCGCACTTTGTGGTGGTTCTCGTAACGCTCTTTCAAACCACGCAGGATCGAGATGGCGTCCGCTACGGACGGCTCATCGACCATTACCTTCTGGAAACGACGCTCCAACGCCTTATCGGTTTCGAAGTACTTCTGGAACTCGTCCAGGGTCGTTGCACCGATCGCCCGCAACTCACCACGGGCCAAAGCCGGTTTCAAAATGTTGGCGGCATCCATGGCACCGTCACTCTTACCGGCACCGACCAAGGTGTGAATCTCATCGATGAACAGCAGGATTTCGCCATCCGACGAGATAACCTCTTTTACGACCGATTTGAGTCGCTCTTCGAACTCACCTTTATATTTGGCACCGGCAATCAGGGCACCCATATCCAGCGAGTAGATCTGTTTGTTACGCAGGTTCTCGGGTACATCGCCGTCGATGATACGGTGGGCAATACCCTCAGCAATAGCGGTTTTACCAACACCCGGCTCACCGACCAAGATCGGGTTGTTCTTGGTACGACGTGAAAGAATCTGCAGCACACGACGAATCTCTTCGTCACGACCGATAACCGGATCCAATTTACCCTTACGAGCCTGCTCGTTCAGGTTGATGGCATACTTGCCCAGTGCATCGAAGGTCTGCTCGTTGGTCTGTGAATCGATCGTCGAGCCTTTCCGCAGGTTTTTGATCGCTGCGATCATCTCCTTTTCGGTAGCACCGGCATCTTTCAGCAACCGGCTTGCCGTATCACGGCCTGCCAGAATACCCAACAACAGATGCTCTACCGAAGCATACTTGTCGTTGAACTCACGCGTAAAGTCACCGGCTTTTTGGATCGCCTCGGAACTTTCACGCGAGAAGTAGGGGTCACCGCCCGAAACTTTGGGCAGTCGGTCGATCTCCTGTTTGAGCATCGAGCGCAACGCGTTGATGTTCACGCCCAACTTCTGCAACAGGTAAACGCCAACACTGTCATCTTCGGTGACGATGGCCTCCAAAATGTGGAGCGGCTCAACAGCCTGCTGGCCGTGGCCGGTGGCAAGTGACATTGCACTCTGCAAAGCCTCTTGCGCCTGAATGGTTAAGTTGTTGATCGTCATATTTTGTGTTCTCCTTTCTTCGTGTTTCGTGAATCAAATTCACTCTGTACTCTATCAAATTCGTTGCCACAATACGTTTCCGGGCAAATATGACACAAGAAAGGTGACAAGAGATGCCAATTTCTGAAAGGACGTCATATCACAAGAAAGGTTGTGGACTAATTGACGGGAAAAGGTGTCGAATTGTCATATGTTTTCGAGACAAAATCCGCGTTATACGGTGGTTTGAGCGGGATTTTTGGCTAAAATGTGTCTTGTTCCGGTATCTGATCGGTTCATGTTGCCCGGCTTCAGTGTCAGATGGAGGCCGACCGTAGCCAATTTTTTGTGAAGCGTATGACGGTTTCGGTTATTCGTCGAGGGTCGGAAGGTGAAAGAGAGTGTGTTTTTAATTATTATAGGGATGCGGCCAGATTGTTGCTTATTAATAATAGGTTTGGCGTCCAGATGTACATTCCAAAAATGGTGAGCGGATTTGGGATGGTCGCGAGATGCTGAACTGCTCGATTGTTTTGATTGAACGGGAAAAGAAGAGATGTTGCCTCCAACTACAACTAAAAGTATAGCCTTGCCGATGGATCGCATAAGGCTAAAGAGGAGGTACCGCCTGTCGTGCAAATCATCGAGCCGACTTTTATTCATTCAATATTATTAAAACATCAAAGGACAAGTTATTGCCTTGATATTCAAAGGTATAATGAATAAAAAAACGCCCACGGTCACTCCGCATATTGGAGGAGGTGGGCGTCAGGTAGGGATATAACAAAGAAGCCGACCTTATGGACGGCTTCCTTTATAGTGAAACGTCAGTCAATCTGATTAGAGTGCGTTAACGTGCAACTGCAGGCTGCTCTTCAGGTTGGCTGCTTTGTTCTTGTGAATCACATTGTTTTTGGCCAGTTTGTCCAACATGGCGGTCACCTTAGGAAGCAATACTACGGCTGCATCCTTTTCTGTGGTGTTACGCAGCGCCTTCATCGCGTTGCGCGCGGTTTTGTGATAATATTTGTTCCGAGCGTTCTTAACCTCGGTCTGGCGCATTCTTTTCTTCGATGACTGATGATTTGCCATGATTTTGTGTTTTTGCTTTTTATGTTTTTACTGGTAGCCCATAGGAGAATCGAACTCCTCTTTCAAGAATGAAAATCTTGCGTCCTAACCGATAGACGAATGGGCCAATCGTGAGAATACTGATGACTAATTCAGCGGTGCAAAGGTAATTAAAAAACTTTTATGTGCAAAAAAATCTGAAAAAATCGGTCGAGTTATCTGTTCTTTACCGCTTTGAAGCTATATTTGTTTGTCGGAAAGCAACTTTCCGCGTTGTTGTTAACCCCTTTTTCCCGAATCGTTATGCATATCGTTCAGGTGACCGATCGGGTGCTCCCCGCCCACAAATATGGGGGAACGGAACGGGTCATGTGGTCTCTCGCCAAAGCACTGGTGGAGATGGGCCACCAAATCACCTTCCTGGCCGCACGCAATAGCACGTGCGACTTTGCGCGGGTGATTGAGATCGACCCCTCCCGCCCTGTCACAGCCCAAATTCCGCACGATGCCGATATCGCCCACTTCCATCTCGGGTTGGGGCGTTTCAGTGAGGAGCAGCTGGCTGAGGCCCGGATTCCGATCATAACGACCATTCACGGAAACGTTTCGGGTCCGATCGGCATCAACACCGTCTTCGTTAGCCGGAATCATGCCCAGCGTCATGGAGCAACGGCATATGTGTACAACGGCTTGGACTGGTCAGCGTACGGCACCCCCGACTTTAACCTCCGACGGGACTATTTCCATTTCCTGGCCAAGGCGGCCTGGCGCATCAAAAATGTCAAAGGGGCGATCCGAATCATCCGGGGTATGCCCTCCGAACGGCTTTATGTACTGGGTGGGACCCGTCTGAATTTCAAAAGCGGTTTCCGATTGACCCTCTCTCCGAAGATACATTTCTGCGGTATGGTTGATCAGACGCAGAAAGAGCACTACATGCGTCGCTCGAAGGGTTTGGTCTTTCCGGTGCGGTGGCATGAACCGTTCGGTTTGGCCATGATCGAGAGCATGTGGTATGGTCTGCCGGTTTTCGGAACCCCATACGGTTCGCTGCCCGAGTTGATTCCCGCACAAGTGGGCTTTCTCTCCGACTCTGCCTCCGGCTTGCGTGAGGCAATGGTTAACTGGCAAGCCTATTCGCCGCAGGTTTGTCACGAATATGCGCGGGACAGCTTCAATGCCCGTGTGATGGCCGAGCAATATCTTGCCTGCTACGAAAAGGTTCTGAATGGGGCGACTTTAAATCCGACCGAACCCTTTGCCGAAGGAACCCTCGAGAAGCTCCCCTTTTACGATTGATTTTTATTGAGAGGGGGAGTCTTAATCTTATTTTATTGCGTCTTATTGCGTCAGACGATTTGATTGTGTCAGGCGTTTGAGGGGACCTAAGGCTTGGAGTTGCCCCTATCCGCCTATCCGTGTTTAGTCCGCAAAGGTGTGGGCTGTCGGTCTGGGTCACTTTTCGGGGAGGAGGCACATGCTCTGCAAGGAGGCGAAATTGAGATGTCTCCCCGCAATATTTCTGTGTGCCAATATTTCTGTGCACCATTTATTTTAGCGCTTCTTTTCCCTCGCAGTGTTCCTCATAGCTTCCCTCCGGTTTGCCCTCAGTTGCTCTCCCAGGTTTCCCGTCTCCCAAAACGTCACTTTGCTTGTCTTAACTCCTGATGGCATTTCCCCATGCCGGCAAGGCTCGTCGGCGCCAATTGTGCGTTAAGAATAGTAGGGATAGAGGTTTTGTTGCGGTTGGGAAGGGTGTTTTCCGACTGGCGTCAAATCTAATGGATAATCTTAACGGGTCGTTGGCACCGTTGAATAAAAATGAAATTATCGGATCTGAACGGTGCGGGTGGTGTGGTCGAACAACAGGTGCCCGTCCCGGAACAGCCGATCGATATTCCCGGCATCGATCATCTCCTGCGGTGATCCATAAAGGAATTTGCCCTGATCGATCATCACAATCGGATCACACAACTCGAGCGCAACATTGAGATCGTGTGTCGAAAAGAGAATCGTTTTGCCTTGTTCACGAGCTAAAGAGCGCAGCAACAGGACAATTTCGTATTTGTTGGGGAGATCCAGAAAGGCGGTCGGCTCGTCGAGCAGAATGACCGGCGTATCTTGTGCCAGCGAGCGGGCGATCATCACCCGTTGGCACTCCCCGTCGCTGAGTGTGCTGACATTCTTCTCGCCAAACGACTCCAACCCTACCAATCGGAGTGACTGTTGGACAATCTCCCGATCGGCATCGGTCAGACTGCCGATCCAGTTTGTGTAGGGAGCGCGACCCAGACCGACGAGATTGTTTACCTTCAGATTGCTGGCACGCACATTTTCGGTCGACACGAAGCTGATCCGGGCGGCGACTTCACGCTGAGGCAGGGCGTGTATCGAGTCTCCTCCGATCAGGATCTGCCCCTGCAACGGTTTTAACAACCCCATGATGGTACGCAACAGGGTACTTTTCCCCGTTCCGTTGCGACCGATTAACGCTGTAAGCTCTCCCCGATTGAACGAGAGATTGACATGCTCGAACAGCGTGCGTCCAGGATAGCCCAGCGCAAGATCCTTCAGTTGAATGGTATGGTCGGTTGCGGTCATGGTAGCGGGGGTTAGAAAATTTTGCGGTTGCGAACAATGACCAGTACGATGATCGGAATGCCCAGCAGTGCCGTAATGGTATTGACCGGAAGCACCATTTCATGGCCGGGCAGTTGGGCAATAATATCGCACAGCAGCATGGTGACGCTGCCCATCAGCATCGACGCAGGCATCAGGATACGATGGTCGGCATTGCCGGTCAACATGCGGGCTACGTGCGGAACCGCAATGCCGATGAAGCCGATCGGGCCACAGAAAGCGGTGACTGTTCCGGCCAGCAGGGTTGTGCTGGTGAAGAGCAGAAAGCGGATCCAGCGAATGTTAAGTCCCATGGTGCGGGCATAGTTCTCTCCCAGCAACAGCAGGTTGAGCGGTTTGATCAGGTAGATCGATAGGGCCAGACCGGCCACGACAATACCGCTCATTATCCCGAGTTGTTGCAGCGAAACACCGCTAAGACTGCCCATGGTCCAGACGACAAACGATTTGAGGGCCGAATCGGGGCTCAGGTATTGCAGGATTTGTACGATGGCCGAAGCGGCACTGCCGAACATCATTCCCAAAATCAGGATGGCCATGATATCTTTGAGTCGTACCGAAACGGCCATGATCACGGCCAGAATCAGCGCTGCGCCGACCCATGCCGATCCGACCACGCCAATATTGCGCAACGTCTCGGAAGCGACCGAGACTCCCAACAGCGGGGCTCCCAGTAAGAAGAGTGAGACACCCAGACTGGCTCCGGAGCTGATACCCAAGACGTATGGTCCAGCCAGTGGATTTCGGAAAAGGGTCTGCATTTGCAAGCCGCTTGCAGAGAGTGCAGCTCCGACAATCAGGGCGGTAATGGCTTTCGGCAGACGGAAGTGGGTAACCAGTATGCGGGTTTGAGGATCTGCCTCCTGACCGAAGAGTACACCCAATACCTCTTTGACCTGCAGCGAGACCGACCCCAACAGCAGACTGGCTACAAAAAGCAGGACCAGCAGCAGGGCCAGCAGGATAAAGCAGAGTAGAGTGCGTTTTTTCATAGGGCGGATTCCAATCGGTTTGCAGAGCCGTTCCGAAATTTACTAAAAACTTGATTATATGGAGGCTTATTAATTGAAAACTGGCAGGTAAAGATCCTTGCCGCAGATCTGTGTTATTTTGGGATTCAGTTGCTTACAAGGTTTTCGGTTCGTGAACAAAATTGTTGTTTCACATCCATTGCGTACCAATCCCGGTCGTTCAGTGTGGGAAATTGATGTTGAAAGTGAACCTTGAATTTCAATTTGTGTTCCTAATCGTGGAACTCTCAATCAATAAAAGCTTGGCAACTAAAAAAAGTTGGAGCGAAGAGGTAACTTGCAAAAAACATCTTTTAGAATTAAGGTTTTCTGGGCAGGGGCAGAAACCTTGGGGTGGAGTGAGAACCTTATCGGGCGAATCGGGTCACTTTCAATCGACACATGCCACGGATCGTGAGCGGGCAAGCTATTTATTTTAGTTGGCGGAAATAGAACAGCGTATGGTCTGGCAGCAGCTCCGGGTGCAAAATGCGGATCATGTCTTTGAGTGTCCGGTCCGGATAGAGTGCTCCGGATTCCCAAAAGTCGCTTCCTCCACTGGGGGTGGTACGGGCGTTATTGTTGTAAACATGTTTTTCGCGTACCGGTTTGATCGATTCGAAGCGCGTGTTCATCGCCCGTAACTCGGCCAGGTTGGTGGCGGTACCGGGACTCAACCAATAGTCGGCTTTCGAGGCGGTTACAAAGGCCGTTTCGGTGCTGATCGGACGACTTTGGTCCGAATCCACTCCGCTACATGCATAATTGCCTCCGGCATCCTCGATCAAACGTACCATGTAGCTGCGATCGCCGGGCACAAACCAGGAGTCTTGCCACGGGGCATTGAGCATCACCTCCGGACGCTGTTCAACATCGGCCACCAACGCCTTTGCCTGGTTGTACTCGGTTTGAATGCTGTCGAACAGGGAGCGGGCACGCTCTCCCCGATCGACAAACTCACCGAAAAGGGTAACCCATTCGGCTCTGCCCAGCGGATTGTTCTCGACATAATCACCGATGTAGATGGTTTTGAGCCCGAGTTCGTTGAGCTTTGCCGTCAGCGCATTTTCACCGGTAATGCCATACAGGAAGATGACATCGGGTTGCAGTGCCACCAGCTGTTCGAAGTTGAGGCTGTTGTCGAATCCGGTTTCAGTAATCTCGCCGGCGGCAATACGTTGTCGGATGCGTTCCGAAAAGATGAAGCCGGTTCCGGAGATGGCCCGGATGACGCTGTCGGCCCCCAGAGCCTCCAAAAAGGCTACATAAGAGGAGGACATGCAGACCGCTTTGCGAATAGGGGCCTGGAGGGTCACGCCGTCAAAATCGGCCGGAGCCTGTTCGCCATCCCGCGCAAGAAAAATCCATTGCGACACACTGTCTGCCCCCTGCCACGGATTGGTGATGTGCAGTACCGAGCTCTTCCCGGAACGGAAAATCTCAAATCCCGAAGCATATTGCGGATGGTAAAGGGTATCGAGTGACGTTGCGGTGCGGTCGTTTTTACCGTGGGATCCTCCGCAAGCGGAGAGCAGCAAACTCAACAGTAACAGATAAATAACGGTCTGTCGGCGCATGGTTGGAATCTGGATCAGAAGAGTGAATAAACAGGTTACCTCAAGGGGCTGACAAAGATGCAGTGTGTCTTCAAAGATGTTATTTGGGCGGCTGATTGTCGTAAATCAGGTAGTCGATGCCCAACATTAACAACAGCAGGAAATAGGGAATGGTGCCGGTAACGGCTCCGTGGATCAGGATATAGAGCAGCGCCGTGAAGGTGACCAAACGCACCTTGGCATTGCGATTCAGCTTTTTGAAGTGGCGAATGTCGCGGATGGCCGTAGGTAAATTACGCAATAGGTAAACCCCTATGGCACATAAAGCGACGATTAGTCCGGCCGTGGGATACTTGCTGTGCAACAGTGCACCCACGACAATGACAACGACAACCAATTGAATCAGGGTTTTCGAAGAAATTTTCATTTGTCGAAAGTTTTTCGGGCTTACAAGTGTTCGTTTTGACAGACCCGAGGCGTATGATTGCCAACACTGTGGCAGATGATATAATAAAAAACAGCGGGAACAAAGTTACAATAAAAATCTTTTTTTTAGATTTGCTATAACTAAATTTTGGAGCCTGAATCTATGCCTTGTTTGTCAACTAAAAGTCGTATTTTACCCGCCTCGCCGATCCGTAAATTGGTTCCGTATGCCGAAGCGGCAGCGCATCAGGGAGTTAAAATCTACCATTTAAACATCGGACAGCCCGATATCCCTACTCCTCAGATCGCCATTGATGCGGTTAAGGGAATCCATGACAAGATCTTCGCGTATGGCCATTCGGCCGGGCTGGAATCCTATCGTCGCAAACTGGTAGGCTATTATCAGCGTGTCGGAATCGATCTGACCTACGAAAATCTGATGATTACCAACGGAGGATCCGAAGCCATCTTCATGGCCCTCTCCATCTGCCTCGATGAGGGCGATGAGGTGTTGATCCCCGAACCGTTTTATGCCAATTATAACGGTTTTGCTGTCGAGGCTGGAGTCAAGGTACGCACCATTGCGGCCTCCATCGACAATAATTTCGCGTTGCCGCCCATCGAAGAGTTCGATCGTCACATCACCCCCCGCACTAAGGCTATTCTGATCTGCAACCCCAATAACCCGACCGGTTACCTCTATTCGCAGGCCGAGTTGGATCAGTTGCGCGATATTGTACTCAAACACGATCTGTTCCTGATCTGCGACGAGGTGTATCGGGAGTTTTGCTACGATGGAGCCAAACATATTTCGGGAATGACCCTCAAAGGTGCCGAACAGAATGTTATCATGATTGATTCCGTATCGAAACGATACAGTATGTGTGGCGTACGTTTGGGAGCACTCGTCACCCGAAATAAGGAGGTGCTCGACGCCGCGTTGCGAATGGGACAGGCCCGTCTTTGTCCGCCCTATCTGGCCCAGGTGGCCGCCATTGCCGCACTCGATACGCCACAAAGTTATTTCCAACAGGTTCACGATGAGTATGTCGTCCGTCGCAACTGCATTGTTAAGGCGTTGAACGAAATCGAAGGGGTCTATTGCCCCACTCCACGGGGAGCCTTCTATTCGATCGTCAGATTGCCGGTCGATGATGCCGACCGTTTTGCTCGCTGGCTGCTCGAAGAGTTCCGATACAAGAACCAGACCGTGATGTTGGCTCCGGCTGCCGGCTTCTATGCTACGCCGGGCATGGGTCGTAATGAGGTGCGGATCGCTTATGTGCTCAAGTGTGAGGATCTGCTGGCTGCAGCCGAATGCCTCCGCGAAGCCTTGAAGGTCTATCCGGGTCGCACGATTTAACCCCGGTAGGCGCTGCTTGCAGGAAGGAGCGATTGCATAGCTGGTGTGTAGAGGTCTGCCTTGATTCGTGGGGGTAACTCAAAAAGTGGGTCTTGCGAATGTGGGCCTTCGACTAGCCTCAATAAAATTGAAATAAAACCTGTTTGAGACGATTGGGTTCGGCTTGAACAGGTTTTTTGTTTATTTGCTTGTTTGCGGTGAGGCGTTGACGGTTTGGGATCTTGCTTCCTGTGTCAATGGGGATGCGGGCTGTCGGCCACCCCATTCTTTGAGCGACTCGGAGTGGAAGGAGTGTTCAGAAGGGCCTCTGGTGTTATCGCTGTGCAAGGCGAAGCGGAATGCGATGGTCGTTAGCGGCTTGTGGCCTTTTTAATTGCAAGAGGGGAAGATGTTCAGTGTGGTGATTGGAATCTGGTCTGTCGGAGGTTTAGTTGTTTACACGGAGATGGTGGGTCGTATTTGTGAGGGTGCTGTGGGGCAGTGAACCGATCACTGGTCAGAATGGTCTGTTGGCGCGGGAGCACAAGGCAACGGTCGGTAACATGATCGATTATCTTCCAATCGAACCATTCCAATTGGGTGCTGTTTGCAATCTGTTGCTTTTGATTAAAAAACGTGTTTACATCCGGCCGTGGGGCCTCGAACAGCGTATGATCGGTTGCAATGTATGGGTGCAGCCGATTGTCAGATTGCACTCCGGGCGGATCATAGGTTGAAACGACATTGCAGGGATACTTTGATTCCGTTATTTACGTTATTGGTAAGAGGAGGCGCCCGGATGCGAGTTGCAGGCGGATTATGCTGAACCGCTGCAACAGGATGAAACATTCGGATGACGATTTTCCGTTGAGGGAGTTGTGTTCCCGAAAAGCGTATCCATCACGTCCTGCGTTCCAGGCGCCAACGCTTGAACCCTTTTCGGGAGGGATAAACCGACATTTTGCACTATATTTGAATAGCAGCTTTTCCGTATATTTGTAAAAAAGCAGGTACTATGAGTAATGGAGTCAGAATTCTTTGGGTGGATGACGAGATCGATCTGCTCAAACCGCATTTGCTCTTCCTGAAGGGGAAAGGGTACGAAGTGGAGACAGCCAACAATGCATACGACGCGATCGATATGGTCGGGTCACATCCCTATGATCTGATCATTCTCGATGAGATGATGCCGGGTATGACCGGTTTGGAGACGCTGCCCAAAATCAAGGAGATTCGCCCGACGACACCGGTCATCATGGTGACCAAGAGCGAGGAGGAGAACATTATGGATAAGGCTGTTGGCTCCAAAATTGCCGATTATCTGATCAAACCGGTAAACCCCAATCAGGTGCTGCTCTCGATCAAAAAGAATGTCCACAGTCAGCAGTTGGTCTCCGAACAGAGTATGGCCGATTATCGCAGTCAGTTCGGTGAGATTGCTTCGGCTCTGGGGCAGGCCCGTACCTTTGCGGATTGGGCGGCCATTTATAAACGGTTGGTCGGTTGGGAGGTCGAACTGACCGAGTCCACCGATACCGGCATTCGGGAGATCCTGGCTTTTCAGAAGAACGAAGCCAACAACGAGTTCAGCAAGTTCATTCGCAATCACTATCTGAGCTGGTTCTCGGATCGGGATCAGGATACGCCCGTACTGTCGCACAACCTGATGAAATCAAAGGTCTTTCCAGTAGCCGATGCCAACCCCAAAACGGTCTTCATCCTGATCGATAATTTCCGTTACGATCAGTGGCGGGTGATCCATCCGATCCTGCATAACCTCTATGAGGTCGAACAGGAGGATTTTTATTGCAGCATCCTGCCCACTGCTACCCAGTATGCCCGTAATGCGATATTTGCCGGGTTGACTCCGTTGGCTATCGATAAAGTTATGCCCAATCTCTGGCTCAACGACAACGAGATGGGCGGTAAAAACCGTCACGAAGAGGACTTCCTCAAACGGCAGTTGCAGTCGCAGGGCCGTAGCGGTAAGCTCTTTTTTGACAAGATTATCCGTTCGGATGCCGGGAAACGGCTGCTCGACAACATCGAGAAGGTGCACCAGGCCGACTTTTCGGTGATTGTGTTCAATTTCCTGGACATGTTGTCGCATGCCCGCACCGAGACGCAGATTATTCGCGATCTGGCGGAGGATGAGGCTGCGTTCCGCTCCTTGACTCGCTCCTGGTTCGAACACTCCGATCTGTTGTTGTTGCTCAAGATGCTGGCCGAACGGGGACACACCGTGATTCTCTCTTCAGACCACGGTACGGTGCGGGTCGATAATCCCGTGAAGGTAGTGGGTGATCGCGAAACCTCGCCGAACTTGCGGTACAAAACGGGTCGTAACCTCAACTTTAACCCCAAGGAGGTGTTTGCCATCACCAAACCCGAATTGGCTCACCTGCCCAAATCCAACATCACGTCCACCTATATCTTTGCCTACAACCGGGATTTCTTCGTCTATCCGACCAATACGAACCAATATGTTCGCTATTACGACAACACCTTCCAGCACGGAGGAATTTCGATGGAGGAGATGATCGTTCCTTTTATTGTGCTGAAGCCGAGATAAAAAAAGGCGTTTGGAGAACATCGGGAGTTGCAGTCGGTCTTCTTAGTAGGATTTGTCGAGGACGAGCTGTCGGGGTGGAGCTATTGGAGGCCAGTTGAAGGGATGAAGCCCGATTCGGCCTTTTCCCAAAACGGTGCTTTCGTGTGAATCGGGTAGGTGTTAGATGCCTGATTGACAGTGATCCTCACAGTGCTTGGGGAGGATTATGTCGGCCGGTTTGCTGATTTGGAATGGCCCTCTCGAAACAGGGAGGTGTGAGCAATGCCTGTGAATAGGAGGTTCTTCAAAAATAGTTTGTATTTTTGCCACAAGAGGATGGCCTCGCTGCCGGATCCGGAACTGTTCTGGATGGATCGAAATTTGGTATGCGGGGCTCTCGATGAATTATTCGACTATGAAGACAATCAAAGTAGATGGACTGGGTGATCTCCGCGATGCTGCAAAGGAGATTCTCGAATCGTTAGAGGGGCGTACTATCGTTGCTTTCCGCGGTGAGATGGGCGCCGGAAAGACTACGCTGATCCGAGAGATTTGCGACCAGTTGGGGGTGACCGATACGGTGACCAGCCCCACCTTCGCCATTGTCAATGAATATAAGGATCGGGAGATGCGCCCGATCTACCATTTCGACTTTTATCGAATCGACCGGATTGAGGAGGCGTTCGATTTCGGGTACGAAGAGTATTTTTATAGTGGCGATCTCTGTCTGATCGAGTGGCCCGAAAAGATCGAGCCCCTGATGCCCACAGAAGGGGTGATGACCGTCCGGATCGACGTGACCGGCGAAGAGGATCGCGTGATCACCATCGACTAACTCTCCACCAATGATCTTGTGTGCCGCCGGGAAGCGGGCTGAGGAATGACTGCGCGCGGACCGGACTATTTGTTAGCCTTGTGTTTGTTCGTTGGGTCGGAACAGGCGTTCCAGATAGGATCTGGGATGGGCATAGGAGCTCGCAGACATGCTTGGAAAACTCTCCGAGGCATTACCAGTCGGGAGAAGGCAGGATAGGAGATGCGAAACTATAAGGCGTAGAGCGTGTTTATTGTATGCACGGGTTATGCATGGGGCGATTTGATAGCGTCGGAGACAGATCGGCCGATTGATTCGATTGGTAAGATAGATAACATAAAGGACAGCCATTAGGCTGTCCTTTATTGTTTTAGATAGATTATTTTGCCGATTTATGGCGTGATGGCAACGCGGGTAACACAAGATTGCCATCTCCGAATTTGTAGTTGGAATCTATTTCCGGGTCAGCACGCCGCCAACCACCGGTTGGCCGGTTGCAAGACGCTCTTTGCGTAGCAGCGCCTCCAGGAAATAGTAATCGGCATATACGATCGGTACATCGATCTCCGACCCATTGGGCTTGTGCCCTGTGCTGGATCGCAATAGAAAACCGTGCATCGTGCCGGGTTTGACCAAATAGCTTTTTGACAGGTTGTTAATGATACTGTCGGCCATAGCCCGATATTTCACGCTGTCTGCCGAGTAGGTGGAGAGTTCGTATAGGGCCGATGCCGTTACGGTGGCTGCCGAGACATCCCGCGGTTCGTTGGGGATGTTCGGGGCATCGTAGTCCCAGTAGGGAATCATATCTGCGGTCTGGTTCGAACGGCTGAGAATATAGGCGGCAATCCGGTCGGCTTGAGCCAGATATTTGGGATCTTTGGTTTCTCGGTAGCAGACCGTATAGCCGTAAAGACCCCATGCCTGACCGCGTGCCCAGGCCGAAGAGTCGGCATACCCCTGATGGGTCTGCTGAGCGATCCGTTTGCCCGATACTGTATCGTAATCAACCACATGGTACGAACTGTAATCAGGACGGAAATGGTTCTTCATGGTGGTATCGGCGTGGGTGACAGCAATCTTGTTGAAGGTTGAGTCTCCGGTGGCCTGCGTCGCCCAGAAGAGCAATTCGAGGTTCATCATATTGTCGATGATGACCGGATATTGCCACGGGAAGGTTGGACCCCAATTGTCCCACGAACGGATACAACCGGTAGTCGGGTTGAATCGGGAGGCCAGCGAGCGGGCACTCTCCAACAGCACCGCTTGATAGTGATCGTTCGGAGCCAGTCGTTGCCCGTTGCCAAAACTGCAGTACATCATAAATCCGATATCGTGGGTGCCACGATTACTCTTTTGGCTTTCGAGCGCTTCGGTGTAGGTTTCGGCCTGCTGTTTCCAAAATGGGTCGCCGGTATATTCGTACATATACCACAACTCCCCCGGGAAGAAGCCGCTGCACCAATCTGAAGCCGGAACCAGTCGCATCGAGCTATCGGGTTCGATGTTGCGCGGTGAGGGTAATTCAACCAATGTTTTGCCCTGTGCGGTACGGGTGCTGTCAGCACATTGAAGGGCTATCCGGAGCTGACCGTCGGCAAAGGCGAAATCAGATGCTACGACGGACGTTTTCGGAGTACAGGATACCAATGCAAGGCTGCTCAGCGCAACGGATGCGAGCAGCAGATGGAAGGTGTGTTTCACGGAGTGTATCGGGATTTGAACAAACTGGGTTAAAGAACTTGAATGAAATACATCGATGAGCCTATTTCAGCACCGGCGTGAAGCCATCGGTTGCACGTTCGGCCGATCCGGGCAGCATCATGACGGTGAACTTCTGCGTCTCGTTACGTTTGAGGTCAGTGTCGAACACCACCATCGTGACATCCGGGCAAGGCGTGTCATAGGTATTGACCGTCGGGGTCTTCTCAAAATACCACTTGATCGGAGTCTCGGAGTCAACCTTCAAATAGCATTTCTTGCCATCCTGCTCCAACAGAACCAGGTTGGATGAGACCAATGTCGGTTTGGCTTTGGTAGCCAGTGTCCAGCGCATGCGGGTGTAGTGTGGCCCGGCAGTCACTTTATCCTCAATGACCAGATAGTCGTTATCCACCAGCGAGTAGGCCCGCTCAACCTTCTGTACCTGTCCGGCATAGACCGGAGTCAGATCGGTGGCCACATAGGGCTGTTGCGGATTGGAGCTCGAGTCGATAATCGGAGCCGACCCCTTCATGTATTGATGCTTGTCATTAAAAGTCAGGGTGTTGTGGGCAAAGTTGTTGTATTTGAAGACATCCCAACGCTGCGACTCCTGCGTCATGGTCCACAGATCCACCCCGAGCGTCTCGGTATCGTTATAGTCCTCACGTCCCAGATCGAGCGCCCAACGGACACTGTCGGCCTCAAATACAAAGCTGCCGACATCCATGTGGCCGTGGTTGATGCTCGGTGAGCCCATCTTAACCCCAACAAAACGCGCTTTGGGGTCTCCCCAGGCCGAGCGCATCACACAGAGCGGCGTATGTCCCGCGCCAATCCAGTAGGTCTGGGTCGGCTGAACCGGATTCTCCATCGGGGCTCCGGCTCCCCAAATAATAATGGCCGGCAAGACCCGATTGTTGAGGAATTTGTGGGTCGAATCCTGCTTCATAAGGGCAATCTGATTGCAGAGCAGTGCGGGATCCTGGGTTTGGTTGTAGAACCAGAACAGGGCCGGCGACTCTTCCGGCAACTCGCTGTTGTCCATGAAATTGAACTGCAGACCGAGCGGACTGATCATCTGCATGGCAAAGGTGCCGGTTTGCATAAAACCGGGCATCTCCTTCAAACCGTAGTCTGTGCCGAAAGCGGTCTCAAGACCATTGATCATCAGAACGTTGAAAAGCGTTCCGTATCCCCAGTAACTTGCCCCTTCGGGATAGCCTCCGTCCGGAGCATAGTTGCGCATCGGAAGACGGACCCGGTCAATAGCCCGATCGAGAATTTTCTGTGACCACTCAGGTGCTTCGTCCGCAATGGCAATGGCGCCAAAGGTGAGCCCTCCGTTGCAGACCTGGTTCCAATTGTGTTCGGCATCGAGGAACCAGTTATAAGCTGTATCGTACGAAGGAACAAATCCTTTATTGATAATTGCTTCCCGGATCGTTTTACGCGAGGATTCGGACAGATTGGGGTAGAGCCAGTCGTACCCGATGCCGAGTGCCATGGTCATCTCCCCTACATCGAGAAAGTGGCTGGGGTTCCAATCCGAGAATGAGGCAGCCTTTAGCATTTCGGCCTCGGCACGTTTGAAATATTTCTCCTCACCGGTCATTCGGTAAGCGTAGCTGAGCACAAAGACCCGACGCAAATTCTCCAACGAAATGGCCAATAGACGCATACCGGTTTTGATCCGTTCGTTGACCGGCAACGTGACAATACGATCTGCCTCCTGGAGGGTTAGTGCATGGATATTGCGCCAGACGGAATCCTTTTTGATCTGTTTGAGCAGCTGTTTTTCCGCCCCCTTGGGTAACATCAGGCGGGGGTGTGGTGCAATCTGGTCCAGATCGACCTGTGCGAACGCGGGGGTAGCTACAAATGCCAGCAGCGTGGCAATGCAGGTTAATAGCAGTTTCATGAATGTAGATTTAGGCTGTGTAGCAGTAAAATGGTTGAAAAGTCGTTAGGCCGACTTGACCTTCGAAGATACAAAATAAATTTGATTCAGCCACCGTACACGGACAACAGCTCTTTTATTGACTTTTTTAAATAGCTGATAATTAAAGTTTATGGCACAGGTTTGGCTAAGATGGGGTGAGGAAGTGTCCTTTTATTGGTTTTGCTTTGGAGGGATCGGCGTTGCTGAGGACAGATGGTATTTCGTGGCCTGGAGTGCCGGTCGGATGATGTGGGCCGATTAACATAGAGTGCTCGTTTGTTTGGCTGGGGTCCTCTTGTTGACTTGGAAGGGCGGTTTGCGGATGGTGTGATAACGATATGATACAGGTGGATATAGGTGATGTTTGCTGTTTTGGGGGGGCGAGGTTTATAACGGAAAATTTTGCCAAGAAATAAAAATAGAAAGCAGGTAGAAAATTTTGTGATTTTAAAATAAACATGTAATTTTGTGCCACTCAAATCGCTCGGGGTGTAGCTCAGCCCGGTTAGAGTACACGTCTGGGGGGCGTGTGGTCGAAGGTTCGAATCCTTTCACCCCGACAATCGAAAAGCCTTGATAATCCAATGATTATCGAGGCTTTTTTGTTTTTACCTCCTGTTTCCTGTAAGCGACGGTTGACGTCACGGTTGACGCGAAAAGTCAACCAAGAAGTCAACCAAAAACCGATGAAAACTTCTGTTTCCGTCGTTTGCTACAAGTACAAGGTACTGGCAAACGGAGAATCACCCCTGATGCTCCACATTTTCTAAAGACGGTCGGCGCACCATGAAAAGTTTGGGCGTGTCGGTCAATACGAAATTTTGGAACTTTGACACCAATCAGCCCAAACCTTACTGTCCGAATTGGCAACTTATTCGACAACTCATACTGAAATGTGAAGCCTGCATTCCCTCGTTTGGTGAATGCGGGTAAAGATCATCTTTATTATCCCCTCACAGCTCAATTGAAGAGAGAATGAATAAAACTCCTCACCACCCGAAATATCATCGATATTTCCACGATGGTAATCTCACCGAGAACATCATGCTCATAAAATAAGAATAACCGGAACATCCGTTCCGGCTATTCTCAGATTGTTTTTTGTGTCAGGTGAAGGAGTGTAATACCAAACTATTTAAAAAATATCCAAACAAACCAAACAATATCTATTGTTTAAAAAAGTTACGACTGATCTGAAGGCAATTGCGAATCAGGGCGATTCCTGATAAGGGAATGGTTAGGGTTTTAACGTGATGTCCGCATAGCTATTGCTGATGTTGATCGTCGCGAAATGAGAACCTTTGGACCCAATGGTGCCGTTGAAAGACTTGGTAAATTTGTCACGATCATTGTTAACAGCGTTAGGTGAGATCTGGAGGCCCGAGAGATTGATGTTGCCGAAACGGTTGTACAGCGTAGCTTGAGCTGAAATTTGACTGAGCATTCCGATTGTCACATTGCAGAAAGAGGCCCCGATCCGAATCTGTTCCAACTTTGGTGAGCATTTGTCAATGTTTATACTCCCATATTGAGCACTGCGTAGGTCGCACTGTTTGACCAAATTGGTAATCTTGAGCTTGGAAAAACTGGAGCTACCCTTGAGATTGTTCAGGTTGGTCACAGTGATACCACTGTATTTGGTCTGTAAGGTGAGGTTGTCGATGGAGGTGGCTGTCAGGCTGCCAAAACTGATGTTAAGATCCGCAGTGCCGATCTGATTGATATTGACCTTTCCGTAGCCGCAGGTGGCTGTCAGTGCAGGTGCCTCGCCGAGGGTACAGTTGCCAAATTTGACCGTGATATTATTGTTGCTTCCCTGTAGATTGCCGGCCGTTAGATTACCAAATTGCAAATTGGTTGTAAAGTTAAGTTTGGGCGTTGTCTTGATATCTATGTTGCCGAACTTATTGGTCAGATCCAGATGGACTGAGGAGGACGGAACAAGTACCAGATAGTTAATGGTAACCTTGCAATTGGAGCAATTTTCATTGGTATTGGCGATTGTGGTGCGAGCGGTTATCCTGTTGCCATTTTGTTCGAAGTCGACAGAGGCCCGATCAACCATTCGCTGGGCCGTCGCCTGATCTAATCCGGTGCCGGTAATTTCGATCTTGAAGTCGACGACGGAACGCTCCCCTTCAGCAATGACAATATTTCCGAAGGTGTTGTTGATCTCTACAATGCTTTGTGTCGAGATGGGGAAGGTACGGGTAATGATTTTTTTTACCTCTTTGGCCGATGCTGGAGTCGTGAAGGATGATACCAGTGCCAATCCAACGCAGAGTCCTATTAAAAATTTCGTTTTCATAACGATTGTTTTTTGTGTGAAGGTTGTTGTTAGTGTTATGTTGGAATAAGCGCTTATGCACGGATTGTCATGCGTCGGGTTTCCGCTCTGAAGAGCTGTGGGAGGCCTGGTCAAGCAGGGAGTTCAGCATCTTCTCAATCGTTTGCAACGATTTCTGGTAGGCGGTATATCGACGCACGGTGTAGTGGATCTGTTCCGGTTGGGTCATCAGTTGGTATTCCGGATCCGTAATTTGGGCGCTGGCGACAATATTGCGGATCTCTTTGATGATGGCTTCGCGACTTTGGGGGTCGAGCTTCACCAATTGCTCTTCGATCTGATGGGCCTGTTTCTGAAGTTGTCCATTGTAGTAACGAGATATTTGTTCCACTTCGCTGAGCGGCTCCTGTTGGGGGGAGGAGGGCATGGCAAAATGAAAAACCAGAACAACAGCGACAACAGCAGCAATGGCTACCAACGTGGCGCGAAACGTGCTCCATTGCCAAGTTTTTTGTTCCGCTTCATACAGTTTGCCGACGAAGCGTTCCAGGTGCCCCTCGGGCGGCAATTGGTCATCGAAAGCATCCCGATGGGTGCGGATCTTATCTTCCAGAGCGTTTTTCATATCTATTTTATTCATTTTTGTCGTGGATTAATTGAATCAATCTTTTGCGTGCCCGGACATATTGAGAGCGTACACTCGAAGCCGAAATCTCCAGTTGGTGAGCGATCTCCTCATATTTGAGCCCCTCGATCAGATGCAGCGAGAGAATCATTCGATAACCATCGGGCAGCTTCCGAATCCCTTGACGAATCATCTCAACCGTAGCCTCCTGCATCTCTCCTTCGTCCGATTCTTCCTCTTCGTTTTCGTTGTCGGATAAGGTGTTAGCGGAGTATGTGGTAAACTCTTTGAAGTGTTTGTTGCGTTTGCGGAAGATGTCGATCGAGTGGTTGATGGCAATCCGCCGCAACATGCGTTCCATCGCCTTTTCGTTGTCTTGCAACAGATGCGGTCGGGTAAGCACCTTCAGAAAGGTCTCCTGCATCACCTCCTCTGCCTCCTGGGAGTTGCCCAAGATCCGCAAACTGCTGTTGTAAACGCTTTTGCAAAATAGATTGTAGAGTTGCAATTGCGCTTTCTTATCCTGACTACGACAGGCAGCGATTATGGTTGTGTAAGTCTCCATTTCGGTGCGTTTCTATCCTAATAACGGTGCGTGTGGCGATTTGCTGCATCAAGAGGTGCAACTTTGTGGATTTGCTGAAAATTTTTGTCGTTCAGGGTTTGATAATCTTTTGATGGCGTAACAGGAATCTTTTTTATGTCTCTTGCAACAACCGGTATGTGTTGGGTAGGCTTTGTCGGGTGCTGAGCAGACCGGCCAAGTCGGATTCGGTTGGATTGATCGTTTTTTGTGGGTTTGTGGCATGGGATTGAGGCTTCCGATTTCATCTGTACCTCCCCCTTGTGCAGGTTAGTTGAGGATTTGCTTTTGTGTTGTTGCCTAAGTGCAGGCCATATCTCCGTTAAGGGCTGCTGCGTGCGGTGCAAGAGTCTTATTCATATAGGTTTGCTATGGGAGACACGAGGCTGTGGTACGGTTCTTTTGTTTGGAAGCCCCATATTGTGAGGCCCAGGCACAAAACGGACGACTCTTATTCCCCACCCCAAAAAATACAAAGATTTTCCGTACATTTGTCTATGCAACCGCTTTTCAATGACGAAATTAGGTTGTGGTGACGCGGAGAGCACGAAAACAGATCCCTGGAGAGGAATGATCGCACTTTGGAATCCATTTCGGGTGGAACGGGCTGCTCCTGTTTGGAGGTCTCTCCGGGAGAAAAGTTGCATAACCATTTACATAAATTTTCATAACTTTTGATTTACAACCGAAAATGACCAGAAAACTACTTCCGCTGCTGGCACTGCTGGCATTGGCCAGTTGTACGGGCCACAGCAAGAAAGAGGTCGAACTGACCACCCCTTCGGCGATTCAACTCGAATTCATGGACAACGAGATCGGGGCCTTTTTCCATTTTACGACCAACACCTATACGGGTGACGAACATGGCGATGGAACGGCCTCAACGTCGGTCTTTAACCCCACCAAAATCGATCTCGACCAATGGATGCAGACCGCCAAAGATATGGGGGCCAAATATGCCATCCTCACCGCTCGTCATGAGGATGGATTCTGCCTGTGGCCAACCAAAACGACCGATTACTGCATTAGCAGCTCGCCGTGGAAAGATGGCAAGGGAGATCTTGTCAAGGATTTTGTGGAGGCCTGCCGGCGTCACGGTCTCAAACCGGGACTCTACTTTTCACCCTATTTCAATGCACATGCCGTGTTCAGCTCGATGAACGAAGAGGTTACCTGGGGTAAAAAATGGGACAGCCTCGTTCGAGTGAGACTGCAGGATTCCACCTTCCTCAGAGAGTTCTGCCAGTTGGACATGGACCAGATTACCGAATTGATGACCAACTACGGTCCGATCTATCAGGTGTGGATGGACCACTGGAGCGATAACATGAACTGCGATTCGGTGACCGCCATCATCCGTCGTCTGCAGCCCGATTGCATCATGACCGGTCCCGATATCCGCACACCGGGCAATGAGAAGAGTACGGCACTCTACCCCTCTTGGAACGCAGTCTTCACCAAAGACAGCACGAACAGTTCGCGTGCTGTTGAACTGGTACCGGCCACGGAGGGTCCGAACGAATATGGTCTGTTGGAGACGGCTAAGGTATCGGGCCACCCGTATGGTAAATTCTGGAGAAATGTGGAGACGCCTACGGCCGATCTGTTCAACCATGGCGGATGGTTCTGGCATGGCCCCATGATTCCGATGTCGATGGAGGAGCGGATTGAGTGCTACTATCGTTCGGTGGGTTTGGGAGCTACGATTCTGATCAACCTGCCGCCGGATCAGGATGGGCTGATTCCGGCCGAGACGGTTGCTGCCGCCAAAGCCTGGGGTGACACCATTCGGAAACTGTTCTATGGACCTTTTGTAGCGGAGACCTCACAGACCCAAGAGGGTGACGAGGTGGAACTCGCTTGGGAGACTCCCTGTCGTATCGACCACGTCATGTTGATGGAGAATCTGGCCGACGGTCAGAAGGTGGCCAAATATACCCTGGAGGCCTTTGTAGATGGCCAATGGCAAGCGGTCACCCCCGCCAACCAGTTCAAATATTGCCCCAAAGGTTATAATGACAATCCGGGCTTCGAAACCATTGGCCACAAGAAGATTGACCGGATTGTTCCGGTTGTGACCAACCGGATGCGGTTCCGCTGTACGGAGTCGGTCGCTGAGCCGGTAGAGATTGCGAAGTTCGCCGTATGGAATGTGGGGCAGGATACGCCTGCAGCCGCTGACAGTACGGCTTCTGCCACCAAATAATAGCGATCCGCATTTTTATTTGGGGTTGATGTCTCTGTTTTCTTGAAAGATATTGCAACAATAAGCGGACGATAACCTAACTGTACGTAATTCGATTACCTCCTCTAAGTAGGAGCGATACGGGCAGCCCAACGAGGGCTGTCCGTTTTTTTTATTGTTAAGGGGCCTTTCTGGAGGTGGCTCCTTTGCAGGTGCAGGCGGCGCTCGCATTTTTTTACGGTGGGAGGATAATGGGTCGATTGGGGTGTGATGCCTGCTTGCGGAGATCTGGGCACATGGGCTGTGAGGTCTCGACGAAAGAAAATAGGGCACGTTGCCGGAATTGTCGCGATTTGTGTCGCGATTCGAAATTGTCCGTGTGTTGCGTTGCCTGCTCCTGCCGAAAGCCCCGGAAAACATCCCTATGGACAGGCCCGCATGGGATCGCTAAAATCCACAGGGCAAGAGTACCGGCAATCCTAAAAAAACTAATTTTGCAGCGCAAAATGGTGCCGTACTTTACGGCTGGTCCCATCCGTCTGCCCGTAAGGAGGGAGAGAATGGCGATAAAAAATGGGCGAGTGTAAACAAACATTGTGGACCAAGCTGCAGCCAGCATGCTGCACGTGGTCTATATAGTCTATGCTGAATGTGTTGACAACATCATGCACAATCGAGCTGTTTATAACCCCTGTTTGTACGGCATAATTCCAATCTCAAACCATTTGTTATGCAAACAAAAAAAGCGTACGTTGGCCATTTGGCCATGTTTAGCGCCAATCTGTTGTGGGGAGTGATGTCCCCCATCTCAAAAGCTATCCTCCAAGAGGGAACCGTCAGCCCCTTTTCGCTTACCTCCCTGCGTATGCTCGGAGCTGCCGCTGCCTTCTGGATCTTATCCATCTTTACCCGACGGGAACATGTGCCACCCCGGGATTTGGTAATGCTCTTTTTTGCCTCATTGCTGGGTGTTACCATCAATCAGGGCTGTTTTATCACGGGTGTCGGGATGAGCTCTCCGATCGATGCCTCGATCATCACAACAACCACCCCGATTCTGACCATGATTCTGGCTGCACTCTACCTCAAAGAGCCTGTCACCTCGAAAAAGGTCATGGGTATCTTCAGTAGCGCCATCGGTGCCCTGATCCTGATCTTCAGCGCACGCACCCTGAGCACATCGGCCGGTCAAAACGGTATTTTGGGTGACCTGCTCTGTGTGATTGCCGAGATCTGTTTTGCTTGTTACTGTGTCTTCTTTAAGGATCTGATCGGTCGCTATTCTGCCGTTACGTTGATGAAATGGATGTTTACCTACGCCTCGATCTGCTGCATTCCCTTCTCGTATCGCTCCCTGTCGGCCATCGACTTCGTCTCTCTGCCCTTGAACATTTATGCAGATATCGCATTCGTGATCTTCGGAGCTACCTTTATCGCCTATCTGTTGGTTCCGGTTGCTCAGCAGCGGTTGCGGCCAACCCTGGTGACCATGTACTGCTATGTCCAGCCGACGGTAGCCACCATTCTTGCGATCCTTTGGGGTATGGACCGCTTCACGCCGACCAAAATTGTCGCAATTGTTCTAGTCTTCGGCGGTGTCTATTTGGTTAACCGTAGTAAATCCCGTGTGCAAATGGAGGCCGAAGAGAAGGCTGTAGCCCAGGCTCAATTGCAGGCCGAAGGCTCTTTGTCAACCGCTGCTTCAGCCTCTGCCCCTGCGGCGACCTCTGATTCATCCGATGCCAAGAAATAGCAGCAGCGTGCTGGGTGTCCCCGGAGTTGTGACAAGAAAGTTTTTAGACTTCATTTGCCCCCTGCGACCAGACGCATAATGGGAAGCTACGGCGAGCCATTTCGGTTCGATTGATCCCGCTCTGTTGAACAGCACGAATAGCTATAAAAATAAATAAAGCCGACTCTCCATTGAGTAGTCGGCTTTATTTATGGGTGGGTTAGCAGTCAGTTTTGAAAAACTGTGACTTATGGGTGTTATCGCCCTCCTATTTTCGCATTTGCACCTTTTTCTACCTGTAGCAGGTGTAAGTTGCGCTCCCCACAGATCGGTGCGGAGAAATTACTGCACTCAGGGTTGTTGTCCGGTGCAGCGGAAATATTTCTGTAACACCAGCAGAGAGATCAATCGCTCCCGTTTTTTGTCACGGAACTGATCGATATATTCATGTGCATGGCGGATAATCGCCTCGGCCTCATCCGGGTGATCGATGTAGTATTGCAAACGCTCCGGAAGATCGGAGTAGTCGCTTTTGATCTCGATATAGTGGTAATTGGGAATCAACGTCCCCTCCATGAACCACGTCTCATAGGTCGGGCGGGGCATCACGGCAATCGAATTGGTGGACATCACCCATTTCAGGCAGGTGGCCACATCGTTCCCCTCCAACGATACCACGAATTTATACACCAGATGATCATACAACGTGATCTTCTTTTTGACCCATTCGGGCGGATCGTCGGGAAGCGGCGAGATGATGCCGGTGTCGCACATCGGATGTCCGAAATACATCTGGACAAATCTCCGTCGATGCGGTTTGTCGGTAATGCTGAGCCGGAAGATGGCCTTATCCATCTTCTGACGGAACGGAATGTAATCCTTGAGAAAGGTAAAATGGCGTACCTTATCGAGATTCAGCAGCACCGAGTTGGCCACATCTCCTGCAATCGGACGGCTTTTCACAATGGAGGGAATCGGCGGTACATGGGTCACATCCCCAAAGAGATAGCACCATTGGAGCGAATCACTGAACCAACGGGTAAACTCATAACTGTCGAAAAAGTAGGTGGATCCGGCATCTCCGAACTTGTGTTGAGCCAGTGGCTTGGCACAGGCCGGATCCAGCGGAACGATCCCCTGCAGCCGATTGTAGTAGTTGACCCGTTTGAGGATGTACGCTTTGTCAGGACGTTTCTCCAACTCGGCCAAAATTTTGGGCAACCGACGATGGAGCAACGCCTTGGGGGTGATGTAGCGGATCAGATTTTTGGAAAAGTAGGCCAAACGGTTGTTTGTCCCTTTACCGATGTGAGGCAGATGCATACCGAAAGGATTAAATGTTTGTCTATCAAAGATAGGAAAAGGAGCCAGGAAAGGCAAATGAAAACATAATTTTCAGTCTTGACGATCCATCCACTCCCGTATCTTCTTTTTTAAAGATAGAGAATCTATGCTGTTTTCCACATACCAAAAACCGATAAACGATCTTGCACAGAGTAATCCTTGGCTGCCTTTGCCCTTCCCGTCACAAAATCTGTACAAACTAAGTTATTGAATCAGGCGTAAAGGTATGTTCCTGTTGCGGCCCTGAAGGTCAGCCTACGGCAGTCTGCGGAGCGATGATCTGCTGAAAAAAGGCAGTTAGCGAGGCTGTCGGTTGCCGGTTTCAGGGGATTCACGGCCGTTGAAACCGGTAGGTGAGATCGGACAGGGTGCCGTCAGGGTCGATCCGGTAGAGACGTTGATTGGTGGTCGGAGCCTTCAGTCCTCCCAACTTTTCGATGTAGGGTCCCAGTTTGATGTAATTGAAGCCATCGAGTGAGAAGTCCTGTGGCAACTGTTGGCGGCCTGAATACCACCCTACCTTGACTGGCGTTGTCTGTTGGCGATGCAGGAAACGGGCAATACGCCCTACCTCTTGGGGATCACCGTCTCCACCCATCAGGCAGACACAGGTGATAGCTCCCCGATACCGTTCCAACAGCGCGGTCAAGGCCCCCTCCGTCAGGGGCTCTCCAATCTCCTCCCGAAGCTGCGGGCTGTGGCATCTCGGACAACGATTCGGGCAACCGGAGATCGAGATGGCCAGCGTCACCTCATCGGGAATCTCCTGAAAAACGATATCGTATCCAGCAAATTTAAGCATGACCGTAGTAACGTTTGGCGGCTTCGGCTTGGCGGCTCTGTGAGAAGTTGCTGACCCGTTTCATGTAGCCGATCACACGCGTGAGGTAATCGAGATTGTGGCTCTGACATTTGGGACAAACCTTCAGATACCGTTTGTCGATATGGCCGCAATCGTTGCAGACCGTGTTGGGAATGTTGTAGGTGAAGTAGTTGCAACCCTCCTGGGCGGCTACACGTAACAGCTGACGGTACTGCGGTTGGCTCAGGTGCTCCTCGAGATTCATGTGCAGCGCCGACCCTCCGGTCAGGTGCTCGATATATTTGCGGCCGTGCAACCGGAATTTGTCGATAATGGTCAGTGAAGGATCCTCTACACGATAGAAGTAGCTGTTGTAGCAGTCGCGTGGTACGACATATCCATCTTCGCGATCCCATTTGGCATGTTTCACGCCCACATTCTCGGCTGGAATCATTTCGCAGTTGAACATAACCCCTTTGGTGCGGTACTTTTTGTTGTAACGTTCAATCAGCCCCAATACATTCTGCACAAATTCAGTATAACGTGAATTGTCATTGATCTCGATACCGAGCGACTCGGCTGCCTCGACCAGACCGTTTACACCGATGGTGAGGTACTGTCGATCCATGTTGATATAACCGGCATTGAACAGCGGTAACATCCCTTTGTTATAAAGATCCTTGAGATTCTCGTTGTAGGCCATCTGTACTTTGTGTACCAGATCGATCACCCCTTCGAGGAAGGTGAGATAAGGGATACCCGTGTTGGTGGCATGTTGGATACAACGGTTGAGGTTAATGGTCAATACGCTTTTTGAACCGGTTGATACGCCACCGGCACCTAATGTATAGCTGAATCCATTGTCCTGAATCTCATTGCGCAGACGGCAGCAGCTGCTCAAAGAGTCGGCATTGTCACTCATGTAGGTGAAGAACGAGTGTCCTTCAGCATACATCTCAGCCGTGAAATCACCGTAGCTTTGGTCCATTACATCACCATCTTTCGACAATAGTGCCATCGTCTCAACCGGGAAGGTGAGCACGGTTTTGGTGCGTTCGGCATTGAACCACTTCATGAAACGGCGCTGGAGCCAGTCAAGGGAATCCCAGTCGGGCTTTTCACCGTCGGGAAAGACGAAATCGCCGAACAAGCTCTCGAAATAGTATTTGTCGTAGTAGGCAATATTCCAGAATACAGCCTGAAAGTTGCGGGCCCCGGTGGGCTGGTTGATCGAATAGACAATCTGTTCGAAACAGTCGGTGATCACCTTGTCCAGTGTACGTTGTTTCTTAGAGAGATCGACCACCTTGTCGGCATGCAGGTAGTAGTCGGTACCATACTCTTTGCCGATGAAGTAGTTGAGGTACATCAAGAACTCAGGTGTCGCACAAGCTCCGCTTAACATGCTCGATACCATGAATACCATGTTGATGAAACCGCCGCAGAACGATTTGAGGTTGGTCGGCCGGGTCGAGTTGCCTCCGATTGAGAGCGTACCGTTGAGCAGCCAAGGGTACATCGTGATGCTGGCACAGTAGTTGGCCAGGCTCGTCTCGTCATTCTTATAAATGAAGTGGCGGTTGAGCAGGTCCATGTATTTGTCGGCAATCTCTTTACCATACATCGTTTTGATTTTGTCCGTGAGTAATTTGCGGTTCAAACGGATAAAATTCGACTTGGGCAGCTCCCCGATCAGAGTCGCGATATTTTTGTTTTCGACATTGGCATTGGCGTCGTATTTGCTGCCGGTCGCCGGGTTCGATGCGTTGCAGTAGTCGATCAAAAAGGCCAGCTTGTCGCGTACCTCCCGGTCTTCAAGATGCTTCTGACGATAAAGCATAAAGGATTTGGCAACACTGAAATACTGTTCCGCCATCAAGGCAACCTCTACCTGGTTCTGAATCTCCTCGACGGTCATGCCGTTCGAAATGTTGAGCCGTGAAAGAATGCCGGTCAGGGTCTCCTGCGTGGCAAAGCCCCCCACCGAAAGAAAAGCCTTGGAAATGGCACTCTTGATCTTCTCAATCGAAAAGGTCTCCCGTTTTCCGTCGCGCTTGGTAATGTAGATCTCTGTATTCATCTCGAGTATGGTTTATAAGGTTATATCCGTTCGGGGAAGGAGCCGACGGGAGAACAGCTGTGAACAGATAAATACAGACCTGCTGGGATGTGGATGCGAGGCAGTACCATTCTGTGGCTTTTTCACCCGAAAGCTACGTGAATTGAGGCGCAGGCAGGTCTTCTGACTTGTTCCGGAGGGTATGCCTTCCCATCGCTGAAACGACAGTGGCTAAAGAGATACACTCCACAAATGGAACTTACAGCTACGGGGATAGTCCCTGATTTTCACAGGGTTCCCTTTTAATCCGTCATCCCGGACAAGAGATGACTGGAACCTTTCGCCTCGATAAAAGTAGTACAATCTCGATGTATCTTCCGGCTTTCGAAACGAAAGTTATCAACATCTTATTTACGTCCCGATTGGCACGCTGGTGTACAACGAAGTAACCCCTTGTCCTGGCTCGTTTTTTTCTTTAGGCCCCGATAAAAAACTTTTCTATTGTTCGGGGAGGAGTGGGCGCCAGACCGTGACCAATAGAAAAGCGAAGACAATGCGACTCTTTTGCACGGTTCGGGGCCCAAACGGTACGGAGAGTGTTGAAAAAGTCGTATCTTTGGCTGATTATCAGCCGTTGTGCGTGACAATGGATACTTTTTTGTTGTCAGGCTGGTGTCACAACGTTCGCTGTGGGAAAGGCTCAAATGCTACCAGCTTTGTAACCATTTATAAAGCAGTCAAATCCAGTCAACAAAACCGATAAATGATGAAAACCATGTTCAGACAAGCCGTTGCGCTGCTCAGTGGCGCACTGCTGTTGCCTCTTGCCGGTTGTTCCGAAAAGGCCGGCAATGACGTGCCCCAACAGGAGCTGACCCAGTATGTCCGCCCGTTGGTGGGAACTGCCGGATTCGGCAATACCTACCCCGGTGCACAAATCCCATTCGGCGGGATTCAGATGAGCCCCGATACCGATTTCGATGACTATGACGTAGCGGCCGGCTATAAGTATGACCACCCGACACTGCTCGGATTCAGTCTGACCCACCTGAGCGGTACCGGTATTCCGGATTTGGGCGATTTCCTCTTTATGCCGGGTGTGGGCGAGATCAAATTTGAACCGGGAACCCACGAAGATCCCGATGCAGGTTATCGGTCACGTTTCTCTCACGACCGCGAATGGGCCTCACCAAACTATTACGGGGTCGATCTGCTCGACTACGGTACCAAAGCCGAAATGACCTCTGGCGTTCGGGCCGGTATCTTCAAGTTTACCTTCCCGCAAAGTGATAGCTCATTCGTGCTGGTTGACCTGAAACATACCCTCTATTGGGATTGCGTGTGGGCCAATATCCGTCTGGTGAACGATTCGACCATCGTCGGCTCACGGCTCGTGCACGGTTGGGGCCCGGAACGGCACGTCTATTTCGCCGCCACCTTCTCCAAACCGTTCAAAGAGGTGGGCTTCATGCAGGATGGCGGTCCGGTGATCTATAACACCAAACGGTTCCGCAGTAGTCTCGAAGCGTGGGGTAAGGATATCAAGGCCTGGATGACCTTCAATACCACCGAAGGCGAACCGATCTACGTAAAAACCGCAGTTTCAGGGGTCAGTACGGCCGGTGCCCTCGAGAACCTCAAAGAGTTGGATGGCGAGACCTTCGAATCTCTCCACGAAAAGGGTGTCGCCCTGTGGAATGAACAGCTGAACAAGTTCCATATCGAGGCCTCGGAGAAGGATAAAGAGACCTTCTATACTTCGGTCTATCATGCTTTCCAGCATCCGTTCGTATTCGAAGATGCCGACGGTTCGTTCCGAGGATTGGATCAGAATATCGCCAAATCCGATGGATTCACCAATCTGAGCACCTTCTCGCTGTGGGACACCTACCGGGCGCTGCATCCACTCTTCTGCCTGGTACAACCCAAAGTGAATGCCGACATTGCCAACTCGATGCTGGCTCACTACGATAAGAGCGTCGAACACATGCTGCCGATCTGGTCGTTCTATGGCAACGAGACATGGTGCATGATTGGTTATCATGCGGTATCGGTGTTGGCCGATATGATTGTCAAGGGGATTCCCGGTTTTGATTACGAGCGGGCCTTTGAGGCGATGAAGACCACGGCAATGAACCCTCACTATGATTGTCTTCCGGAGTACGATTCGCTCGGTTGGGTGCCGTTCGATCGTGAGAAGGAGTCTGTCTCCAAAACTCTGGAGTATGCCTATGACGATTACTGCATTGCTCAGGCAGCCAAAAAATTGGGTAAAATGGAGGATTACGAATACTTCCTCAATCGTTCGTTGTCCTACCAGAATCTGATCGATCCCGAAACCAAATATATGCGTGGACGGGATATCAACGGCAACTGGCGTACCCCGTTTGCTCCGATCGCTTACCAGGGTCCCGGTTCCGTGCATGGCTGGGGCGATATTACCGAAGGATTTACGTTGCAGTACACCTGGTATGTGCCTCACGATGTTCAGGGCTACATCAACGAAGCCGGCCGCGAACTCTTCGAGGCACGTCTCGATTCGCTCTTTGTAATCGAGATGGATGAGAATATCCCCGGTGCTCACGACATTTGGGGTCGTATCGGTGGCTATTGGCACGGGAATGAGCCTTGCCATCAGGTAACCTACCTTTACAACTACCTCAAACGGCCATGGGAGTGTCAGCGTTGGATCCGTTATGTGGTGGACCACTTCTACGGGAATGAACCGGGTTCGCTCAGCGGAAACGATGACTGCGGTCAGATGTCGGCTTGGTACATCTTCAACTGCATGGGCTTCTACCCGACCGCTCCATCGAGCAATATCTACAACATCGGTTCGCCGGCTCTGGCTGCTGTGACGATGTACCTCGACAACGGCAAACAGGTGAAGGTGACCACCGAAAACTGGTCCAAAGAGAATGTCTATGTTGAAAAGATGTTGCTCAACGGCAAAGAGTACGACAAATCTTACATCACCTACGACGATATTCGCAATGGTGCCGACATTCACTTTGTGATGAGTGCAACCCCGAACAAACAGCGTGCGGTATCGGACGAAAGTGTTCCGCCTTCGCTCTCCAAGGTGGGCGAAACGTTGCATTACCACAAGAAATAGCGGATTCGACAGACGGTAGCCGTGAGGCGAGCCGTTACGGCGATTCGACCCAGTAGATTGGGGTCGTCGATAAGTGCTTTTTGCACAGATAAAAACCAAGGATAGAGGTCGACAGGAGAATTCCTCCTGCCGACTTCTTTATTTTTAGTTGGTTGGGATTGGTTGATTGCGTTGGGGGTGTTTTCGGTTGTTATGATTGCGTATGTGTTGGGGCGTAGAGTTGTTGAGCAGCGTCCCAAATTAGAAGTGATGCGGCCGAAATGTTTCCATTGAGTAGGGTCGGCAGTGCTGAGCGGGAGATGTCCTGGGAAAATTTCAGCCGGTGAAATCGTTGCGTTTTTCGGGGATATTTTGCTAATTTTGTGGACATTTGTTTGACGAATTGCCGAGTCGTCGAAATCATAGAGATTTATCCAGTTGGTTCCTTTCCTAAGGACAAGATCCAGCGATTAAACGGTTATTGGCCGGATCGGTCAAGACCGGATCGATCAGGGGTGTTGGAGCCGGATATGTCCCAACATCAGCAGAGAAAGTGGTGAATCTTTGGATGGCGAAGATCTCGGCTGCCATGAATAAATTATGTCCTCATCTTCCGCCTCGTCGTCGCGTTCCCGCAAACGCCGGATTATCCTGTTTACCCTGTTCGGTGTGGCTGTGGGGGTCAGCGTGACTATCGCTCTGAACCGGGTCTACATGAAGACCTCCTCCAACGAATATTGCATGTCGTGTCATGTGCATGAAGATGCCGATAAAAGTTGGAAATATTCGGTCCACCACAATTCGAAAAGCGGTGTAATCACCGATTGTGCAGCGTGCCACCTCCCGCCGAAAGGAACTGCTGCACATTTCTTTACCAAACTGCGGATGGGAGCCAAAGATATCTGGTCCTACCTGACCAAGGATCCCGCTGAAATCGATTGGGAGAGCAAAGGCCAGCTCGAACACGCACAGACCATTGTTTACAACGAATCGTGCAAGGCGTGCCATCAGGAGATCTCGCCGGTCCGCATCAGCGAAGAGGGATTTAAGGCTCACCTCTATTACAAAAATAACGAAGAACGGCTCGGTTTGCAGTGTATCAGTTGCCACCTCGATGCCGGCCATTACGATCCCAATTACAGCCATGCCCGCATGGAGGGGGTGCCTCAAACGACCCAGACCGGAGAACCCTTTACGACTGCGACCCCGATTACCGTTTTTGAAAGCTTTACGGAGCAGATTCCCGGTACACATGTCTCTTTCCAAATGAAGGCCATTCCGGGCGGCTCTTTCCTGATGGGTAGCCCCGAAGGGGAGCCCTTCCGGCAGAACGATGAGGGCCCGGTCCGCAAAGTGACGCTCTCCCCCTTCTTTATTGGCGAGGCAGAGGTTACGTGGGATATGTATTGGGCTTTTTATGCTGAAACCATGTCTGAAGGGCGTATTCCTCCCTCGGAGGTGTTTGCCAACAACAGTGCCGATCCGAGTGTCGATGCGATCAGTGGTCCGACTCCTCCGTTCGGTATTCCCGATCAGGGTTGGGGCGGTGGGGATCGCCCGGCCATTACGATGACCCATTATGCTGCCGAAACCTTCTGCCAGTGGTTGTCGAAAAAGACCGGCAAACACTACCGTTTGCCGACCGAGGCCGAATGGGAGTATGCTACACGTGGCGGTACACAGACCCCCTATTTCTTCCCGGGTGATCCGAAACGGTTGTCGAACGAAGGGTTCTGGCGTAAAATTTTCAAAGCGGATACGGCGCAGATTGCTCGTTACGTGGTGTATGCGAATGACAACAGGAATCGAACCGAGGAGCCATCGGCCGTTCAAGCCAATCCTTTCGGATTGAAAAATACGCTCGGGAACGTGATGGAATATTGCTCCGATTGGTATGCCCCCGATGCCTATCAGCAGCTCGAGGATGGCGCTGTCGATCCGAAAGGCCCGGCTAAGGGTACGGAACATGTGGTACGCGGTGGCTCCTTCAGTGATGATGCATCGGTGTTGCGTTCGGCGGCACGGTCCCATACCCGTCATGACGAATGGCTCAAAACCGACCCTCAGCAACCTAAAAGTATCTGGTGGTACTCCGACGTTAAGGCGATCGGTTTCCGCGTCGTGTGTGAGTACGATGCCGCTGCAGCTAAGGCTGCCGCAGACAGCTTGTCATCAGGTGCCTCTGTTGTTAAATAAGCACGGTGTGAAACGATCTCTCCGGCAACCCGCACAATTTAGAGTATTTTCTCTGATTTGGTGGATAGGGAGGAATAGGTGTAAGCCTGTCCGGGGCGAGGGAATGCGATAGCTGTATTGAAAAATTTTCGGATGGCAGAGTGAGTATTGCGAACGGATGCTAGTCATCGATGGCAATCGCTTGCGAACCCCGAATTTGAGCAGGCCACCGTTGGGCAGCTGTTTCGTGATAAGGAGCTTGCACGCACTGGGTGCGGAGGGTGATATATTGCCATGCAGTTGCTGTCTGTCCAGCCAACGCGACTGTTTGGGCGCCCGTTCGCCCGCCTGTTCGGTTGCTACGGGAGTGGGGCGTTTGTGATATAAATAAAAGAAAAATTGATGCGGGTGAGAGAAGAGATGCTGGTCTCGTTCGGCTGCCCGAGAATCAATAACATTGCGAAATATGCTTAAACAACTGGCCGGTCAAACGGCTATCTACGGTATCAGCAGTATCGTTTCGCGTCTGCTGAACTATCTGCTGACCCCTTTCCTGACCCGTATCATGACGACAGGAGAGTATGGGGTGATCACCGATATGTATGCGTTGATCCCCTTTGCCATGGTGGTGCTGACCATGGGCATGGAGACCGGCTACTTCCGTTTTGCCGGGAAGGCAGCGAACATCCAGGAGCTGCGCCGGGTCTTCTCAACTACATGGGGTGCAGTCAGTGCCCTGGCTATTCTCTTTGCTGCAGCCGCGTTCCTATTTACGCCGGAGTTGTCGCAGGCGATGGGATATGCCGACTATCCGTCCTACATCCAGATCGTGGCGTTGATTATTGCCCTGGATGTGATTACGGCCATCCCTTATGCCCGTCTGCGGCAAGAGAACAAAGCTAAACTCTTTGTCATCCTACGCACCTTCTCCGTACTGCTGAATGTGGTGCTGGTGGTCTTTTTCTATTCGGCACTGCCGCACCTGGCAGCAAACAGCGGCTGGTGGGCCTCGCTGTATGATCCCGATTATGGTGCCGGATACTATCTGGTTGCCAATCTGATTACCAGCTTTGTGACCCTGTTGCTGCTCTTCCCCTCCTATCGGGATTGTGTGCCGAAAATCGACTGGCGACTGTTGCGAACGATCTTCATCTATTCGTTCCCGTTGTTGGTCAGCGGTGTGGCCGGTGTGGCCAACCAGTTTATCGATCGCCAAATGATCAAATACCTGATGCCCGCCGACGAAGCAATGGATGCCCTGGGTATTTATGGCGCCGTAGCCAAATTGGGGGTGATTCTGCTGCTGTTCATCCAGATGTACCGTTATGCGGCTGAACCCTTCTTCCTCTCCAACTTCAAAAAAGAGGACTTTCTACGGGCCAATGCCGAAGCACTGAAATTTTTTACGATCGCTTCGGTGGGAATCTTTCTGCTGATCATGCTCTTTGTCGATCTGTTCGCGCTCTTTGTGGGGCCGGCCTTCCGACAAGGTATGTTCATCCTGCCCTTGATCCTGTTGGCCAACATCTTCTCCGGCATGACACTGAACCTCAATTTCTGGTATAAACAGACCGGTGAAACCCGTTATGCAATCTGGATCACCGGAACCGGGTTCGTCTTTACAGCACTACTGAACATCTGGCTGGTTCCAGCTCTGGGTTATGTTGGAGCGGCCTGGGGACGTTTCGGTTGTGAAGCGGTGATGCTTGCACTGAGCTATTGGCTCAATACCCAGCACTATCCCACTCCTTACGATGTGCGCCGCATTGGGGCATACTTCCTGCTGGGAGGCGTACTGTACGGGTTCTCCTATTTGACCGGATTGTTGCCCGCCGTGCCAAAATATTTGTTAAATTTGATCCTGTTGATTGCATTTTTTGCAGTCGCCGTCCGTTGGGAGCATATTGATGTGAAGGGTCTTGTACGGTCGGTTTTAAGAAGAGGTTAATCATGAAAGTAAAAGTAATCAATCGGTCGGCATACGACCTTCCACAGTATGAAACCGCACAGGCCGCAGGTCTCGATGTGCGGGCCAATATTACAGAAAGCATCACCCTCGGTCCGCTGGAGCGTGCATTGGTTCCGACCGGGCTCTTTATTGAGCTGCCAGAAGGGTATGAGATGCAGGTGCGTCCGCGTAGCGGTTTGGCTGCCAAACATGGCCTCTCATTGGTCAATGCCCCCGGAACGATCGATCCAGATTATCGGGGCGAAATTAAGGTGATTTTGGTTAACCTGTCGAATACCCCCTATGAGTTGAAACCCGGAGAGCGGGTCGCCCAACTGGTGGTCTCGCAGTTCACCCGAGTGGAGTGGGAGCCGGTCGAAGAGCTGGGCGAAACCGAACGCGGTACCGGTGGATTCGGCTCTACCGGTGTAAAATAGGATGAACGTTTTTGAAACGCTTCCGTTTGCGGAAATCTTTACGTGGGTGCTTAAAAATGGTAAGACTTACACGAAAGAGCGATATTAAGGCATGTATCTGACCTTCTTATTGTGTAGGGAGTTATCCGTTTAAGGATGCGCTTGCTTCTCGGGGTCGTAGTGGATGCCCTGTTTTAGTAGTAGGTTTTGGGGTGTAAGTACCCTATCTCGAAAAATCTAAAAACTTATCATAGCCTCGTAACTTAACAACTCAATAAAAATGCAGTTTAAAGATGTGATCGGACAACAGGAGGTGAAGCAGAAGCTCATCAGTAGCGTCGAACGCGGAAGGGTGAGCCATGCGCAGCTTTTTGTCGGCGATGAAGGGGTCGGGGCGTTGCCGTTGGCCATTGCCTATGCGCAGTATCTGAACTGTCCTCATCGTCATGACGGCGATTCTTGCGGAAAGTGCCCCTCCTGTTATCAGATCGGTCAATTGGCCCATCCAGACCTGCATTTTGTCTTCCCGGTCAATACACCCAAAGGGAAAAGCGGCTCCGAAAAGCCCCTCAGCAGCCGGTTCATGGCGCAGTGGCGGGAACTGGTCTCCTCGACAGGAGGCTATTTTAATGAACAGATGTGGTACGAGGCCATTGATATCGATAACAAGCAGGGAAATATCAGCACCTTTGAGGCGGATGAGATCATTCGCTCCCTCTCGTTCAAATCGTTCGAATCGGAGTACAAGATCGTGCTGATCTGGCTGCCCGAACGGATGAATATTCCGGCTGCCAATAAGTTGCTCAAGATCCTGGAAGAGCCTTGGGACAAAACCCTCTTCTTGATGGTTAGTCAATCTCCGGATAAGCTGTTGCCCACCATCATTTCCCGTACTCAAGGAGTGACGGTACCGGCAATCGATCAAGCCGATCTGGCCGCGTGGCTGATGTCGCATCGAAATCTGGGGGCGGCTGATGCCGATAAGGTGGCTCGTTTGTCGCGAGGCAACCTGTTGGAGGCGGATCGATGCCTGCAGGCGATGTCTTCCGGTGTCGGAAATGAGGCGTTCGATCTGTTTGTTCAGCTGATGCGGCTCAGTTATGAGAATCGGCACATGGAGCTGTTGGAGTGGGCCGAAACGGTGGCCGCAATGGGACGCGAAGAGCAAAAACGGCTGATGATCAATTCAATCCGATTGATACGGGATAGCTATATGATGACGGCTGGCGTTCCCGAGATCTCCTACCTGTTTGGGCGGGAGTACGAGTTCTGCAAAAAGTTTGCACCGTATGTCAACAACAGCAACGTGGAGCGGTTGGTGGCCGAAATGGAGCTGGTGGTCCGTCAGGTGGGACAAAACGGTAACCCCAAATTGATCTTCCCCCACTTTGCCTTGACAGTGAGTAAATTGATCGGTCCGTTGAAGTGATGGCACGTGCAGTATTGTTGACAGGGGGTAATTTGGGCGAGGTGGCGCAAACGTTGGCTACGGCTCGTCGTAAACTGGCCGAACGGGCCGGTCGAGAATTGGCCGCTTCCACGCTCTATGAATCGGAGCCGTGGGGGTTCGAGGCGCCGGAACGTTTCCTGAATCAAGTGTTGGTCTTGGATACACCGCTCGAGCCCGAACAGCTGCTGGACTGTTGTCAACAGATTGAACAAGAGGGCGGACGTGTACGCCCCCAATCACAAACACAAGTTTTGCAAAATGTAGAGGGGCAATCGGTTGCGGATGAGCTGAATCCCCCTTTACGCCAGTATAGCTCCCGAAGTTTGGATATCGATATTCTCTTCTACGGGGATCAGGCGATCGATACGCCTCGATTGCAGATACCCCATCCATTATTGCATCGGCGAGGATTTGTCTTGCGTCCGTTGGCGGAGGTACTGCCCGATTTTGTGCACCCTATTTTACATAAAACGGTAAGCCAACTGCTCGATGAGCTGAAAGAGTAGCAAGGGCTGATATTGGAGATTGGATAGACTCTCTGGCCTGCTGTTGAGAGCGGCCAGAAGGGATTCTATGGCTCTGTATAAGGTGTGGCCGGGTGGATTGGCTCAGGACGTCCAATGATTATGCTAGTCGAAGCATGCAGAAAAAATTAGATGATTCGGCGGGTTCGGGCGTCGGCACGCAAAGACATCGAGCCAAAATCGACTCCCTCCAACAGCACGGCACCTGGGCGTTTCCCCACCTCGAAGCTTCCGGCCCAATCGGTTATGCCGAGGGCTTCGGCTCCGTTCTGTGTAGCCCAACGGATACGCTCATGCAGCGGAATCTCTGGCAGCTGTTTCATCTCTTCGACCAGGGATAAACTCTCGTTAGAGGCCAGGCTATCGGTGCCAAGTGCGATGCGGACCCCTTTCTTCCATAATAATGTTGCGGGCGGATGTGCTCCTTCGATGTAGTCGTTTGACCGGGGACAAAGTACCCAGGTGATCTCTCCCGATGTGAAATGGGCCTCCAGACGCTCTACAACGGCCTCGTCAACAAAGGTGTTGTGGATCAGCAAAAGCTGTTTGTTCGAAGGGGTTGATGCTACGATACGCTCCGCAGGAGAGCCGTAGTGGGCAAAATCGATGGTCACCCCCATGCGCTCGTTACGGTCATGCAATGTGCCGCATCCACAAAAGAGATCGGTTTCGGCTCGGCTCTCCATAAAATGGATCGAGAGCGGGTTCCCCCGTTGGGCCAGATCCCGGAAAAGGGCATCTTGCAACGAATAGGTGGCATGGGGAGTGGGCGAGCAGCTGAGCCCGAGTTGTGAGGCCTTGTCTAAGATACGGTCCATCGGTGAGAAATCGGTACAGCGCAGCCCGAAATACTCAATAAAATTGTGGTAATGGATTTTACTTTTGAGTTTTACTTCGAATGTAGAATCTCCGTTGCAGATATCTCCGACAGCCGTAACCCCCTCCTGAAACATCTTGGCATCCCAATACCGGACAGCCGCTAATCGCTCTTCAGGCGTTGCTTCGTGACGCACGCGGGCCATCCCGTCAGCAAAACCGGCAAAGCCGCTGTGACGGGCGATTTTGCCGCGTAAATAGGAGAGCTCACTATGGCAATGGGCATTGACCATTCCGGGAATGAGTATGCCGTTGAAAAATTCGACCCCTTCGCAGGAGTCGATGGCTTCCCGTGTGGTGATCTCAACCACCCGTCCCTCAGCGTCGAACGAGAGTATCGCCGAGCTCAGAAACCCCTGTGGTGTCCAAAGCAAATGGGAGGAAATCTTTCGTAAGGGTGCCATGTCGTTGTATGGAAAGGTGCGGAATGGAGTAGAAATAACGGGCCTGAACCGAATCTTGGATCTGTTCCGGGGTCGGATAACGGGTGACCCGCAACGAGTCGATCGTTACACTGGTCGTATATTGCCGATTCTCTCTCAGCGTCGTATAGGCCGGGTAGATGTTGAGCCACTGTTTTCCCTTCGTGCCCGGTTTGATGGTAACGTTAGCCGATCCGGCGTTGCGTGTCCCCTTGGTATAGCTGCGGTAGAGATAATTGCTCCGCTTGCCCGCAGAGTCCGTTAGGCATTGCATATATTGTACGTAAGGATTCAGATCCGACGAATCGATCTGATAGATCCATTCAATCTTGTATTCCCCCTCCTCGACCGGTATTTTGATGGTGGGAGAGTCCTGTGCGCGACTCAGACGGGTGTAACGTCGCGGTTTCAACTCACTGTACACCTCCTTTTTGTAGAGCTCCGACGCAATGCGATTCATCGTATCACGCAGCGCAACCGCATCGATCCAAGGTCGCCCCTTGGCTTGTAGCGTATCCAGAGCTGCCTGCAGAACATCACTGAACTTTAAACTTTTGCGTTTGGTGAGCCCTTCGATCGTGTACATGAAGTCTTCGGGAGTGTACCCGTAATGTTCAAAAATCGGGGTATAAACATCCATCGAATCTTGTTCGAATTCATAGGTGGCGTACGAGTCCCAATAGGCATTGGCCAGATATAGATCGCCGACAATGGATACCAACGTGATGTCCGGAATGTTTTTTGGCTTGTTGCACGAGA
>UQYM01000007.1 GCA_900545315.1 uncultured Alistipes sp.
CCTCGATCTCGCCGGAGAGTTTCAACGGACGTCCGCAGCAGACGCCGCCATCCTTGTCGGCCCACCAAACCTGTTCCCCTGCGGCCTGGAAAATTTGTTCCATTGCCCGAAGAATTTTCGGAGAAAGCAGGGTCATGCAACCGGCAAAGTAGCCCACGCCACCTTCACCCTCGGAACGATCGATACCTTTGATGTAATTGTAGCGGTCCGGGGTGCAAGGAACGGCATTTTTGACACGGCTGTTCAGACGCAGGGTTCCCAATTCGATTCCGACAGGGCAGGCAACGACACATCGTCCACACAGCAGACAGTTATCGGCTACGGCATCGGTCAGGTGCCCGTAACGGCGATCGCGCAGGAAATAGACCGATTGAACGTTATTGATTCCGGCTGCACTCTGCAGTTGGCAAGGGTCGATGCAGATACCGCAACGGGAGCAGGCTTCTATTTGGAAATGGTCGTAACTCTTTTGCGCCAGGGTGCTGTGCAGACCGGCGTTTCGCAGGAAGATCAGCGGAATCTCGGTGAAGATGTGCATGTAACGCGAGAAGGGCAACGCAAAGAAGAAGACGCCCAATGAAATGGAGTAGAACCACCACATGGGGAGCTCTCCGTAGATCAAAACCGGGTCAGGCAGGATGTTGGCCAGCAGTTCACCGGTAGAGTTGGTCAGGAAGCTGCCGCCACCAATGCCCGGCGGAATGATGTGTACCTGGTCGCCCAGGGCCCAGCCGATTCCTCCGAAACGCCACAGCGATGCACTGGTAAAGCTTTCGGCCAGCAGCCGGGCCGGAAAGATGAACCACAGTGCGGTCAGTGCGATCCGGTCACCCAAGAAGTGTTTGGTGGTGCGCTTCATGCCCATGGCTTTCGAACGGATTCGTTTGAACAGGGCGAGTGCTACGCCGATCAGGATGTAAAGCAGTAGCGCATCCTTGATCAACGAAAAGTTGAATTTATGCTCGAAGATCGGATGCACATAGTAGGAAAAGAAGATATCCACGTACAGTGGAACGTTATGCCCTTTGAAATAGACCAACGTCTCAATCCAGCCGGTCAAAATCAGCAGGAACCATCCCAGCGCGAAACTGGTGTGCATGTATCCCAGCAGTTTGTTCCGTTTCCAGATTTTGCAGTGCAGCAGGGATTCACGTACAACCTCGACAATCGATTTCCAGGTGGCTCGTGTCGGCAGAGAGCGCCAGAATTTGCGGCGATCCTCAGCGGGTAACTTAACAAACCACGAGATATATTTATAGAGCAGGACCACCAGCAAAAAACCGGCACCTACCCAAAATGGCAAGACAAATAGTCTGAAATGTTCCATGCGTTACAAAATTTACACCCATCAAGGTGTGCTGTTCTGGTCTGCAATTCTTTTTTTTATCGTTCGGGCGGAGGTCGATCGATCCGATCGGTTGCTTCGTGTCTCCGCATCTGGACGCTGGCTGGGCTCGCTATCGATTCACTCCTATTTGAATCGTGTGTTAAGCCAGTGGCGATACTTGCAATCCAATTTCCTGTTCAATAACTTTAACTTTTTTAGGCGGGCCTTTCCGCAGGCCCAACCTCTTTGTTGTTTTATGTCAACGTCTGCCGACGCCTTTATTGGTTTACTGTTTTGCTCAACGGGGACACTTTTGTTCAACTGGGGGTACTGTTAGCCGATCCTGTCGTTGAAAAAGAGTCCGCTGTCTGTGCAGTTAACCTGCATTTGGAGCCTTGTTACTCTCTGCAAAAGGTATCTACATCGATATCTGCAACTGCATCTGCGCTAATACAAGGCCGGTCCCCACAAATCAATAAAAATTATTCAGCCGGTTTTGAGGCAAGCAATTTTTTGATCGTCAGGACCACCTGCCGGGTGTTGATACCACGCGGACAAATCAGCCTGCACTTGCCGCAAAGCATGCACTTGGCCAGCTCCTTTTCGGCCCCGCCGTACTCTCCGCGGCGGACGAGCGTCTGTACTTTGCGCAGGTTGAACGGAGTGAGGTTCCCTGCGGTGCAGGTGGCCGTGCAGTTGCCGCAGGCAATGCAGGTCTCCAGCTCGGGCAGATCCTCAAGCAGTTTGCGCGAGATGCTCAAATCGTTCTGATCGAGATTGATTGAACGGGGCTGATTGATCGTAAATCCGAAATTCATCGCTTAGGCTTTTAATTGGGCTGCCACCTGGTAGGCGGCGGCGATCCCTTCGTTGATCGATTCGCCGATATTTTTTGGTGCAGTCACCGTGCCGGCATAACAGATGCGGTTGCAACTCGACGAAACATTGCCCGTAAAGGAGTTGGCCGGTTTGAGGAACCCGCTCGGATAAAGCGCAATGTGCCGGTTGCGACTCAAGGCCATGTTGCTGGCCCCAGGCTTCATCCCAACGATCAGTACCAACATATCCACGGTCATCTTCAATGGACGTCCGATCAGCGTATCTTCGGCTTTGATCTGGATGCGGTTGTCGATGGTCGGAGCCGCTTCACTGATTCGGCCACGAACGAAATGGATCCCATATTTCTGTTGTGCCTCTTTGTAGAGCTCTTCGTAACCGGGACCAAACATGCGCATATCCATGTAGAAGCTGTACACCTCGGTTTGAGGCAGGGCCTGTCGTACCTCGATCGCCTGTTTGACTCCGGTAATGCAGCATACCCGCGAACAGTGGCGCTGGCCCACCTTTTCATCGCGTGAACCAACGCAGTGCAGAAAGGCGATCGTCTTCGGAACCCGATTCTCGGCCGTGCGAATCCCTCCCTCCTTGAACATTCGTTCAATATCAACGGTGGTGAAGACGTTGTCGTAAATGCGGTAGCCATACTCCTCTTTGAGTTCGGCCGGGAAGATGTCATATCCCGAAGCTACAATGACCGCATCGCCGGCAATCTTTTTGCCGTCGGCGAGTGTAACGCCGTTCCCCTCCTCTTCGATGGTGCCTACGGCGGTTGAGGTGTACACCTCGGTGCGGGTGGCGCGCAACTTTTCCGTTAACTCGGTCAACACCTCAGAGGCCGGTGTCATCGTGGGAAAAAGACGATCCCATTTGTTGAGTTTCCCTCCAAGGGTAGCCTCCTTTTCGATCAGGACGGGTTGCAGCCCCAATTCGTCCAGCGTGATGGCGGCCTGCATGCCGGCTACGCCTCCGCCGATGATGATAACTCTGTTACCCATATATCGTTTGTGTCAATCTGTGTATGTTCTCTCTGTCCGGAATTACTGTTTTTTGGTAGCAGCCGATCGGGGTATAGGCGGGCTGTCCGATAAATTTACCATTCTTGCCCAGATACTTGGTCGAGGGGTCGTACGGGATGCCCATCTTATCGAGCAGCGGTTCAACTGCAACCTGGTGCATCTGCATGCCCAGATCCCAGGGATCGTACCCCAAGACCAGTCCGGCCATCTCTTCGTAGGTGAGAACCGGAATGCCCTGTCCGTTCGCTCCATACGTTTTGCCCTCCATCTCGGCAATGGTATATTGCCAACGGTCGAGGAACATGGCACAACCCGGACAATTGGCTACAATGAAGTCTGGCCGATAGGGGGCCATCGATTCGAATTTCTTCTTCGAGTTGGCAACCGAATAGCCACGGTTTGCCTGTACGAGGTAGTTGCGGAAGCCGAATCCACAGCAGTGACGGCGCTCCGGATAATCTACAACATTGCCACCCCACGACTCGATCATGCCGGCCAGTACATAGGGAAACTCCGACCCGCCGATACCCACCTTCGGGAATATTTTGGCGTAGTGGCAGCCGATGTGCTCGACAACGTTCAATGGTTCGCCAGTCTCGACGTTGACCAACAGATGTTTGGCTTTCTGACGAATCTCTTCCCGGTGGTGGAAGATAATATCGGAAGTGTGCGCCAGACATTTCGGTTTCTTGAATTCGCGGCCGGTGGCTTTGTACAGGTATTCGCGGGCCTTCTCCTCCATCTCCGGGAAGTCGTGCCACAACTCCAACGTCTCGGAATAGATCCCGAACGAGGTGATGCAGGAGGGAATGAAACTCTCGTATCCGGCAGCGGTCATCAGCGCGAATTGACGCGCTACCACCGTCATGATGGTCTCCAACGGTACCACATCCCCGTGGTAACCGATACCGGTGCAGGAGGTGTGGTTAGCATCCTCGTGAATGTCTCGCTGCAGATCATTGCTGATAATGTTCAGAAATGCAGCCTCTGAACCTGGAAAAAAGTTCTGACGAATGCAGCTGCGTGCATAATAGTAGTGGTCGTCAGCAATATCTTTCTGATAATCTTTCCAAGAAATTTTCATCGTACAAACTTATCGTGTGTCTCTGTTTTCGACTCTTTGTTGTTTAGAATACCTTTTGAGACCTCGGGTGGAATTCTGGGACCCTTATTTTTGGGCTGCCACCTTGTGCCAGTGACCCTGAATGAGTGTGGAGTTTCCCATGAGCCGTTTCCGTTTCGTTGTTTCCTCTGTGCGGTGGATCGCGTTCCAGGGATAGGTCTCTCGGACTGTGTAGCCGCCTCTTTTCAGGATGAACAGGTTATTGGTGGTGGCCGCTGTTGTAGGTGTAGACATCGTGAAAGTAGCGATCATCCGCTCCATCGTATCCCATTTCACGAGCCTTCTCGTCTGAGAACTTTTCGATCTTGTCGAAGAATTCCGTCCCTCCGCTCACATCAAAAATCGAACGGATCTCCTCCATGCTCTTGTCATCGATCTTGCGCATCGCTCCAACACCCACTTTGCAATAGTTGTCTCCGAAACGTTCAAATACATCCCGATCGTGCTCATAAACCCATTGCCAAACCGGACCCTGTTCAGGATGCATCTCTGGTTTGACCAGGTTGGGCTTAATGCAATATCCGGTTTTCAGGATATTTTCGCCGATGGTCCGTTTGATGGCCAACTGTTGGCGCCCCTTCTCCGAATAGGTAAAGAAACCCAACTGCTGCGAAAGACGCCGCAGAGCCTGGATCACATAACCCGGCGTATTGGCTCGCGGGCAGCGTGGACGGCAGGACATGCACTCGCCGCAATACCAGATCGTGTCGCTTTTGAGCAGCTGTTCGATCGCATCGTCATCCTTGGTCTGAACCGTGTTGATAATCTGACGCGGATCGTAATTGTAAAACTCGGCAGCAGGACAAACGCCGGTGCAGATGCCGCAATTCATGCAGGCCGTAAGCCCCTCTTTCATGCGAACATCCTCCATCAACATGTCGAAATATTTGCCCATTGTATAGCGTGTGATTTGTGTACAGTTTTGAACATAACAAAATTAACATTTCGGTACCACCTTGACATGGGGCCTTACACCTATTTCGGCTACGTATAAATACGTATAAATCGCTGGGTCGCATGAGCTCAGCAGGTTACGTGCAATCTCGGATAGGTGGTCGGATCGGTAGTTACGTGTCTTGGTAAGGGAGACGCTGCATCAGAAAACATTCCACAATTCCTAAAAACTGTTTATCTAAAAGGTCTATATGAACTCACTTGTCAATAAGAGATCGGGACTGGCCTTTAAAATATAGAGGAAAGTTGTTTTTTTGAGGTTTGAGGGCTTCCTTTTTTGAGGCGTTGGATGAGGTTAAGTGGCATCGAATCTGAAAACTTTGTTTTCGATTTGCCTCTGCGCGGCCCTTTTGCTATTTTTGTCGTGCAGAAGAGCGGGTTATGTGTATCCGGTCTCTCACACAATGGCAGAATGTTGTACAGGAAGTGCGACACGCTGTGATCCGAAAATCCGAACCGATGGAATCCAATTATGTAAAAGAGGAGCTCTTTAGCCCCGAGAAGATCGCTCAATTATCTGAACATTATCGTGCTATTCTGAAACTTTTGGGAGAGGATCCCAATCGTGAAGGGCTGCTGAAAACCCCTGAACGGGTGGCCAAAGCGATGTGCTTCCTGACGCAGGGTTATACGCAGGATCCTAAAGAGATTCTGCTGTCGGCGAGATTCAAGGAGGAGTACAAACAGATGGTTATCGTCAAGGATATCGAACTCTATTCGATGTGTGAACACCATATGATCCCCTTCTACGGCAAGGCGCATGTAGCCTATATTCCCAATGGTTACATTACGGGACTTTCGAAAATCGCCCGGGTGGTGGAGGCATTTGCCCGCCGGTTGCAGGTGCAGGAGCGTTTGACCGTCCAGATTCGGGATTGCATTCAGGAGGCGCTCAATCCGCTCGGAGTTGCGGTGGTGATCGAGGCCAGCCACATGTGCATGCAGATGCGCGGCGTGCAGAAGCAGAATAGCAGTACAACCACCTCGGCCTTTACCGGTGCCTTCTTAACTCAGCTGCAAACCCGCGAAGAGTTTATTCACTTGATTGGGAAATAGAGCACCCCTCTTGAGAGGGTGTAGCCCGTATGCGTGCCGATTACTCTTTCCTCTTTTCGGGGAATAGGTTTTTCTCTTTCCGGGAAATTGATGGGGGGATTGCTCAATTCGAGGTGCAAGGTGTGCATGCTCGCTGACGGGGTGGAAGCATTCGGCGTTCATTTTGCCGGAAAATCACGATCCCGACTATTCCATTTTATTCCACTCCGTCCCCTTCCATCCCTGCAAATTGTCTCTTCCCTGTTTTTTGAAAATCTCCGTTGAAGCTTTTAGCTCTCTACCAAAGCGGGTGGACTGTGAACTGTAAAAGGTAGTGCACTAGCAGGTCGCTTCGGGTGGTCTGAATCGATTTTACCTTCTATTTTATTTGTGTGTTTGGGGCCGTTTCCCTTTCTATTTTGTGCTGTGGTATGCGGTCGATTGTCGGATATGTTTCCGACATGCTTTCGTCGTTCGCTATTCGATAAGGCCGCGGGGGAGTGGAAGGTGGGGATATGTTTGTTTTATGCCTTTTTGGTGGTTTTGACCGTTGATCCAAGCGGGAGAGCGTTTTGTCGGTACATCTCGATAAACCGCTCTATGCCTCGACGCACCGAGGAGAGCCCGAATTTTTGAGGTTCAATTTTCTTAAGCGGCAGAAAAAAGGTCTCTGCCACATCGTCATGCGCTTCGGGAGCATCGGTGTTATCCACTTCACACAGGAAAAACATATCGAGCGTGTGAACCTCAAACCCACTGTAAGGATAGAGATTGGGGAGCGAGAAGAGATAGGTGGCGTGCTGGACCTCGAAGCCGGTCTCCTCTTTGACCTCGCGGGCAACGCCCTCTTCGCCGGTTTCATGCATGTCAACAAAACCGCCCGGCAGATCAAGCGTCCCTTTGGCCGGCTCTTTGGCACGACGGGTCACCAGCAACTCTCCTTGCGGGTTGAGAATCAAGGCAACGGTAGCCGAACTGGGATTGAAGTAGTAGACAAAACCGCAATCGGCACATTTTTTTGCCTTTTCGTTGCGCTCCTCAAAACGGGACGATCCGCATCGGGGGCAGTAGTGGAATAACGTTAACGGATGCATGGCGTGTAAACAATATTTTATTTTTATTAGTAATAAAATTTACTTGACCCAAGTCGTGTAAAAATCCCCGGTTCCGGATCGACAGTGCCGTTTCCAGACCGGGGATTTTTATTGTACTATGATCTCGCGTGGACCAATGCCGTCTATGTTAGGAGCAGCCCAGCCTTTTTCCTGATGGGCAACCCTCTGCCCTCAGCAGAGTCGCTGTGAGCAAAGTTTTGCAATGTTGGCAACCTGCTTGGGGAAGTGGTTCCTGCTGTTGTCCTTCGATTCCGCACCTAACTTAAATTCGGTCCATGGGTCATGGACGTAATCCATTCCCCAAAAGTTGTATCCACACTTCGGCCCGCTTAGAAGCCTGGTTGTTGTGCCAGCAGTCAGTAAAATCGACCTCAGTCAACAGCGGTGCGGTTGCATTCCCGAATTGTTTTGCCAACCTTTGTGCACCCCTGCGTTGTTTAAACCTCTCTTGTTCGCTGCTCCTGTGTTCTCTCCTTGGGGTAAGTGTGCCGTGCAGATCGAATCGACCGACAGCCGAAGCGAATCAGACGGTCATGATCTCGGACTCCTTGGCTGCGAACAACTCGTCGACCTTCTTCATGAATTTGTCGGTGAGTTTTTGAGCTGAAGTCTCGCCATCTTTAGCCATATCTTCGGGCATGCCGTCTTTCTGGGCCTTTTTGAAAGCCTCTACCACATCACGACGAATATTGCGGATACCGATACGGGCATTCTCCGCCTCAGCCTTGATCTGTTTAACCAACTCTTTGCGGCGCTCTTCGGTCAGCGGCGGAATCGTCAGACGAATCTGCTCGCCATTGTTCGATGGAGTCAACCCAATGTTGGCAACCATGATCGCCTTCTCAATGGCTCCGATCAACTTCTTCTCCCACGGCTGGATCAGTACCGTACGGGCATCGGGTACCGTCACACTGGCAACCTGGGCAATAGGGGTGGGATTACCGTAATATTCGACAGTAATGCCATTAAGCAGATTGGGACTTGCCTTGCCGGCACGAACCGTGGCCAAAGCTTCTCTCAAAAATTCAATGATTTTCTCCATCTTGGCCTCTGCGGGATTCAAAATGGTTTGCGGTTCTGTCATAGCGATGATGGATTTGTGCAGTTATTGTTGTTTTAATAAATTTTCAACCTGATTGATCATATCGGTTAGTTTGTCCGGTGTATAGCCCACCTCGCATGCCACGATCTTCCCGTTCTGATCGATGAGAAAGTTGCGGGGTATGGTCATGCTGGCAAACAGTGAATAGATCTCTTTATTGGGATCGAGACCAATCGGGAAGGTGTACCCCTGGGCTTTGCGAAATGCAGCTACGGTCTCTTTCGTCTCACCGCGAGAGATGGGCAGAAAGACAAAATCCTGACCCTGGAAGCGGTCGATAATCTGCGACTGTACCTGTTTGAGCTCGGCACGGCAGGGTGGACACCAGGTTGCCCAAAAGTTGACCCAGACCACTTTGCCACGCAAAGAGTCCATGCAGATCTTGCTGCCATCGAACATCTCTACGGTGAACGATGGGACCTGATCACCAACTTGGACCCGCAGCAAAGTATCTTGCGAAGCTGTCGCTTGAACTTCTTTGCTAGTCTGTTGAGTATTGGTCGTTGCGACAGTTTGCAAGGCAGAGCTAACACCAGCCGCTTCGGAGCGGATTGTGGTTGTTTTTGTCCCGGTAGTAGTTTGCCGGATCTCAGCCTGTGTGTTAACCGCGTTAACAGCTGCAACCATCAGCAGTGCACTCGCAAAACGCAATATATTGGACGTAGAACGTTTCATGGTTATTTGTAGTTGAACCGTCGCGGAACAGAGTATCCATTTGCGATTTCCCTATCCGAAACGACTGCATTTGTTTGGTATCTCTTCTTGGGGTGTCTCTTGGCGTAATGAAGAGAGGCCCGTATGGGACAACATTTTTATTGTGAGGTACACAATGTTTGGGCCTTGCTAGTATCCCTTTGAGGGGGCAACCGATCGTAACGTCGTGTCCTGTTAGTAGGGGCTTTGGGCCGGGAATGTCGTTGTGCCGTCTTTGAGGTCAGGTAGCCGTGGAACGGAATTACCCGTTTTTGACCACAGTACCAATGGGCTCTCCGTTGATAACCTTGCTCAAATTGCCAGGAGTATCCATATCGAAGACCACGATCGGCAAATTGTTCTCCTTACACATCGTGAAGGCGGTCAGATCCATCACCTTCAATTTGCGATCGTACACCTCGTCGAAGGTGATCTCGCTAAACTTGGTGGCAGTGGGATCTTTTTCGGGATCGGCCGTGTAGACACCATCTACCCGTGTCCCCTTCAACAACACTTCTGCTTCGATCTCTACGCCGCGCAGCGCCGATGCGGTATCGGTGGTGAAATAGGGGTTGCCCGTGCCGCCGGCAATGATCACAACATAACCGTCTGCCATCAGCTCCAGTGCTTTGCTCTTCGAGTAGAGTTCGCCGACAGGCTCCATCCGAATCGAGGTGAGTACCTTGGCCTTGGCCCCTTCACTCTCGAGCGCCGTTTGAAGAGCCAACGAGTTGATCACTGTTGCCAGCATCCCCATCTGGTCCCCCTTTACGCGGTCAAAACCCTTCTTGACTCCGCTCAAACCACGGAAAATATTACCTCCTCCGATGACGATACCTACTTGTACACCGCTATCAACAGCCGTCTTGATCTGTTCGGCGTAGCTGTTCAAAACGGTGGTGTCGAGTCCATATTTCTGTGCTCCCATCAGCGATTCTCCGCTGAGCTTGAGCAATACCCGTTTGTATATTGACATTCTTTGTAAAATTAACGTTTTGGATTTTTAGATCAGTGGACCGCAAGATGCGTACTAAGGGATCGCTGTCCGAGGTACTCTCTCCCTTGTGCCTGAGGGATGGCTGGCAGAACGATTGTTCACTCCTACCCCTCTTCTCACTTACTCTTCCTCTTCCTCTTTTTTTTCCCTCGTCGTTCCTATGGCCCTCTGTTGCATTGTGCAGCCTAACCTTGTGTATCCTCCATTTCGCAAAAGCACCGCTTCCCGCCTGTATCTGTGACTCAGGTGATCTTTGGCTGGGTGACGTAGTATAGCTGCTGGAGCAGAAAGATTATTGCTTGTCTTGCATCAGCTGCATCAGCTCATCGAGCTTCGGCGTGAGAATGATCTCGGTACGGCGGTTTTTAGCTCGGTCCTCGGCCGTCTTCCCGGTGGCTACCGGCAGAGATTCGCCACGTCCCGCTGCGATGATTCGACTTGGCTCAATGGCTTTGTTCTCGAGCAGCAGACGAACGACCGTCGTAGCCCGTTTGGCACTCAGATCGAGATTGTCGCGAAGCTGTCCGTTGGGACGATAGGGAACATCATCGGTGTGTCCTTCGACCATGACGTTGATGTCGGGATTCTGTGCCAACACATCCGACAGGTCACGCACGGCCTGTGCACCCTTGGGGTCAATCTCGAAACTGCCCGAGCGGAAGAGCAACTTGTCCTCCATCGAAACATAGACCTTGCCGTCTTTGATCGAAATCGACAGTCCTTTGCCATTGAAACCGGTCAGCGCATCAGTAACCTTGCTGCGGATGTTGTTGATTGCCTCTTCGCGGCTGCGCAACATCGCCTCCAACTCATTGACCCGGCGCGAACGTTCGTTAAGGGCCATCTGATTCTCCTCCAACTCTTTGAGCATACGGGCCGATTCTGCGGATCCGTCAGCCAACAACTGTTGGTAACGTTGTTGCAAATCGGAGTAACTCATAAACAGACGAGTCGAGTCGGCAACCAACTGTTGATTAGCGGCCGTCAGCGTATCATTGCGACGTTCCAAATCGTCGATGCGGTCGTTTGCGGCGCTCAGCTCGCCGTCGAGACGCAACGCCTCGGCCTTCATGGAGTTGAATTTTTTGTTTGAAACGCAGGAGCATACAACCCCCGCCAACAGCAATAGCAATGCGGCTTTTCTCATCGCGATCGGTTTAAAATGCATATTTGCCACGAAGATACAAAACAATTTATAATGTACCAATGTACGTCCAAAAATTACTATCTTTGTTCCCTCTTTCAGACAGATGCCACCTTTTGAGTACAAATATCTCTATCGGATCAACTCGCCGGAAGACCTGAAAAAATTACAGGTCGACGAGCTGAAGAGCTATTGTGCCGAATTGCGTCACTTTATCATCGGAGAGTTGGCCTCCAATCCGGGACATCTCGGATCGAGCCTGGGAGTTGTCGAACTGACAGTAGCTCTGCACTATGTGCTCAATACTCCCGATGACAAATTGGTGTGGGATGTCGGCCATCAGGCTTATGCCCACAAGATTATCACCGGTCGTCGCGATAGTTTCTGCACCAACCGCAAGCTAGGCGGGATCAGCGGATTCCCCCGCATGGATGAAAGTCCCTACGATGCGTTTGGGGTGGGACACTCTTCTACCTCGATCTCGGCAGCATTGGGTATTGCGGTCGCATCCGCTTTGCGGGGCGAAAAGCGTGAAGTGGTGGCCGTCATCGGGGACGGTGCCCTGACCGGAGGATTGGCCTTCGAAGGGCTGAACAATGCCGGAGCCTCAAATGCAGATCTGTTGGTGATCCTCAACGATAACCGCATGTCGATCGATCCCAATGTGGGGGCGCTGAAGGAGTATCTGCTCAGTATTACCACCTCAAAACGATACAATCAGGTCAAACACCATACGTGGACCCATTTGGAGCGGTTCCCGAAATTCCGTCGGGCCCTGCAAAAGGTGGGCAACGCCTTCAAAGGCGGGGTGCTTCAACAGAGCAATCTGTTTGAAAGTCTCAATTTCCGATATTTCGGTCCGGTCGATGGCCATAATGTTGAGGCGTTGGTCCGTGTGTTGAGTGATTTGAAGCATATTCCTGGCCCCAAATTGCTGCACGTGTTGACCGTGAAAGGCAAGGGCTATCAACCGGCCGAAGAGCATCAACGCACGTGGCATGCCCCCGGACTGTTCAATCCGGAAACCGGGGAGCGAATCGTCAAGGCCAAGCCGGGTGAGCCGCCCCGTTATCAGGAGGTGTTTGGAGAGACCCTGCTCGAACTGGCCCGTCAGGATGATCGGATTGTCGGCATTACGCCAGCCATGCCAACCGGCTCGTCACTCAATATCATGATGGAGCAGATGCCCGATCGTTGTTTCGATGTCGGAATCGCCGAAGGGCATGCGGTCACATTTTCTGCCGGATTGGCTGCCGAAGGAATGGTGCCGTTTTGCAATATCTATTCGTCGTTCATGCAGCGTGCCTACGACAATGTGATTCATGACGTTGCCTTGCAGGGACTGCATGTGGTAATGTGTCTGGACCGGGCCGGTCTGGTGGGCGAAGATGGAGCGACACATCACGGGGTATTCGATCTGGCCGGTCTGTTGCCGGTGCCGGGATTAACCATAGCCTCCCCCTTGAATGAGGTGGAGTTGCGTAACCTGATGTTCACAGCCTTGAAAACGCCCGGACCTTTCGTAATTCGTTATCCTCGGGGTAAGGGGGTGACTCCCGATTGGCGTCGCCCGATGGAGTTGCTGCCGATTGGCAAGGGGCAGATCCTGCGCGAAGGAGACGAGATCGCACTTCTGACCCTCGGGCCGGTGGGCAACGATGCGGCATGGGCGGCCGAACAGATGGCTGCCGAAGGGGTGTCGGTATTGCATGCCGATCTCCGTTTTGCCAAACCGTTGGACGAAGAGTTGCTGCATCGAATCGGCCAAACGTTTACGCAGGTGGTTACCGTAGAGGATGGCGTCATTGAAGGTGGCGTTGGTGAAGCAGTGCTGGCCTTCTTCAATGCTCACGGCTATCCGTGTCGGGTCACCTCACTGGGAATTCAAGACCGTTTCATTCCGCACGGGACCGTCGATCAGCTCAAAGCGATGTGCGGGTATGACCGGCAGGGAATTCTGCAGACCCTTCGACAGGTACACAATGCAGCTCACGGACCGAGCACCCAGAATTAATCTTTTACCTGACCCGGGGCCGAGGCATGAGGGGGGAGAGAGTAAGGACAGAACCCGAATCAAGAAATCTAGGCCGAGTCGTGGGATAGAGGTAGGCTAAGACACAGCGCCAGGGGGGGGAGCAAGGTTAGGAACGAATACTGGGCAGGTAGGCTGGTAGAGAAGAGATAGGAAGTGATGGACCATTGAACATTGTGTGTCTGTTACCGGAGATAGAGATAAAACAAAATCAATAATATGGAATACGATTTCAGGGCCATTGAGCAGAAGTGGCAGCGCCGTTGGGCCGAAAGAAAAACCTACAAGGTTGAGGTCGATAAGTATCGGCCGAAATATTATGTATTGGATATGTTCCCCTATCCTTCGGGAGCGGGTCTGCATGTCGGCCATCCGCTGGGTTACATCGCTTCGGATATCTATTCGCGGTACAAACGTCTCAAGGGGTTTAACGTCCTGCACCCGATGGGTTACGATGCGTTTGGACTACCGGCTGAGCAGTATGCGATTCAGACCGGTCAGCATCCGGCTGTAACCACCGAGAAGAACATCAACCGTTACCGGGAGCAGCTCGACAAGATCGGCTTCAGTTTCGATTGGAGTCGTGAGGTGCGCACGTGTGATCCCAAATATTACAAATGGACGCAGTGGGCATTTTTGAAGATGTTCGACAGCTATTACAACAACGCTTGTCAGAAGGCCCGCCCGATCGCGGAGCTGGTAGCTGCGTTTGAGCAGAACGGCACGCAGGGCGTGGATGCAGCCTGTACCCATGAGCTTTCGTTCACAGCCGAGGAGTGGAAGGCGATGAGCGAAGCGGAAAAAGAGGCCACTCTGCAAAATTATCGGTTGGCTTTCCGTGCCGATACGTTGGTCAACTGGTGCCCCGGGCTGGGAACTGTATTGGCAAACGATGAGGTAAAAGATGGCCTGTCGGTACGTGGTGGTTTCCCGGTTGAGCAGAAACAGATGAAGCAGTGGCAGCTGCGGGTTACCGCTTATGCGCAGCGGATGTTGGACGGATTGGATCAACTGGAGTGGAGTGATTCGCTCAAAGAGATTCAGCGCAACTGGATCGGCCGCAGTGAGGGTGCCCAGCTCTTTTTTGGTCTGAAGGGAACTGACGAGAAATTGGAGGTCTTTACCACTCGCCCGGATACCATTTTCGGAGTCACCTTTATGGTGTTGGCTCCAGAACACGAGTTGGTAGAGCAGCTCACCACCCCGGAATATAAGGAGGCGGTTGAGGCCTACTTGGCCGAAACCAAAAAACGTTCCGAACGGGAACGTATGGCCGACACCAAACGGGTTAGCGGCCAGTTTACCGGAGCCTATGCCATTAACCCCTTCAACGGGAAAGAGATTCCGATCTATATCAGTGATTACGTTTTGGCCGGATATGGTACGGGTGCCATTATGGCCGTTCCGGCTCACGATAGCCGTGACTACGCATTTGCCCGTCATTTCGGTTTGCCGCTCATTCCGGTAGTTGAGGGCGGTGATCTCGAGAAAGAGTCCTACGATGCCAAAGAGGGTCGTTTGATTAACTCTGAATTCCTCAATGGTCTGGATGTCAAAGAGGCGATCGTAACCATGTTTGCCGAGATCGAAAAACGGGGATTCGGTAAGAAGAAGATCAATTACCGCCTGCGTGATGCAATCTTCAGCCGCCAGCGCTATTGGGGTGAGCCCTTCCCGATCTATTACAAGGACAACATTGCCTATCCGCTGCCGGAGGATAAATTGCCGTTGGAGTTGCCGCCGATCGAGAACTTCGGTCCGACTGCAGACGGTGAACCACCATTGGCTCACGCTGTCAATTGGCAAACCGAAGAGGGCTATCCGCTGGAATTGAGTACCATGCCAGGATTTGCCGGTTCGTCGGCTTACTACCTGCGTTATATGGATCCCCATAACGATGACGCGCTGGTTAGCCGCGAGGCCGATGAGTATTGGCGCAATGTCGATCTCTATGTGGGTGGTATCGAACACGCAACGGGACACCTGATGTACTCGCGTTTCTGGAATATGTTCCTCTACGACCTGGGCTATGTTTGCGAAAGCGAACCCTTCAAGAAGCTGGTGAACCAGGGTATGATTCAGGGACGTTCCAATTTCGTCTATCGTGTTGTGGGAACCAACAAGTTCGTCTCTTTGGGTCTGAAAAATCAGTACGAGACGCAAGAGATCCACGTCGATGTCAATATCGTGCGCAACGACCTGCTCGACCTGGATGCCTTCCGGGCTTGGCGTCCGGAGTTTGCCGATGCCGAGTTTATCCTCGAGGATGGCAAATATGTCTGCGGTTGGGCAATCGAGAAAATGTCCAAATCGATGTTCAATGTTGTCAATCCCGACAACATCGTGGAAGATTACGGTGCCGATACGCTGCGTATGTACGAGATGTTCCTCGGCCCGCTCGAGCAGAGCAAACCGTGGGATACGAACGGTATCGACGGGGTACATAAATTCCTGCGTCGTTTCTGGCGTCTCTTCTACAACCGCGAGGGGGCATTCGTCGTTAGCGATGAGGCTCCGACAGCGGCTGAACTCAAGAGCCTGCACAAAACGATCAAAAAGGTGGGCGAAGATATCGAGAACTTCTCGTTCAACACTTCGGTCAGTGCCTTTATGATTTGTGTCAACGAATTGGGCGGCTGCAACAAACGGGCTATCCTCGAACCGCTCGTTGTGTTGATCGCTCCGTTTGCTCCGCATATTGCCGAGGAGTTGTGGGAGAGCCTGGGTCATACCACATCGGTTTGTGATGCCTCTTTCCCCGAATATGACGAAAAATATCTGGTTGAAGAGAGTATCGAGTATCCGATCTCATTCAACGGCAAGATGCGCTACAAAAAGGTGCTGCCTGCCGGTTTGACCCCCAAACAGGTCGAAGAGGCGGTGGTATCCGACCCTGCTGCAGCCAAATACCTCGACGGTAAAACTCCTAAAAAGGTTATCGTAGTCCCCGGAAAGATTGTCAATGTGGTGATTTAATCCATTCCGACCATAAATCATAGCAAAGGGAGGGAATTGCGCCCTCCCTTTTTGAATTTTTTCTTATCGGTGGACCTGTTTCGGGAATGTTGCCTTCCCTTGTTTCCCCTGCTTCCCTTGTAGAGTGGGGTACGTTAATAGGATTCGGATGCGGCCATTGAGGCAGTGTGATAAAAAGTTGACGATGGACTATTTGCAGAGTATGGTGGATTTCGTGTTGCACATCGATGTGCATATGACCGAAATGGTGGCCCTTTACGGGGTGTGGATCTATGCGATCCTTTTCGTGATCATCTTCTGTGAAACCGGATTGGTGGTGACCCCCTTCCTGCCGGGCGATTCGCTGCTGTTTATGGCCGGGGCGCTGGCTTCACTGCCGACCAATCCCGTGAATGTACACCTGTTGGTGTTGATGTTGATTGCAGCGGCGGTGTTGGGCGATGCCACAAATTATATGATCGGCCGTTTTTTCGGCGAACGGCTGTTCCGCAATCCCAATTCCAAAATCTTTAAACAGAGCTACCTGGACAAAACCCACCATTTCTACGACAAACATGGAGGCAAGACCATTATTCTGGCCCGTTTTGTTCCGATCGTACGAACCTTTGCCCCCTTTGTGGCCGGTATGGGACATATGGGGTACCGTCACTTCCTGTCGTTCAATATTATCGGCAGTGTGGCGTGGGTAGCACTCTTCTCTTATGCCGGTTACCTGTTTGGTGGGCTCGAGGTGGTACAGCACAATCTGAAATTACTGGTCGTACTGATTATTGTGTTGTCGTTGGTACCGGTCTTTGTTGAGGTGGTGCGCAACAAGCGCAAAGCAATAAAAAACGGGGAGACAAAGTAACCCCGTTGTATGGTTGTGGAGATGTGGGCTGGATAAGACCTGCAATACTGCTATGTGGTGCTTAGCAAAGTGCCCCTCCCTCTTGTAAACTCACTCTGTACGGACGAATGTGAAAATGCCTGCAATCTTTTGTCCCACCATGGCGTCTATCTATCAATCAAGCACGACAAGCTATCCTTCGTTGGAAAGATGATCGGCAGAAGAGGTGCAGGGCTGCCTCTCCTTTAGAGCGTTTGTCTTGCTTAGATAGGTTGCTTTGTTGGCCATTTGTAGAAGACCGACCGCCGGCAAAATCTTTGCTCAAAAGTGAAGCCTCCTCACTTAAAGTTTCTCGCCGTAGGCCAAATCGCCCGCATCGCCCATGCCCGGTACAATGTAGGATTTTACGGTTGTTTCGGCATCTACGGAACCACACCAGATGTGGCAGTTGTTGGCCGAAAGATGACTCTTGGTGTACTCAAGCCCCTCTTCGCTGGCAATCACGGTGGCCACATGCGTAAACTTGGGCATGCCGGCCTTCTCGATCAGGGCGTTGTAGGTCATCACCAACGAAGAACCTGTTGCCAGCATCGGATCGCTGATAATCAACGTCTTGCCGGTGAGCTCGCAAGCCGAGATGTACTCAACCTTGATGTTGAAGGAGTTGTCTTTCCGATATTTGCGGTAGGCTGAAACAAAAGCATTCTGTGCGTTGTCGAAGTAGTTCAGGAAGCCCTGATGGAACGGCAAACCCGCACGCAGAATCGTCGCAATCACAATCTCGTCGTCGGGCATCATCACTTCGGCCTCTCCCAGCGGGGTCTCGATCAACTTCGGTTTATACTCCAGCGTCTTGCTGATCTCGTAGGCCATCACCTCGCCTGCCCGTTCGAGATTGCGCCGAAAGCGCATACTGTCACCCTGCACGTGGACATCACGCATCTGGGCAATGAACCGGTTCAGCAGCGTATTCTCCCGATCCAGTACCGTTACCATCTGTTCAGCCATGTTCCGTAAATTTGAGTTGTTGTTATTCGGTTTGTAGTCATTCCGGAACCCGGAATCAATATAAAAAGTTGTTGAAGGGGTAGCGTCCTGCATGGATCTCACGGACCATGCCGTAGAGATCTTTCCGGAATTTGTCGATGTTGATCCGCTCGCGTGCCGAAATGAAAATACATGGGGTGTTTGCCTTGGCAATCCAGCTGTTCTTCAAATCGTCGAGGGTCCGGTTCTCTTTGGTGGCCGGGGTGAGATCGTCTTCATCCTTGGGGGTGTAGGTGTAGGCGTCGATCTTGTTGAAGATCAGGAATACGGGCTTGTCTGCCGCTCCGATCTCCTGCAACGTCTCCTTGACCACAGCGATCTGCTCCTCAAAATTGGAGTGCGAAATATCCACCACGTGCAATAGCAGATCCGCCTCACGCACCTCGTCGAGTGTCGATTTGAACGATTCGACCAACTGGTGCGGCAACTTGCGGATAAACCCTACCGTATCCGAAAGCAGAAACGGCAGGTTGTCCAACACCACTTTGCGGACGGTGGTGTCGAGCGTAGCGAAAAGTTTGTTTTCGGCAAAAACGTCGCTTTTCGAAATCAGGTTCATGATGGTCGATTTGCCTACGTTGGTATATCCAACAAGTGCGACCCGCACCAACTGCCCACGGTTGCTGCGCTGGACGGCCATCTGCTTGTCGATCTTGCTCAATTGCTCTTTGAGCCGGCTGATGCGGTTGCGGACAATACGACGGTCCGTCTCAATCTCGCGCTCACCGGCACCGCCACGGGTCCCGGTTCCACCTCGTTGACGTTCCAGGTGGGTCCACATACCGGCCAGACGCGGTAACAGGTATTGGCATTGGGCCAACTCGACCTGTGTCTTGGCATAGGCCGTCTTGGCTCGCTGAGCAAAGATCTCCAGAATCAGGCTGGTACGGTCATAGATCTTACGCGAAAAAACTTTATCGAGGTTGCGAATCTGAGAAGGGCTCAATTCATCGTCAAAAATGACAAAGTCCACCTCATTCTCTTCGACATATAGTGCGATTTCAGCCAACTTGCCTTCGCCGACAAAGGTGCGCGCATTGGGGTTGGCCAACCGCTGGGTAAAGCGTTTTAAGGTGCGCACTCCGGCAGTCTCGGCCAAAAATTCCAATTCGTCGAGATACTCTTTGACCTGTGCCTCATCCTGTTGCTCATTCACCAGGGCAACCAGTACGGCAGTCTGACTCAGGTCGGTTGGTGTTGTGGGTTTGGTCTCTTGCATAAAGGCTCAAAAAAAGCGCTCTCCCCGAGCACCTGCATCTAAATAAGGGCGGTGGAATGGCTCTCCCTGAGCCCCATCAACCCATCATTAAACAAAAATAGTAAAAATCGGGGAAATCTGGCCCGAAATTTTGGTAATTGGATTTTTTACCTATCTTTGTGCTGTGTCAAGGGGGATTAGCTCAGTTGGCTAGAGCGCTTGCATGGCATGCAAGAGGTCACCAGTTCGACCCTGGTATTCTCCACGGATGACAGACTGTCAATAAGAGTAAGGGGGATGCAGATCACATCCTCCTTTTTCTTTATTGACGCGCTTGCAGTGTAGGGGGATCGTACCGGAATTGATGCACTTTTGTTACATTTGTTCAGGGATGTTTACCTAAAATCTGAAAACCATGAAAGTCGATCTGTACACCAAAAGCGTTTTGACGGTCATTGCCGTTTGTCTGGTAATCCTGACACTGCAAACCCTGCAACTCGTTCCCAAAACCTATGCAGTGCCTGCGTCGGCAACTGCTGCGTTCAATAATGAGATACGGCCGAACTATGACGGTTCGATCAATGTCCGGGTGATCGAGATGGAGCCGGAGGTCAAGATCAGTACTCCGATGAGCGGCCTTCCGGTTCAGATCAAGGATATCGGAACGTACGACGAGTTGAAAGTCCAAGTGACCAACAGTTACATTAACACCAAATCTTATTAATTTTTCGGTAGATGGATAAAGAGTGGTTGTTCGGCAAAACGCTCTCCGAATTGACAGAGATCGTCACAGCATTGGGTATGCCCCGTTTTACGGCGACACAGATTGTCACCTGGCTCTATAAGAAAAATGTGACGGAGATCGACCAGATGACCAACCTTTCGCTGAAAAATCGCGAGCGACTGTCACAGGACTATTGTGTAGGTATGATCCCGGTAGTGGGCTGCCAGGAATCGGTCGATGGAACCAAAAAATATCTTTTCCCGACGCTGAAAGGCCACTATATCGAATCGGCCTATATTCCCGACAAGGATCGGGCGACGCTGTGTGTCTCTTCCCAATCGGGGTGCCGGATGGGGTGCCACTTTTGCATGACGGCCCGGCAAGGGTTTTCGCATAGCCTCACTTCGGGCGAGATCCTCAATCAGATCCGTACAATCCCCGAAAGCGACCGGTTGACCAATGTGGTCTATATGGGGATGGGCGAACCGTTGGACAATCTGGAGCAGGTGCTGCGCTCGATCGAGATTCTGACCGCCCGGTGGGGATACGGCTGGAGCCCGACTCGAATCACCCTATCCACGGTTGGAGTGATTCCGGCCATGCGTGAGTTCCTGAATCGTTGTTCGGCCCATCTGGCAGTCAGCCTGCACGATCCGATTCATAGCGAACGGCTGGCGATGATGCCGGTCGAAGGCAAATATCCGATAGAAGAGGTGATTGCCGAACTGAAACGTCACGACTTCTCGCACCAGCGTCGGGTCAGTTTCGAGTATATTGTTTTTGCAGGCGTCAATGATACTCCGGCCCATGTTGCGGCATTGTCCCGGCTGCTTGCTGGGTTGAAATGTCGAATCAACCTGATCCGGTTCCACGCCATTCCCGACGCTCCGATGCAGGGCGCTGACGAGGCGAAGATGATCTGGCTGCGCGATGCACTGACCCGCAAGGGAATCATAACGACGATCCGGGCGTCGCGAGGCGAAGATATTCAGGCGGCTTGCGGCCTGCTCTCCACCAAAGAACGCGAACGGCAGCAGCAAGCTGATAAAAGTATCTAAGAGATTTTTACTTATCGATTTGTCTGCGAGCGGCAAGAACGTATTGGGCTTAAATTTGAGCCGTACAACAAAATATCTACGATAACAATAGCGTAAATTTGTTCCAAACCAAAATCGGAAGGTATGGAACGGTTGGATCTGTTCGATTGCTCGGATGTCTTTATCGCGAGTTTTGTGACTGATGATCGGGAGTGTCTCCATGAAAATCGCGAGCATACGCTGTTATACTTGTGTTCCGGAGAGCTTGAAATCGAGGAGCGGGGTAAAAAAACGTTCGTTCATCCGGGCGATTGTGCCTTTATGCGTCGGGATAACCGACTCTGGTTGCAGAAAAAGGCCGCAGCCGGGAAACCGTATCATTCTGTCGTTTTAAAATTTACGCGGGCTTTCCTTCGAGACTTTTATCAGCGCCTGGACCGGCAAAAAATTCCCTTTGACTCCAAACGAGAAAAGGTGAGTCTCCGTCTCTTGCCCAACAACCGTCCCGATATTCGTGCACTGTTCGAATCGATTATTCCACTCTTCGATGCTGCTGAACGCCCTTCGGAAGAGGTGTTGAGACGGAAAATGGTCGAAGGAATCTACGTGCTGCTGAATACGGATCGCAGTCTCTATGCGTCGTTGTTTGACTTTGTCGAGCCGTGGAAGATCGACATTCTGAACTTCCTGAATGAAAATTACATGTTGGACCTCTCCCTGTCGGAGATCGCACGCTACACCGGGCGCAGCCTGGCTACCTTTAAACGTGATTTCGCCAAGGTGAGCGACCTGACTCCACAGAAATGGATTATCCGACGACGTCTCGAAGCTGCTCACGAACTGATTACCTCCGGCAGCAGAAAAATATCGGAGATCTGTTTCGATGTCGGGTTCAAAAATCTCTCTCATTTCTCGAAACTGTACAAAGAGACCTACGGAATGGCTCCCTCACGGTAAACGCAATAAAAAGTGGTCGCTTGGTGAAAAATGAGCCGGACAACAAAATATTGATCTTTGAGGGCTCCTATTTTTGTACAGAACGGCTTTGAATAAAAGCGTGTTGAGATGTCGAACCGAAAAAATGTGCGGGATGAAAACAAAAATTGGTTTAAGTGTTTTATCGTTGATGTTAATATTTCCAATCATGACAAAATCACAAGTGAAAGTTCAGCAAACGGCCGGACGCGAAGCGCTCGGCGAGTTCGCGCCCGAATTTGCACGCCTGAACGATGATGTGCTGTTCGGAGAGGTGTGGAGTCGTAACCACCTGCTGTCGCTTCGGGACCGCTCCGTAGTCACTGTTGTGGCCCTGATGTCGCAGGGGCTTGTCGATTCGTCATTCAAATATCATCTCGAATCGGCCAAAAAGAATGGAGTGACCCAAACCGAGATTGCAGAGATCCTGACCCATGCAGCCTTCTATGCCGGATGGCCCAAAGCCTGGGCTGCTTTCCGGATGGCCAAAGAGGTATGGACGGATACGACTGCTGCGCAATCGGTCACTCCGCTCGAGATTTATGCACAATCCATTCTCTTCCCGGTGGGGCAGCCTAATGACGCTTATGCTCAATATTTTGTAGGTCAGAGCTATTTGGCTCCCGTTGTGACGGAGGGACTTCCTGTTTTCAATGTGACCTTTGAACCGGGATGCCGCAACAACTGGCATATTCACCATGCAACAAAGGGTGGCGGCCAAACGCTGATTTGTGTCGGCGGACGCGGATATTACCAGGAGTGGGGCAAAGAGCCTGTACAGTTGTTGCCGGGTGATTCGGTCTATATTCCGGCCGGTGTGAAACATTGGCATGGGGCCGCTCCCGACAGTTGGTTCTCTCATCTGGCGATCGAGGTGCCGGGCGAAAAGAGCAGCAATGAATGGCTCGAACCGGTCAGCGATGCAGAATATTCAAAACTGAAATAACATGAATAAACTGGTTTGGATCATTATGGGACTTTTCTGTTTGGGCTGTTCGTCGAACGCGCAAAATCGCACGTCAGATCAATCTGTAAAAAACGATAAACATATTCTGGTGGCCTATTTCTCCTGCACCGGAACAACCGAAAAGGTGGCTGAAGCAATTGCCTCAGCGATTGATGGTGAACTCTATCGTATTACGCCGGCCGAGGCTTACACCGCTGCCGATTTGAATTGGCACGATCGTCAAAGTCGCAGTTCCGTTGAGATGACCACTGAGACGTCACGTCCCGAATTGGCTGGAGAGAAGCTGGATGCCGATGCGTATGATGTGATTCTGTTGGGGTATCCGATCTGGTGGGACCTGTGCCCCCGTCCTGTCAACTCTTTTATTGAGCAATATCGGTTTGCTGGCAAGAGGGTAATCCCATTTGCAACATCTGGTGGTAGCTCGATTACCAATAGCGTCAAGACGCTTCAAAAACTCTATCCTGCCATTCATTGGCAAGCCGGCAAGCTGTTGAATGGCGGCCCTAAGCAGGCTGCCGATTGGGCAAAACAGACGATTGCCGAATAATTTTTATTGAGATTGACCGGATCGCTTGAGGGCTGGTTATAGGTCTGAAGTGAAGGGTGTATCGACTAATTTCCAATGTCAGAAGTAATAACGGCATCGGTCTTCGTATAGCTTGTACCGACGAACAAACGATGATAAGCCTCGCAACATTTGTTGCGAGGCTTTTATTTTTGGGTGGGGCATATGACCTTTCTTTTCTTTGGTATTTCAGCTGGATTTGCATGGCTGTTTCGTGGTATGGATTGGGCTGGAGGGGACGTCCGAAAGGGATAACCTGTCGCTTGGACTGCTGAACAAGGCGTTTGGCCGGATCGATAACCATCTTTCTCCCGAAGATACTGCCTGAAAAACAGAAATTTTGTATTTTTGATCAAAGGGCCGAGGTGAATAAGATGGTTTGGTTGGTTATAGCTGGTAACTGTTCCTGCCTGTGCCCGGAGGAATGTTCTGTGAGGCCTGTTGGGAGATAAGTTTCGTAATCTGATACGAAATTCAGGTAACTGTTCCGGAATCAGAAAAAATTTTCCAAAAATATGGTTCGATGTGAAACAGACTGCATGGGACGACTTTATTCAAGATATATAGTGAGCAATAGACTGGTGAGTGTTTGCTGTGAAAAGTAAAAGCAGAAGGATCGGGGTGTGGACGCTCTGTGAAGGGGCTGGTAAAAGAATGTAGTTGTGGCGGAAAAGCGTTTTAGAAAAATAGTGCAGGCTCTGTTCTCCTTTTCGCAGCGAGAGGGACGGCGCGTATTGCTGTTACTGCCGCTGTTGGTGGTGCTATGTCTGCTGTTCGTGCAGTTGGATCGTCCCCGCTTTGAGCAGAGCTTCACCCGTTACAGCGATCGGGTCCTCGATTCGATACAAAATACCCGCCTTTCCTATTCCAATCGGGCGCACAACAGGGATTCCCGTGAGTACGGCTATGGTCGAAACGGTAATCCCGAAACGAATCGGGAAACTGTCGGCTCTGCACAGGATGTGGAACAGCGTTCGGAATCTGGGAGAACCTCTCGGAGAGGTTATGAACTGTTCCAATTCGATCCCAATACCGTCTCATTGGAGGAGTTGGTGCGGTTGGGCTTCTCACCGAAACAGGCTCAGGTAATCCTGAATTATCGGCAGGCCGGCGCGGTTTTCCGGGTAAAAAGCGATTTCGCCCGTTGTTATACCGTCTCACCGGAGAAATATGCCGAACTGGAGCCCTACATCATAATCGGCGAGAGCTATCGCTATCGTTCACAGTCCCGCCCCGAAAAGCACACAGATGTCCAAACTAAAGATTCAGCATCGAATAGAAGTGTGGAGCCGAAAAAGCATTCAACGGAGTCTGCTGTTGGGGCAGGTAGTGCACAGGGTCGTAACGATAGGAATAAAACTCCGGCTTTGGTGGAGTTGAATGGGGCCGATTCCGCTACTTTGGTTGCGATCCGGGGAATCGGACCACTTACCGCAAGACGGATCATCCGCTATCGGGAAGCACTGGGCGGATTCGCTTCAGTGGAGCAACTGCAAGAGATTCAGGGCATGACTGAACGCAACTATTTGATGATTCGACAACAAATTTTTGTAGATAGTAGTGAAATTCAAAAAATTGATATTAACTTTGCGTCCCCAAAGCGGATGCAGGGTCATCCCTATTTGCCGCCGAAGGTACTGAACAAAATTTTGAAGTACAGGCAATTGAAAGGAGGTTGGAGTAGCACTGAGGAGCTGATAGAACAACATATCTTACCTGCGGAACTGGCTGTGAAGCTCGCTCCGTATCTCCGTTTCGGAACACGTTGAACGCTCCGGAACATCCAAACCAAATTTCAATTTATCAAAACAAGCAAAAACAAGTACGATCATGATTATCATGCCGATCAAAGAGGGTGAAAACATCGAAAGAGCCCTGAAGAAATTCAAACGTAAATACGAGAAAACCGGTGTTTTGAAGGAGCTGCGCCGCCGCCAGTACTTCACCAAGCCCTCTGTCGTAAACCGTGTGAACAAACTGCATGCGATTTACGTTGAGAAGATGCAGCGCGAAGAGGAGTAGTCCTCTACCCAAAGGAGCGGGGATGGTTGTCTCTTTCTCCATGAGGTTACGACGTGAGAGTAACCTCCCTTTCAAATAAAAGTTTATCTTTGGGCTATGATCGAGGATTTCTTGACATACCTGCGCTCAGAGAGACGATATTCCGAACTGACGGTACGTGCCTATGGCGACGACATCCGTCAGTTCGTTCTTTTTTGTAACGGCCTCTCCGAACCGGTAAAAGGAGCCTCAGACCACGCCTCGGCTCGTAGTGTCGTTCCACCTCGTCCGTCAGGCAGTTCGCAAAGCCGACAACCGCAAACCAAGCAGTTGGAGACGGCTGTCACAGAAGAGCAGGTGCAAACGGTACTGCGGACGTTCGACCCCTCGCTGGTGGATGGAAATGACCTGCGGGCGTGGATTATGCACCTGACGGGAGATGAACATCTCAGTGCCCGCAGCGTCAATCGTAAAATCTCGTCGATCAAATCCTTGTTCCGATTCTTGCGTAAAAAAGGGGTGATTCACAAAGATCCCTTTATGCGGATTACCGCTTTGAAGATGCCCCGTCGCCTGCCTTCGTTCGTCGAGGAGAGCCGTATGAGGCTGATCTTGAACTCGATCGTCCGTCCAAGTGATGATTGGTTGGTCGAACGGGATGCCTTGATCGTTCTGTTGTTTTATGCTACGGGTATTCGTCTTGCCGAACTGGTCGATATTCGTCTTGAGGACTTTTCGGATCAGTTCTCATTGCTTAAAGTTCACGGTAAGGGGGATAAAGAACGTGTGGTTCCGATAATTGAGACCGTTTCTGCGAAAATTGTCCACTATTTGGAGCTTTGCAGGCAGAATGGCATTTGTGAAAGTGGAATAAATTTCCTATTTTTATCTCAACAAGGCAGACGGATCAGCCGCAGCGAGGTGTATCGGGTGGTGCATACGATGTTGCGGGGAGCCGGGGTCCAGGGAAAGAGTAGCCCACACGTGTTGAGACATACGTTTGCTACCCATCTGCTGAACAGCGGTGCCGATATCCGGATGATCCAGGAGCTGTTGGGACACACCTCGTTGGGTGCCACACAGGTCTATACCCACAACAGTATCGAACAGCTCAAACAGGTGTATAACAAGGCCCATCCACGGGCCGATAACATAAAAAAGTAAGGAGGACAAATTATGAACGTAAAGATTCAGTCCGTAAAGTTTGACGCCGACCAGAAACTCGTCGATTTTATTCAACACAAACTGTCGAAGATGGGCCGGTTTGCCGACAACATCCTCTCAGCCGATGTGACTCTTAAATTGGACAAAGATGACCAGGCCGGTAATAAGGTAGTGATCATTAAGTTTAACGTAGCAGGTGGTGAGTTGGTGGCTGAACGCCGTAGCAAGAGTTTTGAAGAATCTACGGATCTCTGCCTCGATGCCATCAAAAAACAGATCGAAAAATTCAAGGAAAAACGGAAATAAAAATTCATTCACTTACATAATCGTGTGTTGCAAGCCGCTCTTCGGAGCGGCTTGTTTGTTGAAAAGTGTTATCTTTAGTGGCTCAATATGTTCGAATAGAACGCATATCAAACTAATCTAAATGTCAAGAAGCGATGGGAAAATATAGCCGAAGAGGTTTTCTGAAAAAGTTGGGGTGGGTGACAGCCGGAGCGGTAACGGCCCCCTGCCTGTTGGATCAGGTGTTGGCTTCGACTACAAATCAAATCAAAGTAAGAAGTGAGGGTGGCGGGGATGCTGCATCCGGGCTGTCTGATGCAGTTGCTTTGGAACAGATCGGATCGCAATATCGGGCTGTGCTGACCGATAACGGACAAGCTCTGCGAAATCCCGATATGGGCTGGACCATGCACTTTTATTCCAACAGTCTGGAAAATTACGGTTCGAAGCTGGAGCCTTCCGATACGTTGGAGGATTTCCCCGGCTTGAACGGAGCCTATCTACGATTGCCGTGGGCCTTGATTGAACCCGAGGAGGGCCATTTCTTGTGGGAGAGTCTCGATACCCCTGCCCAGCGTTGGATCGATCAGGGGTTGCAGGTGTCGTTCCGTATCTCGGCTCTTGAGCCCTGGATGTACAAGGCAACGCCCCAATGGGTGTTCGACGCCGGAGCCAAAGGTTTCGATGCCGAAGGGTGGGTCTATGAACCCGATTATGATGATCCGATCTATTTGGAGAAGGTTGACCATTTTGTCCGGGCAATGGCCGAACGTTATGATGGTAGCCCGCATGTGGCTTTTGTCGATATTGGTCATATGGGAATGTGGGGCGAAGGCCATTCCGTGGCAACTACGCCGAAACACGGTCACGCATGGACCATCGAAACCCAAAAACGGATTATTGATATCTATTGCCGTTGGTTCAAGAAGACGCAGCTGTGTGTTTCGGACGATTATGGCGGACCTTTCCTGCGAGCAGAGCACTACCCGATTATCGAATATGCCTTCTCCAAAGGGGTGACCCTGCGTGATGACAGCATTCTGGTGTCGAAAGCCCCCGAACAGTGGTATCACGATGATATGGCCCAACTCTTCTGGCCAACGATGCCGGTGATTCTCGAACATGAGCACTACGGCTTGTCCAAAAAACGGGGAAATTGGGACTCAGAACTGTTGGTGGAGTCCGTGGAGGCCTACCACGCCTCCTACATGTCGATTCATTGGTGGCCGCGGGAAGAGCTGGCGGAGTGTCGTGAGGCGATCGATCGTATTAACCGCCGCATCGGTTATCGTTTGCAGATGCACAAGGCTGTTTGGCCTTGCGAGGTGAAGCTCGGTGAACCGTTCGAGATCGAGTCGGAGTGGAGTAATGGAGGCGTGGCACCCTGTTACAAAGGTGGATACCCCTGTTTTACACTAAAAGATGCCTGGGGTGGGATCGTTTCGGTGCTGGTCGATGATTCGCTCGATGTGGCCCGTTTGTCGGTTGGGAAGCCGGGTGAAGTCCCGAAACAACCCCTCAAAACCGCCTGTGTGGTAGCCCCTCGCTTTAATGTGGGAGAGCGTCTCTTCTCCCGGGCCTGCGCACCTGGAACGTACGATCTGTTCGTGTCGGTTGGACGGGCAGATGGAACACCACTCTATTGGCTCCCTTATGGGGCAGATGATGGCCATCGTCGCTATAAGATCGGCCAGATTACACTGGTAGAGGCATAGCATTCTGGATTTGTAATCCCATGTATGCGGTAACATCAGAACGGATAATCTGTGGATGGTGTTATTCTTGTCGATTGTGTATGAGTGATGGGATAACAAATCGTATCTGAGAATTCGACTGGTTGTGACTGATTGGATCAAAATGGCTACTGCGCTAAAAGGGGAGAATTTTGAAAAATTTTGCAAAATCTCCCCTTTTTTCTACCTTTGCGCAGTCATCCGCAACGGATGAAGTTATGTGGAAAGATTTGGCCGCTTGCAACCACTCGAAAAAATGCTAAAATGTATTTCTAGTATTTGGTTTTCTCCAACAGCTGAGTTTTTCCCGTTTTATTGATTTTGCCGCAGCGAATTCCGCATGGCGCATTTGGCAAAGGGTTCTTGTTTGATCACCTGTGTTGTTGTGTGTATGTGTACTTCGATACGGCAGTAAAACCTTTAAAAATGGGATATTTATTCACGTCTGAATCGGTGTCCGAAGGACACCCCGACAAAGTATCGGATCAGATCTCCGATGCTATTCTCGATGAATTTCTGCGTCATGACAGCAACGCTAAAGTGGCTTGCGAAACCCTCTGCACTACCGGTCTGGTGGTAGTTGCCGGCGAGGTGCGCTCTGAAGCCTACGTTGATGTGCAGGCTGTGGCCCGCCGCGTAATCGAGCGTATCGGCTACACCAAAAGCGATTATATGTTCGATGCCAATTCGTGCGGTATTCTCTCGGCTATCCACGAACAGTCACCCGACATCAATCAGGGTGTCGTACGGGCCGACGCCGACGAACAGGGGGCCGGAGATCAGGGAATCATGTTTGGTTATGCCTGCTCCGAAACCAAAGAGTACATGCCGGCTTCGCTGATTTTGGCGCAGGTGATTCTCAAGGAGCTGGCTGCCATTCGTCGCGAAGGGAAGGTGATGACCTACCTGCGTCCCGATTCGAAGAGTCAGGTGACCATCGAATACGGGGATGATAAACGCCCGCAAAGAGTACACACCATTGTGGTATCGACCCAGCATGACGAGTTTATCAAAGCCGATATCCAACGCAGTGAAAAAGAGGCGGAGGAGGCCATGTGTGCCCAGATCCGCGAAGATGTGCGCAACATCCTGATTCCGCGGACAAAAGCTCGTTTGGAGCGGGCTGGAGACCGTCTGGCCGATCTGATCGGAGATGACTATATTCTGCATGTCAATCCGACCGGTAAGTTTGTGATTGGCGGCCCGCACGGTGATACCGGTTTGACGGGACGCAAGGTGATTGTCGATACCTATGGCGGTCGTGGAGCTCACGGTGGCGGCGCATTTTCGGGCAAGGACAGCTCAAAGGTGGATCGCAGTGCAGCCTATGCAGCGCGTTACATTGCCAAAAATATGGTGGCAGCCGGCATCGCTGACGAGGTGCTCGTTCAGCTCTCCTATGCGATCGGCATTGCCCGTCCGTTGAGCATCTATGTCAATACGTACGGTACCAATCATCTGTCGATCACCGAAGGGGAGATTGCAGAGCGGATCGGCAAACTGTTCGATCTGCGTCCCGCCAAGATCGTAGAACGTTTTGGTTTGCGGAATCCGATTTTTGAAGCTACCGCTTCGTACGGCCATTTCGGTGGACGCCCCTATACCAAAGAGGTAACGGTTTGGGAACATGGACATGAAATCCACCTCAAAGCGGAGTTCTTCGGTTGGGAGAAACTCGATTCGGTCGATCTGTTGCGCAAAGAGTTCGGCCTGGCCAAATAAGACCTTTTTTGATATTGTTATAAGGGCATTGCGACATCATCAGGTGTTGGAATGCCTTTTTTTATTCAGCAAAATGATCCCTCTGGCGAATCGTTTCTGCAAAATGGGGCCCTCGCTCATATCGCTCGACGCTGGATCTCTGTATGTTCAGGGGATAACAACAAAATGAGGTCTCGACAGTCGGTATAGGCATGTGCGTTAGATTCGGTTAATGTCTCGGCAATTCGATGCAATCCCTTCCCCAGCTTATACAATAACGTGTAGCGGGTAGAGGAACCTCAGATCCACATTCGAAACCCAATTCACGAAGGGCCATACAATATCGTCCGAAGGATTGACGTTCCTTAAAATGTAAAGAAATTTTACAGACGAGTGAAACAAAAATCTCGTTTCATACGTTCTTTCATATGACGCCCCCAGTGGGGCCCCAACCTTAATGTTTAACTAAATTATTGCAGTGAGAAATTTCGACCCTTTTTTGTTTTGAATTAATTAGTTAACACTCAATTCTTAATTATGAAAAAGGTCATATTATTTGCGTCAGTAGTGGCAGCGGCTATGATCGCCGGAGGCGTGACCGCCTATACGATCGGTGCCGTGACCGAAAAAAATTACACCCAGGATTGTGCCACAGCCTTCGGCGAACAGGCCGGAAACCACTTTACCTCCTATGAGGCAGACAAATATCCCGATCTGACCTACGCAGCTGAAAATGCTGTCAAAGGTGTGGTCAATATCGAAGTGATCCAGGAGATCAAAAGCCGTAGCAACAGCCGTTTCGGTGGCGGATTCGATCCGTTCTTTGAATTCTTCGGGATTCCACAAGGCTACGAACAACAGCAGCAGCCTCGTCAACAACGTAGTGGTGGCTCAGGGGTCATCATCAGCCCTGATGGTTATATCGTGACCAACAACCATGTCGTTGAAAAGGCTTCCGAGGTAAAAGTTACCCTGAACGATAAACGTACCTTTACCGCAAAGGTGATCGGTACCGATCCGTTGACCGACGTTGCCTTGATCAAAATCGATGCAAAAGATCTGCCCAACATCCCGTTCGGCGAATCCGACTCGTTGCGTTTGGGCGAATGGGTTTTGGCGATCGGTAGCCCGTACGGTCTGCAAAGCACCGTAACCGCCGGTATTATCAGTGCCAAAGCACGTAATTTGGATGTGATTCCAAGCCAGTTCGCTATTGAGTCATTCATCCAAACCGATGCAGCGGTCAACCCCGGAAACAGTGGCGGTGCCTTGGTGAATACCCGCGGGGAACTGGTGGGTATCAATACGGTGATCAAATCGCCTACCGGTAGTTTTGCAGGTTACTCCTTTGCCGTGCCGACCTCAATCGTTAAAAAGGTGGTGGTCGACCTGAAAGAGTATGGTGTCGTGCAGCGTGCGCTGCTGGGCGTAACGGTTCAGGAGATCAACGAGAACTTTATTGAACAGCGTGGCAAAGAGACCGGTATTACCGAGTCGGGCGGTGTGTATGTCGTGGATGTTGACCCGGCAGGTGCTGGTCATGCAGCCGGCATTAAAGAGGGTGATGTAATTCTTGAAATCCAGGGGATTAAAATCGATAATTCGTCAAAACTGCTCGAGGAGATTGCCAGACATCGGCCGAACGATAAAGTGACCCTCAAAATAAAAAGAGGTTCAAATGTGAAACAAATCGATGTGGTTTTGCGTAATAGTTCAGGTAATACAGGAATCGTTAAGAGTAATGTGGTTGCCGCAGCAGATGCTTTGGGTGGCCGCTTCGCTGAGATCTCTGACCGCGCACGCAAGGAGCTGAAGATCGATGGCGGCGTGCAGGTTGTAGCTGTCAATGGCGACGGTATTTTGGCTCAGGCCCGTATCCGTCCCGGTTACATCATTACCGCAATCAACGATCGTCCGGTACGCTCGCTTTCGGATCTGAACCGGATCACTTCGAAAATTGAGTTTATCGAAGGTATCTATCCTGACGGTCGCGCAACCAGCTATTCGATCGTGGGTGAATAACCTGCTTCCTGTTCATGGGGAGAGGTTCTCCCCATGGGCAGGAAAGAATTAACAGGTTAATCAACAAGATAGCATGAGACAGTTAAAAATCACCAAGTCGATTACCAACCGCGAAAGCGCTTCGCTGGACAAATACCTGCAGGAGATCGGTAAGGAGGACTTGATCACCGTCGAAGAAGAGGTTGATTTGGCCCAACGTATCAAAAAGGGGGATAAAGAGGCCCTCGAGAAGTTGACACGTGCCAATCTGCGTTTCGTCGTGTCGGTGGCAAAGCAGTACCAGAATCAGGGTTTGTCACTGCCGGACCTGATCAACGAGGGTAACCTCGGTCTGATCAAAGCCGCGGAGAAGTTCGACGAGACGAGGGGATTCAAATTCATCTCCTACGCCGTATGGTGGATCCGCCAGTCCATTTTGCAGGCTCTGGCGGAACAGAGCCGAATCGTTCGACTCCCGTTGAACCAGGTGGGTTCATTGAACAAAATTAACAAGGCATTTGCCCGCTTTGAGCAGGAGCACGAACGTACTCCGTCGCCAGAAGAGTTGGCCAGCGAATTGGATATTCCAAAAGAGAAGGTGACCGATACGTTGCGTGTATCGGGACGTCATGTTTCGGTGGATGCTCCGTTTGCCGACGGAGAGGGTAACTCGCTGCTCGACGTATTGGTCAACACCGACTCGCCGATCGCCGACCGCGGATTGATCAATGAGTCGTTGAGTACCGAGGTGGAGCGTGCACTGGCAACATTGACCGATCGGGAACGTGATATCATCAAATACTTCTTCGGGATCGGTTGTTCGGAGATGACCCTCGAGGAGATCGGTGAGAAGTTCGGTCTGACTCGTGAGCGTGTCCGCCAGATCAAGGAGAAGGCGATCCGTCGGTTGCGTCACAGCACCCGGAGCAAATTGCTGAAATCTTATTTGGGCTAAAAGCTTTTGCCAATTCATTTCGGTAAGATGAATATAGAAGCAGAGCCATCCGTAAAGGGTGGCTCTGCTTTTTTTGTGTTGTAGGTTTGGCCTGTCTTGTGGGGCGTTAGGATGATGTGCCTAATGTCGGATGGAAACATCGTCAGGGGGTGGCGTTGTTCTGGGAAAGGAGAACGAAGCGGGTGGAAAAGCTCTGTGATGCCTCCTTTCGTTCATGGAATTCCCCGGAGTGTGAAATTCAGTAGCTTCCGGAAGCTATTCAGAAAAGACAGTAGGCCGATTGTTAGCGGCTATTGGAGGAGACTGTTAGTGTTCCTGTTTCGTATAATAAATAAAGGTTGGAACCGGTGAGGAGCCATAGAATAGATGCGGACCCTATTTTTCGTCGGGTGTGGAACCGGTCAGGCGAGCGATCCCTTCGGCGACCCGTTGCATCAACCATTTGGGGGTTGAGGTGGCTCCGCAGATACCGACGGAATGGCATCCCGTAAACCATTCAGGTTGTAGTTCGGTTTCGTCCTCGATATTGTAGGTGTGCGAATTGTTGGCCAGACAGGTCTGGTAAAGAACCTTGCCGTTGGAACTCTTTTTGCCGCAGACGAAAATGACCACATCGAACCGTTTGACAAACTCCTGCAGGTGAGGATTCCGGTTGGAAACCTGACGGCAAATGGTGTCGTGTACAGTGACGGTTGTCGGATCGGCTGCCCGTCGCATGATCTCCTCTTTGATCCGATTGAAGAGCTCGAGACTCTGAGTTGTTTGTGAAAGCAGATAGATCGGGCGGCTAAAATCGACTGAATCGAGATCTTCGATATGCTCTACCACCAGTGCATCGCCGTTGACCTGCCCGGTTAAACCCACCACTTCGGCATGCCCCCGTTTGCCAAGAATAACCACCTGGCCGTTACACTCCTCCATCTTGTGATGCGCCTCGATCACCACCTTCTGCAGATGGGCCACCACGGGACAGGTCGCATCGATAATTTTTAATCGGTATTTTCGGGCTTCGTCGTATGTGGTTGGGGGCTCGCCGTGTGCGCGTATCAACACGGTTTGACCTTCGAGTCGAGGAAAATCGGTGCGCGCAATGGTTTCGAGTCCCAGCGACTCCAGACGCTGTACCTCGACACGGTTGTGGACAATATCCCCCAGCGAATAGACCTTCTCGCCGCTGGCAAGCGACTCTTCCGCTTTAGTAATGGCTTTTACGACGCCAAAACAAAATCCCGATTTGTCATCGATCTCGATGTGCATGATTTCTTGTTTATTTATTGGAGGTGTAGAGGCTGATCCTGGTTGACCGTTTTTGTATCACCACCCTGCGAATTTGTTGTGAAGGAGCTGGCAATGCTCCTTAAAATGCATTAACGGGTGAGGCGGTCGATCTGTTGCATGGCCCAATCGATCTCCTGTTCGATGGTCATGTGGCTGTTGTCGAGCACAATGGCATCTTCGGCTTGGCGCAATGGACTGATAGCACGCGTCTGATCGGCATGGTCGCGCTCCCGCAGATTCTGCAACACCTCTTCGAGGGTGATCCGAATCCCCTTGGCGGTCAGCTCTGCATATCGGCGCTCAGCCCGGATCATCGGGTCCGCTGTCATGAAAATCTTGAGTTCGGCCTTTGGGAACACCACTGTACCAATGTCTCGACCATCCATGACAATCCCCTTCTGCTCTCCCATCTGTTGCTGAAGTCGCACCAATTGTTCGCGAACCGCTCCGATACTGCTGATCCGGCTGACGTTGTTGCTCACTTCCACGCTGCGGATCTGCTCCTCGACATTTTCACCGTTCAGGTAGATGTCGCTTGCACCGCGTTGCGGGTTGAAGCGAAACGCAATGTCGGTTTGAGGCAGCAGGGCAATCAGTTGTTGTTCGTCAATGCGATCGGGATGGATAGCGCCGTGACGGAGCCCTTGCAAGGTGACAGCACGGTACATGGCACCGGTGTCGATAAAGATATATCCGATACGGGCTGCCACTTCACGGGCAAAAGTGCTTTTGCCGCACGAGGAGAAGCCGTCAACTGCAATGATGATCTTTTTACGGTTGGGGGACGATTCCATGAACGGGAACTTGAATGTGGATAAATATCGATAGAATGGCCACTGCGCCGAGCACTACAATGACCGCTCCGGTTACGCGGTTGATCCAAAGCAGATGTCTTGGGCGGAACCGCTTGCGCAGCAGACTTACACAAAACGTGAGGGTGAACCACCACAGCGAAGCCCCGCTCAATACGCCGAGAATCATGACCATGCCGTCGAAGAATCCGATTCCGTCGTAACTGATTCCCCAGGCGGCAAACAGTGCGACAAAAATCAGAATGAAGGCCGGATTGGTCAGCGTGATAAAAAAGACCGAAAGGTAATCGCTCCAGAGACTCCCTTTGCCGGCCCGGTTGCGACGGATCTGCACGGCTGGATTTTTCAGAAAGATCGTCATGCCGACAATGATCACGGAGATTCCACCGAGAGCTTTCAGAATGGCGATGTAGTTTTCGATGAAGGACATCACCACGGTGAGGGAAAAAAGCGCAATGGTGGCAAAAATCGAGTCGGCCGTTGCAGCGCCCAACCCCGAAACAAATCCCGAACGGTGGCTTTTGCTCAGGGTGCGTTGGATGCACATGACCCCAATCGGTCCCAGCGGAATCGATGCGACCAGTCCGATGACAAAACCTTTCAGCAGTGCTATAAACTCCATATCGCAGTAAGAGAGTGGTATGGGCGTGTTCTTCACCCTGTAATGAGGTACAAAAATAGTAAATATAATCTATCTTTGCACGAAATCGATCCGAGAGATGACCAAACGAATCCTATATGCGCTGAGCAGTGCCGTCTTGTTGGCATTACCGTGGATGGGCGCTCCTGCCATAACGCTGTTGGTGGCTTTTGTACCGTTGTTGATGTTGCAGCAGCAGTTGGCTGACGAGGCTGCTGCCCGGAGTGCGGTTCCCGTTAAGCGAGCCGGCAAACAATCTAAGGCACACAAAGACAGCCCGTCTCAGGCAGACGGAGCGTCCAAGCAGACGCAAAAACGTGGATTAGCCCTGAAGGCTGATTCACACAAAAATATCGCCAAAGATGCCGATTCCGCTGCCGGAAAAAAACGGAGCGCAAAAACGGGAACAAAGGGACAGTCAACGAAAACTACCAACAAACGTCGGTTGCGTAGTCCGCGCTTATGGCCCTATCTGGTGTTGACCTTTGCCCTTTGGTGGTTGTTGACCACTTGGTGGGTGGCCAATGCGGCAGTGGTCGGAGTCGTGGCTGCCACCGTGGTCGGGACGCTGCTCAACGTCGTCGCCTTTATGATCTATCATGCAGTTTGGCGGCGTGCTCCCCGTGCACTGGCCTATACCCTCTTTGTCGCTGCCTGGATTGCCTATGAATATCTGTATATCGGCGGCGAAATCTCCTTCCCGTGGCTGACACTTGGAAATGGCTTCGCTCACGATGTCAAATTGATTCAATGGTACGAATATACCGGAGTGCTGGGCGGTTCGTTGTGGGTGTTGCTCTGCAATCTGCTGATCTACGAGGCCTGGAAACGACGTCACCAGTGGCGTAGTTGGGTGGCGCCCGTCGTGGCCGTGGTGGTGCCGATTGTGGTGTCGTTAATCCTCTATTACCGTTACGAAGAGCCGAATCAGACGGCAACCGTCGAGGTGGTACAGCCCAATTTCGACCCCTATACCGAAAAGTTTGTGACCAACGAACAGCAGCAGACCAACATCATGTTGTCACTGATGGCCGAAGCTCCTGCCGACGTCGATCTGATTGCTTTGCCTGAAACGGCGTTCGGGTCGATCAGCGATCTGTGGGAGTCGATGATTCCGCTTTCACCCCAGGTGCGGGCCGTACGAACCTTGTTGACTGAAAAGTATCCGGAGGCCGGCGCAATCTGCGGAGCCTCGACCTTCAAGCAATACCCCGATGCGGCAAGTGCAACCTATACGGCACGCAGTAATGGTACCCTCTGGTATGATATTTTTAACAGTGCGCTGTCAATCGATAGCAGTCGTCGTGTGGGAATCCATCATAAGGCCAAATTGGTGATCGGGGTCGAGATGATGCCCTACTATCGTTGGATCAAAAAGTTCGATTGGCTGATGACCGATCTGGGGGGAATCGCCGGACAGATCGGAGTGGGCGAGGTGCGTCGGGTCTTTACCACCCCCAAAGGTATTCGATATGGGGCGGCGATCTGTTATGAGTCGGTCTATGGCGAATACTTTACCGAATTTGTCCGCAACGGAGCCCAAATGATGTGCATCATTACCAATGACGGTTGGTGGGGAGATACGCCCGGCTATCATCAACACTTCTCGTATGCCCGATTGCGGGCAATTGAGACCCGTCGTAGTATTGCACGTAGTGCCAACACCGGTATTTCGGGTTTTATTAATGCCCGTGGAGATGTCGGTCAGACACTGGGTTGGAATCAGCGGGGAGCACTGACGGCTCAAGTCGGTCTGAATGATGAACTTACCTTCTATACCCGTTATGGTGACCTGATCGGTCGAATCAGCTGGTATGTGTTTGCGCTGTCGCTGCTCTACTTCATGGCCTATCGCGTGCGCAAGCGGAGCCATCTGAATGATTGATAAGCGGTTTTTTGTGCAATAAGGCAAATTGTAATGTAACACAACCGGCAGGGTGAGGAATGTTGTTGACCTGTTGAACGCCATACAATGATCGGGAGCGGTTTGGAAAAATGCCTGTTGAGATTGCGAGAAATAGTATCAATCCTCCCGTAAAAGAAAAAGTGTAACGAAATGACCTATACTGAAACACTCGATTTTCTATATCATTCGCTTCCTGTTTTCCAGCATATTGGGGGAGGCGCGTATAAACCCGGATTCGATAACATTGTGGCTCTGGAAAAGGAACTCGGTGATCCGCACCGCCGATTCAGGAGTGTCCATGTGGCCGGGACCAACGGCAAGGGGTCGGTGTCCCATATGGTAGCGGCTGTGCTGCAGGCTGCCGGGTATCGTACTGGCCTCTTTACCTCGCCGCACCTGAAAGATTTTCGCGAGCGGATCAAGGTTAACGGTCAGATGATTTCCGAAGAGGAGGTGATCAATTTCGTAGAACAACATCGGGAGGCGATCGATCGGATTCAACCCTCATTCTTTGAAATCACCACGGCCATCGCCTTTGATCACTTTGCCCGTCAGCAGGTCGATGTGGCGGTCATTGAGGTGGGTATGGGCGGCCGACTCGATTCGACCAATGTGATCCGTCCGTTGGTCAGCGTCATCACCAACATCAGTTGGGATCATGCCCAGTTCCTGGGCGATACGCTCGAAAAAATTGCCGGCGAAAAGGCCGGGATTATCAAGGAGATGACCCCCGTAGTAATCGGCGAGAGTCAGATCGAGAGCCAGTTGACCTTTATTACCCGAGCCAAGGAGTGTAGTGCTCCGATCCTGTTTGCCGATCAGCTCTATCGGGTGGTGGACCGGCAGTATGTGGGTGAAAATCTGCAACAGTTTACGATCGAAAATCGTCTGGACGGTGAAACATTTACGTTGGCTGTCGATCTGTTGGGCGATTATCAGCGCAAGAATATTTTAACGGCACTGACCACCCTGGACGTGTTGAACGGGTCGGGCGGATTGACACTGCCTCGGGAAGCGGTTGCACGAGGATTGGCCTCGGCAGCGGCGACGACCGGGCTGTTGGGGCGTTGGCAGGTGGTCAATCGGGCTCCGTTGACCGTCTGTGATACCGGACACAACGAAGGAGGCTTGCGCGAAACCATGGCACAGATTGCACGCCAACACTACCGCAAACTCTATATGGTTTTGGGATTTGTTGCCGATAAGGATTTGGATAAAGTATTCCCCTTATTGCCCACAGATGCCCACTATATCTTTACTCGTGCCGGCATCGAACGGGCACTCGACGAAAAGATCTTGGCCCAGCGTGCTGCGGCATACGGTCTGCAGGGAGAGACGGTTCCGAACGTGGCTGATGCCGTGAAACGTGCACGAGAGTTGGCCACCCCAGAGGATATGATCTACATCGGAGGCAGTACCTTTATTGTGGCGGAATTTTTATAATAGTTCGGGCGCCGCTGAGTATCTTGGGGAGGGAAGCCGTGAGAAGGGTAACTCTCTCGAAATAGAAAAGATGCCAAACAGTTTGATTTCGGAGTTTGGCCGGTTGGCAAGGTCTGGTAGATGTAGATGAGGGATCGATCGGAGCGGTAAGGACGGAATGTCGAGTTTCGCCCCTCAACATGCGGTCTGCATCGGACAAAGCGGTGGAAAAGGCGACAGGAAGAGCCCGAAATTGCAGGACATGCTGAAATTTTTCTAACTTTGTCAGAATAATGCAGTTTGACACTGAACAGTCTGTGCAGGACTAGACGCAAAGTGTAGCGAACCATTTAGTAAATACTGATATACATTACAATAGATTTCATTCGATGGATTTTGTAGAAGAACTCAAGTGGAGGGGCATGTTGCATGATATGATGCCCGGAACCGAAGAGCAACTCGCCAAAGAGATGACGACCGCCTATGTGGGTATTGACCCCACTGCCGATTCTTTGCATATCGGCCATCTGGTCAGCATCATGATTCTGAAACATTTTCAACGTTGCGGCCACAAACCGATCTTTTTGATCGGAGGTGCGACCGGCATGATCGGTGACCCGTCGGGTAAATCGCTCGAGCGTAACCTGCTCGACGAAGAGACCCTGCGCCACAATCAAGAGGCGATCAAACGCCAATTGAGCCACCTGGTCGATTTCGAATCGGATGCCCCCAATGCAGCCGAAATGGTCAACAACTACGACTGGATGAAAAATTACTCGTTCCTCGAGTTCATCCGCGAAATCGGCAAGTGCATTACCGTCAATTACATGATGGCGAAGGATTCCGTCAAAAAACGCTTCAATGGCGAAGGTGACGGTATGTCGTTTACCGAATTTACCTATCAGTTGGTTCAGGGAACCGACTTTCTGCACCTCTATCAGCATAAAAACTGCAAATTGCAGATGGGCGGTTCAGATCAGTGGGGCAACATCACCACCGGTACCGAATTGATCCGTCGTAAATTGGGTGGTGAGGCCTACGGCTTGACCTGCACGTTGATCAAAAAGGCTGACGGTACCAAATTCGGTAAAACCGAGTCGGGAAATGTTTGGCTCGATCCACGCTATACCTCGCCCTATAAATTCTATCAGTTCTGGCTCAATGTCAGCGATGAGGATGCCGAGCGTTACATCAAGATCTTTACGATGCTCGACAAGGAGACGATCGAAGAGCTGATTGCAGCACACCGCGAGGCTCCGCACCTGCGTGAATTGCAAAAACGTCTGGCCAAAGAGGTTACCTGCATGATTCACTCCGAAGAGGAGTACAACAAGGCGGTTGAGGCATCAAGCATTCTGTTCGGTAATGCTACGGCAGAGGCGTTGCGCCATCTCGATGAGCAGACCTTCTTGCAGGTGTTTGAGGGTGTGCCTCAGTTCGAGGTGCCGGCATCGGCGCTCGAAGAGGGTATCGGATTTATCCAGCTTTGCACGGAACAGGCTGCCATCTTCCCGTCGAAAGGAGAGGCCCGCAAGCTGATTCAGGGTGGAGGTCTCTCGCTCAATAAAGAGAAGGTCACCGCGATCGATGCCACAGTGACCAAAAAGGACCTCATCTCTGGTAAATACCTGTTGATCCAGAAGGGTAAGAAAAACTACTTCTTGATCATTGTAAAATAGTTCGGTTTCGAGGCTGTCCGATTCTGGCAGCCTCGAAATCTGTTTTTTAACGCTGTTTTTGTCTCCCCGATTCGGTCTGTTCTTGAGGGGGCATGCACGGCAGAAACAGAACATAGGTGCGGGGATGGGCTGTATTGTAGTTGCAGTTGCAGTTCCAGTTCAAGGCTCGCTTAGCACTTGTTTCGCTCCAAGAGTACCGCGAATTTATACACCGAAATTAATCTGTCACAAGAATAAATATCAGACGTTATGACTCTTATCAAACCCGTTGGTTACCACAATCTGCTCGGTAATGCCGAAAATACCGAAAAAGCCATCAAACATGTCAAAGATATGTTTCAGGAGAACCTGGCGGCACAGTTGGTACTGTTACGCGTAACGGCTCCGATGGTGGTGCTGACCGGTACCGGTATCAATGACGATTTGAATAGTGTCGAACGTCCCGTTTCGTTTCCTATCCGTGCTATGGGGGAGCGGCGTGCCGAAGTGGTGCACTCGTTGGCCAAATGGAAACGGCTCAAACTCGGGGAGATGGGCGTGAAACCCGGTCGAGGAATCTATACCGATATGAATGCCCTGCGCCCTGACGAAGATCTCGATAACCTTCATTCACTCTATGTCGATCAGTGGGACTGGGAGCGGGTGATTACAGCCGAAGATCGTAATGTCGCCTTCCTGAAAAAGATGGTCAATCGGATTTATGAAGCCATCAAGGTGACCGAAAACAAACTCTACGTCGAGTTCCCGCAGATCGAACCCTTCTTGCCGGAAGAGATTCACTTTATTCATGCCCAGCAGCTGTTGGATCTGTATCCCAACCTCTCACCCAAAGAGCGCGAAAACGAGATCGTCAAGAAATATGGAGCTGTCTTCGTGATCGGTATCGGAGGAGAGCTCTCCAACGGTGAGGTGCACGATGGCCGTGCCGCTGACTACGACGACTGGAGTACACCCAATGAGGAGGGCTATAACGGTCTAAACGGGGATATTCTGTTGTGGAATCCCGTGTTGCAGAGTGCATTCGAGGTGTCGAGTATGGGAATCCGTGTCGATGCAAAGGCGTTGCGTCACCAGTTGGCAATACGGGGACAGGAGTACAAGAGTGAACTCTACTTCCATCGAAAACTGTTGGCAGGCGAACTGCCACTGACCATTGGTGGAGGTATCGGACAGTCCCGCCTATGTATGTACCTGCTTCGAAAGGCCCACATCGGGGAGATTCAGTGCAGTATCTGGCCCGAATCGATGCGCGAAGAGTGTCACGCAGCTGGAATTGATCTGGTATAGTGGAGGCCTGAAGTTTTCTGCCGGAGTTCCGTTCCCCGTTGTTTGACGGTTGCGACTGGATACAGGGTAGGCGATTTCGACAAAACAGATACAAATAGCAGCAGCGGCAAACATCAGTTTGCCGCTGCTGCTTTATTTAGGGTTATCCCGCTATACATGGACGGAAGGATTGGTAAAGAAAAAGCCTCCGGTGCCATTTGCTTGACAGAGCAGGCGAATTAGGTACAAAGGCTGTAGGCAAGGGTAGCACAGCAGGCAAGAGTAGAGGTGCAGCGCAGGTGTGTCAGCCGTTGCCGTTATCTTGTTTTGTGGTGAATGGGGATGGCTTTGGTCTTCTTTTAGGCCCAACCTGAAGTAGAAGGTTTTTTTAGGACCCTCCCTTTTCCCCAATGGAGCGTATGTCAAGCCAACACTGCAAATTCTACTCCTCGTCGTCATCGGAGTAGGCGAGGGTGTCCATCAACGAGTCGATCTCCCGACGTTCACGTTTGGTGGGACGCCCCATCCCCCGATCCCGCTGTACGAAGATCGTCTCTCGCGGTACGTTCAGTTTGTTCAGCTCTGTTGCGGGCGTCAGATCCTCCATATAGGTGGGGACGTTTTTTGCCCCCTGCCGGCTGGAAACCAGCGCCAATACCCGATAGGTATAGGTGACGATCGTCTTGCGAACCGTTATCGTATCTCCCGGCTTCACTTCACGCGAAGGCTTTGTGTAGCTGCCATTGATGGTGACCCGGTTGGTACGACACGCCTCCGCTGCATCGCTACGTGTCTTGAAAACCCGCACCGCCCAAAGCCATTTGTCTATTCTAACCGATTCGTCCATCTCTCGTTATCTGTAAGAATTGCGTTTATTATCTCGGACTCCAAGCCCCCACCCGTCGGTATCCGAAAATTTTTATTGGATCATTCCTGGTGTTGCCTCTCTGTAACCGGTTTATCGGTAATGGGGAATAAAAGGTTTGCTGGGGCAATTGGGGCCCAATCAAAGAAGACTTTCCTAAAGAAGTTTTCTCTGTTCCCTTCTCTGCTGTGTTTTCTTCCCTGCTGCATCCCCTTCTTCCTTCCCTGTTTCCCTCTTCCCCTTTTCTTCCATCAACAGCTGGTTGATGCTTGCGCCTGATTGGGGCAGAGAGGGCCTGCGAAGGGGCTTCAGGTTAAGCGTTGTTGAATTGGTTCATCGTCCGTTCCAGACCGATCGTCCCGAAGGCCTTGATCGCCTCCGCTGCCACCTGGGTCCGCTCCGGAAGCGCTGCAGCCTCCTCGTCGGTCCAATGGCCCAACACATAATCGACCTGCATCCCCTTGGAAAAATTGCCGCCAATCCCGAACCGCAAACGGGCATATGCCGTTGTGCCTAACAGCTCGGCAATGTTTTTCAGACCGTTGTGTCCTCCATCGCTCCCTTTGGCCCGAATCCGTATCGTCCCGAATGGCAACGCAATGTCATCCACAACGACAAAAACATTCTCCAACGGAATCTTCTCGGCCTGCATCCAGTAACAGACCGCCTTCCCACTCAAATTCATGTAGGTGGAGGGCTTCAACAAAATAAACGTGCGCCCTTTGAACTTCATCTCGGCTACAGAACCGTATCGCTGAGCGCTAAAAATAGTATTGGACGCCTCTGCTAAAGCGTCCAATACCTTGAAACCTATATTGTGACGGGTCTCAGTGTATTCGGCACCGATGTTGCCCAGTCCAACAATCAGATATTTCATTGTGCAGTTTGTGTTGAGGTGGCCGCCGTTGCGTTACTTCTCGCAGCCACCGTTACAACTCCCCTGATTATTTGGTTGCAGTTGCAGCAGCACCCCTTGCAGCACGAGTCATCTTAACGGCGCATACAGCGGTGGTTGCAGGAGTCAACAGGGTGATGTTATCGTAGTGCAGATCGCCAACGAAGATGCTCTTGCCCAAACCCAGTGAAGATACATCAACCAACAACTCGTCAGGCAGATTCTCCATGGTTGCACTGATGCGGAGTTTACGTTTGCTCAGGATCAATTTACCACCCTGTTTTACACCCTCAGACGAACCGGTCAAACGTACCGGAACATCAATGGCAATCGGTTTGCCCGGAATTACATGGTAGAAATCGATGTGCAATACGGTATCATTAACGGGATGGTACTGTACCTCACGCATTACACCAACCTCTTTCTGACCGTCGATGTCGAACTCAACGAGGTATGATTGCGGAGTGTAGAGCAGAGGTTTGAGCGCGCGTGCGTCTACTGAAAAGTGGATTGTCTCGCCACGACCATAAATGGTGCAGGGTACCATTCCCTCTTTACGAATGCTTTTGCTCTCTTTTTTGCCGAAAGCGTTACGTTTTACGCCGGCAATTTTAATTGTTTCCATACTGTTTTGATTGTTAAAAGGTTTTTACGGCGCTACTCAGAAACGGGACAAGAGAATGAACCCGCCTCCCCATCGGGCCGTTTCGAAGCGCAAAGATAGGACGAATTACCGAAAAATGAAAAAATTACGGGAAATTTTCCGCCGGGTGTTTTGCAGTTTCTCAATTTTCGTTACCTTTGCACCACTTTCGTAAAGACGAATGCAGGTTCTTACCACTTCTCCGACAATTTAAAGAATTTTATTAATTTGTTTGGAGATTATGTTCAGACGCTTTATCTTTGCACCGAAGTTTTAGGTTCATTTAGGTTAGTAGTTAGTTTTAGGTTAGTAGAAGGAAGGCATACAGCTCAGGGAATCCCCCTACTGGATTGTCTTTCCTTTGAAATTAAAACTCCGAACTTCACTCTCGGCTGCTCACAGATAATCAAGCCCAGATGGTGAAATTGGTAGACACGCTACTTTGAGGGGGTAGTGCCGGTTTACGGCGTGCAAGTTCGAGTCTTGTTCTGGGCACCAATCCGCGGAGTTCCGCAAAAGGCAATTAGCCATTTTTGTTCTGAAAATTTTGTTGAAAAAATAAGCCCAGGTGGCGGAATAGGTAGACGCGCACGTTTCAGGTGCGTGTGCCGCAAGGCGTGCAGGTTCGATTCCTGTCCTGGGCACTCAAAACCCCGCTGAACTTGTGTTCAACGGGGTTTTATTGTTTTTAGACGTCGAGAGATTGGTAACCTTTCCCAAGGGCTATTCCGCTATGTCGGTTTGTCTTCTTCTTCAAAAAAAAAGGTTGGCTACCCATCTTTTTTCTTTTCAACCATCGATGCGATATGCGGCTCTATTTGGTGCCCGAATCTAAGGATTCCGAAGATGGATCGGGGAGATCGCGGAGAATCTTTAACGACTGAAGAGCCAACGGAAATCCAATGTATGGCAGGCATTGAATCACGGCTGCTGTCAATTGTTCACGGCTGTTCCCGATCTTGAGATTGCCCAACGCATGGGCCTGCAATTGCGGTGTTGCCCCCATTGTGGTCAGGATGCAGTAGATCAGCAGTTCGCGTTGTGCTACATTCAAACCGGTCCGGGTATAGAGGTCTCCGAAACAGTATTCGGTGAGAAACCGTGCAACATCTTCACCCATCCCAGCGGGCAGTGGAGCCATGGCTTGAGCAATCTCGTCTCCATAAATGGGATACTGGATCGCTTTCCCGCGTTCGAAGCGCTCCTCTTCGGAAACGTTGTCCTGCTTGTCGAGAGGCAAGGCAATCCCTCGCTCAACAAAAACTTCGTTGATCGTCGCTACCGCATTGAGCGTTTTGGGAAAACCAATAAACGGAGCACACTGATATACCGCTTCGCGTAATTCAATCGGGGTGACCCCGACGTTTAGTGCAGCCCCGGCGTGTGCTTTGAGTTGCGGTAGGGTTTGCATGACGGTCAATACCGTGCAGGTGATCAACTCTCGACTCTCGTGATCAAGAGAGCCCGTGGCGAAAATATCTCCGAAGATAAATTTCTGTAAAATATCCATCAATTCCGGATCGCTTCCCTCTCCGGTGAGGGCTTCGCCTTGAAATAGGAGTTGGTAATTGGCTTTGCAGCGGTTAATTCTGTCCATCTTGTTTGGTGTGTTGGGTTCTGCCTGATGTTGTGCATATAAGGATCCTGTGGTGAAGAGCAGAACAAGAGACAATAATATGGGTTTCATCGGTTGCAAGAATATAATAGTTGAAGTTTGGAAAATCGCTCATCGGATGGCAGACGACCTGTTTTGGTGGTCAGTACTACCGGATGGAACAAGTATGTTTCTCTTTACCTGCAATAATGCCACTTGAGGCGATCGGTTGCAAAATGGGGGCGTTGATGCTTAGGAAAAGCTGCTCCGAACCATAACAAAGTATGGTTTAATGGTTAGTCCCAATGTTGGCCTCGTTGTGGTAATGTTGCTCTTGGTGTCCGGATATAGCCTCGGGCCAATATTTTCGTAGATCACGACGGCCAGAGTAGAGCTTTCCCAGTAACCCTTTCCAATTTCCGATGTGCCGCCTTCTTTCCGCTCCTTTCATGAAGGGGAAATGCATTCCCCTGACTCATGCTCTGTGCGTCGTGGGGATAGTGGCTGTTGTTGTGGCTTGTTGCCTGCAGTATCTTGTAGAGCTATGCTTGACGGCATAGCGCTCAAACCATGAACATGGATGCCTGGTTGCCACTCTCTTTTGCCCCCTCTCTCACCTCAATTGTCGCGATGGCTTGTGTGCAAAAGGGTGGATGGCGGTGTGCACAATGGCATTTACGCTTCGCGGGTAACTCGCAGACGGAACTCTTTTGGGGTACACCCCTCCATCCGCTTGAAGAAGCGTACAAAATGTTGCGGATATTGGAATCCCAAGGATTCGGCCACCTGTTTGATGTTCTTGTCCGGATCCATCATCTGCTCCTTCGCTCTGCCGAGCATCTTCAAGTGAATGTACTCTTGAGCCGTTTTGCCAGTCTGCTGTTTGACCAGATCTCCGAAATAGTTGGGCGACAGGCAGACCTTGTCGGCAAAGAAACGGACGGTCGGAATCCCCTCGACCATCGCCTGATCCGAGTCGAGATACTCGTCGAGCAACCGCTCAAAACGGGCCAACGTGTCGTGGTTGAGGTGTTCACGCGTAATGAACTGCCGTTCGTAAAACCGCATGCAGTAGTTTAGCAGTACTTCTATGTTCGAAACAATCAACGATTTGGAAAAACGATCGATCGGATGCTGTAACTCCAGCTCGATCTTGTCCATGTAGTCCTGGATAATCACCCGCTCTTGCGGAGAGAGGTGTAGGGCTTCGTTGGAGGTGTAGGAGAAAAACGAATACTGTTTGATCTTTTGAGCCAACGGCGTACGGTAGAGAAATTCCGGGTGGAAAAGTAATCCGATTGCTTTGGGTGTCGTGCCGTTCTCAACCGGCTGGATCTCGACGGTCTGACCCGGCGCAAAGCTGACAACCGTGTCGTCGTCGTAATCATAAACCGTCTTGCCGTAGTTGATTTTACACCCGTAAGTCTGCTTTAAAAACATGGCATAAAAACCGAAAACCATCCGGTGGGGTTCTTGTCGACCCGTGCCGTCGAAATGGACAATACCCACCAAAGGGTGACGGGTCTCAATCCCGAAAAAACGATTATATTGATCGATGGTATCTGCTTGGACTAACTCCATGGTGCTTCGATTTTTGGTTTGAGACAAAGAAATACAATTCCGGTCGATAATAAAAATTTATCCTGACAGAAAAGAGAATTGAGGTAAGTTTATCCGTGATATGGGTAGGTTGCTGATTGTCACCGTACTGAACGGCCGGATAAAACCGTAATCGGGGTAGTTCCATCTGCAAACAGGGTACCGTGTGCCCCATGCAAAATCACTACTTTAGCAATCAAACAAAAGGCTTTTATTTTATTGGTATTTTATTGGGGAAAGCCTTCTGGTGATTAATCAAAGTAAATTCGGTTAACAAGAATAATTCAATAAAAATATGGCAGACGCAGCTACAATCATTGAAAGAATGCGCAACGGTGAACTGATCCTGGAGAGTGATCCGGATTATCCGTTGTTGTATGAAGAGTTTGAAAAAACCATGAGCCTGGTCGGCAAACTCAATGCCGGCTACCATACGGCCGATGAGGTTCGGGCTCTGCTGGAACAGATCTGGGGTCAAAAGCTCGATCCAACCGTCAGAATGTTTCCACCCTTTTATACGGCTTTCGGCAAATTGACTAAGGTTGGCAAAGGGGTGTTTGTCAACTTTGACTGCACCTTTTTGGACCGTGGCGGTATTACGCTCGATGATGATGTCTTTATCGGCCCCAACGTTAAGCTGATTACGGAAAACCATCCGGAGGACCCTGCCTTGCGTCGGAATGTCTATACCCGCCCGATTCACTTGAAACGCCGGGCTTGGATCGGGGCCGGAGCGACCGTGTTGCCCGGAGTGACCGTCGGTGAGAACTCGATTGTGGCAGCAGGGGCCGTCGTAACCAAAGATGTGCCCGACAACACCATTGTGGCCGGAGTGCCGGCCCGCGTGCTGCGATCCATTAAACAGGGATAGATTATGGGTAACTACCGCTGGATGATCGCGCTGTTGCTGTTGGGTGGAACGCTGGGGCTTACGGCCTGTTCTGAGGATTCGTTGACGCAGGATCCGGTAACCGGCCCCTCTACGACTGAAGATGACAATAGTGATGAGAATAGTGAAGAGAATATCGAATCCATAACCTCTCAGACGATGAGAATCGAGATTGGAAATCAAACCTTTACAGCCACTTTGGCCGACAATGAGGCCGCAGCAGCATTCCTGGCGCTGTTGCCAATGACGGTGACCATGAATGAACTCAACGGCAATGAAAAGTATTGTAATCTGGCATCGGACCTGCCGACCGCAAGCTATCGTCCTGGAACAATCCGCAGTGGCGATATTATGTTGTACGGTTCGGATTGTGTAGTGCTGTTCTACGAGACCTTCTCCAGCTCGTACAGCTATACCCGTATCGGACAGGTGGACGATCCGACCGGATTGGCTGCTGCAGTGGGTACAGGACGTGTGACGGTAACCTTTACGGCCCAAGAGTAGGACCCAGTTGATGAGATGAGTATGAACCGTAAATAACAGATGCGGTATGAAACGAAAATTTATTGTAAAAAGTTTGCTCTTGTTGGGCGTGATGGCTGTGGGCTCCACGGTGACTGCCCAAACCGGAGAGACAACGAAAATGGCTATGGAAAAGTTGAAATTGACGCAAGAGTGGGATAAAACCTTCCCGCAAAGTGATAAGGTGAGTCACCGCAAAGTGACCTTTACAAATCGCTACGGCATTACGTTGGCGGCTGATCTCTATAAGCCGGTCGGGGTGGAGAGTCCGCTGCCGGCGATTGCCGTGAGCGGTCCTTTCGGGGCGGTGAAAGAGCAGGCTTCAGGCCTCTATGCACAGACGTTGGCTGAACAGGGTTTTCTGACCCTCGCTTTTGACCCCTCCTACACGGGTGAAAGCGGTGGACAACCCCGAAATGTGGCCTCTCCGGATATCAATACTGAAGATTTTTGTGCCGCCGTAGATTTCCTCTCGACCTGCCCGGAGGTTGATCCGGACAAAATCGGTATTTTAGGCATATGCGGTTGGGGCGGTATGGCCATCAATGCAGCGGCCATCGATACCCGCATCAAGGCCACTGTTGCGGTGACCATGTACGACATGAGCCGGGTGAGTGCCAACGGCTATTTCGACTCCATGGATGCCGACGCCCGCTACCAGTTGCGTTGTCAACTGAACGCCCAGCGAACCGCAGATTTCCGCAACGGTACCTATGTGCGGGCCGGCGGAGTGGTCGATCCTCTGCCGGAAGATGCACCGCAGTTTGTCAAGGACTATCATGCCTACTATAAAACGCCACGCGGTTACCACAAACGTTCACTTAACTCCAATGCGGGATGGAACGCTACCTCTTCGCTCTCGTTTATCAACATGCCGCTGATGAGTTACAGCGATGAAATTCGCAGTGCTGTGCTGATTGTGCATGGCGAGTTGGCCCACTCCCGTTATTTCGGTGAGGATGCCTTCAAACGCCTCAAAGGCGATAACAAAGAGCTGTTGATCGTTCCGGGAGCCAGCCATACCGATCTGTACGATAACCGGGATAAAATTCCGTTCGATCGGATCGTACGCTTCTTTCAGAAATATCTGTAAGCACTCTAAGTCAATGGGCTTTGACCCGTCACCAAGTGTTGGAACGGTGCAAATGATAATGATAGAGATGTAGCAGAACCGTACTTGATTTGGAGAATTGTCAATAGTAATCTGTCCCTGCAAATATAGAACGTTTTATCCAAGGGGAGGAGTGCCTAATGATTTGGGCACTCCTCCCATTTTTATTGTTGATTGATGCGCTCGACTGAAGGTCACAAGCTCTTTCTGACGAGCTGAACCCATATACCCCAACTTCTATGCACCATATCCCCGAGATTTATAAAAATGGTCCCAAAAGGGCTCTAAACAGTTTCTGACCAGGATTCTTGCAGGCCTGATAAATACTGTATTTCGGTTACATTATGCCTGTTTTGGTTGAAAGTTGCAGGAGAATTGGACATTTTTATGCGAAAAAATGCATATATTTGTTTGAAATTGTGGATGGTTGGCGTATCTGTTTGAGGGTGTGCGTTTTTGATGAAAAATCCCCAGCATTCAGATGGTCCGACCTCTTTTGTAATAGAGAACTCTAACCCATGATCCAAATTGGAAAAACGCTGCATCTGTCTGAGGTGGAGCAGATCCTGTTCGCAAACCAACAGATCGAACTCGATAAACAGATGCTTCAGGAAATTGACGAATGCTATCGCTTCCTCGTTCATTTCGCTTCCGATAAGGTGATCTACGGTATCAATACTGGCTTCGGTCCAATGGCTCAGTATCGTGTGGACGACAATGACCTTAAAGCCCTCCAGTATAACATTATTCGCAGCCATGCAACCGGCGCAGGCGACCCATTGTCCGTGGTGTGTGTGCGTGCTGCAATGATTGCCCGTATGCAGACCTTCGCTCAGGCACGTTCGGGTGTCCATACCGAAGTTATTACCCTGTTGGCCGAAATGCTCAATCGTCATATTACGCCCGTCGTCCCCCGTCACGGTAGCGTGGGTGCCAGTGGCGACCTGGTGCAGCTGGCCCATATCGCCTTGGCGATGATCGGCGAAGGGGAGGTCTTTGTGCCCGATGAGACGGGTGCCCTCGTGCGGCGTCCAACCTCCGAAGTGTTTGCCCAGCAAGGATTAAATTCATTAAAAGTCTATCAGCGTGAGGGGTTGGCCATCACCAACGGTACGGCCGTAATGACCGGTATCGGTTTGGTGAATCTGATCGAGGCCGAACACCTGTTGAACTATGCTGTGCTGACATCGGTGTTGATGAACGAGATCGCCTCTTCGTACGACGATTTCCTGGCGGCCGAACTCAACGTGATGAAGCTGCACGTCGGACAACGGACCATCGCGGCAGCGATGCGTCAGGCTGCCTGCGGCAGCCAACGGTTGCTCAAACGGGAGGTTGAACTCTACCATCGTCATACGGAGGCGCAGTTTACCCATAAAGTGCAGCCCTATTACTCATTGCGCTGCACGCCGCAGATCCTGGGTCCGATCTTCGATACGATCCGTCGGGCAGAACAGGTGGTCGTTGATGAACTCAATTCGGTGGATGATAATCCAGTGGTGGATCCGGTGACTCAAAATGTCTATCACGGAGGTAACTTCCACGGCGATTATGTCTCGTTTGAGATGGATAAGGTGAAGATTGCCCTGACCAAGTTGACCATGCTGGTCGAACGTCAGCTCAACTATCTGTTTCACGATCGGATCAACGGAATTCTCCCTCCCTTTGTCAATCTCGGTAAGTTAGGGCTTAATTACGGCCTGCAGGCGGCTCAATTTACGGCCACTTCGACAACGGCCGAATGTCAGACGCTCGCCAATCCGATGTATGTGCACTCGATCCCCAACAATAATGACAATCAGGATATTGTCAGTATGGGAACCAATTCGGCTTCGTTGTGTGCAGCGGTTGTAGAGAATAGCTACCAGGTTATGGCCATCCATCTCATGGCACTGGCGCAGGCTGTCGATTGTCTGAAGATTGCTGATCAACTCGCCCCGGCAACACGTAGACTCTATGATGATGTGCGGGAACTGGTTCCGGTATTCATTGAGGATACGCCTAAATACGAGGAGATTGCCCGTTTGGAGCACTATTTGAAAACCCACAACCCTAAATTGATATGAGTTTAACGGGCAAATATGCATTGGTGACCGGAGCCAGTCGAGGAATCGGACGGGCCATAGCGGTGCGGTTGGCAACGATGGGATACCGTGTGATTGTGAACTACCTCTCCAATACGTCGGCGGCCGAAGAGACACTCGCCCAAATCCGACAGGTGGGTGGCGAAGGTGAGCTGTTGCCCTTCGATGTGGCCGATCGAGAGGCGGTTACATCGGCACTGGAGCAGTGGACAGAGGCTCACCCCGATGCTGTTATCGAGGTGCTGGTCAACAACGCCGGAATCCGTCGCGATGGGTTGTTGATGTGGATGCCCGAAGCGGATTGGTATAGTGTGGTACGTACGAATCTGGACGGCTTTTTTAACGTGACGCAGCCACTCTTGAAGAATATGTTGGTACAGCGTTATGGACGTATTGTGAATGTCGTCTCGTTGTCGGGTATCAAGGGCATGCCAGGCCAGACCAACTACTCCGCAGCCAAAGGTGGATTGATCGCAGCCACCAAAGCCTTGGCCCAAGAGGTGGCCAAGAAACAGGTGACGGTCAACGCCGTGGCACCCGGATTTATCCGCACGGAGATGACGGCCGATCTCGACGAGGCAGCTCTGCGAAAAACGGTCCCTCTCGGACGATTCGGAGAACCGGAAGAGGTGGCCGATTTGGTGGCGTTCCTTGTATCGAAACAGGCCAGCTACATCACAGGCGAGGTGATCTCCATTAACGGAGGAATTCTATAACGGAGCGCTGTGGCCTTAATATAGGGGAGTGTGCAGACGTTTAAGAAGGGCTAAGTGATATAGGGCTGAGTGATGTGGAAGAGGGGCGAGGCTGGTTGTGCTTCCATCGCGATGGTCTCGGCGGCGAATGTTCTGGAGTCGTTTGTTGGCCGTAGGGAGAGATGAATGGCGTGAGCTGGAGACGATTGATTATTGGAGACAAAACTAAGTGTTCGACGAAGGAAAGTTCAGGAGTTGCGCGAAAAGAGAAGAGGAAAGCAAAGGTGATGGGAAAAGCGTGATCAACGGAGTCCAGAATGGAACACAAAATGGTAGCTTGACGCCGTTTCACGGCCCGTCTGACTTGGAAGAAAAATTACATCAGAACAAACCATAATTGGACCTTGCACGGTGGGGGAGGGCTTTGCCGCAGGTGCAGGTCCGACAGATAAAATTAGATTGATACGCAGTAATTCGCAGTAATATTGGAATGAGACGTAGAGTTGTGATCACGGGAATGGGAATCTATTCCTGTATTGGAGAAAATAAGGAAGAGGTGGCCGATTCACTCTATTGTGGCCGCTCGGGGATTGGACTCGATCCGGCACGCAAAGAGATGGGGTACCGTTCTGCATTGACCGGTATTTTACGTAAACCCGATTTGAAACAGGCGCTCAATCGCCGTCAACGTACCATGTTGTCGGAACATGGAGCGTATGCTTATGTGGCTACCGTTGAGGCCCTGGCCCAAGCAGGAATCGATGCCGACTGGCTGAAAACCCATGAGGTGGGTATCCTGTACGGCAACGACAGCAGCGCTGAAGCGGTAGTGCATGGAGCCGACGTAATTCGGGAGAAACACAACACCATGTTGGTCGGTTCGGGCAACATCTTCCAGTCGATGAACTCGACGTTGACGATGAATCTCTCTACCATTTTTAACCTGCGGGGTATCAATTTTACCTTATCCGGTGCTTGTGCCAGTGGATCGCATGCCATTGGAATGGCCTATCTGCTGATCCGTCAGGGACTGCAGGATTGCGTGCTCTGCGGTGGGGCCGAAGAGGTCAACCTCTTTTCAATGGGTAATTTCGATGCTTTGGGGGCATTCTCGATCCGCGAGGATGAACCGACCCGTGCCTCCCGTCCTTTCGATAAGAATCGGGATGGACTGGTACCGAGCGGCGGTGGGGCAACCCTTGTTGTCGAAAGTTACGAATCTGCCGTAAGCCGCGGGGCTACGATTTTGGCCGAAGTGGTGGGATATGGCTTCTCGTCGAACGGTGAACACATCTCGGTTCCCAATGTGGATGGTCCGGTCCGCTCCTTGCGCATGGCTTTGCAGGATGCGGGGATGACTCCGGACCAGATCGGCTATGTCAACGCCCATGCCACCTCAACCCCCATCGGTGACCTGAACGAAGCTCGCGCCATTGCCGAAGTATTCGCTGACAGTTGCCCCTATGTCACCTCGACCAAATCGCAGACCGGTCACGAAATGTGGATGGCCGGTGCCAGCGAAATCATATATTCGACTTTGATGATGCAGCGTGATTTTATTGCGCCCAATCTCAATTTCGAGGAGCCGGACGAGGCTTCGTGCCGGCTGAATATACCTGCCGAACGGGTCGATTGCCGATTCGATGCGTTTCTGAGCAATTCGTTCGGGTTCGGAGGAACCAATTCAACATTGATTATCAAAAAAGTTAATTCATGACCAAAGAAGAGATCAAAGAGAAAATCAAAGCTGTGTTGGCCGAAGAGTTCGAAGTCGATGCCGCACTCATCACACCGGAGGGTAGCCTCAAAGAGGTTCTGGGATTGGATAGCCTCGATTTGGTGGATGTCGTGGTACTGGTCGAGCAAAATTTCGGCGTTACCCTCAAAGGTCCCGATTTTGTCAATGTAAAAACGTTCGAGGATTTCGATAACTTGATCATAGGTAAATTGGGCTTGTAAATGCAAAACGATCACCCCGAGCAATGGAATGGCAAATCGAGAGGCGGCAGTTTCGGCTACGCCTTTTTTGTCTTTTTGATTAAATACTGCGGACTGCGCAGCGCTTATGCCTTCCTTGCCCTCGTGGCGTTCTATTTCATCCCCTTCGCCCCGCGCGCAACAGCCGCCATCTGGGACTATTACCGTCGGCGACTCCGTCAGGGACGTTGTACTGCCACCCGGAACCTCTACCGCCACTACTATCGCTTCGGCCAGACGCTGATCGATAAAATCGCTGTCGGTGCCGGACTGGCCGACCGTTACAAGTTTGAATTCGATAATTACGAGCAGTTCCTCCAGGTGCTGCAAGGTGATACCGGCGTCGTTGTTCTGGGAGCCCATGTCGGATGTTGGGAGATCGGAGCGCACTTCTTCGGACAGTATGGCCGGAAAATGAATGTGGTGATGTTCGATGCCGAATATCAGCGTATTCGAGAGGTGTTGGAGCGTAATGTGGAGAGCCGCAATTATAAGATTATTCCGGTCAACGAGTCGTCGATCGAAGCCATTCTGCAGATTAAAGTGGCGCTGAATCGTGGTGAGTATGTCTGTTTCCAAGAGGACCGCTGCCTAAACCATCATCATGTGCTTCGTGTCCCCTTTTTGCAGGGAGAGGCTCTCTTCCCGGAAGGCCCCTTTTTGATTGCAACCAAACTGAAGGTGCCAATGGCTTTCTATTTCGCAATGCGCGAAAAAGGACGCCGCTATCGGTTCTATTTTAAGGTGATAGAGGCCCAGACGCAGATCGATACGGCAAAGGTGTGTCAGCTCTATGTCCAGGCCCTTGAAGAGATTGTAAGTCGCTATCCGGATCAATGGTTCAACTTCTATAAGTTTTGGCAATGAGTGCACCCTATTCCATACTGCTTGTGTCAGCCAACCGCTACAAAGAGCCATATCCGGTCTATCCGTTGGGGATCTCCTATCTGAAAAGCTATCTGCGTCAACGGTTGCCCCAATATAAGGTGCTGGTGTTTGACTGCAACCTGGGAACCAGAGACGATCTCTCAACGTTAATAGCACAAGAGCAGCCGCGTTATGTGGGCATTGCCTTTCGGAATGCGGATGATGTCAACTCGTTGCGGGATAATAACTTCTTGACCGGATACCGTCAAGTGGTCGATACGGTGCGAGAGGCTACGCAGGTGCCGTTAATTATTGGCGGCGCAGGCTTCTCCATCTTTCCACAACGCTTTATGGCACTGATGGAGGCCGATTATGGATTGGCCGGAGAGGGGGAGGAGAGTTTGGCCCGGTTGATCGAGACCTTGGATGCCGGAAAACAACCCACCGGGATTGACGGCCTGTTCGTGCAGGGAGTCGATGCTGGAGAGTATCCGCGTCCGCGCCGGAATTATGTGCGGTCTTTGAGTGTGGAGTTTGAGGAGGAGTGGGTCGACTACTACTGGAAATACAGCGGTATGCTCAATATCCAAACCAAACGGGGGTGCCCTTACGACTGTGTTTACTGCACCTATCCGTTAATTGACGGGTGTGTGATCCGGACGCTCGATCCGGCCAAAATCGTGGATGATATTCTCCGCTTGCGGAGACAGAAGGGGATCGATTACCTCTTTTTTACCGATTCGGTTTTCAATATCTGCCCCGAATACAATCAACGTTTGGCCGAAGAGTTGATCCGACGCGAAGCCAATATCCGTTGGGGAGCCTACTTCTCGCCGGCACACCTCACTCGCGAGATGCTGGCCCTATATCACCGTTCGGGATTGACCCATATCGAGTTTGGGACCGAGTCGTTTGATGACCAGGTACTCCAGGCTTATGGGAAACGATTTACGTTTGAGGATGTGTTGAACTCTTCCGAAATGGCGTTGGCCGAGGGGATTTATTATGCACATTTCCTGATTTTTGGTGGCGTCGGAGAAACCATGCAAACCCTCGAACGATCGATCGAAAACTCGAAACGAATTCGGTACAGTGTGTTTATGCCCTATATCGGCATGCGGATCTATCCCCATACCCGATTGCAGAAGATTGCTGTCCAGGAGGGGGTGATTGCTGCTGACGATCCGCTGGCCGAACCCAAATATTACCTCTGCAAAGATTTCGATCTGGAGAGGGTGCGCAAAATGGCATTGGAGACGGGGAAGGCATGGGTCTTTCCGGATGATGATATCGATAGCCAAATGACCCAATTCAGACTGAAACGCAATAAAAAAGGACCGCTATGGGAGTACCTGAGAAAAGCGTAGCGATTACGGAACTGATTCCGCAACGTCCTCCGATGGTGATGGTCGATCGGTTTGAAGGTATTGATGCCGAAGACCAATCCCATACCTCGCTAACCGTGCGGGAAGATAATCTGTTCGTGGAGGAGGGCGCGCTGACCGAGTGTGGCCTCATCGAACATATGGCCCAGTCGGCTGCTGCCCGAGTGGGGTGGCGTTGTCGTGAAGCTGGGGAGAAAGTCCCCGTGGGGTTTATCGGCGCTGTCTCCCGATTTCGGGCCGATGCGTTGCCGCCGGTCGGTGCCCGGCTGAACACGACACTCCGGATGGTACAAGAGATCGGTCCGCTCTCCCTGGCTGCCCTGCGCGTTGAGTGTGACGGACAACTGATCGCGGAAGGAAACTTGAAAATCTATCTGCAACTATGAAACGCAGAACACATATTATATCCGGAGAGCCGGCCCTGAGCTGTACAACCCCGTTGAGGGTGCGGTTCAGCGAGGTCGATTCGATGCGCGTGGTATGGCATGGCGAGTATGTCCGTTATTTCGAAGATGGCCGGGAAGCCTTCGGAGAACAGTATCCCGGTTTGGGCTACCTGGATATCTACAACAGTGGGTATACGACCCCGATCGTCGAGATGCACGTGGAGTATAAACTTCCGTTGCGAATCGCTGAACGGGCTGTCGTAGAGACCCGGTACCTGCCTACGCCTGCCGCCAAAATCTGTTTCGAATACACAATCCGCCGTGAGTCTGATCAAGCCGTAGTTGCAACAGGTTCTACGATGCAGGTGTTTGTGAATGGTGACGGAGAGATGGAGTTGACCCCTCCGGAATTTTTCAAAGCGTGGAAACGTAAATGGAACGTGAAGTAAAGATCTATTTGGGTGGAGATGCCCTGGTGACCGCTCTGGGTCATGGCGTTGACGACAACTTCTCGGCAATGGCCCAGGGTCAAATCGGATTGCATCCGATCGAGTCGCCTTGCCGGTTGGCTGCGGCTGGAAAGATCGATGCGGAGTTGTTGCAGGCCTCTGCCCTGGAGCATTATACCCCCCTGGAGAGTCTGATGATCCGTTGCGTGCAGGAGGCTGCCGCAGGTTCACAAATAGACCCTGCAGCGGATGACTGCCTATTGGTATTTGCCACTACAAAAGGTAATGTCGATCTGCTGGAACAGGATATGACGCCGCCTGAAGAGGCCTTTCTATACTGTTTGGCAGAACGGGTAGCCGGATATTTTAACGCAGTACGACAGCCGGTGGTGATCTCGAATGCCTGTATCTCCGGAGTCTCGGCACTGATTGTGGCCAGACGCATGATCCGAGAGGGGGTGTGCCGCCATGCCATTGTGGTGGGAGGCGATCTGATCTCGACGTTTGTGGCCGAAGGGTTCCTCTCGTTCAAATCGGTCAGCCCGGGCCCCTGCCGTCCGTACGATGCCACCGAAGAGCATGGTTTGTCTCTCGGAGAGGCGGTCAGCGCAGTGATGTTAACCACGGATGCCCGCCGGGCGAAGCTGCCGGCCGTATTGCTCGAAGGTGGAGCCATTACCAACGATGCCAACCACATCTCGGGGCCGTCTCGAACCGGTGATGGACTGCATTATGCCATGGAAGAGGCCCTTGCTGAAGCCGATGTGCCCCGCGAAAAGATCAGTTTTGTCAATGCCCACGGAACAGGAACCGCATACAACGATGCCATGGAGAGCAAAGCATTGGCCTTGAGCTCACTGAGCGAATGCCCGATGAATAGCCTCAAAGGGTATATCGGCCATACGCTTGGAGCATCCGGTGTGGTGGAGAGTATTCTGTCGGCAGAGGAGTTGCGACGGGGACTTCTGTTCGGTACGGCAGGGTTTCGTCAGTTGGGTACACCTTGTCCGTTGAATGTCACCGCAGCGAGTCGTCCCATCAAAATGCAATACTGCCTGAAAACCGCATCGGGATTTGGCGGATGCAATGCAGCTATTGTTTTGGGGCTGGATTCTGTCGATAATGCCCCTGATGCTACCGGAGAGTGTCTGTGGAGCAAAAATGCTTTGACATCCTCTCTACCGTTAGACAAGACAGCTGTTGCCCCGGTAATCGGGAATACAGAGGTTGATGGTCAAGGAGAAGCGTCGCTTTCCGCGGATCATCTGTCGAACTGTCCTGTTGGCAGGATTACCGCAACCTATGAATTGCCCCATACCGGAGAACCATTCCCTGAACTGATCCGAAGGCTGTACAAAGAGTTGGATGCGCCAAATATGAAATTCTACAAGATGGATGACCTCTCGAAAGCGGCCTATATCGCTGTGGAATATCTGTTGCGGGGCTGTCCGATTGCCGGGAAATATGCTTCGACGGATGTGGCAGTGGTTCTCGAAAACCGCTCGTCGTCACTCGATACCGATCTGGCACATCAGCGTATTGTCAACGAACACCATCCGGAGGGGGCCTCTCCAGCCGTGTTTGTCTATACGCTGCCCAATGTGGCGGTCGGAGAGATCTGTATTCGCAATCATATCCAAGGTGAAAACACCTTTTTTGTGGAGGGGAGTGGAGCGACAGCCGAATGGTACGCCCATCGATTGGTGGAGCGAGGTACGGCCCGTGCCGTGATCTATGGCGTATGCGACTTTCTGAAAGATGAATATCATGTGAAACTCAATTTGTTGGAGGCAAAATAATATTATGGAAGAGCTGATTCAAAAACTGAAAGAACAATTGATCGAGGCCCTGAATCTCGAAGAGATTACCCCCGACGATATTGATGCTGAGGCTCCTTTGTTCGGAGATGGGCTTGGACTGGATTCGATCGATGCCCTCGAAATCATCCTGATTTTGGAGAAAAATTACGGCATCCGCCTCGAAAATACCGCCGAGGCAAAACCCCATTTTTATTCGGTCAAGACGTTGGCTGAATACATTCTGGCAAATCAGCAAAAGTAAAACGATGCATATCGCAGTCACAGGCGTAGGAATTGTCAGTGCCCTGGGAGTGGGCAAAAAAGTGACACTGGACGCGTTGCGTACCGGTCGTAGCGGTATTGTCGCTGCGCCGACCCACTTTGCAACGCGGAATCGACTGCCTGTGGGCGAAGTGGCCCTGGACAACGCCCAACTGCAACAGCTTCTCGGCCTATCGGGGTGTCACTCCCGAACCGCACTGCTGGGTATATTGGCTGCTTCGGAAGCGCTGCAAGATACTGGAGCGTCTCGTCCCCGAACCGCTTTGGTCTCTGCGACCTCTGTCGGGGGAATGGATCTGACCGAACAGTTTTTCCCACAGTTTATGCAGAATGACCGCTTGGGACGTTTGCGTCAGGTGGTGCATCACGACTGTGCCGACAGCACGATCTCCATTGCCCGGTATTGCGGGATCGATGGTTTCGTGACGACAATCAGCACCGCCTGCTCCTCGGCGGCAAACGCCCTGATGTTGGCCGTAAGGCTATTGCGGCATGGCGTGGCAGATCGGGTGGTGGCCGGTGGAACAGATTCCCTGTGCCGTTTTACTTTGAACGGTTTTAAATCGTTGATGATTCTGGATTCGGCCCCCTGTCGCCCCTTTGATGAGAGTCGGGCCGGGTTGAATCTCGGCGAAGGAGCTGCCTATCTGGTCCTGGAACGGGCTGAAGATGCAGCGGGTGAGCCTTATTGCTTTTTGGAAGGGGTTGCCAATGCCAACGATGCGTTCCATCAAACGGCCTCTTCTGCCGATGGTGAGGGAGATTATTTGGCAATGCGCGGGGCACTTGAAATGGCCGGCATTGCACCCGAGCAGGTTGATTATATCAATGTACACGGAACGGGAACGCCAAATAACGATCTCTCGGAGGGGGTTGCCATGCAACGGCTTTTCGGTGAACGGATGCCTGCTTTCGGATCGACCAAACCCTTTACGGGGCATACGTTGGCAGCTGCCGGAGGAATTGAAGCGGCATTTTGTGCCCTTGCCCTCCGTCATGGAGAGTTCTATCCACACCTCAATTTTACCCGGCAGGATCCTCAGTTGGGGCTGATCCCGCAGTTGCATTATGAGCAACGTCCGTTGCAATATGTGCTTTCCAATTCGTTCGGTTTCGGCGGAAACTGTGCGTCGTTGTTATTCGCAGGTAAGATCGATCAAAGATGAAGACCCGTTGTTACATAAACCGATATGCTACACACGAGATGCTGGGCGACGACCTGAAGACGTTGATCCCCAACGCGGCGTTGCGCCGTCGCATGAGCCGCTTTGTCCGAATGGGGGTGGCCACCGCGATGCAGTGTCTCTCCTCTGGAGTGTCGGCAGACCGGATCGATGCCATCGTGACCGCAACGGGATGGGGCTGTCTGGCCGATAGTGAGAAGTTTTTGCGGAATCTGATCGAACAGGATGAGGAGTTGCTCAATCCGACCCCCTTTATTCAGTCCACCTTCAATACAATCGGAGCACAGGTGGCGCTGCTCTGCTCGAACCACTCCTACAATATGACCTATGTGCACCGAGGCCACAGCTTTGAATCGGCACTGCTGGATGTAGCGATGCAGTTCGATGACGAAACGATTACCCATGCCTTGGTGGGGGCGGCCGATGAACAGACCCCATCCCAACATCGGATCATGGAGCGTATGGGCCTCTGGCGAAACTATATCGATGGCGAAGGAGCTGCCTTTTTCCAACTTTCGTCACTCCCCATGGATGCTTGTCAGGCCTGTATTGTTGAGGTCGATTTTCCGGCTCTTCCCCAAGAGGTGAAAGATCAGGTATTGGCTTATGGACGTGCCAATTCCACTGCAGCAAATCAGACAGGAGAGACGGATGGATCTGTCGCGACAGACTCAATAAAAAGTTGGATCAAAGCGCACTATCATGCGGATCAGATCATTATTGGGGGAGGAGCTCACCGGATCAATTATCCTACTGCTTCTGCCGGACGGTTGGTCGAAGCCGTGCAGCTGATTGAAAACGGTGCCCGGCGTGTGGCCGTGTGGAACAACTATATGGACGTACAGTCCGCTGTTATTGTCGTGGAATGTGTTGGATAGTGGGGATCATATTGGTGTGCGGGGTGTTGGGCGCAGCCGTTTGGGCTTCGGCTTCGATCCGATCGGGCGTCTATCTCCGTTCCTTGTGTCGGGGCGATGGTTCGGAACGGGCGGTCTGTCTAACGTTTGACGACGGTCCCGATCCACAACGCACCCCCAAGCTCCTCGATCTGTTGAAACGTCACGGTCTGCAGGCAACCTTCTTTTTGATTGGTGAAAAGGCACAGGCACATCCCGAATTGGTGCGACGTATGGAGGAGGAAGGACATACGGTAGGCAATCATACCTGGTCCCACAGTGCACGTTTCCCGTTGCGAGGAGAGCGGTTTGTGCGCGAGGAGGTGGAGCGAGGTGCCGAAGCAGTCGGTAAGGCAGCCAATTTAGCAGGGCCTAAAAGAATAAAATTGTTTCGGCCGCCGTTTGGGGTTACCAATCCGATCATCGGGCGCGTTGTGCGCAGTGAAAGGTATTGCTCAGTAGGGTGGAGTATCCGCTCGTTCGATACGGTTGCATCGACCCCGCGGCAAAAGGTGTTGAGTCGTGTGCTACGCAAATTGCATCCCGGAGCAGTGATCCTGTTGCATGACCGTTGTGAGGGGAGCGTCGAGTTGCTCGAACAGCTGCTCGCAGAGCTGTCGAACCGCGGCTACGAGGTGTGGCCTATCGAAAAAATGTTGAAAATAGAGGCTTATGAAAATTAATAAAATATTGTTCTTGTTGCTGCTGGGTTGTATTGGCGGAAATGTTTGGGCACAAAACAACGCTTTACAACAGCAGTTTGCCAAAGAGTTGGCCGCCAAAAGCCGTACGGTGCAGACTATTGTCTGTGATTTTACCGAGACACGGCACATGGATGTGATGGCTAAAGATTTGGTGCGAACCGGGCAGTTCCATTATAAAACACCGTCGCAGATGCGCCTCGATTTTACGTCCGGCGACTGGATCATCATGACGGAAGAGGCCTTTTCGATGCGAACGAATGGCCGAACCTCGACAACGCGTGTCACCGCAAACCCAATGTTGCGGCAGATGCACAATGTATTTGGAGCCTGCATGACCGGAAACATGGAACGTCTGATGGGAAGCGGACAGGTGAAGATTACCCAAAATAAGAGCGGTTATCGAGTGGAGTTGGTTCCGTCGAGCCGATCGGCACTCAAATATGTGAATCGAATTGTGCTCGATTTCGATCGGACCGATATGACCCTGGAGACGTTGCGGATGGAGCAGCCCTCGGGCGATTATATGCAGTATGTGTTCCGAAATAAAAAACTGAATACCACAGTGAAATCCTCGCTGTTCGATATTCAATAAGCTGACGATGATGTTACGAGATGACCTCTATACATTGAGCCGAGAGAGCGATCGGGGGGCAACATTCTGTTTCCGCGCAACGATCAATCCACAGCATCCGCTGTTTGCCGGCCATTTCCCGGGACAGCCGATTCTGCCCGGGGTCTGTACATTGGCCATCCTGCGCGACTGTGTGGCCGAGATTTGCGGTTACGGGGTGCGGTTTGCCCAAATCCGTGAATGTAAATTTACGGCGCCGGTGGACCCTTCGCGTCATACGGAGTTAAAGTGCCTCCTGACAATAGACGGTACAACGGTTCAGGCAACGGTAATGACCGAAGATGTTGTTGTACTGAAACTTAAAGCGACTTTTGTGCCGAAAAATGGTTGATCCGGTATCCATATCCTGGCCCGAACGGGTGCGACGCGTGGAGTGTGCGGTGGTCATCCCAACCTACAACCATGCGGGGACACTGGCGGAGGTGATCGCCGGGGTGAAGCGCTATTGTGCCGATATCATTGTGGTCAATGACGGCTCGACCGACACGACCGCGCAACTGCTCGCCACCATTCCCGATATTCGCATTATCGCCTATCCGCACAATCGCGGGAAAGGATATGCGTTGCGAACTGGCCTGTTGGCGGCTGCGGCTGCCGGATTTCGGTATGCCATTACCATCGATTCTGACGGACAGCACTACCCCGAGGATATTCCCGCGTTTATTGAACGAATCGAAGCCTTCCCCGATCGCCTGTTGGTGGGAGCCCGGAATCTGACGGCAGAAAACATGCCCTCCAAAAACACCTTTGCCAACCGCTTCTCAAATTTTTGGTATAAGGTCGAGACCGGGCATACCTTGCAAGATACTCAGTCCGGCTTTCGGCTCTATCCGTTGCGCAAACTGGGCCGAATGCGAACGTTGTGCCGTCGCTATGAGTTCGAGGTGGAGATCCTGGTGCGAGCCGCCATGCGTGGCGTTGTCGTCGAGAATATTCCGATACGGGTCTATTATCCGCCCGACGGAGAACGTATCTCCCATTTCCGACCGTTCCGTGACTTTACCCGTATCAGCCTGCTCAATACGGTGTTGGTGTTGCAGGCCCTGATTATCTACTATCCGTGGCGATTTATCCGGTCATTCACCCGCGAAAATATCCGCAACTTCTTCCGACGCAACATTACCCATTCGCCCGAGAGCAATCTGCGCCTGGCCGCAGCTATGGGGTGGGGCGTCTTTTGTGGCATCGTCCCGATTTGGGGATACCAGATGATCTTTGCCGCGGTCTCCGCCCATTTTATGCGACTCAACAAATTGATTGCCATAGTCTTCTCCAATATCAGTGTCCCGCCAATGATCCCATTTATCCTTTATGGCAGCTACTGGACCGGAGGGAAAATCTTGGGAATCCCCATATCCCTCGCCCTGCATGATATCTCCCTGCAACGGATGGCTGAGTGTCTGGTGCAATATCTGGTCGGAAGCCTCTGCCTGGCTGCCGTGTGCGGAATGGTGATCTGGCTGATTGGCTGGAGTGTATTGACCCTTACGAAACGTGTCCCGGTCCATGAATAAGTTTTTTACATATCTCTACGACTTTCTGCGCAACCGTCGTCTGTTGCTGTGGGGGCTGTTGACCTTGACGGTGGTGGTGATGGGCTGGTTGGCTTCGCAGCTCAGCTACAACGAAGATATCGTTTCGTTTATGCCCAAAGACCAACAGAGCCAAAAGACAGCGGCCGTTTTCAATAGTCTGCGGATTAAGGATAAGATCGTGGTGATGCTGACCGCTCCACAACAGGACGATCCCGAGGCTCCAGACCGGATGATTGAGGCCGCCAATGCGTTGGCAGAGGGGTTGCAACCGGCCGTTGACGAGGGGCTGCTGCGTTCAGTAACGGCCCGTGTAGATGCTGGATTGCTCGATTCGGCAACCGCATTGGTGTATGACCACCTCCCCGTTTTCTTAACCGAGCAGGAGCTTGCTCGCCTCGATTCACTGACCCGTCCCGAGGCAATCGATTCAGCGGTGCATCGCGTCTATGGAACGCTCATCTCTCCAGCCGGTTTTGCCGTTAAAGATGTGTTGATGCGAGACCCTTTGGGGTTGGGCACCCCTCTGTTGGCTAGTTTTCAACAATTTAACCAGAGCGGTGACTATGAAATCTATGACGATCATATTTTTACGGCCGACTTGCAATCGCTGTTGCTGTTCGCTGATCCCGCCCATGGCTCGCAACCAACGAACGGCTGATCGAAATTCTCGAAGAGCATCTGTCCCGGGTCGGAGCAGCGTATGATCTGCAAGCCGACTATTTCGGTGCAGTCGGGGTGGCCGTGTACAACGCCCGCCAAATCAAACAGGATACGGCCTGGACCCTCTCTATCGCTCTGGTGGTAATTGTCCTGGTAATCACCCTGGCCTTCCGAAACCGCTGGGCGATTCCCTTGATGATTCTTCCGGTCATTTATGGAGCACTGTTTGCTTTGGCACTGATCTACCTGATTCAAGGTTCCATCTCGACAATAGCAATAGGTGCCGGAGCGGCGGTTATGGGAATAGCGCTGAGCTACTCGATCCACGTCCTGGCCCACAGCAACCATATTCATGACCCGCGTCAGGTGGTGGCAGAACTGGCGTATCCTTTGACTGTCGGCAGCTTTACTACCATTGGGGCCTTCCTGGGATTGCTCTTTACCCGTTCGCAGTTATTGCACGATTTCGGGCTTTTCGCTGCCCTGACGTTGATCGGGACGACCCTGTTTAGTCTGATCTTCTTACCCCATATGCTCCCGACGGGAGCTCCCAAAGCCCCCAGTCCGCTGCTCCGTCGTATTGAACGGCTGAATGGCTATCGCTACGATACCAACAAGTGGCTGTTGGGTGGATTGGTTGTGGTGACGGTTGTGGCATTGTTCTTCTTCAATGATGTCAAATTCGACAGTGATATGACCCGGCTGGGGTATGAGCCGCAACGATTCAAACAGATGGAGCAGCGGCTCGAAACGCTGATGGGCGATACCTCCCGGTATGTCTATCTGATCACCTCGGCCGATGATGTCGATCAAGCCTGCCAATCCTATGGTGAGGCGCGGTCGTTGTTGGATTCGTTGGCGGCTGAAGGGGTGGTGAAGACTCCGGTATCTGCTGCCGATTTTGTGGTGCCTATGGCAGTGCAGCAGCAGCGACTTGAACTGTGGAACCGTTTTTGGACCCCTGAAAAACGGCAACAGGTGTGTGGCCGACTGCAGCAAGCTGCCCTCCGCAACGGCCTCACCTCGGACGCATTCGCCCCATTCAACCGTTGGCTCGAACAACAGTTTACCCCCTTTGATGTCACCTCTGCGGTCGTTGCCAACAACCCGGTGCTTGGCGATTGGCTCGAGCAGAGTGATCATGGTCCGCTGTTTGTCAGCCGTCTGGCTGTCGATAACCACCTGAAGGAGCAGGCCTACACCCGACTCGAACAGTTGCCCGATGTGACCATTCTCGACCGAGCCTACTACAGCAGTCGTATGGCCGATCTGGTCAACGACGACTTTAATACCGTACTGCTGATCTCCTCGCTGCTGGTCTTTCTGGCTCTGCTGATCTCCTACGGCCGGATCGAATTGGCCCTGTTAGCCAGTTTGCCGATGGCCGTCAGCTGGGTGCTCATCTTGGGCATGATGGCGCTCTTCGGAATCGAGTTCAACATCGTCAATATTATTCTTTCGACCTTTATTTTCGGTCTGGGCGATGATTTCAGCATCTTCATCATGGACGGCCTGTTGACCGAATATAAAAACGGTCGTAAACTGTTGGCCGCCCATAAAACGGCGATCTTCTTCTCCGCATTTACTACGGTGGTGGGGATCGGGGTATTGGTCTTTGCCGGTCACCCCGCACTCAAATCGGTATCCGTGATCTCCATGTTGGGAATGGTGGCGGTCGTATTGGTTGCCTATACGGTCCAACCGGTTCTCTTCAGACTCTTCATCTCGCGGCAAACCGCTCGCGGGGGATTGCCCTACACCTTGATGAGCGTCCTGAAAACGGTATACGCCTTTCTCTATTTCCTGTTCGGGTGTCTGGTGTTGCAACTCTACATTGTCGTGCTGCACCTGCTGCCGATCGGTCGTTGCCGCCGGAAAGCCTGGTTCCATTGGGCAATGTACATCCTGGCCAAAGTGTTCCTCGCCACCATCTTTACGGTGCGGACCTTCCGCCGCAATCCTGCTGGGGAACAGTTTGAAAAGCCCGCCATTGTCGTAGCTAATCATCAGTCGTTTGTCGATATTTTATTGATGCTCAGTATTTCACCCAAATTTGTGATGGTGACCAACAGCTGGGTATGGCATTCGCCATTTTTCGGATGGATCATCCGTTACGCCGGATGTCACAGCACCGTGGACGGCTATGAGCAACTGGAAGAGAAACTCAAACAGGAGGTGGCAGAGGACTATTCCATCGTAGTCTTCCCGGAGGGAACACGAACTGCAGATTGTTCGATTCACCGTTTTCATAAAGGGGCATTCCAGTTGGCGGAACAGCTCCATTTGGACATTGTGCCGGTGTTGATTTATGGTACCGGGTATATTTCGTCGAAAAGACAACCCTTCTATATCAAACGAGGTCGGATTGTGGGCGTGGTTCTGCCGCGGATTGCGGTCGATGATCCTCGTTTTGGCCAAGATGTTCGGGAAAAAGCTAAGGCGATCCGGCGTTACATGATCGATGAATATGAAAAACTGCAGGCCGAAAATAGCGATAACCCCTATTTCGTGCAGGCTGTTGTCAAGAATTATGTGTATAAAGGCCCGGTACTGGAGTGGTATATCCGAATTAAACTGCACCTGGAACACCGATACGATGAATTGGATCGGTTGTTGCCACGTCGGGGAATGATTGTCGATGTTGGGTGCGGTTATGGGCAAATGTCCTTTCTGTTAGCCCAGCGTGCAGCAGAGAGACAACTCCTCGGAGTCGATTACGACGAGGAGAAGATCGCTTTGGCAACGCATAGCTTCTTGTGTAATGACCGGACCCGTTTTGTCTGTGCCGATGTAACCACATTTGATCTCCCGATGGCGGATGCCTTTGTGATCAACGACATGTTGCATTACGTTACGCCCCAAGAACAGGAACGTATCATGGCCCGTTGTGCCGATCGGTTGGTTCCGGGAGGAGTGATTGTCGTACGCGAGGGCGATCGGTCCTGCCGAGATCGTCACCGTCTGACCGAAGAGACCGAACGCTGGTCAACCCGGATCCTGCACTTCAACAAAACGAACGGCGAGCTGCACTTCCCGACAAGCGAATGGATGAAAATGGTGGCAGAGCGGTATGGCCTTTCGCTCGAAATTCACGATACGAGTCGCCACTCCTCCAATATGCGGTATATCTTCCGGAAAGGAGGTGGAGCATGAACGCTCAGTATGACTATGACGTGGTAATTATCGGTAGCGGCATGGGGGGCTTGACCTGCGGCGCTATATTGGCCAAAGAGGGGATGCATGTATGCGTGGTCGAAAAGAGTGCGGTTTTGGGCGGTTGTCTGCAATCCTTCCGACGGGGCCGATGGGTGATCGATACAGGAATGCACTATGTCGGTAGCCTGCACGAGGGGCAGGTCATGCACCAGTATTTGAAATATCTGGGGGTCTTGCCCAAACTCGATATTCGGCCTCTCGACCCGGCAGGATTCGATCGGATCTATCTCAGAGGTCGAGAGTTCTGTCATGCTATTGGGTATGACAGATTTAGAGAAACCGTACTGGCTGACTTCCCACAAGAGCGGGAGGGCTTGGAGTCCTATTGTCAGATGTTGCAGCATGTGAGAGGCTCGATTGCTCCGGATATCTTGCGCTCGGGAAAAATCTCGTCCGGCGCGGGGCTCTATTTCGGCATGTCTGCAGCCAAAACGATCGATTCGTTGGTACAAGATCCGCTGTTGAGGCAGGTGCTGGCCGGAACGGTGCAACTGTATGCCGGACGCCGTGATGTCTCTCCGCTCTATCACCATGCCATTATCAACAGCTCAAATATCGAAGGAGCTTCTTGCTTTGTCGGCGGAACTCAACAGATAGCCGATGCGTTGGCCGACCGCATTCGCAGTTGTGGGGGCGAACTGTTCACTCGGGCCGCGGTGACTCGACTGCAGTTGTCCGGCGATCAGATCAGTAGGATCGAACTCAACGGCGGTAAACACGCCGTGACAGCGCGGTGGGTCATTTCGGACATTGCTCCGGCTCAGACCTTCAGGTTGCTGGATTCCTCTCCTTTACTCAAACGGGCTTTCCTGAATCGACTGCAGGCACTGCCCAATACCTATGGATTCTTTTCAGTCTATCTGTTGATGCGCCGGGGAGAGATGCCTAACCCCAATTGTAACTATTATCTGTACAACAGCCCGGATGTCTGGAATCTCGAAGCAGATTTCGAGGATTGCAAGCTGCCGGTAGTGGTGGTGAGTGCACAGCCGGCTCCCGATGGTCCGTGGGCCGACGTGGTCTCTTTGTTGGTGCCGATGTCTTTTGACCAGGTGGCGGTCTGGGCAGAGACCCGCTCCGGACAACGCGGGGAAGCCTACGAACAATTCAAAGCGCGCTATGCCGAGGCGGCAATCCGTTTTGCCGAGCAGTTTGTCCCCGGTTTGCGTCGTGCTGCAGCTGAAATTTATACTTCGACACCGTTGACTTATTTGGATTACACCTCTGCTCCGGAAGGAAGTGCGTATGGACTGCAAAAGGATTTTAATCGTCCGCTCTCCTCGATGATCCCTATCCGATCTCGTATTAGCAATCTGTTGCTTACCGGACAGAACCTGAATGTACATGGCATGCTGGGAGTGACCGTATCCGCAGCTTTTACCTGCAGCGAACAGCTCGGAGAGGAGTATTTGGCTAAAAAAATTGGCTATGCTTAGAAAATTGTTCAAAACACTAAAATGGCTGTCTATTGGAGTTGTCGCGTTGGTACTGATTCTGGTTGGTACGGCGCTGGTGCTCTATTGGTCGGCCGATATGGGCGATCCCGACTGTACAGTGGATCTGTCACAATACCCCGTGCAACAGCAGGATAGCGTGATGCGATGCGGAGGATCAACCCTGCGCTGGAATCCGGCCGGATTGTGGGAGCTGACCACAGGTGGGGATGCACTGACGCGTGGTGCCGAATCGGGAGCCCTGTTGCGGGATCTGATGCACTACCAGGAACAGGTCTTTCTTGATCAGATCCATCGTATCGTGCCGTCAGACCGCTATTTGAGTTTTCTCAAGGTGCTAATCACCATTTTTAACCGTAATTTGGGCGAATACGTTCCCGAAGAGAATCGCCTTGAAATCTATGCCATGTCGCAATCCTGTTCGCATGAGTTTGATGCGATTGGAACCCCCTATCAGCGTCAACTCAACTACCATGCGGCTCACGATATCGGTCACGCGATGCAGGAGTATATGCTGGTGGGATGCAGCTCTTTTGCCGTATGGGGCGACCGTAGTGCTGATTCGTCATTACTGGTGGGCCGTAATTTCGATTTTTATGTTGGGGATGACTTCGCCCGGAACAAATTGATCACCTTCTGTCGTCCGGAACATGGATACCCCTTTGCATCGATCGGTTGGCCCGGAATGACCGGCGTCCTTTCGGGCATGAATAGCGAGGGGTTGACCATTACGCTCAATGCAGCCAAAGGCTCCATTCCAACCAAAGCGGCTACCCCCATCTCGATCCTGGCCCGGACGATTCTGCAGTATGCGGCCACCATCGACGAGGCATTGGCGATTGCCGATACGACACAAACCTTTGTCTCCGAATCGTTGCTAATCGCCTCGGCCCGCGATGGCAAAGCGGCCATTATTGAAAAAACTCCCCAACGCACCGCTCTGTTCGAGAGTCTGGATAATTACATCCGTTGCACGAACCATTACCAATCGGAAGCATTTGCTGAAGATCCCGATAATCTGGAAAACATCTCCACTACCGACAGTTACTATCGATTCGAGCGCTTGGGCGAATTGATCGATTCGCTCGCTCCACTCACCCCGCCGAAGGCTGCATCCATCTTGCGCAACCGGTATGGTCGGGGCGGTACGGACATCGGACTGACCAATGAGAAGTCCTTGAACCAGGCAATTGCTCACCATGGGGTGATTTTCGAACCGGCCAAAGGGCTGATGTGGGTATCGACCGCCCCCTGGCAAGTTGGAACGTTTGTCTGTTATGACCTGAAACGCATCTTTGCCACCGACGAATCGAATCATTCGGTGCAGATCGATACCTTGCGTCGGCTCGATCGCCCCGGGTTGCGTATTCCGGCCGATCAACGCTTTTTGCAAGAGGATTATCCTCGTATCGTCCGATACCGGAGTGCGGCCGAACAGCTGCGGCAGGCCATTGACCAACACGATGGCTCCCGGCAGAATCTGCTCGATTCGTTGCAAAGCAGCAATCCAAACTTTTGGGGTGCGTGGAATTTGTGTGGTGACTATTATGTTTCGTTGGGATGCAAAGAGGAGGCACGTCGTTGTTGGGAACAGGCCCTGCAACTGGAGATCCCCCGTGAGCGGGAGCGGCTGGAAATAGAACGTAAAATTGAAAAACTATGATAAGGAATTCTCAAATTCAATTTGCCGAACCGGAAGAGATTAAAAAATTTCAGGAGGAACGTCTGCGTGAGGAGCTTCGCTATTTGGCGGATCATTCGCGTTTCTATCAGACGATGTTCCAAAATGCCGGTGTCGATATTCGGGATATCCGTACCCTGGAGGATCTGCGGCAGCTGCCCGTGACAACCAAAAAGGATCTGCAACAACAGAACGATGATTTTCTGTGCGTATCGCGCCGAGAGGTGATCGACTATGTGACCACCTCGGGTACTTTGGGTGATCCGGTAACCTTTGCGCTGACCCAGGGAGATCTCGATCGGTTGGCCTATAACGAAGCCCTCTCCTTCTCAACTGCCGGCTGTACCCCCGACGATATTATCCAGTTGATGGTGACCCTCGATCGCCGTTTTATGGCGGGTCTGGCCTATTTTATGGGGGCGTGCAGGCTGGGTTGTGGCGTTACCCGCGTAGGAAACGGCATCCCCGAGCTGCAGTGGGATACGGTACGTCGTATTTCGCCTACGGTGTGTATGGTGATTCCCTCGTTTCTGCTCAAACTGACCGACTACGCCGAAGCTAACGGCTTTGATTATCGGCACTGTCCACTCCGCAAAGCTATCTGTATCGGTGAAGGGTTGCGCTTGCCCGATAATTTTGAACTCAATACGCTCGGCCGAAAAATTCAGGAGAAGTGGCCCGAATTGGAGCTCTATTCAACCTATGCCTCGACCGAAATGCAAAGTTCATTTACCGAATGCAGTTGCCATCAAGGCGGACACCTGCCCCCGGATCTGATTATTGTCGAGTTCCTCGATGATGACAATCGTCCTGTCCCGGAAGGAGAGCCGGGCGAGGTGACCATTACCACACTTGGCGTGCGCGGAATGCCCTTGCTGCGTTTCAAAACGGGAGATATCTGTCGGCACTATTCCGGACACTGCGGTTGCGGCCGCAATACCATTCGCTTGAGCTCGCTGCTCGGACGTAAAGGCCAGATGATCAAGTATAAAGGTACAACGCTGTATCCACCTGCACTGTTTGATATCCTGGATAATATCCCGGAGGTCGAAAACTATATTGTCGAGGTCTTTACCAACTCCCTGGGAACCGATCAGGTGCAGATCAAGGTGGGCAGTAAAGACCACAGCGAAGAGTTGGTCAAACGGATCAAAGACGTTTTTCGCTCAAAAGTGCGGGTCGCTCCCGATATTCTGTTTGAACCTACGGAACTTATTGCTAAATTGCAGATGCCGCCTACAAGCCGTAAAGCGGTGAAATATTTGGACTTGCGGAACAATATCTACCGATAATAGTTAACCGACGGACGGATCTCTATCAGGGTGAAATTTTGATTTGTATCAGGGCGAAATCTTGATTCGATGCAGTTGCCCTTGCCGGTGATTCAGGTGGACGCAGTGTCGTTCAACAAAAAACAAGTAGTCGTGAACGATTAGTGAGATAGGGCAGAATGAGGTCTCACCCTGCATTTTCCTCCCCCTTGGGAGAGGGCCCTGGTCTGGGAAGAGGTGCCTCTTTCGTTAAAGTTTGTTGGACGAAAGGATCTACCGCAGCAAAAGTTTTCTGTAAATTGTTATTAATAAAAGGACGTTTAGATAAGTTTCCTTTGTTTTGTTCAACCAACTAACCCTTATTTGCCATGAAAAAAATTTTGCTGTTTTTTGCCGCTTTAGGCTTGGCCTGGGGCGCGAGTGCTCAACCCGAATTGGCGAATGTGAGCGAGCTGTATGTTTATGGAGTGGACTTCTCGGTAGTTAAAGTGGTCGGTGCCGAGGAGACCGTACAACAATTTGCAACAACTTTTCCGCGAATCAACCAACTGCTGGTCGAAGAGCCCTCCAAGTATGATTTCGCGAAAGCGTTCCGGATGCCGATAGCCGCTCTCGACATCACTCCTACCCAAACCCACAATCAAAATTGTGATTACACCAATCTGAAGAGTATGAGTACGGAACAAAACGCTAAATCGGCTGAAGAAATTCAGCAAATGGTCGAAAATTACCAGCTCTCGCAAAGTGAAGGAACCGGTGTCGTATTTATTGCATTAACATTGGATAAAGGTGCCAATGAAGGTACCTATCAGGTAGTCTTCTTTGATATTGCCAACCGAAATATCATCCTCTCCCGTACTGTTACCGCCAAGGCGGGAGGTTTCGGGCTCCGCAATTATTGGGCAGGATCGGTTTACAATGTGCTGAAATCGTGGAAAAAACAGTTTTAGAGACGGACGCCTTTGCTCAATAACCCGTAGTGATCTAAAGTTAGAATCAAGAGTCGTGTGCTTAAACCGGTGATCAATCGACGGTGTCCAGTGTAGGGGAGAAGATCGATCTGTCAGAACACCATGTCCCTGAATAATAAAGCAGGAGGAGATACTTAGTATCTCCTCCTGCTTTATTTAATAGAACGGGGAGGACAGTAGAGCGGTTCCTGCTGCTTTCCCACGCTCGTTGGGCTTACTCTTTAGCGGGCCACTAACTTAAGATCGGTTTTGTTGTCGATCTCGACGTCAAAGTCTTCCGGAACTTCGAGGGTGTAGTACAGACGTTTCCCCTTCTTCTCCCAGGCCAATGTGATCTCGTCGTCCCCGACTGGAATGGTTCCGCTGCACTGCTTCAAATTCGTTGCATTGAAAACGACATGCAGCTTTTTGTGAATCGGATCCACCTTGGTCAGTCCCAACAGATCCCGGTAGAACATATGCGCAATGTGGGCCGCAAAACCGTGGTTGCAACTGGCATGTGGTGTCAGGTTCTCCCATAACGTACCGGTCATGTTGGCCATGTAGAGATATTGCTCAACGGATTCATCCAACATCTGCTGTACCAACCCATATTCAGCCAGCATCTCCATACGCAGGTAGGTGCCGATGAAGGCGTTAGCGGGATAGATCTCAGGATAGGCTCCCCGCTCTTGACGGTTCGGCCCGAAATCTTCACAGAGAATCTTGAAGAGCTCAGGATAACGTTCCGCCGTAGCGGTACCGCAGAAGAAGGCGTAGTATTGGCAGGTCTCGGTGCGATTCTTGGGTTGAGGAACCAGTTTGCCATCTTCGCGAATCGCATTGTCAATGAAAAACTCTCCATCAAACGATTGTTCGCGAATCACATTTTGAATGCGCTCGGCCTTTTTGATTAATTCCGGTTTGTCGTATAACTTTCCGGCAACCTGGAGCATCTTCGCATAGAGCATGTTGGTTGGATAGTTGACATCCTGTACAAACGAATTGGCCTTTGACCATTCGAGGAATACCCACTTCTCAAGACCTTCGAGCAGCTCATATTCGTTCTCGTAACGGCTGAAATAGTCAAGCAACGCGTTGACGCGTGGCTCCAGTGCGGCAATCATCTCGCGGTCATCGCTACGCTCGAGATACTCTTCCAACTCGATAACAAACCACATGGCCCAGTTGGGAATAAAGTTGCCGTTGACGTGATTCGACGGATAGCACATCGGCAACATCCCTTCCGGAATATGGTCAAACTTCTCAGGCAACAGGAAGTTCTCGAGAAAATTGGTCTCAATCAGGTGGTTACCCGACAGGTCGAACGCAATGCGTGATGTGAAATAGCTGTCGCATAACCAGCCGGCCCGTTCGCGTGATGGACAGTCCATGAAAATGTCCAGAGCATTCTGTTTGTAGGTCTCGACAGCCGCTTTGTAGATCTTGTTGATCCCCTCGTTGTCGCACGAGAACTTGGCGCGCGATACATCCGAATTAACATACTGACGGATGTAAACGTCACTCACCTTGCAGTCTCCCTCTTCGATTACCGCCTGCATGTACTGCATCGTGTA
>UQYM01000008.1 GCA_900545315.1 uncultured Alistipes sp.
CTCACCATAAATGCTGTTAATTGTCCGCTGATGAGTATTTCCAGGCGCAGCGTATGGGTTTCTACCATACTCCGGCTGCGTTGCCACTGGGGTCGGACGAGGCCGCTGACGAGTCACATGTCCGGCAGCCCCGGCATTGATTCCCCGCAGCAACAGCCCGACAGCCGTTGCAAACACAGGATTATTCACCCGTTCATCGCTCTCTTCAGTCAAAACAGCATCAGGCGTAGCAATGCGCACATCAAAGCCCGTATAGTTTTTGAACAGCAGATCCAGATCTTTCATCTGCGCCACTCCTCCGGTCAAAACTATACCAGCCCCCAATTTATCCTGACAGCCCGAAATCTTGATCAGCTCAATCACCTTGTCGATGATATCCAACAGACGGGCCTCAATAATCGTTGCCAAATTCAACAACGAGATATCCTTAAAGGCACGTGAATTCAACCCCGGGGTTCGGATCGTCATATCGGTCTTGATCTGATCGCGCATGGCACGACCATACTTCACCTTCAGATTCTCGACATGACGCTCAAGAATACCGTAGGAACGAATATCCCGATTGATCGTGTTACCACCCATCGAGATAACCCCCACATGGCGGATGCTATTTTTGTAAAAGATGGTTACATCAGTCGTGCTTCCACCGATATCAACCACGGCCACCCCTTCGTTTCGTTCGTCTTCGGTAGTGACTGCCTCCGCCGAGGCAACCGCATTCAAGAACAGCCCCGACTGGCGAATATCGACCTTTTGCAGTGCCCGTTTCATGCGGCTCACTGCGCTATTGTCCCCCAACACAAAATTGAATATCGCCTCTAATTTATTACCGAACGATCCGACCGGATTGGTGGTCTCTTCGCCGTCAACGATATAACATTGGGGAATAATCTGTATAATGGTTTCTCCATCGGGAGCCTGCACATTGTTCATGCTCTCGTGGAGTTTCTGCACATCCTCTTCCCGGATTTCGCCGTCACGACCGACGAAAACATAGTAAGGATATTTTACACAACGGGTATGCTGCCCGGAGATGCCGGCAAAAGCCTCCCGAATCGTAATCTGCTGACGCGATTCGATGGCAGCGATATTCTGTTTGATACTTTTGGAAACCAGATCGACATTTTTGATGCCGCCACGGTCCATACCCTCCATGGGGGAGACTTCGCAATCCACGATACGGACCTTGCCGCCCTCAGCACGGGTGCCGACCACTGTGGCCACCGTATTGGTACCCAAATCAATTGCAACTACGTAATCTCCGTTTTCCACTTCCAGCGCTCTATTTTATGGTGAATCTCAATCTTCGTTCGGATTAACACCTTGCTTTCACAACACTTATGCCATTCGCTGCTTCCGTACGCCCAACGCAAAGATTTCTTGCTCTACTCGCTTGTTCCAAATCGCTTGCGTCGTGCTATTCCGAGCAGACAACCTGACCCCGGTATCGCAGATCGATGTAATGACAACTCTCCCATCCGGTGTAGTCCAGGCCATTGCGGTAAAAGCTCATCAACTTGGTGAGTTTACCCCGATAATCGTCGAGCGATCCCATGCAAACGATCTGATCTCCGAGACGCGGAACCAGCTCTACCTGAGGATCGTATCGGCCTTCCTGTCCGCTGTCCCGGATGTTGATCTGCACCCAGAAAGCGTTCCAAAAGCCATCCTCCTCCACGAATTTTACAAAATTAATCAGATTAGCTAAAAAGCTATAATTTTCTGACACTTTTTTTTCGCCTTGATCCTCACCTCCAGCCCACTTATCCAGGCTACCGACATAATCGGGTGCAAACGGCAAACGGACCATTCCGGTCACCACCGGCACATAGACCGTATAGTAACGTTGCGTAGGCAGAATATAGTTGTCATCGGTCACGTAGAAATCGTAACCGTTTATGCTGTTGACCCGCAGAATAGGCTTACGCTGAGTCAGTTCGATATTCAGCATTCCATCCATGGTCGTATAGGCATGCACCTCTTTGACAAAGCCTCTTCGGCGGACAAAGGCCTCCACATCGAGCGTATTGATTCGGTCGATCGGTTCACGCAGGAACTGCTGTTGTTCGAGAGCAAACCAGTTTTTGACCATACCGGAGGTGATGAAGCCCCTTTCGGCACTGTCGAGTACCGTAACCCGCAATCCTCGGCAAAGGTTTTTCTCCCGTTCGATACGGCAATAACGGGACGCAGCGACGAAATAGGCAATAATCGCCACCCAGGACACAATGCCTAACACAATCGAAGTACCCCGTTTCATCCGTTACACTCTCCTATTATCGCTTACCAATTAATCTCCCTAAACAGACGTACATCTTCCAGTACCTATCCCTGCAAGCTTCACACACAATCTGCCCGCTTTCCTCAAAAAAACGCTCACTGGGCTCCGGGCCGTTGCCATTCGCCCTACTGCTCAGCTTTATCTCTGAACCTCAGAACTATCCAGTTTCCGATTCAGAGATCGAACGACCGGGATGAGACAAACAGGCTTACTTTCCTTGACCTCCCCGATGCACACAGATTCATTCCCGATCCCAACCTTCCGACCACTACCCTTCTGGGCTCATCCGCCCATCATCTTCAACCGCAAGCTTAATCGACTCAGAGGGGTAAGACACACAACGTCTGTAAAAATCTAAACTATCCTCACCGACTCCTGAAGCAAGCATCGAGATGCACTTCAAATTCATTTTTCAACTGTCGAAGCGCACTTTCGTCCGTAGATATAACGCGAATTGGCAGGTGCTTCCACTCAGCGCAAACAATGCTGCCACATGGTCTATACTCTCAATCCTCCACGGCCTCAACAGAGACACGTTCTGCGTCCATTTTTATCTCTGTGCCATCCGCCAAACAAATGTCTCTCCTTCACGGATTATATCGCAAGATACTTATTTTCAGCAATATTTACAAAGCAAATCACGCAATCCGGCTGTCAAATCCTTGTCACAAAGGTAATGTAAAAAATTTACTTGACCGCCAGCGCATCAGCTATCGGCTGACACAAACGGTCGATATCGCCCGCCCCGAATGTGATCAACGTATCGGGATTCTCCTGCTTGAGAACCTCGATCAAATCCGCTTTGGAGACCACTCGGGCCGGAACGGTAATCAACGGCAACATCATCTCGGAGCAAACCCCTTCGATAGGCTCCTCGCGGGCGGGATAGATCGGCAACAACAGCACCTCATCCGCCAACGACAACACCCGTGCAAAATCCCGATAAAAATCCCGGGTACGGGTATAGAGATGGGGTTGAAACACTACGGTCAACCGTCGGCCGGGGAACATGTCCCGGAAAGAGGTGAGGGCAGCTTTCAGTTCGTTGGGATGATGCGCATAGTCATCCATGTAAATACGTTGCGGAGTATTGATGTAAAAGTCGAAACGTCGTTTCACGCCACTGAACAAAGCCAAAGCCGCCTTGAGTTTCGGCTCGTCAAATCCGGCCACCCACATCAGTGCCACAGCCGCTACGGCATTCTCGACATTGACCCGACCCGGCACCCCTAACGTACAGCCCTCAATCACACGGTCAGGACAAACCAGATCGAACGTATAGTGTCCGGAGCGACCAATCCGGATATTCTGTGCATAAAAGTCGCACGGGGTATCGTAGCTGTATCGATATACCTTGATCTCCCGGTTGCGTACTTCGACATCAACCCCGAGCTTAAGAATCAATGCTCCTCCAGGCTTGATTTGCGAGATAAACTCCGCAAACGCCTCTTTGACTGCCGCGTGAGTACCGTATATATCGAGGTGGTCGGCATCTGCAGCCGTCACCACCGCCACATCGGGCCACAACTGCAGGAAGGACCGGTCAAATTCATCGGCTTCAACCACCAGACGTGGTCCAGGTCCAAGAACCAAGTTCGAATCGAAGTTTTTGGAGATTCCGCCCAGGAAGGCACTTCCTCCCCCCCCGGCCTCATGGTTCAGCCATGCGGTCAGCGTGGTTGTGGTGGTTTTCCCGTGTGTACCGGCCACTGCCATCACATATTTATTGCGCGCAACTACCCCCAACATCCGGGAACGCTTCACGATCTCGAAACCCTTTTCACGGAACCAGATCCATTGGGGATGATCATGTGGAATAGCCGGCGTATAGACCACCAGCGTCGTTGCAGGATCACGAAACTCGGCAGGGATCGCCTCAACCCGTTCGTCGTAGTTGACCGCAGCCCCCTCCTGGACCAAATGACGGGTCAAATCACTCTCCGTACGATCGTAACCGGCCACCGGTTTGCCTTCATGCAGAAAATAGCGGGCCAAAGCACTCATTCCAATGCCGCCTATGCCCAAAAAATATACCTTTTGAAACTCCATAGCTTCACTATTTCATTTTGATTGCAAGCCACTTCTTGTAAGCGGCTGCCTCATCCATTCCTTACAGCTCCACACAGCAGCCTTCCAAAAATATAAACCAGACACGACACAGAGCCGAACTATGAATTTATACCAGGTTGTCTCACATCCCATCATGCTCAACTGCCGGCTTTAATGGTGGTGACCTTGTGCATTCCGGGTAATTCTTCGTAATAACAAGATTTTTCGCAACACGAGACCACTACACCGCACATGTGGATGACAGTTCCTCGACGTTTATATATACCTGCTCCTTTATGTAAGCTCCGTGCAAGGCCAATTCTGTGGACCTACCTCTTCTGCTCCTTAACTACAGCCAGCAGCTCATCGACAATCCGATCGGCCGAATCGGCAATTCCAAGTGCTTTGATATTAGCCGCCATACGTTGCATACGTGCCGGATCGGCCAACAGCTGCTCAACCACAGGGAAGAGAGCCGTCACTGCCTCACTGTCAGGAACCAACAGCGCTGCATCCTTGCGCACCAACGCCATCGCATTTTTGGTTTGGTGATCCTCAGCCACATTGGGTGAAGGGACAAATATGGCCGGTTTGCCGACCAAACAGAGCTCCGAGACCGTACCGGCACCCGATCGGCCCACCACCACATCGGCAACCGCATAGGCCAAATCCATCCGGTCAATAAAGGCGCCACGCCAAATCCCTTCCGAAGAGCGGTTTTGCATGAATTCGGTCATCTCACGTTCGTAGAACTTACCGGTCTGCCAAATCACCTGCATTTTACCTTCCGAGGTGATTCGATCCACATTGGTCTTCATCATGTTGTTGAGCGTACGGGTTCCCAAACTACCCCCGACAACCAAAACGATCGGCTTATCGGCCTTCAAGCCGAAATAGGCCAACCCTTCGGCCTTCAAGACAGCCGGATCATGCTGCTCCAACAGACGACCGCGCAGCGGATTTCCGGTCATCACGATCCGATCTTTGGGGAAGAATCGCTCCATTCCCTCATAGGCTACACAGATCCGTTTGGCTCGTGATGCGAGTATTTTGTTGGTCACTCCGGCATAGGAGTTCTGCTCCTGAATCAGGGTCGGGATGCCCATTCTCTGAGCACTCCACAACACCGGTGCGCTGGCATATCCTCCAAAGCCCACCACCACATCGGCCCCGAACTCCCGGATCACCCGGCGGGCTTTTCGCAGCGATTCGGCCACTTTGAACGGCACCTGCAGATTCCGGAGTGTCAACCGACGTTGTAGCCCTACGACCGGCAGCCCTTCAATACGATACCCCAATGCCGGCACCTTCTCCATCTCCATCTTGCCCTCAGCGCCCACAAAGAGCAGTTCGACGCCATCGCCCAATCTGCGTTTCAGAGCCTCGGCCACTGCAACGGCCGGATAGATATGACCTCCGGTACCGCCACCGCTCAAGATTACCTTTAATTTATCCATTGTTATTGATTTGACTTTTCTTACATTTAGGAGCGCCACTGTGTTAAGCAGACCTTCTGCACGCCATCGGCCAGTTTTATTCCAACAGGGATTCGTTTTTCGGGTGGTCGAGTGACTGCTCCTTCATCTGTCGGCTCACCCCCAAGATGATTCCCAACGACATGCTGGTAAATACCACCGACGATCCGCCCAGACTGATCAACGGCAAGGTTTGCCCCGTCACCGGGAAGAAGCCCACCGACACCAACATATTGATCAGGGCCTGCAACGTTATCATCAGGCTCAGTCCCAGCACCAACAGGCTCGGCAACGCCGTTGCACAACGTTGGAAAATCACGATTCCCCGGAAAAAGATGCAAAGATAGAGAAACAGAATGACACACGAACCGATCAGCCCATACTCCTCGACAATAAAGGCGTAAGCAAAATCGGAATAGGCGTGTGGAAGGTTCGAGCGTTGGGTACTGTTCCCCGGTCCCTTGCCGACAATACCGCCGGAGGCGATAGCGATCTGGGCCTGCTCTTTCTGCAGGTTATCCTCTTCGCTTTGGATCTGGACCTGTTCGGTTCCCGACAGTGCGTCACCCAATCCCAAACGGTTGACCCAGGTATGCGAACGGCCGATATTGAACATATACATCACGGCGATAGCCGCCACGACACACACCACCACCAGACCGACCAGTCGAAACAGCTCCTTGAGGCGTACTCGGCCAATAAACAGCATGACGCAACAGGTGACAAAGGTGAGCGCTGCCGTTGAGAAGTTCGAAAAGAAGATTGCCCCGCACGCCACCACAACCGGTCCCAGCAAAGGGAAGGTCGTGTTGAGTAAAATCTCCATATTTTTATGGGGATCTTTGCGCCACCCGCCCAAAGTCAAGGCGGGAAGAATCGGGATCTTATCGATCACCTTTTGCCGTTTGGCCAGTTGTTGGGCCAACACCCCCACCAGGGTCACGCGGACGAAATCTGAAGGTTGAAAGGTGATTCCCAAGATCGGAATTCGGAGCCAACGCGATGCGCTGTTCAGATTGACACCAATCACAAAGGTGAGCGCCAGGCAGATCAATGCGAACCAAAACAGCAATTTGTAAAAGGGTACTAATCGCTGGTAGTTGATCCGGTGAATACCCCACATGAACGTAAAGCCCAGCAGGATAAAGAAGAGCTGGTTGAAAAAGTAGTGAGCCGTGTTACCGCCCGCATTTTTATAGGCCATCGAGGCGGTGGAAGAGTAAACCACCAGCAACGAAAAGATCGCCAACAGAATAATAATGGCCCACAGCGGTTTGTCACCACTGAAAAAGCGGGCAAAAAAGCCGGGAGATTCTACCTCGGCCTCCGCGCTTCCCGATTGGATGTTTTTCTGTTCGGCCATTCCGTTAGCTTTTATTGTTTTGATTTGTTTTTTTGAGGATGTATCCCTACACGTTTTTATTTATGCTTACTCTTTCTGCATCTTTTACGTCCACTCCGCATAGCTATGGAACGGATCATTTACGAGGCTGTCCGGCCAGATGGCTTTTCACCCAGGCCTTGAACTTCTCTCCGCGGTCTTCGTAATTTTTGAAGAGGTCGAAACTTGCACAAGCCGGCGACAAGAGCACGGTGTCTCCGGGCGAAGCGCTGCGAACAGCTGCCTGCATCGCCTCTTCGAGCGAATGGGTATCGATAATCTCCGGAATGCGCCCTGCAAAATCGCGCAGCAGCTTGGCATTATCTACCCCCATGCAGACCAACGTTTTGACCCGACCCTCGACCAAAGGATAGAGCCGCGAATAGTCATTACCCTTGTCGGTACCGCCGGCAATCCAAACGGTCGGACGGCGCATGCTGTCCAGGGCATACCAAACGGAATCGACATTGGTCGCCTTCGAGTCGTTGATATACTGTACGCCGTTGTATTCGCCACAGGGCTCCAGGCGATGTTCTACCCCCTGGAAACTACGCAACGTCTGTTTGATGCTTTCAGCAGGCACTCCAGCCGAAAGAGCAGCTATCGAAGCAGCCATGGCATTATACATATTGTGTACCCCCTTGATCTGCAACTCATCGACCCCGATGCTGAACTCCTGATCGTCCACCCGAACGTGAAGCTGATTATCCTTCAATTCGGCCGCACACCCGGCAGCCCCTTTGGCCGTAAAGGGCAGCGTCTGCATGCAAAGGTTATGTTTTCCCAAGTTCTCCAACGTTATCGGATCATCGGCACAGTAAACGAACCGTTCCGTTGCTCCCTGATTCTGCAAAATGCGGAACTTGCTATCCACATAGTTTTGCAACTTGTAGTCGTAACGATCCAGGTGGTCTGGGGTAATATTCATCAACACCCCGATATCGGCCTTGAAATCATACATACCGTCAAGCTGGAAGCTGCTCAACTCGACCACATACCAGTCGCAATATTCCGTTGCCACAGCCAGCGCAAGGCTCTGCCCGATATTACCGGTCAACCCGACGTTCATATCGGCCTGTCGCAACATTTCATAGGTGAGGGTCGTTGTGGTCGTCTTGCCATTGCTGCCGGTAATACAGATTGTTTTCGCTCCATCCAAATAGCGGCCTGCAAATTCGATCTCCGAGATGATCGGGATCCCCTTGGCGCGCAGTGCTTTGACAATCGGTGCCGTTTCGGGAATACCGGGGCTCTTGATCACCTCATCCGCAGCAAAGATCAACTCTTCGGAGTGGTGTCCCTCCTCATAGGAGACGCGCCACTCTTCGAGCAGAGCCTTATATTTGGGAGCGATTGCTCCCCGATCCGACAAGAATACGTCAAATCCTTTGACCTGGGCCAATACGGCCGACCCACAACCACTTTCGCCTCCTCCGAGAACTACAATACGCGACATGACTATCTAATTTTAAGCGTTGCAAGAGTAATGGCAGCCAACAGCAGCTGCACGATCCAGAAACGGACTACGATTTTCGATTCGAAGAAGCCCTTTTTCTGATAGTGGTGATGGATCGGTGCCATCAAAAAGACACGACGTCCCTCACCATATTTATGTTTGGTATATTTGAACCACCCCCGCTGAATAATCACCGAGACGGCCTCCACCAAAAAGATTCCACAAAGCAGCGGCAACAACAACTCTTTACGAATCGTCAGAGCAAAGACGGCGATAATACCGCCAATGGCCAGCGAGCCGGTATCACCCATAAACACCTGAGCCGGATAGCAGTTGTACCAAAGGAAGCCAAGCAGGGCACCGGCAAAGGCTGCGGCAAAGACCACCAATTCACCCGTAGAGGGGATATACATCAAGTTCAGGTAATCCGCATAGATCACGTTACCCGACAGCCATGCCAAAACACCTAAAATAACCACAATTGTTGCCGACACTCCTGCTGCCAAGCCATCCAAGCCGTCGGTCAGATTGGCTCCATTTGAGACAGCCGTGATCACAAAAATAGCCACCAACACGTAAAAAATCCAACCGAGAGTATCGCTAACCGGTCCATCTCCGGGAATCAGCCAATGGTAATCGAACTCATTGTTTTTGACAAAGGGGATTGTCGTTTTCGCGGTCTTTTCTGCAGGACCCATATAGACGGCTGCACGGGTACCGTTATCGTTCACATATTCGATCTGCGCATCGGGTGCCGTCCGAGCCACCTTCTGCTTGACCACGACCTGAGGACTAAACCACATCACCAGTCCGACAATGATACCAAGCCCCACCTGGCCGATAATCTTAAAACGGCCATTCAGTCCCTCTTTATTTTTGCGAAAAACTTTGATGTAATCATCCAAAAAGCCGATCAATCCGAGCCACACGGTCGAGATGATCATCAGCAGCACATAGATGTTGGTCAAATCTCCGAACAGCAGGATCGGAATCAGGATCGAAGCCAGAATAATGATACCACCCATGGTAGGGGTTCCACGTTTTTGGAGCTGACCTTCCAGCCCCAGGTTACGAATCTCCTCACCAATCTGGTGGCGTTGCAGCATCCGGATGATTCGTTTACCAAAGATCATCCCGATGATCAATGCGAGAATAATGCCCATCGCGGCCCGAAACGACAGCGACAGGAACATGCCCACGCCGGGAATATCGAAATGTAGCGACAGATACTTGACTAAATGGTACAACATAATTCAAAAAAAACTTATACTATCTTTTTGACGGGCTGCATTTGAGGCCCGTCATTCTCTTTTGCAACCGGGAGCTCCTTAAGCGGAACCTTTTCAGGTTGACGATAGCGGTGTTCGAACAGCCGGGTCAGATCCATCTTCACCAATCCCTGACGGGTGTAGGCATAAAGCACATTCCCGATCAGCTTGGATGAAAGCGGCATATCCAACACTGCTATCACCTTTCCGTTATCATCAATCAACCAACTTTTCGTTCTGTGACCGAGAAAACGCAAATTATCGAACTGGTCATAAAGGACCCACAACGAATCCAACGGCACCCCATTAACCTCTCCATTGTTCATATCCCAATAGAGCATCATATCCTTGTTGGTGATAAAATCCCACTCATCCGACAATCCGGACAGACTGTAATATCGGTCGCCCACACTGTCGTATTGGTACAGCGCCGGATTATCTACGTTAAGCACGATCTTTCCCCAACGTGCGGTATCGATGAGGGTTTCACGTCCCAATTTTCCGGTTGCGAGGTCATGCACGGCAATACGATCTTCAAGCGCCAAAGCGATGCTATCGTCAAACACGACATGATCGATAACACTCAAATTACGCTGATCAATCATCTGCAACATGGTAATTTTACCATCTTGCCGATCGAATGCAGCCAAAAATGGGCGCCCATAGACGCCATAATAGCGATCATAATAGACGGCCGACCCATTATTCACCATAAAAACTGTCGAATCGGTGAGATAGAGTCTTGAACTGCTACCAGCCTCCTGAGGCAAAGCCGTTCGCCAAAATACCGACCCATCCTCTACCGACAGGGCGACAATACTATCCCGGGTTGCCCAATACACCACGCTGTCAGCCTGATACATATTGGAACAGAGTTGCCCCACAGCATACGCTCCCGAAGTAGGGATAAATTGGTTCTCTTCCATTGTGTTGTTACGGCTGACTGCCCCCCAATAGTACCTATATTTGCGAGGAGGCAAACTGTTATGGGCTGTTTCGGCCCAATAGCTCCAACCCTCTCCGGTACGGAGATCGATCCGATGTAATCCGCTTGTCATAACTAACAGTGTGGTATCATTCAGGCGGATATAACCGTGCCATCCTCCCATTGGAGGAATACGCCGTTTCCATAACTGTTTACCGTCATGCAGATCAACGCCCCGTATCGTTTCTCCCGGAGAGAGACCCATTTGGGTGATTCGATATCCCAGCCCGACCGCCAAATCAGTCGAATCACTACAAACCGCATTAAACATTAACATTTTCGCACTCCAGAGCTCCTCACCGGTTGCCATATCGATACGGGTTGTACTCCAAGGGCCTAAGTTAAGCAAATACCCCCGATCAAACCATAACGAAGAGGCATACAGATACTTTTCTGGCAGCTGCCACAAGAATGTTCCATTCTTCAGATCAAACGCCATGATCGCCCCCCGGCCATTGAGGTATTTGCCGTTTCGCGAAAGTTCGTTCTGGTTGATCACTACAATCGACGATGCGGTATCCACCGCTTCTATCGAGCCGACCGTACGTTCAAAACGATATACGGCGGCTTTGATACTGTCTCCGATGATACAGTCATAACCCATGTTGACAGAATCGACCTGAAACCGTTCCGGTTCAAGTGACTCCTGCCCCCAGAGCAAAACAGGCACCAGCAACATCCACAAAGTCACATACTGTCTTAACGTCTTCATCTTTGAGCAGTTTACGTTTAACATTCCGTTCTATCGCGATCCGCCGTCTGCGGGATCATCTTTCACACGCCTTGGGGCTCTTTCGTTTTTCTTTTCCCTATACTGTTTCTTTTTATTCCTATTGTTCCGTATTTTTTCTCTTTGGGCACCTCTTGATTCGTCTGAAATGTCTCTGTTCCTTTCTCCTTTCAAGGTTACACACACCAGCGAAACACTCAAAAGTCAAATAGCCTCCCCAAACATCTTTTTTTCAATAAGGCCCTATCAATATAAGACTACGACATACCGAAAGCGGCTCGAATCTCTTCGCGGTCGTCGAAGTGGTGTTTCACGCCTCCGACATCCTGATAGGTTTCGTGTCCTTTCCCGGCTACCAAAATAATATCGCCCGGTGCAGCCAACGCAACGGCCGTTTTGATCGCCTCGTGACGATCCGTAATGGCCAGGTAACGCACTCCGGGTTCAATGCCGGCTTTCATCTGTTCGATGATCGCTTCGGGCTGCTCTAATCGCGGATTGTCCGAGGTGAGAATCGCCAGATCACTGCCATCGACCGCGATTTTAGCCATCTCGGGGCGTTTGGTCACATCTCGATTGCCCCCACAACCCACAACAACATACAGTTTTTGTCCCTTTTTGCGAATCTCGTTAATGGTCGAGATCACATTCTGCAACGCATCGGGCGTATGGGCATAATCGACAATGGCGGTAACCCCGTTGGGAGAGTGGATCGGTTCAAAACGTCCGTTCACCGAGGTCAACTCACTGAGGATCCGCAACACCTCATTGCGGTCTGCACCCAACAAGAGCGCCGCAGCGTACACGCTGAGCAGATTGTATGCATTGAACCGTCCGAGGAATTTGACCCACACCTCCGTACCGTCCAGATTCAGCAGCATGCCGTTGAGCAACGTCTCAACGATCCGGCAACGAAAATCGGCAAACGATTGCAGGGCATAGGTTTTCACCGTCGCTTTGGTATTTTGAACCATTACCATCCCGTTGCGATCATCGGCATTAGTCAGTGCAAAAGCGCCGGCAGGCAGACCGTCAAAAAATAGCTTTTTGGCCCGAATGTACTCTGCAAACGTTTTGTGATAATCGAGATGATCGTGCGTAATGTTGCTAAAAATTCCCCCGACAAAATTCAGTCCGGCCGTTCGATGCTGCACCAGAGAGTGGGAGCTCACCTCCATGAAACAGTAATCACACCCCGCCTCAACCATCTCAGCCATCATCTCGTTGAGCCGAATGCTGTCCGGTGTGGTATGGGTCGAAGGAATCTCCCGGTCGTCCACGCAATAGACCACCGTCGAGATCAAACCAGCCTTATGTCCCAACTGGCGGAACATCCGATAGAGCAGCGTAGCGGTTGTAGTTTTGCCATTGGTTCCGGTGACACCAACCAGTTTGAGGCGGCGGCTCGGATAGCCATAAAAGGCCGAAGCGATCTCACCCAAAGCCACTGTCGAATCGGCCACCTGCACGAAAGAGACACCTTCCGGTTGCTCCGCCGGCAACTCTTCGCACACCACCGCCACAGCACCAGCTGCGATAGCAGCCGGGATATAGGCATGTCCATCAACCTGGGTTCCGCGTGTAGCAAAAAAGAGCGACCCCGATTTTACCTTTCGGGAATCGAACTCAATATCGGTCACCTGTACGGTCCTGTCACCCACCACCGAACGTACCTCGACGTCCTGCAGCAAATCCTTTAGCATATGCATAAACTACTTGTAATTTACAAATATACGTCTTTCAACAGGCTTTTCTGCCTCTATCGGGACAATTAACTGACATCTTATCGACATCCTTCTGCCCCATTCCCACTCTTCAACATCTTCCGCCTTTATGGCAGATATTACACCGCAAAATCTGCGCGTTACTCACCCTCTTCTGCCCAAGTTCGGAATCAATGTCTAGGCCCAAATATATCCTCATCTCCTCCAATCCCAAACCTTATCGGACCTCGTACTGCTGCTACGACCACCCTCTTTCGAGACTCTTGAATCGATTCTTTTCCCTTTACTCTTGTAGCTCAAAAATCAATCACAAAGCGATCACACTTAGGGCACCCATACAATCTGTAGATTATAACATCGCTCACGCTAACAGTTGAGTTTGGAGATTCCTCGTATGCCCGCATTATGAATTGGCCATACGATCGGTACGGTTCTCTCTCTTTTTCATCTTCTGTTGTCTACCGTGTTTGCCTCCGCGATGCAAAAGATGATTCTTCAGCAGATATTTGAGCAGAGCCACAATCTTTTGCGAAGTGGTCAACTTCCGGCGCGTATTATCATTTCCCAATGTCAAATGCAAGCCATAGCGCGTACCGGCCACCCAGACCAGATCATACGGGCGGAAACGCACCAAACTCAATGGTTCGACAAATGATCCGTCTTTGCGTTCGATGCCGATCACCACGGCCTCATTCCGACACATCACCATAAACTGGGCAACGGTCATATCCACCAACATCGACGAAGGATCGATCGAAAATTGACGCATCATCACATCGTCCGTACTGTTGGTAGTGGAGGGATCAGGGGCTACCTCAACCTCAGCGGCAAAACGTTTCAGTTCGGTATCTGTTCCGACCACAGCGATTCGGTCTGCCGGGAAGAGTACCTCATCGGCCTGAGGGATATTAATACTACGACTGCCCCGTTGAATCGAAACAACCGTAATACCTCGGCGGGTTCGCAGGTCAAGGGTACGCAAGCTGCGTCCGACAAAGCGGCAATCCGAAGAAACGGTCAGATGGGCCAAATGCAAAAAGCGGGTTCTGCTATCCAACACGGTAATTTTATCGGAACTTTCGCCATTGAGGTTAGCATAGAATCTTTTTTCGAGCAGCAGGAAATTATTTTTGATCCGTTTCCAAAGCAGCACGATGGAGAGGATAATCAATGAGAACCCTATGATAGTACCCCAACGATACGAATAGAGATGAACGAGCACCAACATCACAAACGCGATTGCCAAAAAGAATCGGAGCAACACCAGTCCAACGAGCAGACCGTGGTTGAATCTGGGGTCATTCCACAAGGTTGCCAACAGTTTGCGATTCAGGTGTCTCAAAGCCAGAGACCACAATAGCGGCGCCATGAACAGGATGGTGGTCATCGTCGATAGAATATCTCCCCAAAAGCCGGGCATCCATTTCTCGACCCACGGCATGTAGTAGGTTATAGCAACCCAGGCCACCCCGCCCAGAATTATGCAATGAAATGCTATATTACGCAATGAGCGTTTCAGCAATTGTTTCCAGGCGCTTTGGTTTTCAGAACTTTGTGAAGCAGAACTATATTGCGACAAAAAGACCTTGACTTTACGGGGCATATGCTTATCCAGCCAACGATAAGCCGGTTCGCTCTGCCTGATAATGAACGGAGTTGTAAAGGTCGTTATGACGGAGACGGCGACGGCCACCGGATAGAGGAACGAACTGGTCACCCCCAGGGTCAAACCCAACGCTGCGATAATAAAGGCAAATTCACCGATCTGCGCCAGCGAGAAGGCGGATTGCAACGACAGTCGCAGGTCTTGGCCCGAGACCATGAATCCGATGGTTCCGTACACGATCTGGCCGACAATCACAATGATTGTCAACAGAATGATCGGTCCGATATACTGCCACAACAGAGCCGGTTCAACCAACATACCGACTGACACAAAGAAGATTGCACCAAAAAGATCTTTGACCGGAGCCATCACCTTTTCGATTCGTTTAGCTTCGGCCGTTCCGGCTAATACGGAGCCCATTACGAAGGCGCCCAATGCCGATGAAAAGCCGACTGACGTAGCCAGCACCACCATCCCCAAACAGAGACCCAACGAGATGACCAGTAAGGTTTCGTCATTGAGGAACCGACGGATTCGGGCGAGCAGGGTCGGGATCAGGTAGATGGCCACAATAAACCAGGACACCAGGAAGAAGAGCAACTTAAAAAGACGGCCAAAAATCTGCACATCATCCGTTGCCTTTTGCATGTAGATCGTGGAAAAGAGCACCAACAGCACCACCGCAAACAGATCTTCGACGATCAGCACGCCGAATACCTGACCTGTAAATTTTTGGTTTCGGAGCCCGAGGTCATCGAAGGCCTTGATAATAATCGTTGTGGAGGACATTGACAGCATTCCTCCCAGAAATACGCTATCGGTCGTGGTCCACCCCAACAGCCGACCGGCCATAAATCCGGTACACATCATGCCGACAATGATCACCAGAGCGGTCATCAATGCAGAGCCGCCCACCTCAAGCAGTTTATTGAAACTAAATTCAAGGCCCAGCGAGAAGAGCAAGAAGATGATACCGATTTCAGCCCAGATATTGACGTTATCGACATTCGAAACGCCCTCCAGCAAGAAGTTGCCGCTACATAGGAAGCCGGCTACGATATACCCCAACACGACCGGCTGTTTCAGCTTCTTGAACAGCAGTGTCGTAATTCCCGCCACGCCCAGGATCAGAGCGAGATCGGAAATAAGGGGATTTAGATGTGCCATGATTCAAACATTTGCGAGTTCGCCACCGCTATTGTGCTTTGGTTTCACGATTCACGGACGAAAGATAGGTGCACAACACTGTACTTCACTTCGACCGATGTTTGGCTGCCTCAACTTTTCCGATCCATCCATTCGTTCTTGACGAAACACTCAAACAGCATTTCTGACATTTCTCGTCTCATACGAACAAATCCGTAAACGCTGACGTACAGCCCATAAAACGCTCCTTTACCACCAACGGCAATAGGCTTTGAACTACATTGCAAATGTAGCCATTTCCCCCCAATGTACACCGATTTTTACAGGGAAAAAGTCCGCTATTTTCATCCTTTGCGGCACAAGACCGCCGGGACCATTCGCCTTGCTACGCAGGGTTTCGCAAAGGCTGTCCGGGGAGCAGGATTGGAAAGGGCTGGTAAAGAGTCGCAGCCCCTGGACTCCTCCCTCTTCGATACTTTGCAAAACCTTACCGCAATATCGACAAACGAGTTCTTCCATTGCACCTACTGGATGCAATCTTCAGGGTTACCCGCCAAACTTATGTCCTAAATATATCCCGATCCTTGCGGATCATTTCATTCCACACCCGGATATAAACTGCGAGAGGGACGTCCTTTCAGACCGTCCCTCTCAAGATTGCGGATGCATAGCGTGTACATCTCTTTTTGACATCTCTGTCCCAGGCGTACCACTATTTCATCAACTCAACCTCCATACTATTTGATATATTCTTGAATAGTTAATAATTCCACGATCGTTGTATCTCCAATAGCTTCAATCTGTACGATTGGATGAACACTACCTATCCGAAATCAACCGAGCAGATTCCAGAAGATACCGCAACTGAATAAATCTGCATATTGTTTGCCATACAAAGAACATACCACGCTACGCAGCTATTCAGCCCTTTACACGACCCAACACAATCTTTTCAACTGAAGCAGGTTATCCTTGCGAGAACGAACGATCGTTTCATCGGTACTGGATAACTTTTCACTCACATATCAACCCCATAATATTCAATCAACTATTGTATATTTTCGGATCAAAGGGATAGAAGCGGTGACTTTGCCCCCTCATACGTGAAGGTAGCGACATCGGTCACCGGGACAAACTCATGCGGCACATACTCCTGCACCTGAGCCAAAATACATGAACCGCTGGGTGTCGTATAACACACCAGCAATACGTTCGAACTGTTTGTGCGCGCCAGTTTCATGATACGATCCAGATCTCCGGCCTGGAATGCGGCCAACAGTGCTGCCCGTTCGGACAGCTCAAAAAAGATCTTTTTGCTACGCAACCGTTCTCCAGTGGGAGCATAGTACGGGACACGCGCCGAGATCCCCACCAACAGTCGGATCAACCCGTAGAGGGCGACCAGACCGCCGATCAGCATCAAGGCGGATGACAAACTCTTATTTTCGGCCAAGCCGGGCGACTGCAAGCTCCACACGGCCACAGCAGCCCCGACAACCAGCAGGATGGCAGGAATTACAAAACTTTTTTTGCGTGCTACGACCCCCTCTTGCGTATAGAGGGCATCGGACAATAAAGGGAAATTACTCATTGTAAATAAAATCATCATTAAAAATTAGACAAAGTGCATTCGGATCGCCTCAGGCGATCGCATACTCCACCCCTACACACTGCATGCGAATGTGTACGGAGCGTGTTGTGTATCCAAACACTTTGCCGCTAAATGATGATTTTTCGCAAGGCCACCACATAGTAGCCTGCAGCGTCAAGCGACGCACGAAACGAAGAGGAGAGCGACTCTTGCACTCGTAGATGAGACACAAGGATCGACGGAAACTCATGACCTTGCAACACGGCCGGAACCGCCAGTTGCACACTCTGCTTGGGAGCCAACCGAAAGACCGGTGTAATGACACGTGTTCCGTTGACGCCTGGAGTGACAGGCAACGCGTCGCTGCACAACGAAGCGTGAATCATGTGCAGGATCGCTTTGTGATGGGTCTGTTGAGTAGATAGCTGTTCGGTAGTGGTTTCTGTGCGCGACTCTGCCGCAGCCTCTGCTGCAGATACACCGACAGTGCCCGACAGCGAGAGGGCCACCCACAGGCAGCAACACCACAAAACAATATGTCCCAACAACCGTTTCATCTACGCGATGCCTTCTTCTATCTACTGTTACCTATTTCAATTTTGACATTACATCAGCACACTGACCCACGTCAAAATAATCATACTCTTTCAACGAACATCTTCTTATCCGACCCAGCCAATCAACAACATGTCAGGCATAGGCCACACAACATTGAAAGCGCCGATCATTGAATTGAATAGTCGGGATTAGTCTGCAACGATTTTTTGCATCTTGACACACCTCAACCACCATCCAACTTCACCTTAATCGGCTCAACTGCTCCATTGGCACCCATGCCAATGCTCAACAGCCATTTTTCATACGATACTGAGCAAAGATAAAAGTTTTTTCCGATAAAAGCCCCATGCGATCTATCTCAGCACCATTTTTATCCTTTCCTACTCACAAAAGGGGTACAATCATAGCTGTACCGTTTTCGGACAATTGTTCACCTCCGATCAAACAACCATTCAATTTCCAGTCCACGCCCTCCCTGCTTCATAAAACATCTCTTGCCTTAAAGCTGCAATGTCAACTGGCACCGCTGCCCTCAACAAACCATTGTTCTTTTCCAATTTTGGCGCATATCCATGCCGCATGCACATAGCGTCAACGCCATCCAAATGGGCATCACCTTATAAATGGAGAGGCATCATCAAGCAGCCCCCCTGAACCACAAAAGCCGCTCTTAGGCCATAAAATGGGGGCTGGACACGAAAAAACTTTCTCGGGGTAATGTGCACTACGATTTTGGGGCTGAGCCCTTTTTCGTCTTCGATGAATCGGGAGCAGCCTGCTGCGTCGAATCTGCCTCGGAGGTTGCTTCACCCTCCCCCTCAGTCTCCGATTTCGGCTCAGCGGGTTCCACTTCGGGACGTTCCGGTCCCAATTGCAACATAATCAAGGCTCCCCGTTTCGCCGCAGCCCCGGCCGGTAACGACTGTTTTTGAATATACCCCACACCGGTAAAGGTAACGCGCAGCCCCTCACGCTCCAGCAGATAGAGGGCATCTTTAAGTCCCATGCCCACCACTTGGGGCACCATCCCCGTCCGCGCATCCGGCAATGAAGTCAACTCATAGCCGGCCGTATCGAGACGCAGCGTCTGCTGCCATACATCGCCGTGCATGGCCGAATAGGGCACGTCGAAACGACGCGTTACGCGACGAATCTGATCAGCCCGACCGCTTTTGGGCATCGGCCGCTCCTTCACCTTACTGTTCGTCTCGGAAAGTGGAGTTTGCCACGAAATATTACGGGCATAGACCCGATCGGCAATGGCGCGGAATACCGGACCCGCCAACGAAGCACCATAATAGGTTCCACGCCGTCCCGGACCATTGTAGGTCTTAATCGCAACGATACAACTGTACCGTGGATTGTCAGCAGGGAAATAGCCCACCAGCGTAGCCTCCCTGGGTCTTGGGGCACCAGATAACGCCCACAACCGCCGTTACGGTCCGTATAACCGTGACGTCCCATAGCGATCTGGGCCGTACCTGTCTTACCGGCCACCGAATAGTAGGGGTTCTTCAACCCGCGGGCGGTACCGTCGTTGACCACCCCTTTGAGAGCATCCTGCACCTGTTTGATCACTTCGGGCGAACCGATCGACTCGACCATCACCTCCGGTAGGAAGGTCCGCAACGTCTGGCCATACTGTTTGAGTTCCTTGACAAACATCGGACGGACCATCTTCCCTCCATTGGCTATGGCATTGTAGAAGCTGAGGGTTTTCAACGGTGTCAACCGCAAGCCGTATCCGTACGACATCATGGTCAGTGTCACACCGCTCCACGGTGCATCACTGGGGCGATAAATGACCGGAGAGGCTCCGCCCGAAATCTGCAGATCAAGCGGCATGGCCAAACCCATTTTGTAGAGATGTTCCACGAACTGTGCCGGCCGATCTTTATAGTATTTATTGACCGCCAAAGCAAAACCCACATTGGAGGAGTGTTCGAAGATCTCACGCAGCGTCACGTCACCGCAGGCATGGGAATCGACCACGCGGGCACGGCCAATCATCATCCGACCGTTTCCGGTATCGAAATGCTCGTCGAGACTGGCTCCAGCATCATCGAGCAGCGTCATCAGCGAGGCAGATTTAAAGGTCGATCCCGGCTCCAGGTTCATGCCGATCGCATAGTTGAAATCCTCGACAAACTTGCCTTCACCCCGGCGGGTAAGATTGGTGATGGCACGTATCTCACCGGTAGAGACCTCCATCAGTACCGCCGTTCCCCAATCGGCATCACCCAATTCAAGCTGTTTTCTCAGGGCATTTTCAGCCACATCCTGCACATCGATATCAAGTGTAGTGACCACATCGATTCCATCTCTTGGCGCCTCGTTCAAAGCGTCGGGAACAGGAATTTTGAAGCTACCCGATATGCGTTGCATCAGAATATTGCCATCCTTACCCTTGAGGATACTGTCGAAAGCTCCCTCGATGCCCCATTTACGGCCGGCTTCGTTGACCCGACCGATCGTACGTGAAGCCAATGCGCCGTTGGGCAGCAGACGTTTATTGATCTGTACGGCGATGAATCCACCCCGATTGGGGCCTAATTTCAGAATGGGAAATTGTGCGATTCGTTTGATCTCAAGGTGGTTGACCCGACGGGGAGCGATTTGCAGATACCGGTTGCGTCGTTTATTGCTGTACGCCCGGTTCAGCATGATCAGGTAGGCATTTTTATTTTTATCGCCAAAGAAATTGGCAAGCGAATCAGCCAATGCATCGACATGGCGCCGGAAGATGGAATCGGCCAACCCCTGCGCCGCAAAATCCATACGCACCTCATACGTTGGGACCGATGTGGCCAGGATCCGTCCGTCACAAGCCAGAATATCGCCACGATCGGCTTCGATGACCTCCCGTTCATAGATGCTGCGCTCCCCCTTTTGACGCAACTTCTCGCCATTGGGGCCGTATTGGATGTAGGCAATCCGCACCGCAATGGCTATACCTATGGCAAAGAAGATAATGTACAGCCACCGCACGCGGGCCAAAATACTCTTTTTGATATCGGGTTTACGCGGCTCTGCCATAGCTATTTATCGATAATTTTGGGAGGAGTGAGCGACTCTTCCAGCGGAATGCCCCGCTCTTCGAGCTGTTTGATGATCTCACTCTGGCGGGTTTGGGTCATGCGGATCGACGAAATCGTCAACGAACGCGAGCGCAACTCCTTAACCTGTTCAGTTAACCGATCATGACGTCGATGCAACTTCTGGATATGGTATCCGTTGGCAATGTACAGAAACATCAGCACGACGATGAACAGCACATAAGGATACATCCGACGCACTTCGACCCGTGTCAGGATACTTCCGGAGAGCACCTGGGCCAGGTTACGTTCAAACCAGGATGGGCCTTTGACTTTGGGCGAATCGTCTGCTGAAGCGGTATCATCTTCTGCTGCACCGTTTCCCGATGCTGCATCCTCGTTCGAATCGATCTGTTGCTGATCGTCGTCCTCCTCATTATCAGCCGCACGATTCGTGTCTCGATCTGCATTCCGGCCAGTCCTTCTCGTTCGGGTACCACTCTCCGAATCGTTCCCGTTACGGGACCTGTCTGAACGCTGTTTCCCCGATGCACCATTAAGACCAGAAAACTCTGAATCATCCTCAAGCAGCACATACGAACCCTCCGGCCGGTCAGCCTCTTCAGCTGCGGCCTGTTCAGCACGGAACACCAGTTCATCTAATGCCGTCCACTCCTGCGGTTCGTTATGTTCTCCTCTTCGGCCCATCACCTGATCTTCAACGTTCCAAACACCGTTATTCTTATTCGGGCTTTTCTATTCTTCAGCGTGTCAATATTTTAGAGCAGTCTGATCAAAACACCTTTTACAGCGCACCGCTCTTCCACCCATTCTTTACAAAGGTAGCCTATTTTTGGGAACTCGATTTCAATTTTATGACTGCATTTTCCCCAACATGCTCCCTGCGATCCGAGAACACACCGCTGCACGATTACACATCATGCGAAAGCGGTTGCGGAACCATTTCCGAGGTGTCGAAGTCGCCCCAATGCTCCGCCACATAATCCAATGTAGCGCAAATTTCAGCAGGGTCAAAAAGTGTCACCAACTTCAACCGGGTCGCTTTGAAATCGGGCAAGCCTTTGAAGTAGCACGACAAATGGCGGCGCATCTCCAACACTCCCGCTTTTTCGCCTTTGAATTCGATCGACTTGGCCAGGTGCAATTTCGCCAACTCGACCCGTTCACGCACCGACGGCTGTGGCAACAGCTCGCCCGTCTGGAGATAGTGCCGGATTTCAGCAAAAATCCACGGACGACCGTATGTAGCCCGACCAATCATCACACCATCCACGCCATACCGGGCAAAGGCTTCGGCTGCCTTCTGCGGTGAATCAATATCACCATTGCCAATAATAGGGATATGCATTCGAGGATTGCGCTTCACCTCACCAATCAACGTCCAATCGGCCTCTCCGCGATACATTTGAGCGCGGGTCCGACCGTGAATCGTCAATGCGGCAATGCCCACATCCTGCAGCCGTTCGGCAATCTCCACAATATTTTTCGAATCCTCGTCCCAACCCAAACGGGTTTTTACCGTTACCGGCAGATGAACTGCCTCAACGATGCGTCGGGTCATTTCGACCATTTTGGGCACATCACGCATCATGCCGCTGCCGGCTCCCCGCCCAGCAATCTTGCGCACCGGGCATCCGAAATTGATGTCGATCAGATCAGGTCCTGCAGCTTCCGCCATCTTAGCCGCTTCGACCATCGGTTCGATCAGATGGCCGTATAATTGAATCCCCACCGGCCGTTCGTAATCGAAAATCGTCAGTTTGGCCAGAGCTTTGGAGGCATCACGGATCAACCCGTCACTGGGGATAAACTCGGTATAGACCATATCGGCCCCATAACGTTTACACATAAAGCGGAACGAGGGGTCGGTCACATCCTCCATCGGAGCCAAAAAGAGCGGCTTGTCGCCGAGATCGATCGAAGCAATTTTCACGAGTCGAAAAGAGTTTTTTTACATAGCGAGCAGCACCCTCACGCGCCTTATGCATTGCCAGTGAGGCAAAAAATGGGCAGGTTGCTCCTCTTCCGCGCAAAAATAGCTATCTTTGACGACAAAATCGCAATCGTATCATTCATGAATATAGAAAATTTCCTGCAGCAAAAGGCGGTGGAGACGGTAACCGCTCTGTACGGCCCGGCCGATCCTGCCGCTATCCAGATTCAGAAAACCCGCAAGGAGTTTGAAGGCGACTACACTTTGGTTGTCTTTCCGTTGTTGAAACTCAGCCACAAAAAACCCGAAGATACGGCCACCGAAATTGGTGAAGCCCTGGTCAAAAATGTTCCCGAGATCAAAGGATATAATGTCATCAAAGGTTTCCTCAACCTGTCGCTGAGCAATCAGTTTTGGGGAGATCGGTTGGCAGAGGTGGTTGCAGCCTCCGACTATGGGAAGGCTCCATCCACTGGACGCACCATCATGGTCGAATACTCATCGCCCAACACCAACAAACCGTTGCATTTGGGTCATATTCGCAACAACCTGTTGGGATATTCGGTTTCTCAGATTCTGGAGGCTGCGGGTAACCGAGTAATCAAAGTCAACCTGGTCAACGACCGCGGAATTCACATCTGCAAATCGATGTTGGCTTGGCAGCTGTTCGGAAACGGCGAGACTCCAGCTAGCTCCGGGATTAAAGGCGACCACCTGGTAGGCAACTATTATGTTGCTTTCGACAAGGCCTACAAAGCCCAGATCAAAGAGCTCGAAGCGAAAGGCATGAGCGAAGAGGAGGCCAAGAAAGAGGCCCCGATCATGCAGCAGGCACAGGCCATGCTGCGCAAATGGGAGGCCAAAGATCCCGAGGTGTACAACCTTTGGGAGACGATGAACGGCTGGGTATATGAAGGTTTCGACAAGACCTACAAAGAGCTGGGCATCAGCTTCGACAAGGTTTACTATGAGTCGCAAACCTACCTGCTTGGCAAATCACTGGTTGAAGAGGGACTCGAGAAGGGCATCTTCTTCCGCAAGGAGGATAACTCAGTGTGGATTGACCTGACAGCCGACGGTCTCGATCAAAAGTTGTTGTTGCGTGGAGACGGCACGTCGGTCTATATTACGCAGGATTTGGGCACAGCGTTGACCCGTTTCAAAGAGGAGAATCTCGATGCGATGATCTATGTCGTCGGCAACGAGCAGAACTACCACTTCCAGGTGTTGAAACTGATCCTGTCGAAATTGGGTTACAAATGGGCCGATCAGATCACCCATCTTTCATACGGCATGGTCGAACTGCCCGAAGGCAAGATGAAATCGAGAGAAGGTACCGTTGTTGATGCCGACGACCTGATCGACGAGATGGTGGCTACGGCTCGCGAAATGTCGCAGGAGCTGGGCAAACTGGATGGTCTGAGCGAAGAGGAGATTGCCGCGATCTGCCACATGGTCGGTTTGGGCGCGCTGAAATATTTCATTCTGAAGGTTGATCCGCGCAAGACGATGCTGTTCGATCCGCGTGAATCGATCGATTTCAACGGCAACACCGGTCCATTCATCCAATACACCCATGCCCGAATCAAATCGGTGCTGCGTAAGGCGGCCGCTCAGGGTATTGCTCCGGCCGACAAAATCGACGGCTCGCTGCTGGTTCCCGAAGAGGTGGCTCTGGTTGCACTGCTGACCGACTATCCGGCGACGGTTGCTGCAGCGGCAGAGAATTTCGCCCCCTCCATCATTGCGAACTATGCCTACGAACTGGCCAAAGGGTACAACAGCTACTACCACGACTTCCCGGTCATTCGCGAAAGCGATCCGGCCAAACAGTCTCTGCGTCTGACGTTGGCCACCACGGTAGCACGTACACTGGCATCTGCTATGGCACTGTTGGGCATCGAGGTTCCGGAACGCATGTAGTACACACAACGGTACACCTCAATAGCGCAATGCAATGGGCATCGTCAAACGGGACAGTATAGCTATCACTATCCTCTCCTACATCGGAGTGGTGGTGGGCTATGTGAACAAAATTCTGCTGTTCCCGAACTTTTTGAGCGAGGAGCAGGTCGGTCTGACCAGCATCCTCGTCTCATTGGCGGTGATGTATGCCCAGTTCTCCGCCTTAGGAATCAACTCGACCGTTGTCAAGTTCTTTCCCTTTTTCCGCACACCGGACAAACGACACAACGGGCTCTTTTTCTGGTCCGCATTAGGCATCACAATCGGTTTTCTGCTTTTTACGGCCCTCTTTGTCATCTTCCGAGAGCCGGTCATGCACTACTTCTCAAAAGAGTCGCCGCTGCTGTCGGAATATTACCTGATGCTGATCCCGTTAGGATTGGCCACACTCTTCTATAACTTTTACAGTGCCTGGCTGCAGGCGCTCTCCCGCACCATCATCTCATCGGCCGTTTACGATGTGCTGCTGCGGCTGCTGATTACCGCCGAAATTTCGCTCTACGCCCTCGGACTAATCAATTTCGAACAGTTTATGGTCGGCTACATCATCATCTACTTTGTGCCGACCCTGATCCTGCTGCTCTACACCATCTACCTCAAGGAGTCCTACCTGCATCCAGTCGTCACCTCCCGCACCAAAAAGCTGGTGGCCATTGCCGGCATTTACGGGCTGTGGCAATATCTCGGTGGAGCCTCGGTCTTCCTGACCAGCGTAATCGACCAAACCATGCTGGCCGGCATGGAGGGGTTGATGCAGGGCGGTATCTACGCCATCATGATGTATATGGTCAGTGCGATGCTAATCCCCTACCGTTCGATGATCAAGGTGGCCACTCCGGTGGTTACCAATCTCTGGAAAAAGCGGGACATGAAAGGGATGCAATATATTCACCGGGAGATGTCCCAAATGAACCTGATCGTCGGGTGCTTTTTCTTTTTGGCGATCTGGATCAACCTCGACAACATCTTCTCGCTGATGCCGGACTCCTATTCGGCAGGCCGTTACGTCTTTCTGTTTTTGGGACTTGGGCGTGTATTCGAAATGTACGCCGGACTGACGGGAGTCATCCTCATCACCAGCAAACGTTACCGGTACGATTTCACCTTCTCGATCCTGCTGGTTGGACTTACTGTCGGCACCAACGCCGCATTGATTCCCTCCCTGGGAATGAACGGCGCAGCCATCGCCACCATGATCACGGTGGTGGTCTATAACCTGATCCGCATGGCTTTTGTTTGGAAGTTTTTCCGGCTTCAACCCTTTGCTCCTAAGGATATTTGGGTAGTTCTGCTCACGGCAGCCATGATCGGGCTCTCGATGGTGATTCCCTATCTGGGTAACTTCTTCCTCGACGCTGCGGTTCGCACATTAATCATCACGTTGATCTTCGGAGGGGTGATCTACTATTCACACACCAGCCAACAGCTCAACGACACCATCGACGAACTGCTCGCCAAAGTGGGTATCCATCTACCCCACTGATTCGCCGGATAATTTCCCGTAAACACGCCTGCACCCACCCAAAATCAACTCTGTGATATCTGATCCAGCAGGCTCGTCTATCCCTCGCCTCGCCTTTTCTCCACCTTGCACCGACACCTGCCACATCCCTATACACAACAATAGCAGCCTGCCGGAAGTCCGGCAGGCTGCTGCACAAAGGATATGGATTAAGACGGAGAGTTTTTCTGTTTCGAGGGCGCTATAGAGGCCCAAGCCACGCTCTCGACATCAATCTGCGCAAGGCAAGTCAATGCAACATTCCACAACGCAACACGTACCCCAAGCGACAAAAGGTTGATCCCAATCGGCTATTTATTTCGGCGTGTTGACGTTTTGGGCGGTTCATTGGCCGCCAGTGAGCCGACATACTTCATCGCATGTCCGGGGAGCGCCATGGTCATGATCACCTCTCCGGTTGCGGTGGTCAGATAGATCCCGAACCGAAAAGTTGTTCCATCCTCCGGATTTTGAGCATTGAACGTAATGTTCCACCCCACTTGGGTTTTGTTGGCCTGATAATCCTGCACCTGCTCGGCGTCGAAATTGAGCACCTCGACATAGGTATTCAGATAGCCCCACAAGGTGGGCAGATGCACCTCAAGATGTCCATCCGGGAAGAGAGCCAAATAATAGTAGATATTATTGACCATCTGCTGGCTGCCACCCGGCAGTTCATAGACGCTGATCGGCAAGAACTGGTAATTTTTGGAGGCGATCAACGAATCTTGCTGGGCCGCATAACGGGCATCACGTTGGGCTCTAACCCAAGCTCGCGCCTGACGGCGCGAGCTTGGGTCGGAGAGCGTTGCCGAAGGGGTGATGTTTTCGGGTTGCTGAGCAAACAGCGCACTACCCGTCAACAACATCACTACCGACAGACACCATCCATCTATTTTCATTCCTAAAAAGCTTATTAGTACAGTTTGGTAACAGTACCCTGATAGGTAACAGGATTAAACTGATCGGTCTCGATCGTCAGTACACCCTCCTGCGTAATCGAGGTGATAGTCAGGGTAAAGGTATAGGTATATTCGGTCATGGCATCGGTTTTGAAGGTAACCGTCCAACCATCTTTAGTCTGAACAGCCGAATACTGGCTCACCTGAGGCATAATGGCATTCAGGGTGGTCACGATAGGAGCGAAACCATCATTGTTCTGGATGTACGGCAGATCGATATCCACATACGACGGTTTGATCGTCAATTTGAAATTGGGGTTGTAGATCATGTGCGGCACTCCCGCAGGCATCTGCTGGAACTGATCCGGAGTAAACACGAACCCTTTGGACATAACTACCGAATCCATCATTTTAACATCGGCCGCATTGCGTGCATCACGAGCCTGAACACGCTCAGCGCGATGAGAAACATAATCAGAATCGGGAATCACGATGGTAACAGTTTGTGCAGATACAGACAAACCGAACAGGCTAGTAGCCATCAAAAGAAGTAAATTTTTCATAGCGTTTAATATAAAATTAGAGTATTACTTTGGAAGTTCTTTTAAACGACCTCTCTTGAACCTGTTCCATAACAAATTTCCTGCCTAAGTTGATCATAGAGCCCCCATCTCGCATTTTCTTACAAAAAAACATACTTCACGGGGTCGATTACCACGTTATTCACCCGATCCAACTTCCTCGGAACAATGGGTTTTGACAAAACAGAGGGGGCATACCTCCGCTGGAAGCATGCCCCCTTGAAAAAACTGATATAACGAATTAGTCGATCGGCTCGAAAACCTCTTTACCCTCTTGGCACAGCGGGCAAACCCAATCATCGGGCAGCTCTTCAAACGGTGTACCAGGTGCAATTCCGTTATCTGGATCGCCTACGGCCGGATCATATACATATCCGCAAACCTCGCATTTGTACTTTTTCATCTTTGTGTCATTTTAAGGTATAAAACAATACTTTCGTTTATGCTGATTCTAAAAAATCATTCTTTTCTGTTTCAGTCGGTCTTCACCGCGCATATTCCTCGACGATTAATGCTATGCCTCAAGAACCCTATATAGCCCCTTGACCGATCATACGTTCACCACCGCTTCCTGCTGTGTCCCTCATGCCTGCAAAGAGGAGCCTCCCCTCTGCATCTGAAGTCTGACCCTCCTCTCTCCCTGGCGCCAACTGCGGCACATTTGGACGCGATCGCTCACGTTTGCCCTGCTGCTCGTGCCCCATCGTAGAGCGATCTTTCAACAGGCAATGCCCACTCTTCGGGTCACTGGGAGCATAAGGAATGAACAACAATACACTCGGCCCATTCCAAAGCCTTCGGTTCACGAGGTCAACCGACCTGATTCCGGGAGCAATATACACATAATTTCGACAAATCACATTTCAGGAGCACTTTTTTATCGGATAGGCGCACCTACTCCAACAAGCGAGCCCGTGCAACCACTCTACACCTCCTCAACAGTTAACATTATAACTTCCAACTTGAGGACCCTCCTCTCCACCGCTGCAAAATTCATGCTCAGTCACCGGACCAATCTGCCCCAATTGAATGCCTACACATTTCGTTCCAAACGGGACTCGACTCCATAGTGACAATCCGACAAAACAATTCACATTACCGACGACCACATCCGATCCTCGCAAATCGTTGTCACTGTCTCCGCTGCAAGCGCAATAGGCCACCAAATTTCGCCCAGAGATTGCATCTTTCGCAGGCGATCCGGCACAACCAGCTTCCAATCCCCATCTTGTCGAGTCCATATAACGACAGCGAGCGACAAAATATTTTGTCGCTCGCTGTGATCTATCTCCTGAACCGACCGTTAATAGGTGCAGATGCCGGTATAGGTCTGTGGAGTCAAACGACGCAACTCCTCTTTAACCGATTCCGACACATCCAGTCCGTCGATAAAATGGGTAATATCTTCGTGGGTAATCGCCTTGTTGGTGCGGGTAAGCGCTTTGAGCGCCTCATAGGGGTTCGGATAGCTCTCGCGACGCAAGATGGTCTGGATACCCTCGGCTACTACCGCCCAGTTGTGTTCCAAATCCCCAAGGATCTTCTCTTTGTTGACGATCAGTTTATTCAAACCTTTGAGGATCGACTGGAACGATACAATCGTATGGGCCATCGGCACCCCAACGTTACGCAGCACGGTCGAATCCGTCAGGTCACGCTGCAGACGCGAAATTGGCAATTTGGTCGAGAGATGGCCAAAAATGGCATTGGCAATACCGAGGTTGCCCTCTGCATTCTCAAAGTCGATCGGGTTGACCTTGTGCGGCATGGCCGACGAACCCACCTCACCGGCTTTGATCTTCTGTTTGAAATACTCCATCGAGACATACGACCAAATATCCCGGCACAAGTCGATCAAAATTGTGTTGATACGACGCAGGTTGTCGAAAATAGCCGCCAGATTATCGTAATGTTCGATCTGAGTGGTTACCTGCGAGCGGTCCAGTCCCAGCACCTCATTGACAAAATGGTTGGCAAAGCTGATCCAATCCACCTGCGGATAGGCAACCGAATGGGCATTGAAGTTACCGGTCGCACCGCCGAATTTGGCCGGAGCCTTGAGGGTACGCAACATGGCCACCTGTTTGTTCAGACGGTCCACAAACACCTCGATCTCCTTGCCCAGACGGGTTGGGGAGGCAGGCTGTCCGTGTGTATGGGCCAGCAATGGAATATCGCGCCACTCATCGGCCATCGACTGGAGTTTAGCGATCAACTCGTCGAGCATCGGATGGTACACCTCAATCAACGCCTCTTTGAGGCTGTAGGGAATGGAGGTATTGTTGATATCCTGCGAGGTCAGTCCGAAGTGGATGAACTCTTTGTAGGGATGCAGGCCGAGTTTATCCATCTTCTCTTTGAGCAGATACTCGACGGCTTTGACATCATGGTTGGTTGTCCGTTCGATCTCTTTGACCCGCAGGGCGTCAGCTTCGGTAAAATGGCGGTAAACATCGCGCAAGGACTCCAAAGCGGCTTTGTCCACCCCTTTGAGCTGAGGTAACGGCAGTTCACACAGCGCGATGAAATACTCCACCTCCACCAATACCCGGTAGCGAATCAGAGCATATTCTGAGAAATAGTCGGCCAGAGCTTCGCACTTGTCGCGATAGCGGCCGTCGATCGGAGATATTGCGGTCAACTTGGTCAATTCCATGGCTTAAATAAGTTTTGAAACGAACAACAAAGATAGGGTTTATCCCGTTGAATACAAAATAATAGGCAAAACTTCGCAACCATTCGTATCGGGAGGGAGGAAAGCACCGCGGCTCGTTGCGTTTTAGCGGAAAACCGTTACCTTTGCAACTTAGGGAAGAGGCTCCATCGAGGAGCCATTCTCCGGCGCCCAACGTAAGGCGTTGCAATCGGTTTTCTTGTGCGAGAGGGCCGCATTTACCAGACAAAACCATGGACACTATATTGAGTTTCATTCTTTTTCTCATCATTGGCTTCTATTTGGCGGGGCTATTGGGACGACTGCTGCTGCGTCGTTGGCTGGTCCGAAAACAAAAGGAGTTTGAGCAGGGGGGAAATCCCTTCTTCCGAACCTATACCTGGGGAAGCGGGACCAACCGTGAGGAGCCTCGGCGCCGACCCGAAGGCAAGGTTACGATCGAACAGACCCGCATTATTGAAAAGCAGGTCAGTGGAGAGGTCGGTGAGTACGTCGAATACGAAGAGGTCAAAGAGCGTAAAGAGAGCAAATAAACCGGTGGGGGCTGGAGAACCAGAAGATGAGAGCTGACTGTTTTCCCTTGCATGCCTGATCCATAGGGGGGCACACAGAACCGATATTTTGTTCCGTAACGGCAACGAGAGGGGACATCTGTCCGCGCAAAATTTTCTCCACAGCACAGCAGAGTCTAAGGTATAGACAGAAGACCCGCATACCAGGATACTCAATACTCATAAAAACGTGGTGCAGCATGCCGAGACCCTGCAACACTGAAGCGCTGAGGCACCGAACTGCCGAGACTCTGAACTAAAGCCTTGGAGTACACAAGCACAAAAGTCCCGGCTGAGGGAATGCCCCAGGGGGCCAGGGGCTCAGAGACAACACGAATCAAAAAAGGAACGATAATTGAACATCTTCCACACGAACAAGACAATATAAACAGAGGCGGATGAAAAACTTTTTCGAACTGATCGGACGCTACTTCATGTTGATGAGCAAGACCTTTTCCCGTCCGGAGAAGTTCTCGATCTATCGCAAACGCGTTTTGGTCGAGATGGCCAGTCTGGGGCTCAACTCAATTGGCATCGTAGCGATCATCTCGGTCTTCATGGGCGCCGTCATCGCCATCCAAATGGCCCTCAACCTCGAATCGCCCTTTATCCCACAATACCTGATCGGCTATGCAACCCGCGAATCGATGTTGCTCGAATTCTCCTCGACAGTCGTTGCCCTGATTCTGGCCGGCAAGGTGGGATCAAACATCGCTTCGGAGATCGGCACCATGCGCATCACCGAACAGATCGATGCTCTGGAGATTATGGGTGTCAACTCGTCGAGCTACCTGATTCTGCCCAAAATCATCGCTACGGTCATCTTCTTCCCCTTCCTGACCATTATGAGTATGGGAATCGGTATTGCCGGCGGCTACTTAATCTCGGTTCTGACCGGCGCGGTCAACCCGGAGGCCTACCTCACCGGTATCCGTTACGATTTCAAACCGTTCTACATCACCTACTCGCTGGTCAAGTCGTCGGTATTTGCCTTTATCATCACCTCCATTTCAGGCTTTTTCGGCTACTATGCCAACGGCAACTCCTTGGAGGTGGGACGTGCCAGCACCCGAGCCGTGGTGGTGAGCAGCATTGTTATTCTGATCTTCAACCTGATCCTCACCCAAATCATGCTTACCTAAGATGATTCGAGCCGAACATATCACCAAATCGTTCGAAGGGCGCACCGTGCTGAAAGACATTTCAGCCACCTTCGAAACCGGAAAGACCAACCTGATCATCGGACAGAGCGGATCGGGGAAAACGGTATTGCTTAAATCACTGGTCGGCCTGCATACGATCGACAGCGGTAAAATTTTTTATGACGACATCTGTTACACGACGCTCTCGTTCAAGGAGCGGAAGGCGATCCGCCAACAGATCGGCATGATCTTCCAGGGGGGAGCCCTGCTCGACTCTTCGACGGTCGAAGAGAATGTCCGCCTGCCGCTGGACCTGTTCACCAACCAGAGTGCATCTGAAAAGGCCGATCGGGTCAACTTCTGTCTGCAGCGGGTCAATCTGCACGATGTGAACCACCTCTACCCGGCCGAGCTGAGCGGGGGTATGATCAAACGTGTAGCCATCGCCCGTGCCATTGTCCTGAATCCCAAATACCTCTTCTGCGACGAGCCGAACTCGGGACTCGACCCGATGACCTCGGTGGTGATCGACAACCTGATCAAGGAGATCACCGAAGAGTACAACATCACGACGATCATCAATACGCACGACATGAACTCGGTGCTGGAGATCGGCGAACACGTACTCTTTATATATAAAGGTGAGAAGTGGTGGGAAGGGACCAAACATGACATTCTGCATGCGGACAATCGCGAGCTTAACGAGTTTGTCTTTGCCTCGTCCATGGCCAAACGGGCCAAGGCTTGCAGTGGTCTCGACCTATCCGCTGACCGCCACTGAATTACGCCACCGCAAAGAAAGACAGCCTTTAATAAAAAAATTTAATTTCCTTTTTTTGCAGGGTTTTCGATTTTTATGTACTTTTGCAGTCGAAGTATCGAAAGAACAAGTTAAACAACCTTAATATTAAACAGTTATGTCAAAGATTAAAATCGGTATCAACGGTTTCGGCCGTATCGGACGTTTGGTGTTCCGTGCCGCTATGAGCAAAAACGATGTAGAGATCGTCGGCATCAATGACCTGATCAGCGTTGACTACATGGCTTACATGCTGCGTTATGACACCATGCACGGTCAGTTCAACGGTACAATCGAGGTTAAAGATGGCAACTTGGTTGTCAATGGCCACTCGATCCGCGTAACTGCAGAGAAAGACCCTGCAAACCTGAAATGGGACGAAGTTGGTGCTGAGTACGTAGTAGAGTCAACCGGTCTGTTCCTGACCAAGGAGAAGGCTGAGGCTCACTTGAAAGCTGGTGCAAAACGTGTTGTAATGTCTGCACCTTCGAAAGACGACACCCCGATGTTCGTAATGGGTGTTAACCACACCACTTACGCTGGACAGTCGATCATTTCGAATGCATCTTGCACCACCAACTGCTTGGCTCCTATCGCCAAAGTTCTGAACGACAAATTCGGTATGGTAGAAGGCTTGATGACCACCGTACACTCAACCACCGCTACTCAGAAAACTGTTGACGGTCCTTCTATGAAAGACTGGCGTGGTGGCCGTGCAGCTTCTGGCAACATCATCCCATCTTCAACCGGTGCTGCTAAAGCTGTAGGTAAAGTTATTCCTTCACTGAACGGTAAACTGACCGGCATGTCACTGCGTGTTCCTACCCTGGACGTATCAGTAGTTGACTTGACCTGCACCTTGGCCAAAGACGTTACCTACGATGAGATTTGCGCTGCCATGAAAGAGGCTTCTGAAGGCGAACTGAAAGGTATCCTGGGTTACACCGAGGACGCTGTTGTTTCTTCAGACTTCTTGGGCGATCCCCGCACCTCTATCTTCGACGCAAAAGCTGGTATTCAGCTGACTCCTCGTTTCGTAAAAGTTGTTTCTTGGTACGACAACGAGTGGGGTTACTCTAACAAAGTTCTCGAGCTGATCGAGTACACCAGCAAAATCAAATAATTAGGTTTCACCTAAGATTTTGCGAAACAATACCCCGAAGAGGCATTCCTTTCGGAACGCCTCTTCTTTTTTTGTTTCCCTGTATCGAGGGAGGGCGGCGGCCATTTCTCCTTCTTCGTTGGAATTATCTCTTATGCTATCATGTGACGGACGCCATACAAGAACGAAGTTAAGGGCTGCAAATATCTGTGTAAAAAGATACGAGACGATACAATAGGCCATAGAAAGTGTAAAGAGCCAGAATCGGAGGCACAACACAATCGGTGAAAGATTCTAAGCAGAAAACCTGAGCAGGTGAATTCCACAAGCAGGATAGCTCACAAACAAGAAAAGTTCCGTGAGCAGGGAAAGTTCATAAACCAGAAAACCTCCGTAAGCAGGAAATTTCCACGAACAGGAGGACTCACTCATAGGGAAAATTCCGCGAGCAGAAAAAGTTCACAAACCGAAAGCCTCCGCCAGCAGGAAGACTCCACAAGCAGGAGTCTCACACACAGGGAAAGTACCGCGCACAGGGAAAGTCTACAAACAGGATAAACTCCGCAAGCAGAAAAACTCCACGAACAGAAACGGCCCATAGCTTTCCAGTCCCCAGTGACACATCATACCAATGGAGGTTACAGCCTGAAATAGCAGATTCGCTCACCACCTTCCATATGCTTATTCTTCTGAATTACAATCAAAGGATTTTTTATACACAAAAAAAAGAGGGAGAGTGTGAACATACTCTCCCTCTCTCAATTATAGACCTTCTCTTGGGGGCATTGTGAAACATCCCGCGGAGTCACCTCAAAAGACCACTTATCCCATCAGGTCCGCTGGCGGCTCATCCTCCGCACACAGTCCATAATACCCAGCAAAAGCCCCCGCACGAAAAGGCTTTTATTTTTTCAGCTTGGCAATAATTTCGTCGGCGACCTTCTTACCCGACATCAGCATACCGCCGAAGATCGGTCCCATACGCGGGGTTCCCGAAACGGCTGAAGCGGCCATACCGCAAACATAAAGACCGGGATAGATCTCTTTGGTCCCTTTGACCACTTCATCCTCTCCGGCAGCTACATCCAACGAGCGTTCGCCGATTACGCCACCGGTTTCGGTTGCCAACTTGATGCCATTTTTACGGGCAACTGTAGCGGCAATTTCGCTATCATGTCCGGTGCCATCAACAACCACTTTGGCCAAAATATTCAACGGATCGACATGCAGACCTTCACGCAACACCGGCGTCCAGTTGACAACGACACCGCTTACGACATTGTTCTTGAAGATCACATCCTCAACCGAATAGCAGTTGAAGATGGTTGCACCCTCGTGCACGGCACGATACAACAGTGCAGATGTACTCTCAACGGAATCCATTACATAGAGGCCCTCATCACAGGGAGCATAATTGATCCCGAACTCTTTGACAATATCGATCGCCTCCTGCTGGATCACGATCTGGTTAAACATCATCGCGCCACCCCACATGCCGCCACCGGGCGACAGCTTGCGGTCGAACTGAGCCACCTTCAGACCGGCTTTTGCCAGATAATAGGCCGCCACGATACCTGAGGGGCCGCCTCCGACAATAGCCACATCAAGATTCAGATTCTTCTCCAGCTTTTCGAAATAGGTGCTGATAATACCTTTGGATACTTTTGTTTCAATCATGGTTCTGAACAGCGTTACAAAATTACGGCCTTTCGCTCCCGGCTACTCGGCATAAATAAAGTTGATGGTCTGCTTGCAATCGGCCCCCAATGTTTTGGAGACAGGGCAGGTCAAAGCGGCATTTTCCAAAATTTTACGCTGTTTAGGCTCGTAATTTTTCGGGAAACGTACATCAATTTTGATCTCACCGATACGACGGGGATCAGCAGCCATCACCTTCGTAATACTCAACCGGGTTCCATCTACATCGATATCATGAGTCTGACCGGCAATACCCATCAGCGTCATCATGCAGCTGCCCAAAGCGGTAGCCACCAGATCGGTCGGCGAGAAAGATTCGCCTTTACCGTGGTTATCAACAGGAGCGTCGGTGACGAGTTTCGTACCGGACTGCACATGGGTTGCTTCGGTCCGTAGGCCACCCAAATAAACGGTTTCTATAGTTGCCATATTCCGATTTGTTTTAATTAATTGTTCAATTTTACGTTCAATGTCGCTCTCCAAATAGAGCCACACGACATACAAAGATAGAATTTTATTCATCATGTTTACGATTCGGTACCCAAATAAGCTTCCGATATTTTCTGTGTATAAGGCCCCGATCCGGTACCCCATCAGCCATTGCTCTGCCCTCAACAGCACTTTCCCCACTCTCCTCCTTCTCGCTGTTAGCCCCTCCTTTCTCACTACCTCAATTCTTTCCCCTCATCTCTTTACCCACGCTTCTCTCCCTCCGCTTCTCTATGTACCCTCTCCTCCACCGCTTGACTTCCCGCCTCGTGCCACGCAAACTGTGCGCCCACAGCAAGTAACGCGAGCCCAAGGCCACCTCACACCCACTGGTTTCCATGCAATGTGCTCCGCAACCCAGAACTTACCCGACGTAGCTCCTACAGGGAGCGAACATGTCCACTTGATAGCCAATCGACACAAAAACACTATCTTTGCAGCGATACACAACGCATCCACCCCAGCATAAAAGTTTCAGGCATGAACATCACCTCCGCCGTATTTCGCTGCAGCAGCCAAAAGCTCTCGCAATGTCCAGCCGACAATCGGCTCGAGTTTGCCTTTATCGGCCGCTCGAATGTCGGGAAATCCTCCCTGATCAACATGCTGACCGATTCGCCCACCCTGGCCAAGGTCTCCTCCACCCCGGGAAAGACCAAACTGATCAACCATTTTTTGATCAATAACAGCTGGTACCTGGTCGATCTGCCGGGATACGGTTACGCACGTGTATCGAAAAGCGAACGCCGCGAGTTCTCAAAGCTGATTCTCGACTACGTACTCCAACGCGAACAGATGCATTTTCTATTTGTCTTGGTTGACTCGAGACTTGAACCCCAAAAGATCGATCTGGATTTTATCACCCTGCTGGGCGAACACGGCATTCCATTCGGCATTGTCTTTACCAAGTGCGACAAGCTCTCCTCCAACCAGACCGAATCGAACATCGCACGCTACCGCCGCACCCTACTCACAGAGTGGGAAGAGCTACCCCCGATGTTTCGCACCTCCTCCGAGAAGCGGCAGGGACGGGAGGCAATCCTCGATTTCATCGGTAACTGTCTGACAGCAGCAGCCCCGAACGAATAAAAAAAATAGAACCTCAGTGTTCCGTTTCGTTTTGAAAATCGATCATTGCAATGAAAAAAGTTCCGTTTAACAATCCTCAATTAGCTGAAAAAAACTACCTTTGTAACGCTAAAGCATAACGCAAAATATTCCCAACATGGCGATTCACAAACTCAAATTTTTTGCCTGCCGCCAATCGCGCTATCTCGCCGAAAAAATAGCTAAGAGTTTCGGCACAGAATTGGGAGACTCAACCGTTCTGGAGTTCAGCGATGGCGAATTTCAGCCCGCTTATAACGAAAGCATCCGCGGATGCACCGTATTTATCATCCAGTCGACCTTTCCACCCGCAGACAACCTGATGGAGTTGTTGCTGATGATCGATGCAGCACACCGCGCTTCGGCACACCGTGTAATCGCCGTAATGCCCTACTTCGGGTGGGCACGTCAAGATCGCAAAGATCGTCCACGTGTCTCGATCGGAGCCAAAATGGTCGCCAACCTGCTGCGTGCAGCCGGTGTGGATCGTATCATGACGATGGATCTGCATGCTGACCAGATTCAGGGTTTCTTTGACATACCGGTAGATCACCTCTATGCAAGCAGCATCTTTGTGCCCTACATGCAGAGTCTGAACATCGAAAATCTTTCGATCGCAGCTCCTGACATGGGTGGTGCAAAACGTGCCAATGCCTATTCGCAGCACCTGAATGCGCCGATGATTATCAGCCACAAACAGCGTGAACGGCCAAACGTAGTGGGCAAAATGACCGCTATCGGAGACGTTGTAGACCGCAACATTATCATTGTAGATGACATGATCGATACGGCAGGTACCATCACCAAGGCTGCAGACATGTTCATGGAACGTGGTGCCCGCAGCGTTCGCGCAGCCGTAACCCACCCGTTGTTGTCGGGTCCGGCTTACGACCGCATTAACAAGAGTGCCCTGCAAGAGGTGATTGTCACCGATACCATTCCGTTGAAACAGGGAGAGGACCTCTCGAAGTTCACGGTATTGTCAGTTGCCGATATCTTTGCAGATGTCATTGAACGCGTCCACAACTACAAAGAGATTAGTTCGCGCTTCATATTTTAGGGTTATTTCTTTGGATTTATCCAAAAATAGCTTAGCTTTGTAGCCCGGTTGGAGGAGACTCCACCACAATCAGTTGACATGGCCCGGAGAGGTGGGTGAGTGGCTGAAACCACCAGTTTGCTAAACTGACGTACTGGGTAACCGGTACCACGGGTTCGAATCCCGTCCTCTCCGCCAAGATATAAAGCACAAGCTTGCACGAAACCTGTAAATCTGAGATTTACAGGTTTTTTTATTTTGACCACAACACAAGGGCAAGTATCGCCAAACAAACTGTCGAGGCACTATTCCTGCGTACTTTCCTTCGAGTGAGGCGATGAACTTTCGCATAGCACAAGACGGAAAATTAATCCATAAATCATTCTAATTCGAGAAGATACAATACTGCCATTTCTTTGTGTAAACAATAATTCTTTCCCAACCGTCGTTAATTTCACGACACGAGATGAGCCCGGCACACCTGTATCATTGAAAAGGAAAACCCAGCGACTATCCCGACCCATAAACCACAGCCCGACCTGGGCAAGGTATTGTTTTCCCGATAAATATGTATACATTTGCGCCTCTGGCCCTTTCCGCATCGTTTTCCAAACAACATGATACGGTTCGCAGGCTCTGAAACAATTTGAAACCTATTATTGGCAAAGAATGAAATTGCACGGTATGACAACAAGGATGAGGCGAATCGCGACATTTGCCGCTGCCGCACTCTTGATGGCTTCATGCCAGCGCATGGAGCTCGACCAAATTCCGAGTACCGAAAACGACCTCATTGAGTTTACGTTTTCGAAACCCGTCACCAGCCGAGCCCAGATCAATCCGAATGGCAGTGGATCGTTCGAGGAGGGTGACTGCGTAGGCCTCTACGTGGGCACAAATCCGGCCCGCTACTACCGGCTCACCCTGCAAAATGGCGTCTGGACCCCGGGGATTCCGCGCCACGAATTGGGGGAAAGGTACAGTGACAATCAATGCCTGCTACCCAGCCCCGTCCGAAACCGAGACAGAGGTGACCACATTCAGCCATTCGATTTCCGCCGACCAAAGTGCCGAGGGGTACGCTGCCTCCGATCTGCTGTGGTGCCACCACACGTTTGATCCTGACGCACTAAGCGACAACCACGTCGTAATGACCTTCGCGCATGCCATGCACCGGCTCGAGATCACAATTACCAATGAGTCTGGCGCACTTCCTACCGATCTGCAGGTGGCCGTACGTACGGCTACAGAGGTTACGATGGACTTCGAATCGGGACAACCTAAGATTGGAGAATCAACCCTGGAGTGGATCACTCCGGCAACCGATCCTTCACAAGCAGGACGCTACCTGACCGTAGTGGCCCCCCAATCGCTTGCCTCGCTACAGAAAGAACAAGGGTGGATACGCCTTACCTCGGACGGGAACACAGCATATAACGCAGTACCCGACCAGATCGGCGGTTCCACTACCCTAAACTCCGGCATGGAGAGCAGTCTTACACTCAACTTGAAAGGCCAAAGTACCGAGCCAGACCCCGACCTTGATTGGGCTAACCGCAAGATGTGGGTTTATGGTGTCAAGTCGCCGGTCTTTGATGCCGACAAGGCCCCGGTCTACACCTTTACTCCAACCGAGTACCCTGCCGGTGAATGGTACGTCGATCGCACCATTTGGAGTGACGGCACCTACACCGACTACTACTTTCTGCCTTGGGCTGAAGGGTGCGGATGGTACGACTGCAACAAAACCTATGCATGGGATGGGGCCAAGGATGACTACTTGTGCTGGGCTGCATCATCGTCAAACATTCTGCACTGGTGGCTGGAACACAATGCCGCCTACGTCGAGGCCTTCGATCAGAAATACAGCCAGACGGAGTACCATCAAAAGTATCCGCGACCGTCATCCGAGTTTAAGCCGTTGCCTGACAAAAGTCCAATCTTCCAGCTCTTCATCAACACCTTCAACAACCGAGGAGCCGGCGAGGGTGTACACTGGTTTATCAACGGCAGCCCGGGCTATGGCACATCAGGCATCATCGACAACTCGATGCTCAATTTTAAAGGGTATTTTAATGAAGTATTTCCAATTTCCACGAAGCTCTATGTGAGCTATTCGGGGATGAGCAAGGAGAACTTCAACAAGGTACTCAAGGATGCGCTACAACACCGCAAAGCCATCGCATTTGTCACCAATGGCAATCACGACATGACCATCTGGGGTGCAGAGTTCGACGAGGAGGGGTATGCATCCTATATCTACTATGTCAACAATAATCCCCGGGGTGACCCCGATCCGTGTGGAGCTGTCTGCATCCGTCAGGAAATCACCTATCGACCGAGTGCGTCAATGGGATTGCAGGACCAAACCTATCTGGGCAACGGCAACAGCATCATCTCATCACTGGGCATAGTAGACCTGCAACGGGATTTGTGGAAGGCAGCCTTCCCCGAAGTTGTGCTTCCCGCAGAAGAGCAACTGTAACACCACGGTTCTATCATTCAAAACAACGACTACAAACAACTGACCAAAAACAGAGTGAAAGAGACATGAAAAAGATTGTATTACTCCTGGCTATCATAGTCGGTACCGCCTGCTCGAAGCAGGACACTCCCGAACTGGGGAGCAAAATCAACCTTTCTGCCAATATCGAACCGATCACCCGCGTCAGCTTGGATCAAACCGGGAAGGGATATTTCACAACGGGTGACCAATTGCAACTCACCATCTCAGGATCGTCTACCGAGAACTTGATTGAGGCGTACACCGTTGGTACGACGGAACTTTTCTGGAATGATCTTGGGTTTGCCACGTCAACCCGTCAGGTGAATTTTGCGGGGTGCTATCCTACACTGGAGGGCAGCGGTACGATTCGCACATTTAACCTCGCTACGGCCGAAGAGAAGGATCTCCTGTTGGCCCCAGCCGTAAGCGTTGAACGCGGCACGACCAACACTGTGAAGCTCTCGTTCCGCCATGCTATGCACCGCCTACGGATTGTCTATGCTGCAACCGAGGACTACGCTACTGACGAGTTGCAACAGATCACAACACGCTGCACGGCCAAATCGGCATGTCAGGTGGACATTGCTGCCGGCATGGTCTCCCAGACACTGTCGGGCACCAGCACATTTGAAAATGCATCGGCCTCTGAAGCTCTCTTTTTGCTGCCACCGCAGAACAGCTCCGACGTAACGTTGACGGTAGTTCTCGCCGGCAAGGATGTTACGCTCAATCTGGCACAGTGGCTTGAGGATGCCGGACAAGCTCAAACGGCACTTGAGGGGGGGAAAAGAGTTGCAAGTGATCATGCGTGTAAGCAAGCAAGGTATCAGCTTCGGCGGGATGGAAATCGTCGGTTGGGGCAGCCAGGGCACTGTAGAGGGTGACATCATTCTTTAAAGCTACCCAAATATCGGACGACGAGGCACGTCATCTGACTGCTATGACGGACAACCACCCATGAACGCCCACTCCACAAGGGCTTTAACCATAGTAGCTCCCGACATCATGTTGATGTCGGGAGCTACTGTTTTTATCTTTAGCGCCAAGATAACAATGATGGTCTTTTGAATACACTCAAGCGCAGAATCAACACATAACACCTGGACCGAGCAAGAGCCCGCAATCGGGGCCACTAAGTGCTTACCAACCCACTACCGCAGAACAACCATTATACCGCAGAAACAATACTACCATTCCTGCCAATCGTCCTAAGAAGGGAAAGCTTCGAACCATCTGCTCAAACGCCACTCTCTTTTGATTTACAACTGGAAAGGAGCTGGATTCTGGAAGGATGCTAATCAATACCTGATAACCTAAGACCCGCACTTAACCGAAAGTACACCCACTGTTCAACAAGCAGGTTCTGTCCGTTTTCAGCGCAGATTTTTATTATTTTCGTGCAACGGCAGTCGCAGTATTCCTACATCAGATAATATTAGCCACACCATCCTAACTATCTACTTATACTAATTTTCAGATAAATCATATCCTTTAATTGTCTACCCTCCTCAAAAATCGGATGATCATAATTATCAATGAAAAAATTGGGTATCCGGTGTGAATATACAAACCCGCAACTCTTGTAGAAGGATATAATTCCAGGAGAGTCTCCGGTACCGACAAGCACGGTATGGCATCGAGTTTTGTAATTTTCCAATAGAAAGAAGATCAACTTTTTTCCATACCCTTGACGTTGGAACTGTGGATAGACCGCAATACTTTTGATTTCGTAGATACCTGGGCTCTCTTCAGTTATAATGCATGAAGCTTTCACCTCGCTGTTATCCGCTAAGACGAACATCTCCCCGCGTTCCAAATAGCGGTCAATCATGGACTCTTGCTCGTCAGCAAGCAGTAGCAAATCAAGATATTGCTTTTTATTACAAAAGATTGGATAAATATGGATCATTTTCAGTTTGATATAAATGGCTTGATTCGCAATAAACAGACTTGTTTATTTGAGCCATAAAATAACAACTGTAACTTATACAACAAAATATAACCTGAATTTTACGATTCTGTCTTAAAAGAATATTTATTGGAACTACTGCATGTAAATTGTTCCAACACTGCAATTATTATTAGATGATCCAATAAAGCAGATAGAGATTTTAATTTATAGGCATAAAAAAGGAGCGTAAATCTCATAATTACTTGATTTACACCCCTTCTTGCGGAGAGACAGGGATTCGAACCCTGGGTACGGTTGCCCGTACACCGCATTTCGAGTGCGGCCCGATCGGCCACTCCGGCATCTCTCCTAACCGACGTGCAAAGATAATGATTCCTTTCGATTATCGAAGTGTTTTTTGAAAATTTTGATCCTCACATCTCAAAATCAACCTTTTCCGTCGGCACCCTACAAACCAATCTGATAACATGAATTTAAACTCGTTTTGCAACCACAACCTATCATCTAAAATCCAATATCCCAAATCCCGCATGAACGCTCCAACTCGATCAACGCTACAGAACAGTCAAACTGCGCCTCATTGAACGAAGTTTGAACCTCATTGTAAGTCCGTTGCGCATTCAGCACCTCGAGAATACTGGTTTCGCCACGTTTGTAACTATAAATCTTCTTTTGCAAAATCATCTCGGCATCCCTCAACATATTCACACTAAACTGCTGAGCCTTCCGCAAAGCGATCACATATTTGTGGTAAGCCTGCAGCACCTCTGCCGAAATCTGCAACTCGACAGCTTCATAACGTTTTTGGCTCTGGGCCATCATAAATTGTGCAGCCCGGACCTCTCCTTTGTTGGTATTGGAAAATTTGAGCGGGATACTGATTCCTGCCGAAATACCCGTAAAAGCTGGGGCTGGGGCAATGGTATTCCGCACGATTGACGAATGGTGAGCCCCAATGTTCAAGCCCAGATCGATCACACGATTGGCGCGAGCCAGTCGCAGATTATTTTGGGAGAGTTCATTGGATTTCAATGCAGCTTGCAGATCGGTCCGATGGTGCATGGCCCGTTCGATCAGTTGATCCGGATCGAAGGTATGCACCGGGAAGGTCAATTTACCCGTCAATGAATCGGGCAACAGCATGGTGCTGTCACCCTGCAAAAGTGCCAAATCGATCAACGCATTACGCAACTCCCCTTCACTATTCAGCACACTGTTGTGCATCGTATTGGCCTCGAGTCGGGACTGCAGAGCGTCCACCTGCGTAATCTCACCCAGGCTGAATCGGATACTGTCTGCCTGAGCCAACTGATCCATTTGGCTATAAGACGAAAGCTGAATATCGAGTTGAGCCTTCTGTTTCAAGGCCGTCAAATAGGCGATTGTCGCATCGGCCATGAGGTTCCGAAAATAGTTTTCGAGCAACATTTCGGTCATCTCCTGTTCGCTCCGGGCCACTGCAATGCGGGCCCGACGCTTGCCGCCCAACTCGAGCGTATAATCCAACGATGCATCCACTCCATACCCCATCTGCAGGTTCCAATCCTGGTTGTTGGCATAGCCAACCGTCAAGGTCGGATCGGGCATCACTTTAGCTGCCTGCACTTTAGCGGCAGCAATACTCACGTTGTATTTCTCAGCCAAATATTCGGCATTGGTCTCCCTCACCTGCTCCATAAAATGCTCATAGGTTAAGACCCGAGGCGGCTGACCATATACCTCACCCGCCCAAGAGCAGATGATCGATACAATTACAATTTTCAAAAATCTCATTTCGACAACATTTTAGCGTGATGTTTGTGTGCATATCTCCGTTCGACGGCGTAATAGAGTGCAGGCAGCATGTAGAGAATCAGGATGGTCCCAAAAAGCAGACCATAGACAATCACCGTTGCCAAAGGACGCTGCACATCGGACCCGATTCCGGTCGAAAGCGATGCCGGCAGCAGTCCCAGCACAGCCACCGTAGCGGTCATCAGCACCGGACGCAGACGGTGTGAAGAGCCTTCGATCACAGCCTCTTTGAGGTCGGTACGCCGACGGCGCAGGTTATTGATATGCGAGACCATGATCACTCCATTTTGAATAAAGACGCCGAACAGCGCAATAAATCCGACCGCCGATGAGACATTAAAGCTCATGCCCCGAACCACCAACGCCAACATACCGCCAAAGACGGCCAACGGCAACATTCCAATCAGCAGGCCTGCCTGTCGGAATTTGCCAAAAGCAAAAAAGAGCAACAGGAACATTACGGCCAACGTAATGGGAACGATCAGCGCCAAACGCCCGAAGGCCCGGTTCTGGTTTTCGAGTTGACCGGCCCAATTCAGGTGAAACTTATCGTGGTCATACGGCACCTGCTGTTCGATTTTTTGGCGCGCTTCGTTGACAAAGGAGGAGAGATCCCGTCCACGCAGATTCATCCGCACGGTGGTAAAGCGTTGATTCATCTCCCGGGAGATCATGCTCGGTCCGGTCGTAGTTTTGACCTCGGCCACCGCCGACAGCGGAATCATGGCCCCGGACGCGGAGGTCAGCATCAGTGCACCGATCTTTTCAGGGGTGTCCCGTGACTGTTCGTTGTACCGACATATTACATCATACACCTTGCTTCCAATAAAGACTTGCGAAATTGCCTTGCCACCGATTGCCACCTCGATCAATTCCACAACGTCCGAGACATTCAACCCATATTGCGCAATCTTGTCTCGATCGGCCACAATCTGCAACTGCGGCAGAAAGGGCTCCTCCATGATCCCGACATCGGCCACACCATCCACCTTAGCCACCACTCGTTGAATATCTTCAGCTATGCGACGGCTCTCGGCAAGATCCTCGCCATACACTTTGATAGCCAAATCGCTGTGGGCTCCAGCAATCTGATCCATCACCATATCGATAATCGGTTGCGAAAACCCGACACTGTATCCGGGCATCGTATCGACCACAGCCGCCATATCGGCAATCAAGTCTGCCTTTTTGCGTCCGTTTTTCCAGGTATCGTAGGGTTTGAGACCGATCATCACCTCGATATGCGAAAAGGAGAATGGACACACTCCTTCGTCGTCTCGTCCGGTTTGGGTCATCACGTAGGTCACCTCATCAAACTTTTTGAGCTCATTGCGGAGCGTGGTGGCCATTTCGGAGGACTTTTCGAGCGACATACCGGGAGGCAACTGCACCTGCAACCAGATACTACCCTCATCGAGTTCGGGCAAGAAGTCTTTTCCGACATGAATCGAAAGGCCGATCACCGCCAGCAACACCGCCACAATCGGCAGAATCAACCGTTTCGGAGCTTCGATCAATTTGGCCGTCTGTCGTTTGTACCCTTCCGTAAGCCGTTCCAGCCACCGGTTTCGATGCATCTTCTGCGGTTTGTGATAGACCGAGAAGGCCAGACCGGGAATCAGAATCAGCGCCGATGCCAGAGCCCCGACCAGCGCAAAACAGAGCGTAAAGGCCATTGGGGTAAAGAGCTTCTGTTCGACGCGATCAAAGGCAAAAAGCGGCATGTAGGCCACCATGATAATCAACGTGGCAAACAGAATCGGTTTGGCCACCTCGGCAGCCCGTTTGGCAATGCTCGACTCTTCAAGAGGTGCTCCCGGATTATCCTCCCGTTTTTTAAGGATAGTCTCCATCATGACGATCGTTCCATCGACAATAATACCGAAATCGATCGCTCCAAGTGAGAGCAGATTGGCAGGGATGTCGGTCAGCCACATCAGGATAAAGGCCGTTAACAACGAAATGGGGATGGTAATGGTGGCCAACAAAGCCCCGCGCGGACTACCCAGGAAGATGATCAACACCCCGATGACCAGCAGAATGCCGAACGACAACGTATGCGATATGGTATGCAGTGTGGCATCGACCAATTCGGTACGATCATAAAAGGTGTGAATCTTAACCCCCTCGGGCAAGCCATTTTCATTGAGATCCTCAACCGCTTTTTCAATCTTTTTGAGTACCTGCGAAGGATTCTGGTAGCGCAGCAGTTGGACCATTCCCTGAACCCCATCCTCACAATCGAGCTGGTTATCCAGATAGCCCATAATTCCTTTGCGTTCGAGATTCCCGTACTTCAGCTCACCGAGATCTTTGATATAAATCGGCGCCCCATTGACCGTCTTCACCACAATGTTGCCCATATCCTGCAGATCCCGGACCAGCCCCACACCACGGACAACATAGCTCAGATCACCCCGGATCAACGTACTGCCCCCCGCATTGGAGTTGTTCTGTTCGATCGATTGGGTCACATCCTGCAGCGACAGGGAGTATTTGGTCAATTTGTTCGGATCAATTTCGATCTGAAACTGTGTAGTGATTCCGCCAAAATTCGACACGTCGGCAATCCCATCGATCTGCCGCAAGCGGGGAATAATGGTCCAGCGGTTGATTTCGGTCAACTCGCGCAGACTGCGGTTACCGGTTACCACGTAACGGTAAATTTCTCCGGTCGGTGAGGTGAGCGGGTCGAGCCCCGGCTTTGCACCGAACGGCAACTCAACCTCATTGATCCGCTCCAACACCCGTTGACGAGCCCAATAGTCATCGACGCCATCCTCGAAGACCAACGTGATTTTCGAAATCCCGAAGAAATTTTTGCTGCGCATCACCTTCAAACCGGGAATACCGTTCAGTTCCCGCTCCAACGGGATGGTGATTTGCTGTTCAACCTCCGTTACGGCCAGACCCGGCACTTGGGTAGCCACCCCGACCGATACGTCGGCAATATCGGGATAGGCATCGATGGCCAATTGTCGCCAGGCATAAATACCCAATCCGGAGAGCAGCACAAAGATCGTCAGCATCAACCAGCGACGATGGATCAAATAGTGCATCATCTTTTCCATCGCCTACTCGTCTATAAAGATTCCACCTTCGGTTACGATTCGCTCACCGGCATCGATCCCCTCCAGAATCCGGACCCGTTTATCATCGACCGTTTCGGTACGAACCGCACGGCGCAGGTAATGTCCCGGTTCAAGCTCGACAAACACATAGTCGTGTGCCTCCTGCTGCATAATGGCCGTTGACGGCAGAATCAAGGACTCGACGGGCGCACTTTGAAAATGGACCGCACAGAACATGCCCAACTTCAGAGCCCGGGCTGCATTATCACACGCCACAATCACCTCCAACGAGCGGGTCTCTTCATCAAGCAGCTCTCCGATATAATAGAGTGTTCCCCAGATAGCCTGATCGGGATCTGCATCGGTGAATACCTCCACCTTATCACCGGGATGAATGGCACCGAAATACTTCTCTTTGACCAATGCAGCCACCCAAACCTGAGAGAGATCGGCCACAGCAACCATCGGTTCAGCATCCTCCTTGACATAGCTTCCTATGGTCAGGTCACATTTAACCACCTCACCGGAAATCGGAGAGGTCACTTTGAGTCCCTGCCCCGTACTCAACGCAGATTCATCAATATTGAACACCTTCAGGGTCGCTTTGGCCTGATCGAGCTCCTGAGCCGCTACGACCGACTCATTTCGGGCAGCCTCAAGCTCTTTTTGCGAGGCGACGCCATGCTCGGCCAGCTCCTGATGGCGGCGATAATTCTTCTGGGCCAACTCATTGGTAGACCGAGCGGCAAAATAGCCCTTGGCCGCCTCATAAAACTCCGACGACCCCAATTCAAAAATTGGTGTTCCAGCTTGCACACGTTGTCCGAGATGTACAAAAGAGTGCATCACCCGACCGGCAAACGGTGCAGCTATCTCAGCATATTTGCCCGCCACGGGACGTACCGTGCCCACCGTTTTGAATTCGCTGGCAAATGGTTCGAGATGAGCTGTCTGCACCTCGATTTTTTTTCTAACAGGTGAATTCTCCGCCACAATCACCGTATCGCCCCGATACGACAATTCCGTTGAGGTTGCAGCGGTTTGGGTACGATCACACGCCACACTTCCGGCACAAAGGCCTATTAAAATAAAAATATGTCTCATTGATTTTACGCTTTACGTTATTGAACTGCAGGGAAGCCGACCACACCCAGAGACGGTGGTCAGCCGATACAAATAGACAGGAGGTCAGACTGTTGCAGCATCACACAGGAGCTGCCACACTCTTCCCCAACAGATAGCCCCAATAGATTAGGGGTTCAGGTCTGCCCTGAAAAAAGATTACGCCAGAACAGGCGGGGCGCGTAAAGATCGATGAAGCGTGACTGGAGCGGCCACGGCCCGGATTTCGGGCACCAGCAGGATGGCCGTCAGCGCCAAGAATAGCGTCAACGCTGCAAAAAAGAGTGCCGGAGCACAACTTTGGAACAGGGAGAGAGCCGAGATCAGCGTTAATTGGCTCTCAGAGTGAGCAGCGTTATTGAGCGGATGTGCCTTGTCGTGAAAGTGCGAGTGCACAATCGTCACGCCATTAACGATATGGCCATGATAGAAGAAGCAGATATTCGCATAATAGAGTGCGAATATGGCTACGGTAACAATACCTATGATTCTTCTAACTCGCTGAGACATGCTATTTGGCCATCAATGTCACAAAAATAACTATTTTTTTTAATTTCAGTGTTGACCCCATCCATTCGCCCAATTCTCAACAGCAGACCATGGAGCTTGTGACCTCTTCTCCTTACGCATACAAAGAGAAGAAAAAAAGAAGAGCAGAGAAGAATTTACCTTTAATGTTACCATCCTTACAATGGTCCATCAAACATTTCACGGTGATCAGTCTTTTCACAATACCTCTTGTTTGACTGTTTTCTCTGGCCATATCCGACACAATGTTTCAGTATCACCACACAATCGACCGGCTTGACCGCTGAATCGACATGGACTTAAGCCGACCTGCATTCCTATCAGTATTTGCACAACTTTACTCGACGCAATCCTTTTCTTCACCGTAACTCAACTTTTCCCCAACCCACAAAAAAAGGAGAAAACCGCTTCGTTTTCTCCTTGCATATTTTTCATGGTAATTACACAGCCAACCAACAACACAATGCTCAACAAAATGATCAGTAGCTTCTGTCGTTACACTCCACTACCGTATTCAGCACACAGAAACAGACACATAACACACCTTTATAGATCCCCGTGGAACACAATCTTAATGATGGACTCATGTAATCTGGACCAATCCCGTATGGTCTCAGAACATCCGCGACACGATCTCGAGCCGGCACTAATACTTCCCCACTGAATCGTGCGTTGCTGCACAATCTTTCTCCGCAAAACAATCTGATCACTTCTCAGAGCGCTTTGCCTTCTTGCCTCTATTTGCTTTGAGTCAGCAGCTGTTCAGGCTTGAGTGTCGTGTGGCATTGATTTTTCCAGTTTGGTTGATTCCCCTGGTTCAGCCTGTTTCCCCTGTTTTTCAGGTCTGTTATGATGTTTTTGTTCGCTCAGTTGCACCCGTTCACGATACAAGCGGGCAATCAACGAACATGCATCCTCCAAGCTAATACTTCCGGTATCGATCACCAGGTCGTAATTGTGCGGATCATCCCATTTGCGACCCGTGTAGTGTTGATAGTGGTCGCCTCTACCCCGGTTAATACGGGCAATTTCCGAACGAGCCTGAACCGGATCAACATGATACTCCTCCACACAACGACGATAAGCACTCTCCGGATCCGAATAGCAAAAGACCCGAATCACCGACTCCTCAGGACGATCCTTGAGGATGTAGTCTGCACACCGACCGATAATGACACAAGGGCCTTCGCTGGCCAATCTGCGAATTACACGGCTCTGGGCCACAAACAGTTTATCGGCAGATGAAAGACTCTTTTCGATCGGGGCCTCATAATCCTGCAGAATAATTTTGAGCAGGTAGTTGGAAGAGACCGACTGTTCGTTTTCCGACACATATTTTTCGGGCAGCTTACTCTCTTTGGCGGCCAATGTAATCAACTCTTTATCGTAAAATTTGAGGCCCAATTTGGAGGCAAGCATTTTGCCCAACAGACGGCCCCCACTTCCAAATTCTCGTGAGATGGTGACCACCACCGGATAGTGTTTTGCAGCAGCCTCTTCTGCCTCCTTGCGTTTGGATTTGCCGGTCAGCCAGCGGTCAAAGATGCGACAATAGGGTACAATGAAATGGGTCACAGGTCCAACCAGCAGGGCTGCGATTACGGTACCTTCACGTACGCCTTCGACACGTCCCATATAGAAGAGGGAAATGGCGCAGGCGATCAATACCAACGACACATCGAAGTAGACTTTGACAAAACCGAACTCGCGTTTCACGAATCGGGAGATGACCTGCACGAGGTACTCTCCGGTCACCATCGCTACATCGGCTTTCACCTCAAGGCTGATTCCCACACCAAGCAGCACGCTTCCCACCAGCAGTGTAATCATTTGGGTCAGGTAGTGTGTCGGCTCCAGCCACCACAGGATATGCATGGAGACATCGATAAAGGAACCGAAGCAGAGGGTAATAGGCACTTGCAACAGCAGTTCGTAACGTTTTTCACGAATTTCGTGCCGCTTCATCATGCACATTTCGAGCAGGATAAAGAGGAAATTCATGATAATGGTGTAACTGCCCAGTGTACCCCCGGACGGCACGCAGAGGCTTAACACATATGGGACGCTCGAAATGGGCGAAGTTCCCAACAAGGCGCGGGTAATAACCGCAATACTGAAACCATTAACAAAAACGGCGACCAGAAACAACAGATAGCGCCGCAACAACTCACTACGACTCATAAGCACATACGACCGAATCTATCGGTCATGCGAATTTCCCAAATTTTCTGCACAAAGTCAATTTTTTCAGCCATACAGCCCCGATTTTCTCCATTTTTCATGCACAATCCCCTTCTATTGTGAAAATGTCGGCCCAAAAAATCAAAATCTCGCCCGAAGCATGTTCTTGTGCAAAGAGTGGACAACAGCCAGACAAACGCACACGCCACGCGCCCCAATCTTCTGATCTACTCATGTCATGTGCTTCCACTCGTTCTTTTCATAGTTTTCGCCCTCTTTCTTGCTATTCTTTCCTCGATGCAGGTTATCACGGGGAAACTATAGGTCTTCAACGGAACATACCAGAAGGTCTCCTTCAAATACCTGAACAATCTACCCCTTAACTCCATGCAGCAGCAATGTTCGCGGCATCAACATTATCACGCAATTGCTGTCGGTGGTACAACACGCACAAGTCAAAAGAAGTCGCCCATACACCCTCCCACATCCAAGCATATCGCGCCCCGAGACAGTCTTCCCGTGTAACATGCAGACTCTGTAGATTTTTTCTGTTTTGTCGCTTCTGCAGATAACTTTTGAAACCCAAAGTGAGCTTTTCCATAAAAAATCCTAATAAGTTAGGGTTATCTGTCTGCGACTTTGTCTATCTTTGTACGTATAGAAAAGTACCGATAACATACCATTATGCGATTTGACGAACTCGGACTCGATCCTGACATTCTGCAGAGTCTCAAAGCGATGAATTTCCACGAGATGACACCCGTTCAGGAGGCCGCGATTCCCATTATACTTCAAAATAACGACCTGATTGGCTGTGCCCAAACTGGCACCGGAAAGACAGCAGCCTATATTCTTCCCCTACTCGACAAATTGATCCGTGAACCCAATACAGACAACGTGGTTCGGTCTCTGATCGTGGTTCCGACCCGCGAGTTGGCGATGCAGATCGATGTTCAGCTGCAAGGATTTTCCTATTTTTTACCGCTCTCGGCAACCGTTGTCTACGGCGGTGGCGACGGCATCGGCTGGGAGCAGCAAAAACAGGGTATGCTGCGTGGCTCGGACATTGTTGTAGCCACCCCCGGACGTCTGCTGGCCCACATGGCCAACAGCGGCATCGACCTTTCGCATGTGGAATATTTCGTGCTAGACGAGGCCGACCGCATGCTCGACATGGGATTCCACGATGACATCATGAAGATTATCGAGGCTCTGCCGAAACAGCGTCAAACGCTGCTGTTTTCAGCGACCCTTCCGCCAAAGATCCGCGAATTGGCCAAACAGATTCTGCACAACCCTTCAGAGGTCACGATTGCCGTTTCGAAACCCAACGAAGCGATCCAACAAGAGGCTTACATCTGCTACGAAGCACAGAAGCTCGACCTGATCCGTGCACTTTTTGACAAACCGCTTGATTCGAAGACGATCATCTTCGCCTCGTCCAAACAGAAGGTCAAGGAGTTGACCTATATGCTCAAACGCATGAAGCTCAATGCGGCAGCCATGCACTCCGATTTGGACCAGAACCAACGCGAAGAGGTGATGCTGGCTTTCAAAAACGGGAAGATCGATCTGCTGGTTGCAACGGATATTGTGGCCCGAGGTATTGACATCGAAGATATCGGGACCGTTGTCAACTATGACGTTCCATACGACCCGGAGGATTACATCCACCGCATCGGCCGTACGGCTCGGGCCAGTGCGACAGGTCGGGCGATCACCTTTGTCAACGAAAAGGAGCAGGGCAAATTTCACCGGATCGAGCTTTTCATGGAGCGCGAGGTGGAGAAGCTTCCCTTACCGGTACCGCTGGGTGAAGGACCTGCCTATCATCCCGATATGGACAAGCGTCGCAACAACCGCGAAGGGCGTGGAGGTAATCGACGTCGCAGTGGCCGCGGAGGTGGACGGAACGATCGGGGCAGCAAAGAGCGCCGCAACAATCGGCGCCCCAAGACTGATGCGACAGCTGAGCGTGTTGCAGGCTCCTCGGCAACCGATCAATCCACCGGACAAAAAGATCGCCAGGACAGAGGGGGCGATACCACCTCATCAGCGCAGCCCGCAGGGGGCACACCAACCGAGAACGCCGAAGGCTGGAGCTCGAACCGTAACCGTAACCGGCACCGTCATCGCAGAGGTTATCCCCGTTCCAAACAGCAGACGCAGCAGCGATCACAGAGCGGAGCGGAAGCAGATGGGTCAAGAACAGGCCATGCGTCTTCGTCGGGAACAACAGCGCAACAGGCTCCAGAATCCAACAACTAAAGCAAGAGGATCGAGATTCGGCGAGGCGTTTGGCCACACTTTGCCAACACACCTCGCCAAACTGAGTAAAAGCTAAAGCCTATACTTCAACCTAATTTAGGATTCGAAAACGAGTTGGATTGCTCCGAACCAGGAATGGCGGATGAGGATAACGCATAGAGATGGAAGATGGAGTCCCAAAGGCTGTCGCAACAGTTTTAATGACAGAGTGACACCAACTATCCCTCAGATCACTAAGTTTGGGAGCAACAGGACTGACCACAAACAATAAATCATTGCAACCCGTTTTTTCTCAACAGATATTAGAACATCAAAATAGAACTTTAAAACACAATATTCTAACCTTATGAAACAGATTGCACGGAGAACTTGTCCGCTGCTGTTGGCGTTGGCCACAATCGGCACGACCACTCTTGCAGCCCGCACCGTACAGCAAGATGCAACGTCAGCCATTTCGGCTGCCCAAACTTCATCGACAGACAAACCCTGTCAACAAAACGCCAAAGTACCCCAATTAGGGATCGACCCTCTGCAAGAGGTAATCGACGCCATGACCATCGAAGAGAAGGTCTATCTGTTGGTAGGGGCCGGCACCAGTGCCACCGATCTTGAGGCAGCCATCATCGGCCAGACCCGCAAGCTGGTTCCGGGGGCGGCGGGCACCACCTTTCCGATTGCCCGCTTGGGGATTCCGGCTATTGTTTTTGCCGATGGCCCTGCCGGATTGCGCATCTCCCCCACCCGCGACAGCACTGACCAGACATTTTATGCAACACAGTTCCCGATTGGCACCCAACTGGCAGCCACCTGGGATACTGCAATGGTACGTCGTATCGGTAATGCAATAGGCAACGAAGTGCATGAATACGGTGTCGATGTGATTCTCGGACCAGGTATGAACCTGCAACGCAACCCGCTCAATGGCCGCAACTTCGAATACTATTCGGAAGACCCGTTACTGACCGGGAAAATTAGTGTCGCCATGGTCAAAGGAATTCAGCAAAAACAGGTCGGCGTATCGATCAAACACTTTGCAGCCAACAACCAGGAGACCAACCGCCTCAACAACAGTTCGATTGTCGATCCGCGCACACTCCGTGAGATGTATCTTCGCCCGTTCGAGATCGTCGTCAAGGAGGCCGATCCGTGGACCATTATGAGCTCATACAACAAAATCAATGGAGAATTTGCAGCCGAACGCACCGACCTGCTCACCACCGTATTGCGCGATGAATGGGGATACAAAGGGGCCGTAATTTCCGACTGGTTAGGAGCTGATGATGCCCCCCGCAATATTTATGCGGGATGCGATCTGTTAATGCCGGGTCTGCCCAACCAACGTGAGGAGCTGCTGGCAGCCATTCACGAAGGCAAACTCTCGCTGCGGGATGTGGATCGTAATGTCAAACATGTGTTGGAGTTGATTTTGCGCTCACCGCATTTTGCCAAATACCCCTTCTCGGACAAACCCGACCTGAAGGCATCCGCTGCCATTGCCCGCACGGCTGCTGCCGACGGTATGGTTCTGCTCAGCAACCAGAACAACACTCTACCTTTGGCTTCATCCATCCATAAGGCGGCCATTTTTGGCGTCTCGTCATACGATCTGTTGCCTGGAGGTACGGGAAGCGGTACCGTCAATAGCGCTTACACCGTTTCCGTCGATGAGGGGTTGGCAGCTGCAGGGATCCGTCCTGACAAAAAATTGCAACAGACCTACCAGCAATACATTGTTGCGGACAAAGCCTCTCTTCCGGCCCCGAAACGCTGGTGGGAGCACCACATCCGTCCCCAGGCCCGTCAAATGAAGGTTTCCGATGCAGAGATTGCCCGTGCCGCCCGCACACAAGATGTGGCAATCATCACGATCGGACGTATTTGTGGCGAATTGTTCGACCGCATCGTCGGCACGGATTATTACCTCTCCGATATTGAACTTGGATTGATTCGCAGAGTGAGTGAAGCCTTCCATGCTGTCGGTAAAAAGAGCATTGTAGTACTGAACATTGGAGGTCCCGTCGAAACCGCCTCGTGGAAAATGATTCCCGATGCGATCTTGGTGGCCTGGCTGCCGGGACAGGAGGGTGGTCATGCCATTGCCGATGTCCTCACCGGAAAGGCTACACCTGCCGGCAAACTGCCGATGAGCTTCTCCATCCGCTATGAGGATGATCCCACGGCGGCCAACTTCCCGCACCGAGACGATTTAGACATCGAAGTGTTCCACGAGTCGCTTTCAACCAATCATACACTTCCCTACACCGGCACGAAAAACCTCGACTACACCATCTATGAGGAGGGGGTATTTGTGGGCTACCGCTATTTTGACACCAAAAAAGTAGCTGTCTCCTATCCCTTCGGCTACGGGCTCAGTTACACCACCTTCCAATATGACGACATGACGCTGACCCGTGAAGGTGACCAGTTCCGCATCACGTGCAAGATTACCAACACCGGCAAACGCCCGGGACGTGAGGTGGCGCAACTTTACGTGGCTGCACCGGGGAAAGATATGGTAAAGCCGGCCAAAGAGCTGAAGTCCTTTGCCAAGACCGATCTTCTGCAGCCCGGTGCTTCTCAGACGTTAACTATGTATGTTCCGGTCGAGACGCTGGCCTCGTTTGACACCGAATCGAGCAGTTGGCAACTGGAGGGTGGCACTTACAGCTTTAAGATCGGAGCATCGTCTGCCGATATCCGGCTCGAAGCCTCCGCCGATGTGGATGCGGCTTGCGTGGAGAAGGTTCATGCAGTTCTGCAACTCCCCACTTCGATCCCGACTGCCAAACAGGCTGCCGAACAAGCCATTCAGTAAGGCAAAACATGGGCTCCTAACAGAGCCCTGCGTTACAAGATGCAGCTTTACCACGGCTCGACATGACAGATAGCTTCAGGCGAACAAAGATGACGATAATGGGTTCACCATTGCATCAGCCAATACTCTGACACAATAAAGTCCCTTCGGGTACAGTTAAAATAAATGAATAAAAATATCGGGGCAGTTCGCATCACCAAACGGGCTGCCCCGATCTTAACTTTTGGACTATGATTTGGGAACTCATTTTACGACTTTTGTTAGCTGGGGTACTGGGGGCCATCATCGGTCTCGATCGTGAATATCGCGCCAAAGAGGCTGGCTTCCGCACCCATTTTCTTGTCTCTTTGGGTAGTGCACTCTTCATGATCATCTCTCAGTACGGATTTGCAGAGATTATTCACAACGATCCGACCATCAAACTCGACCCCAGTCGTGTCGCTGCCCAAATTGTCAGCGGCATCGGTTTTTTGGGTGCCGGCACCATCATTTTTCAAAAACAGTTTGTCCGAGGATTGACAACAGCGGCCGGGCTGTGGGCCACGGCCGGAATCGGCATGGCTATTGGCGGTGGCATGTACGGATTAGGCGTTGCGGCCACGCTGCTCACACTGGCCGGGTTGGAGCTGCTCACCCTGCTGTTCAAAAATGTCGGTTTACGAACCATGATCGTCCGGTTTGTCACCCACCGGCAAGAAAATTTAACCGCCGTCCTCAACGAATTGGAACAACGCCATTACCGAATCATTAGCTACAAGGCGACCGAAGAGCATCGTGGGGAACAGATTGTCTATCGAGTTGCGCTGACGGTCAAGATCCGGGAGCAGAAGGAGGAACATGCGCTCTTCTCCTATATTCAATCGCTACCCGATCTAACCTTGACTGAAATGGAATAGTTCAAACAGAGTCTGCGAAAATCAGACATCGCCACAGGCCAGGAGTTCTGCCCCAACCCAACAAAAAACTGAAGGCCATTATAAAAATCCGCATTCAGTTCCTTGACACATTTAGTTCCTGACAAAAAAACCGGCACCCTGAAGGCACCGGCATTACCAACACATTAACACAAATCAAACAGTCCATTGTTTTTTGCTTCCTATGGCATTCGGAAAAGATTTTCGGCCCTGCATGGCTTTCAAAACCTCTGCACGGTCTTGAGAAGCATCCGCATCGGTCTTTGTTACAGGAGCAAAAATAGGTTCCTGCCTCAGGTTTTGGAATCCCCATTTGTGGGGAATTTTTCGCTGGCTCTCCCCACTTTCAGCCACACGCGACAACAACACGTTCGCTTCAACGGGCAGCTTTATCGGCTGGTGCATGTCAATTCTGAAAAAAAATTTTTATATTGGGCCAATCTTTCGCTCTTCGACAGGCTCGGCGGTTGCTTTGCCACACCAGGCAATTGAATGCAACCTCCCCAAGTCCACTAAAATAACCGAGGAGATCAACAAAAAATTTGAATTACGATGAGTACGAAAATGAAACCGGCCACCCTCTGCGTACAGGCAGGATGGACCCCCAAAAAAGGTGAGCCCCGTGTGCTCCCTATCTACCAGAGTACCACCTTCAAATACGAAACCAGCGATCAGATGGCCAAACTGTTCGATCTCGAAGAGAGCGGCTATTTTTATACGCGTCTGCAGAACCCGACCAATGATGCAGTTGCCGCCAAGATTGCAGCCCTCGAAGGGGGCATAGCTGGCATGCTCACCTCTTCAGGACAGGCTGCCAACTTTTATGCGGTGCTCAACCTCTGCTCGGCAGGCGACCACATTGTCTGCTCTTCGACCATCTACGGAGGCACCTTCAACCTCTTCGCCGTCACCATGGCGAAAATGGGAATCGAATCGACCTTCATCAACCAGGATGCCCCCGAAGAGGAGATCGCCGCAGCCTTCCGCCCCAATACCAAACTGCTGTTCGGAGAGACGATCAGCAATCCGGGGGTTGAGGTACTCGACATCGAAAAATTTGCCCGCATTGCCCACAGCCATGGGGTACCTCTGATTGTCGACAATACTTTTGCCACCCCAATCAACTGCCGTCCGTTCGAATGGGGAGCCGACATCGTCACCCATGCGACCACCAAATATATGGATGGTCACGCCACTGCAGTGGGCGGAGCTATTGTCGATAGCGGCAATTTCGATTGGGAGGCCCATGCGGACAAATTCCCCGGATTGACCCAACCCGATCCCTCCTATCACGGACTGGTTTACAGCAAATCGTTCGGCAAAATGGCCTACATCACCAAAGCCACGGTACAGTTGATGCGTGATCTGGGTTCGAGCCAGGCTCCTCAGAATGCATTTCTGCTCAACCTGGGACTCGAGACGTTGGATGTCCGGATGGAACGTCACTGCCGCAATGCCCAGAAGGTGGCCGAATACCTGCAGGCCAACGACAAGGTGGCTTGGGTACACTATCCCGGTCTCAAAGGAGACAAATACTATGCACTGGGCCAGAAATATCTGCCCAAAGGTTCGTGCGGTGTGATTGCATTCGGGTTGAAGGGTGGCCGTGACGAGTCGATTCGTTTCATGGATTCGCTCAAGCTGTGTGCTATTGTCACCCACGTAGCCGATACCCGTACGTCGGTGCTGCATCCGGCCAGCCACACCCATCGCCAGCTCACGGACGAACAGCTCATTGCAGCAGGCGTGGCTCCGGACCTGATCCGTTTCTCGGTGGGAATCGAGGATGCGGATGATATCATCGCCGACATCGAACAGGCCATGGAGGCAATCCGATAAACCAAGCGGGAGGCGAAGACAAAGCGGAGACCAATGGACGTAAGCTGAGACGACGATCGAAAACAGCAAAGGACCTCGGAGACCTTCTTGTGGCCCGCAACAGGGTTCACCTCACAACCCCAAACAGCCTCAGGAAAGGAAGGGAGACAGGAGAGACCAAATCATCCAACAAAACTCTTTCCCGACGGAAGCGGGTTAGACACGGGGGCACGAATCAATTGTTGCAGCCACACTGGCTGACTCAGAAAGTTCAAATAGGTCGATTACGTCTCTCCGCCCCACGCCCATTCATTTAAATTTTAAGATATTGCCTTACGGAACCGTACAACGGTCTCCGTAAGGCATATTTTATTTATGGGAGGCGCTTAGTGGAGCAATACATTCCCGACAAGCCTTGCACAAATGGCCCCACATCTTTCTTTCGTTGGGACAGAGAGACGTTCTCCAACCGGGCATCACTTCTGGCCCGCTCCTACATACACAAACAAATGAATACAGACACGAAAAGGCTCTGACGCTCGAGCCAAATCCGTAAACCTAAAGTTTCAGTGAAGGAGGGATACCGGTTTGGTTCCCGTCTCCAAGCCGCACAAGACATCGAGGGAGCTGCTGCGTCCCTCTTCATTCATGGCATAGACACTTGCATCGGACATCGAGGCCACCACATAGTTTCTGACCAAAGCGGTATGCCAACCGGTACGTTGCGCCCGACGCACAGAGAAGATTAAGATACGTGCTTCCGAGAGGGCCTTCTCCACCTCCGGTGGATAACGGCGGTAGAGCGTACGGCCCAATCCCCAGACGACCGGATGACGGGCCTTGAGCAGCAGTTGGAAGACCTCTTTTTCGAGTGGAGAGTGGAAACCGCTCATCACCACACGATCGGTAGCACAACACTGTTCGGCCCATTGGAGAGCCTGCTCTCGGATAGCGGGAGGAACAACGCGCGAGGCGAAGAAGGCGACCGATGGGCGGTCGAGCAGAGCGAGGTTTCCTGTGTAATCGTAATCGAATGCCATAAAAACGTGGGTTGCCGTATTGACTTACCCCGTACTCAGGCCTTCGCTGCCCATCACTGAAATAAGCAATACGGACAGCCCACGCGAAACGCGTATTGCACAAAGCGAGCCAAAGCCCACTGTACAATACATACGTTCACGAGCCGCCCGGATTACATTTCTTTCAGCGATACTTAAAGTTGCGAAGTTTGAGTACGAAAGGAAATGTAACGAAACGTTCGTAATATGTCTGGTTCAGCTAACTGTCGCTGAACTCCGTTACAAAAATAGGATATTAAATCGAAAAACGGCCTCAGGCCGATGATTTTGCGGGAGAGGGGTCCACAGCAGGTTTCTCCTTGATTGAATTACTGCATAAGCGATGAAACAAATAGATTCAAGGCCATACTTGGTTACCTCAGGTACACACGCCCCTCGAACATTATGCGGACCTGCTGTATCAATAAAATCTTGTTTCACAAGAACAGGTTTCCACCTCTCCCGTTATAGGCAGTAAAACCGTCCCAACCTCAACGCCAATTAACATTTCTGCATAAAAAAACGGGGGCAAAGTTTGGTACAAAATATTTTTTGTCTATATTTGCACCACGAAAGTGATTCTGCTCTGTTCGTCTAACGGTTAGGACGAGAGATTCTCAGTCTCTAAATAAGGGTTCGATTCCCTTACAGAGTACTTAAACCTCTGGATTACAGTAAATCCGGAGGTTTTTTGTTTATTATCGGGCCTGTAAGCAGATGGATCGGTTTGAGGCTATGGGGTCCTTCTTCAATCACGTGCCGTAAATAAAAGATTTCAGGCCAGGGGTCTACCAATCCGGTCAGAATCAATCTCGACCCAATCTCAACCGACAAATTCTCCAACCTCCACTCACGCAATAACTAACGGGCTGCGCGCTCCCCGTCCACTCTGAAATCCGTCGCAATTGGAGCGCCATACCACCACCTGAGCCGGCAGCCCCTATGCAAGAATACGCATGCCATATTACCACAAACGGCCCTGCGGATGGAATCTGGAACGGCTGTGACCTCTCTCATCAACCTCATCATCGCAACAACGCCCATGTTCACTTTCTCTCAGGACATAGCCCAAGATCACGCCTTCTCAAAAAAAGATAGGCATCGGACCATGCCGATGCCTATCAGGTACTAAACCACGTTAACCATAAAAGAAACCTACAAATACTTCAATATGTTCTACTGTTATGAATAAGAATTATAATATTGTCTTAAAATCTTCGGGGAACTCCAGATCTTGCGTGATTCCCTCCCCATATACGCGAATCCACGAACGGAAACCCTCTTTGCCTTCGGTCAGCTCAATAACACGCGCTCCACTGGGTTTCAAATCGTTATAGACAGTATCACATCCACCGAAACGACCAAACATCAAAAACATTCCGTTCCAGCTCATTGAGTAGTCGTTATCGTGATCATGGCCACAGATCACCGCCTTCACATCCCCCATCTCCTTCATCGAGACGAACAAGCCAGAGTTAACCCGGGGCGAATAGGGCTCTTCCCCGAAATTACCTCTCAACACACGACGTGTATCGAGACGTGTCGCGTAATTGTATTCGGGCAGCGGAATGTGGAAGAAGGCCAACGACGGAACCGGACTACCTCCGTTACGCTGTTTAAACTGCGCACTCTGTTTGCGGTACCAATCGATCTGATCGAAATGGATATAATCATACCCTTTGATTCCCGGCAATTTGGACATGTGATTTGAATCAAAGAGGTAAAAGACCCATTTGACCGAATCGTTCTGCGCCGATTCCAGGGTAATCAGATCGTTCGAGACCCCGTAAATTCCCTCAACAAGGCTATTCACATTGTAGGGCAAGGTCCGGACCAGATCATACACCTCTCGACGGCTCATGCCGAACTCTTGATCGTGGTTACCCAACGTCACGGCAAAAGGTATTTTGCGTTCCGAAATGGGAGCCAAAATTTCACGCAACGACTCTTCAGCTGGGCGACCGAAAATGATATCACCGGTATGGATCACCAAATCCGGTTTTTCGCTGTCGAGCATTTCAATCACATTTTTCAAGGCACGTTCCGAACGGGGATCACCCGAAACATAATGCGTATCGGTCAGGTGTAATATTTTAAACTTACCGTCCGCATTGAACTTGAATTTGGCGAACTGTGTCGACTCATTCTCCTCGGCAGATTTCGCAGCAGCAGGTTGTTTCCTATCCACCTTACCGGACTCTCCGGCCAACACCTCCTGCACCCCCGCCGTTGCGGCCAGGCCGGTTAAGCCCGCCACGACCGACTTTTTGATAAAGGTCCGGCGATTCATCTGCTTGCGGGAGAAGAGCGCTTCATTGTCCACCTCCTGATTCGAGTTTTTTTCGATTGTCTCCATTGTGTAGTAAAACCGTTATATATACGCTGTGTCCGAATCTCCTGCTCTCTGGTCATTCCAAAGGGCACAACAAAGCATTAAAGAACTCTGATATGCTAAGACACAGTTTCTTCAGCGTCGATCTTGCTGTTGCTGGCGACTAACTACCGGCAGCGATGATCAGACCGAGACCTGCTACAAAGAACAGGAACATCAACGTCAGCAAGCCGTTGACTTTCCGTTCGCCCTTACTGAACTCTTTCCAGATAAAGACGCCCCACAGTGCGGCCACCAGGGTCGCTCCTTGGCCCAAACCGTACGAAATCGCTGCACCTGCTTTACCGGCGGCAATCAGATTCAAGCCATTGCCCAGTCCCCAGATGATACCTCCAAGGATACCCACCAGGTGAATCGAAAAGCCACCCTTAAAGTAGGCAGAAATGGAGATCGGTTCTCCGGCCACCGGACGTTTCATTGCGATCGTATTGAACAGGAAGGTGCTGACAAAGATTCCCAGTGCAAAGATCACCATGGCTGTATAGGGGGTCATTTTGCCGACTGCCGGATTGACGAAGTTGTCCAGGTCCATCGAGATGGCCACAAACCGGTAGAAGAATGACATCAGCAAGCCCGAGATCAGAGCCAAAACGATTCCTCGCGTTGAAGTTGAGCTGCTGGGCGACACTTTTTTGTAGGCAACTCCATTGAGCACGATCGCCACGATCACCAACAGCACGCCTCCGAACAGCAATACGGGGTCCCCTTTGGCGGAACCGATATAGTTGATCAGCACGCCCAGTACCAGAGCCAGTCCGACACCGACCGGGAAAGCTACCGCCATACCGGCCACCGCAATGGCCGCAGAGAGCAGAATATTGGCGGCATTGAACACGACGCCACCCAGGAAAGCGCTACCGATATTGCTCCAATCGGCTTGAGCGAGATCCGGCAGGAAGGAGCGGCCTTCGGAGCCAAGACTACCCGCTGTCAGCGCCCACACCAATGCAAAGAGCAAGATGCCGATTACATAATCCCAGTAGAAAAGTTCGTAACGCCAGGTTTTGCCGGCGAGCTTCTGGGTATTACCCCAGGAGCCCCAGCAAAGCATCGTCACAAAGCAAAACAGGATTGCTAAAGGATAACTGTGAACGATATACATAGTTTAAGGTTGAGATTTGGTTAGCGAAGTAAGGTTAGTTTATTTGGCAGGTGCTTCGGGTGCATCCCCATAGACGAGCACACTGTTGATCTTCATTGCAGCCTCTTTCTTGGGGTTGAGCCATTTGAGCGTTGCCACATGGTCGCCCATCGGCAGTTCAAACGCAAAGGAGAGTTGTTCGTAACGACGTTTGTGATAATCTACCGGCAGGGTTGTTTTTTCAGCCACTTTACCGTCAATAATCAACTCGATTTCAGCCACATAATCGCTTGGTCCGCTAACGCTGCCGTTAATCACGATACCTTTACCGTTAAAGGCAAAGTTCTCGACCTTCTGCTCTTGATTTTTCGACCAACGGACAATCTTGGTAGGATAGTAGCCTGGGAAGCTCTCCTCGAAAGGTACTGCTACAGGCTGCTGTACAGCGATGGTCACGCTATCCTGCGATACGGTACCGCCGTTGCGAGCGATCATCTGCTCGGCCTGTTTGTAGCTCATCTGGTAGATATCGGCCAACGAAGCACCCGTGTAAACCACTTCACGATTTTCTACCTGTGCCAAAGCTGACAGATATTGCTGCGGGATTTTGCTGTAACCCATCATGGTTCCCAAGATACCCACGGCATTGGCCGGGTTGCAATCCGAATCCTGACCACAACGCATCGAGATATCCATCGTCTGGGTGAAATCGCCGTTACCATACAGCAAACCGATCACGATATAGGCTGCATTCAGTTTAGCCTCAATATTGTAGGGGTCGAATGCTGCGCAATAATAGTGCTCCTCCCATTTCTTTTCGATCTCGAACCAAGTCTGTTTCCAGTCGTTGGGATATTTTTCATAATTGGTCAGCACATCCGAGATACACTGGTGGAATTTGCTTTCGGCCGGAACACTTTTCAGTGCCTCGGTCACCACAAATTTCACATCATCCGACACAAACGCCAGCGTATACATTGAGGCAACATATACTCCACCGAAATATCCATCACCGTAATTCATGATATGACCGATGCTGTCGCAAACGACCGATGCGGTGTTGGCCATACCGGGAGACATCAATCCAGCAAAGTCGGCTTCGATCTGGAAGTCGATATCGTTTGCGTGAAAGTTATTTTTCCAATGTCCCGATTCAGGAGCCTTGATCCCGTGCAACAGGTTGAAACGGGCAGCCTGATTGGCGTGCCACAGCGGATATGGGGCATTGGCAAAAGCCGACGCAAAGGCATCAACCGGAGCATCCAGTCCCAAACTGTCAAATACCTTGACAAAAGTCACGTCCATATAGACATCATCATACAGTCCAGGAGAGTTGTCATACCACCAGGTCATTGTAGAGTCGTTCCAGTCGATCTTTACATATTCCGGAATCAGACTACCTTGATATTTGAACTCGGTGGGACCGCCATAGGTACATCCGATCATCTGGCCGGCCCAACCGCCCTTGATTTTATCAAGCAGCACCTCTTTCGACAGGGTCACCTGTTCGGGTAGGGCATTCTTCTCACCTGAAGGCTGGCACGAAACGAGCATCGCAGCCCATACCGTCGCACATAAAAATAACTGTTTCATCAAAATTGGAGTTTTTTATTAAGTTAATTAGATTGGATTATCAATGCTTGTGTGCTACTTTCCGCAAAATGATCTGTCCCTCGGTACATCTCACCCTTTCTCCTGACAGATTATAGCTTGCTCTTCTAAGCCCGGCTACTCGTTCTACTGAAGGAGTCCCCCTCATGTCTGCTGAAGGCCCCATGACAGCGGCACCCCGACTTACTGCAACTCTTTCAAATAGGGCAACGAAGGTTGTGCACCCCGACGAGTCACCGAGATTGCGGCTGCACGATTGGCAAATCGCACCGCTTCGGCCAACGCATCGCCTCGTCCGAGAGCAACGGCCAATGCGCCGCAGAAACAGTCACCGGCAGCGGTCGAGTCAACCGCCTGAACCCGTTCCGCCACAATCATCTCAGACTGTCCGGTTGTCGCATCAAAGGTAAACACCCCTTTGGATCCCATCGTAATCACCACGATGCCAACCCCCATCGCCGCAATCTGTTCGGCAGCCTGACGAGCGCTTTGTGCATCGGTTACCGCCACACCACAGATCAATTCGGCTTCGGTTTGGTTCGGGATCAGAATATCCACCAGCGACAAAAGTTCAGCCGGCAGAGGCTCTTTGGGAGCCGGAGCAGGGTTCAAAATCACGGTCGCTCCACTACGTTTTGCCTCACGGGCAGCCTCGACAATAGCCGGAATCGGAATCTCAAGCTGCATCAACACAATATCGGCCGAGGCCAGCATCTCTTTCTTCTCCGCCACCTCCGCAGCTGTCAACGCCATATTCGAACCGGAGGCTACAGCAATCACATTTTCGCCTTGAGCATCGATCAGGATCATCGCCACTCCCGAGGGGTTGACCGAATCGGGAACGATTCCCGTCGTATCAATCCCATCGTGAGCCAACGATGCGATCGACGCATTGCCCAGGGCATCACACCCTACTTTGGCAATCATTCCTACCGGAGCTCCCAGGCGTGCGGCAGCAACAGCCTGATTTGCTCCCTTGCCTCCCTGAGCCGTAAAAAAGCGTCCGCCGAGAATGGTCTCCCCGGGTCTGGGCAACCATTCGGCCTTGATCGTCATGTCGGTGTTGATACTTCCGACTACCACAATGGATTTGGATCTGTTTTTCATATATAATGTAGCTTAGCTTGTAGGGACAATTTTATATTATCAAAATGCGCATAAATACAATTACTCAATCGTTCGATTCCACTCCTCTCCTCGCGATTCCGTTCTGTCGAGATCATTCGAAAAAATATGCTCTGCTGTCCGGCACCTTTTCGTCCAATAGTTCTCGTTTTGGAGAAGATCGGGAGGGTCGGTTGCGCAAAAAATTGAGCAAATTTGCGCTTCAAAACTTGCTCAATCGATTGTGCAACATTACAAGGATAAAAAATTAGATTGAGAATTCCAAATTTTTCGACTACTTTTGGAGAAAATAATTCGGCCCATGAGTTCCGAGAACAGTTTGAAAAGTATCGCACAACGCACTGGAGTATCAATCTCAACGGTCTCCCGGGTACTGAATGGAAAACACGAACAGTACCGCATCAGTCCCCGTACCGTCAAGCGGGTGATGGACGAAGCCAAACGGATCGACTACAAACCGAGTATTGTTGCACAAAGTTTGCGCACCCGAAAAAGCTACACGATAGGTCTTTTGATTCCCAGCATTGACAACCCCTATTTCGCCAATATCGCCAGCGAAATTGTGCTGGAGGCCCATCGCTACAACTATACGATTATCTTGCTGGATTCCATGGAGGACGAAAACACGGAAAAGGAGTGCATTGAGACGTTGCTGGCCCGGAATATCGACGGCATCATTTTGGTCCCCTGCGGCGAAAGATCTGAATACCTGGAGAAGATCGACCAACGCTGTCCGGTGGTATTGATCGACCGTTACTTCGAGTCCACTTCGCTCTCTTACATTTGCACCGACAACTACCAAGGTGCCTTGGAGGGAATGAAATTGCTGCTGAGCAACGGGCACCGTGACATTCTCTGCATCCGGGGCGTTCCCCACTCGACTCCGTCGAAAGAGCGCGTCAAAGGGTATATGGATGCGTTACAGCAGGCAGCTTGCAGTGAAATGTGTCACATTACTGGCAACGACTACTCGATCTCCAACGGCTATCTGGAAACAAAATTGGCCATTGGTAGTACATCCCGACCGACAGCAATCTTTGCGCTCAGCAATACGATCATGTTGGGAGCCATCAAGGCGATCGGAGAGTCTACGTTGCGGATTCCGGAGGACATCTCGATTCTTTCGTATGATAACAACCTCTTTTTGGACTTTTTACATCCCCCTATTACCCGCATCTCACAACCGACCAAAGAGATCAGCCAATTGGCGGTCAAAGTGTTGATGGAACGGATGGCTAATCCCGATATGCCCCCAAAACAGATCAAATTGCCGGCACAAATCATCGAGGGCTCTTCGATCAAAAACATACGATAATCACAGGACTGTTCCACACCTCTTTTCTGCACCACTTTTGATGCTAAGTCGGCGTATTACCGCTATTGAGACCACATTTAGTAAAACAACAGCCATTCAACAGCCACCGGACGTCAATTACAGTACACAAACCGATCTATTCCAATACCATTCCTTCTGTATCGCCTTTCGCACGGTCAAGCCTCCAGCCCTCAATACTAAATTCCGCAATCATACCCATTGCTCCTATTATATATATTAGCTCGACTATACGTAATGTACATTTGAGGCTCAGACATATCACCCACCAATCATTACGCAATCATACTGACAAATTTGCGCAATGCTTTTTCAGCAATTTAGCAGCAAGCAGATTCCCGGCATGCCTCATCGTTCATATAGCTGTACCGGTCCGATCAAACCCATAGATTGCTCTGGTTGCGTTTTACGGCCTCCGACCCATTTTTGCGCTGTTTCGTTGTCTGTCTGTGTACGCATATAATTTCCCAGCGTCGTAGTTACCTTCACTTCAAGCCGATTCTCCCCCTCCCGCAATTTTCCGGTCAAATCATACAATCTGCGCCCGCACCAACGCACACCGCACGGCTCTCCATTCAGCGTTACCTCCGCAACCCCGGCAACCCGACCCAGATTCAACACCGGATGTTGAGCCGGACGATCAACCACAAAACGGGTCCGATAAGTAACCTCACCGGCAAAATTGACAAATTCTGTATTGCGCAAATCTTGCAGCTGTTGCATCCTTACTTTTCGAGTCCACGCCTCACGAGCATGATGCAGCTCGACATCCCAATCCTCGATTTTCACCAACGGTTCACCAGCCAAAGGCAGTGGTTGCCATTGTGGACCTTTACTATTTCGATCAAAAACAATCAACAGCAACTCCGTCGGTCCCAAATCGAGCTCCATTCCTCCATCTCGATCCAACTCCACTCGGGAACGTTCTCCGGTCAGCGGATTCCAAACCCAAGGCCAACGACCTCGGGTTATCTCTTTGGAAAAGCTGATACGCGTCCGGTGCGATTCATACAGTTTGGAATTCACAATCAAGAAAATCTCCTCATCCCGATCGGAACAATACCGATTTTGCAACAGGAACGGATCCGGATTCGAAAAGGTCAGATAGGGTGTCAATCCGTACTGTTTCTGTACCTGAGCATACCAATCCATAAAGTTGTTATCGGCCGGTTTTTCGAGCAAGACAAACCGATCCGGAAACTCCTTGAGCCGTTCAACCCATTGGCACACTTGGCGATCCGCCTCCTCGTGATGATTCCACCCCAACGAAAGATGAGGCAGCTGCTCGATACAGAACAGGCGTCCACCCTGACGTACAAACTCGTACAATTTCTCCAAACCGGCAGGATGCATCCGCTCAACAGCCACCAAGAAGAGAGTTCCATAGGCTTTTTTACCATAACAGAGTCGTCCGTTACGCACAGATGCCTGCTCAATCAGCTCATCCGAAAGGTAATCGCATCCGCTGCCATGCTTGTGAATTGCCTCCCAAACAAAGGTGAACCACCGTACATTGGTATCGACCGGGAAGGGTTCATTCTGCATGCCCATCGTACTCCACATATCTGAGAGAGGCGGCAACAACGCAATATCGGTGTACATATCGGTCTGTTGTAAAAGGGCTGACAGGCGTGCCTTATAATCCATAAAATAATGCAGGTAAGGCCACCATGGGTTGTTCTCGTTGTAGTACGCTCCGTAACGAATCCATCCGGGGAAAGGAGCTTCTGGCGGTGAATAGTTGAATCCGTGAAAAACCGAATGGGTGATTCCCGAAAAGAGCGTATGATCGGATCCCAACTTCAGAAACTCCAGAGTAGCACTGAAGACCAAATAGGTGTTGGTCATATCCTCAGCACTGATTGTCCGCCGACCGGCGAGATGACCTGCAGACGAGACATACTTATTGATCATCGTATATCCGCGGCCACGCCGGTAATCATCCGTTCCCATCTCTTCGCCCAATTTATGTTTGAGCCAGTTGGTTGTCCACGACTCCCCTTCCGGAATGTCACAATGGAGCGCACTGTTCAACGGATGCACCCCTCGGCCATAGGCCTGTACACGAGAGAGTACGCCCAGCGACCGGCACCACTCTTGATACGGGATAAAAAAGCGTTCATCCAACAATTCGGCCTGCGTCCGACAAAAATCGTAACGTACCCGTTCCACCCGATCACGAACCTGATCGGTCATCTCCACGCAATAATGGGGATCTATTACGTTACCCATGCCACCGGTCTTGAACATAGTCAACGGCAACATAGGCATCGGATCGTAACCCCGCCGACGAATAAACTCTTCGCGCATATCGTCACACCAGTTGGCACCTTCCAGTTCGAGACCATCCACAAATAATGCCCGTATATATTGCCGCAACGGCCCGATCCTCTGTTCAATCGCATCCGACATTCGGGTCAGGTACTTACGCACAGCCGCCGCATTGAAATGGTTAAGCGTCGGACCATTCGCACCGGGGACGCCGTTAATCACCTGCATAAAGCTATGAACCTTCACCAAGGCATACAGCGCATAGCGGCCTTCCGGGACCTCAACAACGATCCGATCATTATTCTTTTGATCCGACAGATCGACAATCCGCTCGAAATCATCCAACGGATCGGGAACCAATTGTAACGACACCATCTCCATGGTTCGCCCCGGATAGGGATTGTTCACCTGAGGATCTGCCTCTTGGAAAAGTTCAAAAGCCGAGTACTCCACGCGGGCTGGGCCATCGATACGTTTCAAGGCAATCACCATAACCTGCCCCCGTTCGTCATCTTCGAGATATTCCGCCCCGAACGGCCATCCGCTGCCCACAATCAGATCGCAAACCATTCCCAACCGTTTCGCCTCATCGAACGTCACCTTTAACAGATCGATCCATTCGGGCGAAAGCCATCTCACAGGATGTGTATCGAGCGGATCAGCCTCCTCCGGAAACTTTACAGGATTAATCTCAACTCCTCCTACTCCAGCCTCGTGCAACAGCCGTAGTTCACGCACAAGTTCTTTGGCTTGGATACGGTTACCGTTCCACCACCAGCGGACAAAAGGTCGGTCACAATTTGTAGGGTTACAGAAACGATGATACAGTTCGCTATCAAACCGTAACGTCTCACGCTCGATGGCTCGTTTGGCCCAAGCAGGCATTGAGGCTACAATGGCACCACCCACAGAAAGCGAAGCACACCGTATTAGAAAAGTTCTTCGATCCATATTATATTGATTTATATCTTCTTTATTTTTTAACAGACGGAACAATTTGTGCCCCTTGCATCTATGTTCAAGATGATCTGAGCCAATTGTCTTATTTAAAAGTTAAAATAGTACCACATAAATCATTATCAAGGACAATCCTCTCTGAATCCTAAAAATAACAAGATATTTCAGAGGAGGGATCTCTCCACCGTAAAATCAATCAAAAAGAAACTGGATGGATGACGATGAATTTATCATTCATCGTCATCCATCCAGTTTTGCTAACTTATGGGGCCTATTGCCCAAAAATAAACCTATTTTACAACCAGAGTCAGCTGTTTACGTACATCGGGTTGAGAAATGGTGACTTTGAGCCAGCCGTTTTCATAGCTCCAATTGTCACATTTCGTTCCGTCAACCGTTACTGAGGCTGGACGCGCATCGAGCAGCATCTCCACCTCGTAAGTACGTGAGGTGTAAATACCCTCATACTCACCGACGGTCGGATTGACTACCAATTCGGTACGGTTACCCGACTGTTTGCAATCGTAAACCGTCTTGGCAATCTTACCCTCCTCGTAAGCGAAGGTAACCCCATCATCCTCATACAGCGTGAAAGAGCTGTTGCCATACGGATAAACCTTCAGGATCAGCGTATCGATCGGACGCTCGCCGATATAGTCCATATACTTCTGCATCGGGATGATCGCACCGGCCTTTACCATGGCGATACCTGCACGATTTTCGGGAACCTGATGGAACACCGTTTTGTTCTCACCCTCTACCTTCTGATCGGTCCACAGATCGATCCACTTGCCTTTGGGCAGATAGATCGAGTCGCTGAAGACACCGATCAACAGGTTATCCCCAAACATGTACTGATAAACCATATCATCCACATTGCGGTCGTCGGGATACATCAGCGGCATCGAACGCAACATCGGCATACCGGCCAGATGGCCATTCAACGCTGTTGAATAGATATAGGGGCACAGTGCATGACGCAACTGAATATAATCACGGTACATGGCCCGTTCGTGCGGAGAGTAGTACCACGGGTGCAACAGACTGAACCAGCTATTGATCTGCATCCACGGCAAGAAGGTTCCCATATGCAGCGATCCCATCTGATCCTGTGCTGACATCACGTCGCATGAGGTGTTCATCAGACCACTCGAACCGAGGTTCAACTGATCAAACAGGGCCGTACGCTCACCACCGTTATCACCGCTCTGGTTGGCGGTCCAGCGCTGTGTACCGGCATAACCGCCGCAATAGTGCTGCCAGGGACGGAGACCTTTATGATCCCGGAAGACACGGTTCATCTGACGAGGCATCAACACCTGATTCAGGTTATGCATCTCCTTATCGGTAAGGCCGTTATAATATTCACGGTCGGGATGTTCATCCAGGGTACGGGCCGGATCGAGTTTAAATCCGTCAACCCCCTGATCCATAAAGTTGGTCAAGTGGTCGAACCAGTGCTCCAAACCTGACTGTGGACGGCCCTCACGTGCAGCGATAATATCCTCCTCGACAATACTCTGGTCGTGGTCGATGCAGAGCCACAAGCAAAGTTTATAACCCAATCCGTGCAGACGGCCCAGGAAGCACCCCTTCCATTCGCGTTTGGGGAACTGGTGCTCTACCCAATAGCCTTCGGGCGGGAAAAGTTTGTAGTCCCAACTCTTCTTGGTCGAGAAGTCATAATATTCGGACATCCACTGCGGCTCGATCCACAGCACCTCGCAAGGTACATCCTCGCTGCGGAAACGGAGGGCATCATTCATGAGTTCGAACTGATTCTCCTGCATGTGGCCACCGAATGAAAGCCCATACATCCAACGCGGCAAGACATAGGCCCGACCGGTAATCGACGTATAGAGGTTCAGCGTCTTCTGCATCGAGCCACCCAGAATCAGGTAGAAATCGGCCCCCGAAGTGGTGTTGTAAATCAGCAGACGCTCTTTATCAAAGCTGGCTACGTCGAAATAGTTGCGTACGGTTGTATTGTTGAAAACGCCCCAACCGGCCGAACTCATCATAAACGGAATCGGAGCCTCGGCAATCTGGTAGGTTGCCCACATACGCAACAGCTCACCGCGGTGCTGAATGTGATCACGGCTCCTACTGCCACCGCCATAAAAGCGCTCGTCATCAGCCAGCGTGAAGCTCAGGATCGTATTGCGCGATGCATCGCCCAACTCAGTCTGCTGCTGTGTAGCGGAAGCATTGTTTGTATCGCCAATAATCGCCTCTTCACGGCGTGGCTTCTGGAATTTTTTATTGATCACCGCACTCATCTCCTCGATGACAGGGGTTCCTGTGCCCAAGTAGGCGGCTTCACGCACAATCGGTTTATCCTTGAGATCGGTCACCCGAATGTTGCCATCCTTGCGGTTAACCCAAATCTTGTAGGCAGAGGTGGTGAAAATGGTCGATTCGCCTTCGTCGTGCTGCGTCACCTTCACCGGTGCCCAATCGTTCTTGATCAGACCGTAACGTTCCAGCCACGATGTAGCAAACGTATCCACCTCGCTCACCCGTACCCGGAAGATGCTATCTGTACAGATATCGAGTAACATTTTCTGGCCGTTGCGCAATTTCAATTCGAACTGCGTAGGAGCTGCCCAAACACTCGAAACTGCAAACACAGCGGACATTACGAACAAAAAAAGTTTTTTCATAGAGTAATAGTCAGTTGATGTTTTAGATTGTATGATTTTGGATTTTTGGTTATTTCGTTGTGCCCTTCCACCTCTTCAGAGGAAGGTTATTTTACAGGATGCCGTCTAACTCAATTTGCAATTATCTTTTAGGCATAGCCGATCGACCCATTCCAGGTTCAGCTACAGCAACAACCATTGGCCGAATCGGTTGGGACTGACCATGACATGGGCTATTGTATTCACAGACATTTTATGACTCCTTCACAAAAACCGGCTCCTAAAGATCGACGCATTCCAACCCTGCTCCACGTCACCAATATATAAAAAGGTAAACCTCTACCGTCCATTTTCGGACAGAGCCATTCGTAACAAATACCTTCTATGCTTAGATCGTGGACAAAGATACTAAAATTGTTGAGATTTTAAAGAGCTTTTACCCGACCGCGCCGCGCAAAAATTCACCTTCACAACAGTACGTTATCACCTTTCGCGCTACGATATGGAACTCTCACCGGCAAGAATGCCGTCCAATGCCCGCACTCCTTATCAAACATACCATTTTACAACTTCGAGGAATAGACATCAAAACGTTCTAAGCCATCGCACTCAAAACATATTCACTATTGTGCTCCACGTGAGAACTTACAGCCCTGCAGCCACAAAAAGGCACCCACACCCCAAAGCTCTATATATTATAAGAGGTATGGGTGTATAACATAAAAAGGTGGATAGCCTC
>UQYM01000009.1 GCA_900545315.1 uncultured Alistipes sp.
TCGAATACGGAGGTCAGTTTGAGAACTTGCAGAACGCAATCCGTACCCTGATGGTGGTCATCCCGATTGCCTTGCTGCTGATTCTGCTGCTGCTGATTCTACCGCTGCTGATTCTACCGTTGCTGCAAAATAATTCAGCGAACGTCAGATTTACAGACAAAAAAATAGTAAGAGGCTTCAAAACCTCTTACTATTTTTTTATACCTATCCCATATCTCCCTTTACACATTTGTCACGCTTTGCGCATCGCACAGCCGAACAGACACAGTTCAACGCTTACCCCATTCTTCCCTACGCTGGGATCCCCATACGATCTATTTCCAACTCCATCGCTCAGCGGGAGCGTCACCATCTCAACTGGTCTAAAACAGGCCCTAACATCTTCCTCTTTCGATGCTTTCCTAAATCATGCACTCGCCCCAAACCAATACAAACCGCACACAACAAGGAGGGCTTTGTTCTATCTCTATCCGATCTGTAATCCAAGCACAAAAAAAGGAGAGCATTCCACGAACACTCTCCTATAACAAACGGATCGAAGGTTAATAACAAAACTCCTTTTATCTACTTCCGATCACAGTCCTATTTGGTATAGACATACTCTTTACCCTCGTGTCGTACGGTTACCTGCGCATGATCCGACGCCTCAACTCGCCCAATCACCTGTGCATCGACATTAAATGATTTGGAGATGCTGATAATATCATTGGCAACCGACTCATCAACATAAAGTTCCATACGGTGGCCCATGTTGAACACACTGTACATTTCACTCCACGGGGTCTGCGACTCCTGCTGAATCAGCTTAAACAACAACGGCGTCTCGAAAAGATTATCCTTGATCACATGCAGATTATCGATAAAGTGCAGCACCTTGGTTTGCGCGCCACCGCTGCAATGAATCATTCCCTGGATATGTCCCCGATACTCTTTCAACACCTGGCGAATGATCGGAGCATAAGTCCGGGTGGGCGACAGCACCAACTTACCCACCGTAAGCGGGCACCCTTCGATACGGTCTGTCAACCCATAGTGTCCGGTATAAACCAGATCCGACGGAATATCATCATCAAATGTTTCGGGATATTTGCGGGCCACCTCCTTCGAAAAGACATCATGACGAGCCGAGGTCAATCCATTACTTCCGGTACCTCCGTTGTACTCGCTTTCGTAAGTAGCCTGCCCCGACGAACTGAGCCCGACAATGCAGCAGCCGGCCTGGATGTGGGCATTATCGATCACATCCTTGCGCAACATCCGGGCTGTTACCGTACTGTCAACGATGATGGTCCGGACCAGATCACCCACATCGGCTGTCTCGCCTCCTGTCGAGTAGATGCCCACCCCGAGATCACGCATACTCTGTAAAAACTCTTCGGTACCGTTGATCACGGCCGAGATCACCTCACCCGGCACCAAACGTTTGTTACGGCCAATGGTCGAAGAGAGTAAAATATCGCTTACCGCACCGACACACAACAGATCATCGGTATTCATCACAACGGCATCCTGTGCAATTCCTTTCCAAACCGACAGATCCCCCGTTTCACGCCAATAAGCATAAGCCAGCGAGGATTTGGTTCCGGCACCGTCGGCATGCATAATCAGACAGGCTTCGGGATCTCCGGCAAGACGATCGGGAATAATTTTACAAAAAGCCTTGGGATAAAGGCCCTTATCTATGTTTTTGATCGCGGCATGTACATCCTCTTTCGATGAGGAGACGCCACGTCCGGCATAACGAGAGGAAGTTGTCATAATAACAGCTCGTATTATTTGGTAATTGATCTCAAAGATAGGGATTTTATTTCGTATGTTACCAACTTTTGCCTATTTTTGCTAAGATCGAATCTTCTCTCCATGGCAGCGACACCAAACAAACAGGAACCTGTATTCGAACTGATCCGCAGCATGAGCAAAGCCGAAAAACGGAATTTCAAGCTCTATGCTACCCGCTTGTCCGGCAACCAGCAGGCCAAATTCATCGCATTGTTCGATTGTCTGGACGGTATGGAGGAGTATAACGAAAAACGTATTCTGCAACGCTGCCCGATCAAAAAGGAGCAGTTGCCCAACATGAAGGCACACCTTTACAAACAGATCCTGGTCAGTATCCGTTTGTTGGAGGTGCAGCACTCGCTGCACATGCAGTTGCATGAACAACTCGATTTTGCCCGCATTTTATACAACAAAGGGCTTTATCAACAGAGTTCGAAGCTACTCGACAAAGCGGCCGATCTGGCCCTGCAAAGCGAACAATATACGGTCGCACTCGATTTCATCGAACTGCAAAAGAAGATCGATACGCAAAACACGACACGGGGAATGATCTCCAAAAGTGAAAAGCTCAACCGACTGGCTGACACTCTTTGCGATCGAATCACCCGCATCAGTGAGCTGGCCAACATTGCCACTCAACTGTATGGGCTATATCTGCAATTAGGCTACACCCGCACCCAAAAAGATATCAACCTGATCATCCATGTTTACGGGCAGCGGCTCTCCAAATATGAGAATCTTCCCGAAGATAAACTCTCGTTCACCGAACGGTTTTATCTCTATCAGGCCTACGCTTGGTACCATTACATCTTGCACAACATGCTGTTGTGTTACAAAAATGTGCGCCACTGGATCACCCTTTTCGACGAGCATCCACAAATGAAACGGTTGATGTTCGATGCCTATATGCGCGGCTACTCTCGGCTGCTGGACAGTCTGTTTTTACTGCGCAGCTACAAACGATTTGCGCAAACACTCAACACGTTTGAACACAAAATTGCAGGCATTGATAATGTAGGCGATAATTCGCGCATGATTGCACTGCAGATTCACTACACCCATCAAATCAATAAATTTTTTTACGAAGGGGCATTCAACGAAGGGATCAAAATCATTCCGGAGGTGGAGGCGTTCATTCAACGGTACCAAAACCATCTGGATATCCACCACCGCATGCTACTATATTACAAAATTGCATGCCTCTATTTTGGTAACGGGGATTATGACGCCTGCATGAGCTACCTCAAACGGATCATCAGCACACGTGACCCGTTGATTCGCCGTGACTTGCAATGCTATGCCCGAATCCTCAACCTGATCTGTTCCTACGAGTCGGGAAGCGATTACAACATCGATTACCAAATTCGTGCTGTCTACGTATTCCTGGACAAGATGAACGATTTGCAACAGGTCCAGAAAGAGATGATGCACTTCCTAAAACGGCTCAATTCGGTTTATGCCAGCGACCTCAAAGAGGCCTTCCGTAAGCTGTACGAGACCCTCAAGCCCTATGAGCATCACCCTTACGAACGCCGCACCTTCTACTACCTGGACGTTCTCTCCTGGCTGCAGAGCAAAGTCGAGGGTATTCCGGTCGGCGAGGTGATTCGCCGCCGTTTCCTGGCCGAAACGCATTAACCGTCATCTTTTGCTGTCTTTTGTTAAACAGACCTCATCCTCATTCTCCTTCCCTTCTCCCGCCTCCTCTTCATCCGTTTTCAACCCCACATCTCGGAACCACTTATTTTCCCACTACCCCAAAATACACTGCAATCATTCGGGGACATGCTGTAAGCGCCCCATCGATGCTTCCCATCCGAAGTGACTGTAAGCCTCGATTCACCCCAAGACTACGTCAGGCCACATAATGAGCGGGATAGACATTAGAGAGGCGGGCTCCTCAACAGGTTGACCGCCGGTCCTGCCGCCATTGCACCCTCTTTACCCCATCCCTACTCACTCAGGCCAAACACTCCTCGCCTTACCAAAATCAGCCCTATACACCACACATCAATCCTCGTCAGCCATTGCATGCCATCCGTTTTACGCCACTCTTTCGCACTTAGAATACAACGGCTAGTACTAGTAGCAGGAATCCACTCAACGCAATCGATTGACATACCTTGTACGACCTTCTATCTGCATGGCAATGCATCTTGATCGCTTCGACCAATCAGGTTACAATTTCAAGGCAAGGCGTCATTTCACTCTTTTTCACCTCCTAAAACGCCCTGAAAATAAACCTTTTTACCCCTCAAACACTCCCATAGCGTCTCAATAAAACACGTTTAGTTACACTTCTTAACTATTTTTATCCCATTACGCGCTAAAATCATCCAATCAATTCTCCCAAAACCCCCTCTTAACGACCAAATTCAAACTATAAAACCCAATAAAATCGTCACGTTAAAATATTTCATAAAAAAATTTATAAATTACAATCCAAACCAAATTACCCGCTTTCAACTTATTATTTTGAACCAAAAACCGACTCAAAACAACAATCTTTAGCCATTTTATATGTGTAATTTTTAACAATCACACTATATAACAACTTATTACCTCACAGCAATTTGCAAATTATAACATACTATCTTATATTTGTCCTCACACAACGATAAAACAAGATGCACTATGACAATGGAAAAACATGCACAACAGTACGTGGATGATTTCATGGCGAAGATTATCGCGAAAAATCCAGGAGAGAAAGAGTTCCATCAGGCCGTTCACGAAGTGGTCGAGTCATTGGCACCCTACATTCTGGAAAATCCAATCCTCTCCAAAATGAAGATCCTCGAACGAATCGCCGAACCCGAACGTGTAGTCATGTTCCGCGTTCCTTGGCTCAACGACAAAGGTGAAATCGAAATCAACCGTGGCTACCGCGTCCAAATGAACAGCGCAATCGGCCCGTACAAAGGAGGCTTGCGTTTCCATTCGTCCGTAAATCTAAGTATCCTGAAATTCCTGGCCTTCGAACAGGTCTTCAAAAACAGTCTGACCACACTGCCCATGGGTGGCGGTAAAGGAGGTTCGGACTTCAACCCCAAAGGCAAATCAGACAACGAGGTGATGAAATTCTGCCAATCGTTCATGACCGAGCTTCAGCGTCATGTCGGTCAAGACACAGATGTTCCGGCCGGTGATATCGGCGTTGGCGGACGTGAAATCGGCTTCTTGTTTGGACAATACAAACGTCTGCGCAACGAATTCACCGGCACCCTGACCGGCAAAGGCATGGGATGGGGCGGTAGCCCGTTGCGTCCCGAAGCGACAGGTTACGGCGTATGCTATTTTGCACAGGAGATGCTTGCGACCCGCGGAGAGAGCTTCAAAGGCAAAACCGTTGCCATCTCCGGATCCGGCAACGTTGCACAATACGCCGTACAGAAAGCGACCCAACTGGGTGGTAAAGTCGTTACACTCTCCGATTCATCGGGATACATCTACGATCCGAAAGGCATCGACGAAGAGAAACTGGAGTACGTACTGGAGTTGAAAAACATCTTCCGCGGTCGTATCAAGGAGTATGCAGAACGGTATCCCGAAGCGACATACTACGAAGGACAGCGTCCATGGGGTGTTAAATGTGACATTGCCCTGCCGTGCGCAACGCAAAACGAAGTCAGCGGCGAGGAGGCACAAACGCTGGTATCGAACGGCTGTATCTGCGTAGCGGAGGGAGCCAACATGCCTTCTACGCCTGAGGCGATCAAAGTATATCAGGAGCACAAGATTCTCTACGCTCCGGGCAAAGCGGCCAACGCCGGTGGTGTAGCCACTTCGGGACTGGAGATGACACAAAACTCAGAGCGTCTGGTATGGTCGCCCGAAGAGGTGGACGAGCGTCTGCACGGCATCATGCGCAACATTCATGCAGCCTGCGTGAAGTACGGCACCGAACCCGACGGATACATCAACTACGTCAAGGGAGCCAACATTGCCGGCTTCATGAAGGTAGCCAACGCCATGCTCGCTCAGGGTTGCGTTTAGTCTTTCGAAATATCATTCAATAACCAAACTTACTAACAGCAAAGGCAGGGTCCCCAACGGCCCTGCCTTTATTATTTTACTCTACTACTCGGTCACTCCGAGCATATATGTTCTACCGTCCCAATCCTGTCCTGCCTTGCCGAATCGGACCGAACTACAATTTTCCGGATTTTCAGAGTTTTTTTTGTACAGGAAACTACACAGAAAGAGATACGAATTGCAGGCGTCACATCCCGACACAACCCAATTAGACAACACCTGCTCACACATCATGCTGGTTCCAGGCAGCTGCATTATGCAGCACGCGGACATAGTGTTAGCTAAGCCCGAAAACCGGCCGCATTTCTCAACTGCATGCACGCATCCATCAGACTCATACATTGCTTACGCCACACCTTTCCCCTGTCGGCCACAACCATCCATCTCAGCTCGGACCGCCAATTTAAATTCCACGAGACTGCACAAACACCCAGACCAGTCCTCACTCATAGAATTTTGTGGGAAAACTATAACTGGATACGATTAATCTCATCGAAGGTAAACGGTCGAATCAGGCATTTCCCCAGTCCATCCATCAAGATGAAGCTGACTGATTGGGCCGATTTTTTCTTGTCGAGTTTCAAAGCCTGCAACAGACGGGGCAATTCAACACTGGAAGTGGTGGGCAACTCCATCCGCTCCACTACCGCCCGTACCCGGTCAGCCTCAGCTTGGGTCAGTGTACCCTGCTGTACCGAAAGCGCCGCAATCATCACCAATCCAATCGCAACAGCCTCCCCGTGCAGAAAATCGCGTGTACTCTTTTCAATGGCATGGGCAAAGGTGTGGCCCAGATTCAATTTACGGCGATCACCCTGTTCCCGCTCATCACGTTCCACGATATCGGCTTTAACCCGTACGGCCCGATGAACCGCCTCCAACAACAATTTACGGTTCTCCCGAAACTCTTTCAGCGTGTGTGTTTCAAACAACTTAAACAGTTCAGGATCGGCAATCAAGCCCGATTTGATGATCTCTGCCAGACCGGCTTTGAACTCCCGTTCAGGCAACGTCTCCAACAACGAAAGATCACACAGCACAAAATCCGGCTGATTGAAGGTCCCCACCATGTTTTTGTAACCTTCGAAATTGACGCCGTTCTTTCCGCCGACGCTGGCATCGACCTGCGCCAACAACGAGGAGGCAACAAATCCAAAGGAGAGCCCTCGCATATAGGTCGAAGCGACAAATCCCGCCACATCGGTAACAATACCGCCTCCGAATCCCAAAATAAAGGTACTGCGATCAGCTCCGAGATTCAACAGCTCGCCATAGAGTCGTTGTGCCGTAGCCAAGGTTTTGTTGGTTTCGCCCAGACCGATCAGACAATAGTCATAACGACCGATAATCGAGCGATAGGTATGATAAATATGTTCGTCGGCAATAACAATCACCCGTTTGCCTTCCGGCAGGTAATTTTCCAAAGAGTTGACCACATCGCCAATCACAATCCGTGAAGGCTCCTTGCCCAAACGGGGTACTTCGATAATCTCTCTCATAGTGCAACAGCTTTATCCCGAAACGGCCTCCGCAAACCTCGCTAACGGTTTCATAACCTGACTTTCCAGCCCTCAAAGCAGAAAATTTGCCGGTATAACCGCATTTTCGGGAGAACGATCCTTGGACAAAGATAAATTATCCCCATTTATTTCGTACCTTTGTGTCCGTTAAAAAATTAATCTATGCAGAAAATACGCAATATCGCGATCATTGCCCACGTCGACCACGGCAAAACCACATTGGTCGACAAGATGATCCTGCAGGGACATCTCTTCCGGGACAATGAAAAGGCCGGTGAACTGATCATGGACAACAACGACATCGAACGTGAACGCGGCATCACTATTCTGTCGAAAAACGTATCGGTCGTTTACCATGGCTACAAAATCAATATCATTGACACCCCGGGCCACTCTGATTTCGGCGGAGAGGTAGAACGGGTCCTCAATATGTGCGACGGCGTACTGCTGCTGGTGGACGCCTTCGAAGGCACCATGCCCCAGACCCGTTTCGTACTGCAAAAAGCGCTGGCATTGGGTAAAAAACCGATCGTGGTGATCAACAAGGTAGATAAGCCCAACTGCCGTCCCGAAGAGGTTTACGAACAGGTGTTCGACCTGATGTTCACGCTGGGTGCCACCGAAGATCAGCTTGACTTCGTCACCATCTATGGCAGCGCCAAACAGGGTTGGATGTCACACGTCTGGAAAGAGCGTACCAACGACATCACCCCGCTGCTCGACGCTATCATCGATAATATTCCAGCACCAGCTGTTGTGGAAGGCACGCCACAATTGTTGATCACCTCGCTCGAATATTCGCCCTACGTAGGTCGTATCGCTATCGGCAAAGTGACACGCGGCACCCTGAAAGCCGGTATGCCGGTTACCCTGGCCAAACGCGACGGCAAAACCATGATCAAAACCCGTATCAAGGATCTGATGGTCTTCGAAGGATTGGGTAAAGCCAAAGTGGATCAGGTCGAATGTGGAGAGATCTGCGCTTTAGTCGGTATCGACGATTTCGAAATCGGTGACACCATCTGCGACTACGAAAATCCTGAGCCGCTGCCACCGATCGCCATCGACGAGCCCACCATGAGCATGCTCTTTACCATCAATGATTCACCCTTCTTCGGCCGCGATGGCAAATATGTCACCTCTCGCCACATCAAAGAGCGTCTCGACCACGAATTGGAGAAGAATCTGGCACTGCGAGTCGAACAGGGCTCTTCGTCCGATCGCTTCATTGTGTACGGTCGTGGTGTGCTGCACCTATCGGTGCTAATCGAAACCATGCGTCGTGAAGGATACGAGCTGCAGGTGGGTCAACCCCATGTTATCATCAAAGAGATCGACGGCCAAAAATGCGAACCGATCGAGGAGCTGACGGTCGATGTCCCCGAAGAGAGTGCCGGAAAAGTTATCGAGCTGACCACCAAACGTAAAGGTGTACTGACCGATATGCAAACCGTTCACGACCGTCAACGTCTCGAGTTCGATATTCCGTCTCGCGGTATCATCGGCTTGCGTAGCAATCTGCTGACCGCAACCGCAGGCGAGGCGGTCATTTCGCACCGCTTGAAGGGCTTCGAACCCTACAAAGGTGAGATCGAGATGCGTACCAACGGTTCACTGATCGCCATGGAGACCGGAACCGCCTACGCCTATGCAATCAACAAATTGCAGGATCGTGGAACCTTCTTCGTCTCACCGGGCGAAGAGATCTACTGCGGTCAGGTGGTCGGTGAAAGTACCCGTTCGGATGATATCGTAGTCAATCTGACCAAATCGAAGAAGTTGACCAATATGCGTGCCAGCGGTTCCGATGAAAAGGTTTCAATCGCTCCGCCGGTGATCTTCTCGCTCGAAGAGGCTTTGGAATACATCAAAGAGGATGAATATGTGGAGGTTACCCCGAAACATATCCGCCTGCGTAAAATCCTGCTGAACGAGACCGACCGCAAACGTCAGGCAAAATAAAAGTCTGGCTGTAAACGTTTTGTTGTCACCAGAGCGCGACACGACATAAGGATACACTCCCTCGCCACAAAAGTATTTACTGCGCAGTGGCCAAATTTCACGGGCCGCCAGACCGATCAGAATCGACCGGGTTGATTCGAGGTGCAAGTGGTATTTCGCAGCGAGGAGGAGAGGGATAGTGGACCTAATCGCCATCCGAAGGATCCGATCTGAGGAACGCTCGTGGGGACAACCTATCCGATACGGAGACAATAGCAATAAAATTCAAACCAAACTTCAAAAATACTGATCCATGAAACGATTCAGCCTCGGAACCAAGTTCCTGACTGGCGTCTCGATGCTCTTCTTGCTGCCGATGACCCTGTCGGCCGCCAAGCAGGACAATCGACCCGCAGTCACCACAGCAGCTATTCCGACCAACTACAAGGAGATTTGCAACGCCCTGCCTTCACAGAAACTGCAACACCCCTATCTGGTCTTCGATGAAACCGGGAAGCGTGCCATTCTCGACAACATCAAAAAAGATGCACATGCAGCCAGCGTCTATCGGATGCTCCAACTCGAAGGGGAACGTTACCTGCGCGTTGACAATGCACCCGAACCGGCCATGAATGACATCCGCGCCCGCTTTACCGGCAAAGATGACCATGCAGCTTACCAACATTACTACCAATACGGTGGAATTATCTGCGCGCTGCTCTACCAGTTCACCGGTGACACCGTTTACGCACAACGGGCCTATGAACTCGCCTCGAAACTCTGCGCGATGGATACCTGGAGACTGAGTGCTCACTGCTTCGAAACCCTCTACGGCCGAGTATGGCCCTACGGTGCAAAAGATGATCAGGTGGTCTTCCCATTCGACATCTGGGTCGGTGACGCAGCAGCCGATCTGGCCCTCACCTACGACTGGATCTACCCTGCCCTGACCAAAGCACAACGCGACCGCCTGCGTAACGGACTGCTCGAACAGGCGATCCTGCGTGTACGCAACAACTATGAATATGCTTGGTGGGCCACTGCATACAAATGCAACTGGTCCGGTATCTGCTACAACGGCCTCGGTTTGGCAGCCCTTACGTTGCTGAACGAAGATCCGCAATTGACTGACGTAGTGATTCGCAGTGTCGAAGGTATCGGAGGCATGTTGAGCAACATCACTCCCGAAGGTGGTTGGCAAGAGGGCCGTCACTATGCCGTTTATGGCCTCAGCCAAGCTATGATCTTTATGGATGCCATGAAACGACTCTCTGACGGGAAAATCAACATGTTCGAAATCGAAGGTGTGAAAAAGGCTCCGGCTGACTTTGCTCTCTTTGGTATGACCGGTAACTTCAACGACGGCGGCGTACGCGATAAAGGTATCGGTGGCCCGATCGGTTCTCCGGCCATGTATGGCAAACTGGCTGCCGAAACAGGCGATGGTGTTGCCATGTATTATATCGACACCTTCCTCGGTGATTACAAACAACGCGCTTTCGGTGGTGTACGTAACAACTCCTTCAACACGATTTGGGACCTGATCTGGCCGATTCCGACCGATATTCCGGCTACCAAACCTGCCGATGCATCCAAATATTTCCCCGGAATCGAATGGGCTTTCATGCGTAAAGATTTCGGTGACGACTACCTGCAGGTTGCAACCAAATGCGGCCCCAACGATGACCCACACCACGGTCACCTCGACGCCGGCACCTTCAACCTGACCTGGAAAGGGGAATCGGTAATCGGTGAATTTTCACAAGAGTTCTACGACATGTTCATCTTTGATGACGGTCGTTGGGATTACCTCAACATCCGCAGCTTGGGCCACAACGTGGCTCTGGTCAACGGTGAAGAGCAGATTGTCGCCAAACGTAAAAACCAACCCTGGAAAGAGGGTATCAGCGGCAAAATCACCAAATTCGAGTCGCTGCCGACCTTCGCCTACACTCAAATGGATCCTACGAATACCTACCCCGGTGTTGAACTGAAGGGTTGGAACCGTACGCTGATCCTCGACAAAGAGAACAACATCGTGCTGGTACTGGACAAGATCAAGAGTGCTAAAGATGCAAAGATTGATCTGCTGTTCCACTCGAATGTAGCGATGTCGGTAGCTCCTGACGGCAGCTACGCATCGTTGGATGGAGAGAAAGCTCACATGGAGATGCGTGCTATGTGCAGTGCACCGCTCACCATCACCAAACAGCCGCAGTTCTACTATCGTATTGTGGAGCAGAACCCCTACTCTTGGATTCCCTGCTTCTACACCACGGTGAAGGCTCAGAATGAAACAACCGTTATCGGCACCGTATTCTATCCGACCGAACTGAAGGATCAGGCCGCGGGCGCCAACCAGTTCACGCTGGATGAGAGCGGTAAAAATCCTGTACTGCGTTACACCGTTAACGGACAGAAATATGCATATGAAATTTCCGATTCAGGCGTGAAAGCGCTCTAAATCCAATTTAACGCTATACAAATAGAGGCGACTCGAAAAAGTCGCCTCTATTTTTGTTTTCCACTTTTATGCCAATTCGTTAGGTGGTCCAATATCGCAAAGCCGTTTCCCTTTACAACGTCCAACGACAAAACTTATCCTTAAATGAACATCCGGTATCAGAGGCATATTGGGTCGACATTGATGGAGACCATAACTCGCACGGATGATAGATCGGCTCATTTAGAATCTTTTCGCAATAAGGCAAATGTTGAAGACCAAAACAGTTAAGGAACTTTGCAGGAAGCACTGCGTTCTTCAATAATCCTGATGCCACCACGTAAATACACGAATAATTCCCCCGCCAAAAGATTTTTTGCTATCTACTCTTCCCTGCAATTGAGCGTAGAGACATTTCCCACTCATAACAAAGTAACTCAAACAGCCACGATCTCACATGCCCCACAGCATGCATATCCACGAAAGCTTAACCGCCCAACAAAAAGGCACCCGGAGTCACCTGTAATCACCACCAAGAATTAGGGAAAAATAAGAATACCCTCCGCCACAAAAACCGTTTTTGAAAAGCTATGGGCGTAGGCCTCTTTACAACAAGTAGATGTAAAATCGGTTACTTCGGCGCTTTACGATAGAGATAAACTGCGATGCAGGCATAAATCAGGTTGGGGATCCACACCGCAATGCCCGGCGGCAACAATCCACCCTTGGCAAATTCATCGGTAAACTTACTGAACAGAATAAAGGAGAAACAGAGGACAATACCGATACCGATATGCAATCCAGTTCCGCCTCGCACCTTACGCGACGAAAGCGAAACACCGATCAACGTCAGAATAAAGGTTGAAAAAGGCGCCGAGAAACGTTTATGCCACTCTACCTGGAAATGGGGAACCATATCAGAGCCCTTCTCCTTCTGCTGTTTGATGAAACGGCTCAACTCCGAAATATTCATCGTGGTCACCACATCCTGCATACGTCCCAGCTCATTCAATTTAAGATTGATCACCGTATCCAGCGGCTGCGAATTATTGAAGATCTCCTTCTCATCGACAAAGTGGCGGACGATACTCTTCGGGGCACTCCAACGTCCGGTTTTCGTATCAAACTGCACGTTGCTGGCCTCCAGAGAAGAAACGATCGCCCCATTCTCGTAGGTCTCCAATACAAAATAACCCGCCGTATTCGACTGTCCCTGAAAATCACGAATATAAACAAAGGTTCCCGGCTCTATCTGACGGTAAATATGCCGGTCGTACTTCATGTTTTTCATGCGTTTGAGATACTGCATCTCAAAATCCAACCGGTGCGTATTGGCAATCGGGATCACCACCAGGTTCAACGCCAGGCTAACTACTGTAATGATCGCCGCACTCAGAAAATAGGGCCACAAGAACCGTTTGAAGCTCACACCACCAGAGAGTATCGCGATGATCTCGGTCTGGTAAGCCATCTTCGAGGTAAAGAAGATGACCGCGATAAAGGTGAACAGTCCGCTGAACTGGTTGATGAAAAAGGGGATGAAGTTGACGTAATAGGCAAACGCGATTTTCGACAGCGGAGCTTTCAACTCGATAAAGTCATCGATCTTCTCAGCCGCATCAAAGATCACCACAATCACAATAATCAGGGCGATAGCAAAGATGTAAGTTCCGAGGAACTTACGCATGATATAACGGTCGAGGATTTTTACTCCTGGAAATTTGAACTTCATAGCCTACGCGATAATTTTTCCACCATGACCGCCTTCCACACCGGGAAGGTATCCTGCATAATCTGTTTGCGTGCTTCGCCCACCAGCCACAAATAAAAAGCAATATTGTGCAAGCTGGCAATTTGGGCTGCCATCATCTCTCCGGCAATTGCCAAATGACGCAAATATGCTTTCGAATAGAGCGTATCCACAAAACTGTGTCCCATCGGATCAATCGGCGAAAAATCATCGATCCACTTCCGATTCCGGATATTGATCACCCCTTCGCTGGTAAAGAGCATGCCGTTGCGGCCGTTGCGTGTCGGCATCACACAATCGAACATGTCCACCCCCCGTTCGATCGCCTCAAGCAGATTTATCGGAGTCCCCACCCCCATCAGGTAACGGGGACGATCCTGCGGCAAAATCGAATTGACCAACTCGATCATCTCATACATCACCGGTGCGGGCTCCCCAACAGCCAATCCTCCGATCGCATAACCGTCCGCATCGAATTGCTGAACAAATTGTGCCGACTGGCTCCGCAAATCAGGATAGGTACACCCCTGCACGATCGGGAACAGTGATTGGTAATGACCGTATTTCGGCTGCGTCTTTGCGTACTGATTGAAGCAACGCTCCAACCAACGTGATGTCCGCTCCCAAGACTGTTTGGCATATCCGTATTCGGCATCGCCCGGAGGACACTCATCGAAGGCCATCATAATATCCGCCCCGATACTCCGCTGAATATCAATCACATTTTCCGGTGTAAACATATGTACCGAACCATCGATATGCGAATGGAAACGACACCCCTCTTCGGTCAATTTGCGACACTCCGCCAACGAGAAGACCTGAAATCCACCGCTGTCGGTCAAGATCGGACGATCCCAACTGCAAAAACGGTGCAAACCGCCCGCTTTTTCCAGAATATCGGTTCCGGGCCGCAAATAGAGGTGATAGGTGTTCCCCAAAATAATTTGAGTCCCCACCTCTTTCAGATCGCGATGAAAAATTCCTTTGACACTGCCCACCGTTCCCACCGGCATAAAAATCGGGGTGCGTATTTCACCATGGTCGGTACTAATCACGCCGGCACGTGCTGCACTGCGAGAATCGGTATGTTGAAGCTGGAATTTCATGCAAATATCATCTGAGAGATCACAGACCAACAGGGCCCCATCATCTTCCGGTCACATCGGTCTGTAGCGAATGTTGCAAAGGTAAATAAATTTCCCAAATTAACGGGAAGATAGTCGCTTTACTCTTTTGAGGTTTGTCCGAAATCATGTAGCTTTGCACGAAACACTCTCTCCATCAAGTGAACTTTTCCGATATATACTACAAGCTATTGATTTCGAGCGATGTCCTCGAATCTCATTGGGCCTGGCTCCTCATCGGAACCTTACTCATTCTCTTCTTTATCCAACTCTATTATTATCTGGGTATTTATGGCGGCCTGCCCCGTTTCCGCAACAATCGCGGCATCTCTCCTGAGGCTGTACCACCTCCCGTCTCGATCATTGTAGTGGCCCGTGAAAACTCCTACTACTTCATCGAAAATACCCTTCCGCTCCTGCTGACGCAACAGTACCATCAGTTTGAGGTGGTGGTGGTCGATTGCAGTTACGATGACGAGATCTACCTGCAGCTGCAAGAAATGACCCTGCGCTATCCACACCTGAAATTAACCCGCATCAACCCGCAACCCAATTACGACCATAGCACAAAACTGGCCCTAACGGTCGGTATCAAAGCCGCCACATACGAACACCTGCTATTCACCACGATCGACTGCTATCCGACCTCACAACGTTGGCTCGCGATCATGGCCAAAGGATTCATCGGCGGAGATGTGGTGCTCGGCTATTGCAATCTCGAAATCAAAAAGGGATTTGCCAACCGTTTTATTCGCTGCAACAGACTGGCCACCTCTATCCGGTATTTGGCCGCAGCAACTCGTGGACATGCCTACCGCGGCATCCGACACAACATCGGCTTCACCAAATCCCTCTACCTTTCGCATCGTGGGTACAACTATCTGAATATGAATATCGGCGAGGATGACCTGTTCATTCAGACCATCGTCACCCGACACAACGTCAGTATCGTCATGAATCCTCACGCCACCATCCGTGAAACCCAATACGGAGGCCTGAAATGGTGGCGCTCCATTCGCAAAATACAGACCTACGCGTTTCGCTACTACCCGCTACGCGCCCGATTCCAAACTTCGTTTGAGCTGTGGACACGGACCCTGCTGTTCGCAGTGGCTGTCATTGCTTTGGTGGCTTTGCCTTTGTGGTGGAAGCTCCTTCCGGCACTCGTTTTGCTGCTGCGCCTACTGATTGTCGAACTGAAAATCTGGAGAATCGGCAGACGACTCGGCGAACGCAAAATGGTCGGCACCTATATTCTGTATGACCTGATCGCTCCGCTCAGCGAATGCTGTCTGGCATTGAGCCGCAGGTTACGCCCCAACAAAGCTATATGGAGATAGAGCAATACATAGTCGCTACCGACCAACAGCTTATCGAATTTGCGCTCAAGGGAGATTCGATCGCTTTCGAACATCTCTTCAACCGCTACCGCGATTCGATCTACCAGCTCTATATCCAACGCACCGGAGGCAATGTCGATGATTCGAACGATCTGCTTCAGGAGACCTTTGTCAAGGTGTTTCTCAAATTGGACAGTTACAACCCGGAGCACACTTTCGGCAAATGGGTCTATACCATTGCACGCAACACCTTTATCGACTTTACCCGTCGGCGTCGTGACGACACGATTTCGATCGATCGGGCAACCGAAACCATGAGTTCACTTCCGGCACCCGACAGTCCCACTCCTGAGGAGCACATGATCACTCACCAAAATGCGGCCCAATTCGAACAGTTCCTCAACAAAATGACACCACGTTATCGGGAATTGATTCAATTGCGTTTTTTCCGCGAATTCTCCTACAAAGAGATTGCCGACAAGTTGCAACTGCCGATCGGGACCGTCAAAACTCAAATTCATCGTGCCCGGGAACAGTTGTGCCGTTACATCACCGAACATAACGACGACCAGCCATGAGCCGCAAAGAGCCTAATCCTCTCAAAAAGCAGACTTCGTCTGTAACCGCCGACAAGTCTGCCGCAACACCGTGCAAGGTGACCACTTCTCCTATGCCAACTCCAATGGATACCCGCTCTGCAACTGCTGCACTCGATACATCCGTCGCACCGACATCCCCACCGTATGGAGTAGAGTTGATCATGCGCTACTTTCCCGATCTGACGTCCACCCAGCAGCAGCAATTCGCAGCGTTGGACGCCCTCTATCGCGAGTGGAATGCCAAAATCAATGTCATTTCCCGCAAGGATATCGATCTGCTCTATCTGCACCACGTACTGCACTCACTGGCCATCGCCCGCTTCTGTCGTTTCGCAGCAGGGGCGAGGATTCTCGATGTCGGATGTGGCGGGGGATTCCCGGGAATTCCATTGGCCATTCTCTTCCCGGAGGCACGTTTCACACTGGTCGATTCAATCGGCAAAAAGATCAAGGTGGTCAACGCCGTGACAGAGGCCATTGGCCTGCAAAACCTATCGGCCCATCAGGCACGTGTCGAAACGCTCCAAGAGAAGTTTGACTTTGTGATCAGCCGTGCCGTAACCGAAATGAAACCCTTCATCGGATGGGTCTGGAACAAAATCGAACGAGGCAATCGGGCCGGTTCACTCGCCAACGGCATCCTCTACCTGAAGGGGGGCGATCTGGAGGCAGAATTGAACGCAACAGGCAAAGCCTACACCCTTTACGATATCCACGAACAGTTTACCGAACCGTTTTTTGAGACAAAAAAGGTGGTCTATTTTCCGCGTTAATATACGGATTGATACACAGAAGATTGGGTGTATTTAGGCCGTATGTCCACTGCCGCCTGATTACCACGATCAAGCCTCTTGCAGAGCGAATAAAGCCATCAATTCATTCCCCAACGCACCAGCGGATGTTACAGAACTACCCGTAGTTCTCCGATCGTCAACCTAAAAAGACTCGGCCACATTGCTGTTACATTTGGCAATGGGGTGCCTCCAGTGCCCCAATAAAAGTTAAATCGTGCTGTGTGACAGCAACACAGAGCGCAAAAAATAGCTGGAAAATTTTTGAATCAATCAAAATTGTTTTACCTTTGCACTCCGCGCGCCCTGAATAACGCTGGCAACAATCGAAGAGTAGATTCGAAGCAACAGCGTTGACGGCAGGAGATGATAATATTCAAATAAAGATAAACACCGATGAAAAGGACTTTCCAACCCTCGCAGAAAAAGAGAATTAACAAGCACGGTTTCCGTGAAAGAATGGCTACTGCCAACGGCCGCAAAGTGCTTGCTGCACGTCGTGCCAAAGGTCGCAAGAAACTGACTGTTTCAGACGAAGCTCGCGCAAAATAGTGCTCGAGTGGAGTTGCGTACTGCGCGACAGAATACTCTATAAGGCTGCTGCAAGGGCAGCCTTTTGTATTTTGCGGCCTCAACACTTTTTTTTTGCGGCGTCAATGCTCGAGCCTCAACTTGCAGCATATGACGATCACGGGATATTGTTCCCGGAAACGTTTACCCACGTGCAGGCAGTACGCTGAGTTGAACGGTCCAAACACCAATTGTTACACACGGCACCTTGCATCTGCTGAATCGCAAGAGACCTCGCTGTGGCCAACGTATCCACGATCAGCACGCCACAACGCACAATCGGAGGGCACCCTTTTCATGCAACAAACGCCCACACTACTAAGTGATGTTGCATGTACTTGGGAAGCGGAGGATGTCAATAGCTTCTGACGCATGTGGCAGCTTGAAATGTTGTTGACACACGGATACATGCCTCCCCTCCGAAAGAGTATGCCACTCCTATATCTGACTGTTGTTGGGGGCTCTTTGTCGTGCAGCACCTGACTCTCGCAACCAATTATCTTTATCTCAACTTCTACGAATAGATAGAACCATGTTCAACCTTCCAGCTCCTATTGCTGCATTGGCAGAAAAGATCGACCAAGGCGGACGTCTCACCCGAGCCGAAGCCAAAACGCTGTTAACAGACGCTCCCCTCGCTCTGCTCGGCTTACTGGCTACACGAGCCAAAGAGCGTGTCAGCGGCAAAGTGGTCTTTTATAATCGTAACTTTCATATCGAACCAACCAACATCTGCGTCTTCAACTGCCGCTTCTGCTCCTACCGTCGGCCGGCAGACTCCCCCGAAGCATGGGACTACTCGATGGAAGAGATACTCAACCAGGTGGAACAACACAAAAACAGTGGAGCCACAGAGGTACATATCGTAGGGGGTGTACATCCTCGCAATGGGTTGGATTACTACATCGAACTGATCCGAGCCATCCGTCAGCGTATTCCCCAAGCCTCGGTCAAAGCCTTTACGGCTATAGAATTGGCCTACATGATCCACAAAGCCGGCCTTAGCCTCGAAGAGGGGTTGGCTCGTCTGAAAGAGGCGGGCATGGAGGCCATCCCGGGGGGAGGCGCCGAAATATTTGCTGAATCTGTTCGCTCCCGGATCTGTCCGGAAAAAGGGAGCGCCGAAGAGTGGCTGGCTGTCCATCGTGCCGCCCACAAACTGCATATCCCAACCAACGCCACAATTCTCTACGGCCATATTGAGTCGCTGGATGATCGCATCGACCACCTGGATCGGTTACGCAGCCTGCAAGACGAAACGGGCGGATTCAACGCCTTCATTCCGCTCAAATATCGCAGTCGCCACAACTCCATGGAGAGCATCGGCGAAGTGAGCATTGTCGAAGATATGCGCATGATGGCGTTGGCACGTCTCTATCTCGATAACATTCCTCACATCAAAGCCTATTGGCCGATGTTCGGCAAAACGACAGCCCAACTGGCCCTCGCATTCGGTGCCGACGACATGGATGGCACAATCGACGACAGCACGAAAATCTACTCGATGGCCGGTGCCGAAGAGCGCAAACCTTCGGTCACCACAGCCGAAATGGAGGCGATGATCCGGTCGGCAGGCTATGAACCGGTCGAACGGGACACGTTTTACAATCCGGTGAAAAAATAGTACCTTAGCGCCAAATCGATTCCGAACATGATTATGGATTATCTTCGCAAATTGATCGCCAAAATCAGCGGCAATCCCATTGCCCGTAATTTGGTCCTGGCCCTGTGTGCCATTATCGTCTTCGGCTTTGTGGCCAATCTGTTACTGAACCTTTTCACGCGACACGGCCAGGTTCGCGAAGTGCCCGATCTGAGCGGCATGACCATTGATGAGGCCAAACATGCCGGCAAAAGTGCATCATTGCGTATTGAGATCAACGATTCACTCTATGTCCCGGCCTACCCCGGCGGAGTGATTCTCGAACAAAACCCAGCTGCCGGAGCCAAAGTGAAATCGGGACGGCGGGTATTTGTCACCATCAACTCCTACAACCAAAAAATGGTCACCATCCCTTACGTAACGGGATACTCGCTGCGCCAGGCCAAAAGCAATCTCGAAATGGCCGGATTGGGTATCGACAAACTGATTTACCAAAACGACCTGGCAACCAACAACATACTTGAAGAGCGCTACAACGGACGGGTCATCCGCCCGGGGAATAAGTTGCAGGCCGAAATGGGATCTGGAATCACTTTAGTGGTAGGTTTAGGAAGTGAAAACACAGTACAAGCGGTTCCACGTTTGGCTGGTTTCTCGCTTCACGAAGCAAAATCACGTCTGTGGGAAGCAGGCTTCAACGTAGGGCGTATCAAACGGGATGCGGGCATTAACCTGCTCAACGAAAAGGATGCACACGTTTGTGCACAATCTCCGGCTGCCGGCACCCGTCTCGGATTGGGGACTTCGGTTGACATCACCATCACGCTGGACGACAAAAAGGTCGAAGAGGGACACAAACAGGCCGACCGCTCCATGCGGGCCGCAGCCCAAGCCCTGGCCGACTCAACTGCCGAGGCCGATGCTGAATAGCCGTTTCGCTACTCTCATTTAACCAGGAGCCGAAAGCATTATACAGAACAAAAAAGGGAAAGGACTTTCAAGGGGGAGGCACAAAAGGCCAATAAAAGTGCATCTGCTCCTACATACGTCTCCCTTTTAACATTCAGGCTGGCATCTGCCACTAATGTTATCTCTGTCCGAATAGAAATCAATGAAACCGACCGAACTCACAGAACCGTTAACTGACGATATGCTGCTACCCGACCCGGACGAAGAGCAGCAAGATGAAATGTATGAACATTTCAGTCTGACAGTTGACAAGGGTCAGGCGATGTTGCGTATCGACAAATTTCTGACCAATCGGATGGAGGGGGCCTCTCGCAACCGCATCCAAACGGCAGCCGATGCCGGTAACATCCTGGTCAACGGCAAACCGGTCAAGTCAAGTTACAAGGTCAAACCACTCGATCGCATCTCGATCGTCTTGCCCTATCCAGTTCGCGAGGTTGAGATTATTCCCGAAAACATTCCGCTTGACATCCCCTACGAAGACGACGACATCATTATTGTCAATAAACCGGCCGGCATGGTGGTCCATCCCGGCCACGGCAACTATTCGGGGACATTGGTCAATGCCCTCACCTATCATCTGAAAGATTTACCACTGTTTCAGAGCGGAGACATGCGGGCCGGATTGGTACACCGTATTGACAAGAATACCTCCGGAATCCTGGTCATTGCCAAAAATGAACGGGCACACGCCAAATTGGCCAAACAGTTCTTCGACCACACCATCGATCGGGTCTATTGCGCCCTGGTGTGGGGAAATATGGAGAGCGACGAAGGAACCATTATCGGCAATGTAGGACGCAGCACAAAGGATCGGCTGAAGATGGCGGTCTATCCGGACGGTTCACAAGGGAAACACGCCGTTACACACTACAAAGTGATCGAACGTCTCGGTTACGTCAACCTGATCGAATGTCGTCTCGAAACCGGTCGCACCCACCAGATTCGCGTCCACATGGAGTATATCGGGCACCCGCTGTTCAACGACGAACGATATGGCGGAGATCGGATCCTCAAAGGCACCACCTTCTCCAAATACAAGCAGTTTGTCGAAAACTGTTTCAAACTGCTGCCTCGACATGCACTGCACGCCCGAAGCCTCGGCTTTATTCACCCCACCACAGGACAATACGTCCATTTCGAAAGCGAATTACCAGAGGATATGCGCACAGTAATCGAGCGTTGGCGCAACTACGTAGCCAACCGTCCAACCGAATAAACAGCCTTTCTGCCCCCAAATTTGCTCTTGCAGCATACCCCTGGAGGTGAATTCCACAACAGATCTCTGCCCTCAAATACCGGATCAACACATATAGGGGAAAGCCTTACGATCGACAGTTTGCGTTTAGAGGTAGCGCTCACTTCGACCTGCCTTGCCCGCCACGAGCAATTTTCAATTTCATATTCTCCCTTAGGGCATCACTGTGCCATTCCAGGTTATTCTTCCCCATAATGAGGTTGCGTCAAAACATTTGGAGACATTGCTGGCCAAATGAATTAGCGCATACAGGAAGGTTTCCCCTCGATAGGCTGCAAAATAAGCAGGGCATCGGAACTCTTATTGGAACTCCGATGCCCTGTATCAATTAGGGGAAATTTTGGTTAAGGATCAGATCTATTGGGTTATTCCCTACCCCTTCAATCCCTTTGTGGCTATTTCTTCTTCGACTTGGCGATAATCTCCCGACAAGCCTCAAGCGTCAACTCCTCCGGAACCTGTCCCTTCGGGATACGATAGTTCTTGCCATCAAAGGCAATATAAGGACCGTACCGACCATTCAACACCTGCAAAGCTGGCTCTTCAGCAAAGGTTTTGATCGGCTCTTTCATCTTCTGATCCTTAACTCGCTTCTGCTCGATCAACTCGATCGCGCGAGACAACTCGATCGTATAAGGGTCATCCGTCTTGGCCAACGACACAAACTTGCCATCGTGACGCACATACGGACCAAAACGCCCCACGCCAATGACCACCTCTTTGCCCTCAAATTCGCCCAGTTTACGTGGCAGCTCAAACAGCGCCAACGCCTCATCCAACGTAATCGTAGCGATTAACTGGCCCTTCTTCAAACTGGCAAAACGAGGTTTGTCCTCATCGCCTTCAGCGCCACCGATCTGTGCCACCGGACCAAAACGCCCAATCTTGACAAATACCGGCTTGCCACTCTTCGGATCGATACCCAGTTGGTGCATCTGACTGCTTTTGACCGGTTTGCTCTCCAACGCCTCGTTAACCTTCTGATGGAACTCGCCATAAAAGTTGCGAATCATATCCGGCCAACTCATCTCGCCCATAGCAATCTCATCGAACTGCTTCTCAACCGATGCGGTAAAATTATAATCCATCACCTCGGCAAACTGCGCACCCAGAAAATCGGTAACAATCATGCCGATATCGGTCGGTGAAAGTTTATTCTTCTCTTTGCCGACTGTTTCACTCAACGTCTTACGGGTAATCTTACCCTTAGCCAAAACCAACTGTGTATAGCTTCGTTTGACCCCGTCGCGGTTCTCTTTCACCACATATCCACGGGTAATAATGGTCGAGATGGTCGGAGCATAGGTGGAAGGACGTCCAATACCCAACTCCTCCAACCGTTTCACCAACGAAGCCTCACTATACCGCGGTGGAGCCTGCGTGAAACGTTGCGATGAGGTTACCGAATTGGCCGTTAAACTATCTCCAACCTTCATAGCCGGCAACAGCGTTGTATCTTTCTCCGGCTCATCCTCAACAGACTCGGAATAGAGCCGCAAAAAGCCATCGAACTTGATCACCTCACCGGTTGCTGAGAAGTGCTCCGATTTGCCCTCAATCGCTATATCAACCAACGTACGTTCGGCCTGTACACTGGCCATCTGTGAAGCCACCGTACGTTTCCAGATCAGATCGTACAACCGTTTCTCCTGGGGCGTACCCTCAATCGAACGACGGTCCATATAAGAGGGACGAATCGCTTCGTGAGCCTCTTGCGCCCCCTTCGAACTGGTTTTGTAGTTACGCACCTGCGAATACTGCTCTCCGAACAGCGCCGTAACCTCAGCCTTGGCTGCCGCCAATGCCTGTGTAGAGAGATTGACCGAGTCGGTACGCATATAGGTAATGTATCCTGCCTCATAAAGCCGCTGAGCTACCGACATGATCTGACTCACCGACATTCCCAACTTACGGCCCGCCTCCTGCTGCAATGTCGAAGTGGTAAACGGAGCCGGCGGATTCTTGGTGGAAGGTTTCTGCTCAACCTTCGTCACCGTAAAACGGGCCGTTTTGCAGGCCTCCAAAAATGCCTCAGCCTCCTTCTCCGTCGCAAAACGTTTATTCAACTCGGCCCGGAACGCTGCACTCGGCCCTTCTGGAGTCTCCACAACAAATTCTGCGACCACATTGTAGTAATCTTTGCTCTGGAAGGCGATAATTTCTCGCTCCCGCTCGACAATCAATCGTACAGCTACACTCTGCACTCGCCCAGCCGACAACGAAGGTTTCACCTTGCGCCACAACACGGGAGACAGCTCAAAACCCACCAACCGATCCAACACCCGACGAGCCTGCTGGGCATTGACCAGATTCATATTAATCGACCGGGGATTATCAACTGCATGCAGAATAGCATTCTTGGTAATTTCATGAAAGACGATTCGCTTTGTAGTCTGTGGATCGAGTCCAAACACCTGAGAAAGGTGCCAGGCAATCGCCTCCCCCTCACGGTCTTCATCGGATGCAAGCCAAACGGTCTTTGCCGACTTGACCAACTTACCCAATTCAGTTACCAACTTCTTTTTATCTGCTGGAATCTCGTAATGGGGCTCAAAATTATGCTCAATGTCGATACCCAACTCCTTCTTCGACAAGTCACGAATATGGCCAAAACTCGATTTGACCATATACTCCTTTCCCAAAAACTTCTCAATCGTTTTGGCTTTGGCGGGGGACTCGACAATTACTAAATTTTCCTGCATAGTTACGGTCTCTATCAAATGCAAAAACCTAAAGACTTGCTTTAGGTTTTTATTGTTATCTCTTTATTCTGGTCTTCGCACCAACGTATAGGTGACTGACACCCGTAACGGTAACGGATCTGAAGCATCCGTCGGCGTACTTAAAATAACCCGATGTGTCGGATTAAACGCCTCAAAAAATGAAGGGCCTAAGTCAATCATGTAATCTTGGGGAGCAATATCAGCTATAATCTGTACCATACGCGTTATATCCATCGTATAACTATTACGCGAACGGTTGACATACCCTCCATACGCCAATGTGATCGGATTAGTTTCAGACACCTCCATCGTATATAAATAATCCGTTATAGGTATAAAAAAATTATAATCTGAATACATCCCTAACCGGTTCATCGCCATATCCAAATGCTCTGAAGTAGGATTCTCAAGTCCAATTTCAATGCGTGCACTATGGATAACAATCGACGTATTCGGATCTTTATTCTTCAGGTCCTTTAACTGGTTGGCGAAATCTTTGGTAAATTTCAAATAGGTGGTCACGCCCCCACACCCCTGCACATAACTTACCGAAACCGGCGCCGATACCGTATCATTAAATTGGGATTGATCCAATTTACTACTATTATAATCAAACTGATACGTATTCAAACTCAATAAATCGGTATAGGTCGATCCATCAAAAGAATACGAACCAACAATCGTATCGATCTGCGCAGTATTGTTTTCATCCACGTAATTCTTATGCGCATAGAAATTAAGTGTTGACGACGTGGTATTCACAGATAATACAGCTGCATCACGCGGTGAAGTAGTGCTCGGAGCAATGTATAAACCTTTAAATTCATCCACAAACAACGAATCTGATTCATAAATTGAGCGTGAAGCATGTTGTAAACGATCCATCAAATCCTCAACCTTCGCTCCAGTCATCCGTAATTCAATCGGATTACCATCCGCCAATTTGTACTCAAAAGTAAACAAAGGTTCAGGATCAATCACCTCGTCCATATTGAACTGGCGTATGTAATACAAAGAATCCACATACAACCGCTTGGTCACTTCATATACATTGAATATTTGCGTCTTGGAAGTATCCCCACTGCAAACTGACGCATCAAATGCCAAATATAGTGTTAATGAATCCGCCTGGGCACTAATAAATTCATCTGTTGCATCGACATCTTCATCGTCATTTGTGATATAAAATCCCAAAGCACCATATTGTCCGAGCCAGCCCGATTCAAACCCTCCGAAGGTTTCATCATGCATGGCTCCGACACAACCATAATACCAACTATACCCGCTAAAATTCAGAGGAAAGGAGTCAACCAATGCAACATAGGCCTCAATTCCTGAGACCGTATCATGATAGATTCGCATCTGCTGATCATTGGGGATAAACGAATTACCTACCGTATTATCGACTTTCGTACAAGACCAGAGGGAGGTAAACAACACCAAAAGAGAGGTGAGAATCCAAGCCGTATTCCGACGTCTATTCATTAGTCAAAATTTTGTGATAGAACGCCTCATATTGCTCCAGATAGTCGGCCGTAGACTTATCCTGATAGTCCAATACCGGTTTACCAAACGCTTTGAGACTCTCCATCAGTTTCGCCGACGGAGTAGCACTTTCACAAATCACCCCATCGATGTAATTCATAACGAACTTCATCAGATTTTCGTATGTGGGATGTTCCAAAAGTGCAATATGTTTTTTCTCCACACCTTCACCGACTATCTTTTCAGCAAATTTCGGATCTAATTCACCCTCAAACGCGTCGTCATACAACGACATCACAATTTTTACATCCTTGAAAATTGGATCGTCAGCAAACGTATTACGTAAATAAACGGGAACTATCGTCGAAAACCACCCGTGAACATGAACAACATCCGGAACCCAGCGCAATTTTTTCACCGTCTCCAACACTCCTCGTGCAAAGAAAATCGCACGTTCGTCATTATCGGCAAACGGCTTGCCCTCGCTATCGTTCAAAATAGCCTTGCGCTGGAAATAATCCTCGTTGTCAATAAAATAGATTTGGACACGAGCCGAAGGGATCGAAGCGACCTTGATAATTAATTGATGATCGTTATCATCAATAATCAGATTCATTCCTGAAAGTCGTATCACTTCATGCAGTTGATTCCGACGTTCATTGATCAGTCCATACCGCGGCATGAATGTACGGATCTCATTGCCCCGCTCCTGCATACACTGCGAAAGACTTCTGCAGAGTTTCGACATATCATTTTCAGCAAGATATGGGGTTATCTCCTGACAGACATATAAAATTTTGCAGTTACTCATGACACTTAATATTACCGCGGACCACAAGGTCTGTTTGCAAAGGTACGACTTTTTAATGATAAAACAAGGTACCCCTCCCCACGAAATTCTCGCAGGAAAGGCTAAAATCCCATTCAGAAGCTCCTCTGAACGGTACTAAAGAATCAGCATGGCATCGCCATACGTACCAAAACGATACTTCTCCTCTTTAGCCACCTTATAGGCCTCCATCAGCAGATCATAACCGGCAAAGGCAGCCACCATCATCAACTGTGTTGAATAGGGCAGATGAAAATTCGAAATCATGCAATTGGCCACACTGAATTCATAAGGAGAGAAGATAAATTTATTGGTCCACCCTTCAAAAGGTTTCAAATAACCGTCGGTGGAGACAGAGCTCTCCATAGCACGCATAACGGTCGTTCCGACCGCACAAACTTTACCTCCGGCCTGCTTAACCTTATTGACCATCTCCGCGGTCTCTTCGGGAATAATCACCTGTTCCGAATCCATCTTGTGTTTGGTCAAATCCTCCACATCAACCGTACGGAAATTACCCAAACCAATATGCAACGTCAAAAAGGCCATATTGACCCCTTTGATCTCGAGACGTTTCATCAGGTGCTTGCTAAAATGGAGACCTGCCGTCGGGGCTGCGACCGCCCCTTCGTGTTTGGCAAAAATGGTCTGATAACGCTCCTCATCAATCGGCTCCACTTTCGGACGAATCCAACGGGGCAGCGGAGTTTCACCCAACGAATACAAGGTCTTTTTGAATTCGTCGTAATCACCGTCAAAGAGGAACCGCAGAGTGCGTCCCCGCGAAGTGGTATTGTCAATCACCTCGGCCACCAACAGATCATCATCTCCGAAATAGAGCTTGTTGCCAATACGGATCTTTCGAGCAGGATCGACCAGCACATCCCACAATCTCAAATCGCGGTTCAACTCCCGCAGCAAAAAGATCTCGATCTCGGCTCCCGTCTTCTCCTTGTTTCCATACAGACGTGCCGGGAACACTTTGGTATCGTTGAAAGTCAGCACATCCCCTTCATCGAAATAATCGATCACATTTTTGAAAATGGTGTGTTCGATTTTGCCAGTATCACGATGGATCACCATCAACCGCGATTCATCCCGATTCTCTGCCGGATATTTGGCCAACATGTCGGGGGAAAAGCTGTAATTGTACTGCGAAAGTTTCATGATTTATATTATTTTATTGGTTTTCAAGCAAATAATTCGACGCCTAATCATTTCTGTTTCATCATCAGCCCAAAGAATTGATACTGATCGTGGAGACAGTCAAAACAGTAATAGTTTAAATATTACGCACAAAAACAGAATTTGTTTCACTCCTCTTACTCTTTTTTTCCACCGCCAGGAATTGCAAGCGCCGAGTTCCCCGAAACAGTCCATGCGTTCCAACAGGCCTTCCTCTTCAACGGCCCGATTTGCAAAAATATACCTTGACTCCCCTTGGTCTAAATCTATCGTGACGACAGCACAAATTGCACATCGCTATTCTCAGCAGGAGCATGGGTTGACTGAGGTCAAACTACTTCAATACAGATTTCCCAGAAGAGCGGTGACTTGTTTCAATTCCACCCAGTGACGGAGTGCTTTCAAGTGTGTGGAAGAAGGAAGGGAGTCAACAGCCAAATCAGTTTACTTCTCGCTGGGAAGATTCAACGGAAGTGTCGGGACAAACGGGCGTAAAGGATCCGGCAAGAGGGCTCGTTCCACCTCTTCGACGGTATAGAGATCGGCCTCCGTAAAGGCTCCGCTGCGTGTGCGTCGCAGAGCGATCAGATGGCCACCACACGCCAACTTCTCTCCCAAATCCCGAGCAATCGACCGAATATAGGTCCCCCTGCTGCAGCGAATCCGCAGCGTCACATCGGGCAGTTCAAGCCGTTCCAGACGCATCTCATAGATGTTGATCAGAGCATGACGCAACTTCACCTCTTCCCCATCACGGGCATACTCATAAGCACGTTGTCCCTCAATTTTTTTTGCCGAATAGAGCGGTGGCACCTGCAACTGCTCCCCTTCCATCTCCTGCAGAGCCTTTTCGACCGACTCACGCGTTACATGGTCGTAGGGGTAAGTTTTGTCGATCGGGTGTTCCAGATCATAACTGGCCGTGGTGGCTCCTAAACGGATGGTGGTTACATACTCCTTCTCTTCGGCTTGTAACGCATCGACCTGTTTAGTCGCACGTCCAATACAGATGATCAGCACGCCGGTTGCCAGGGGATCCAGGGTCCCCGCATGGCCCACCTTGATTTTGCGATAACCCAGCCGACGTAAAATCACACGCATTTTGCGCACCACGTCCGACGAGGTCCATCCCAACGGTTTATCGATCGGCAATACATACCCTTCCGGGAAGGGATAATCAGGAGTCAAAGGTTGTTTCACAACAATCTCAGCATTGAAAATAGTTACCACCCGCGACAGCGAAGACCTTGCGCAGGTAAAAAAGATTAGAGGCTGTAGATAATCGATACAACACCGACAATCAGGCAGTAGATTGCAAAGTAGATCAATTTACCTTTCTTTACGATGTTGATCATCCAGCTACAAGCCAACAGACCGGAGATGAAGGCCGTCACAAACCCGGCCAACAGGGCCCACGTCGAAATTCCGGATTCGGCCGGATGGAAGTCTCCTTTCATCAAATCCAGAATAGCCTCACCCAAAATCGGAATCAGCACCATCAGGAATGAGAAACGGGCAACCTGCTCCTTACGATCTCCCAACAGCAATCCGGTAGCGATGGTCGATCCGGAGCGGGACAATCCCGGCAGGATCGCTGCAAATGCCTGTGCAATACCGATAATAAAGGCATCCTTATAAGAGATATTCTCTTTGATTCGGGGACGTGCATAGTAGGCAAACGTCAACAACAGTGCTGTCAAGATCAACGAGCACCCTACAATCAACAATCCCGAAGCAAACAACGCCTCCACCTTATCTTTAAAAAAGAATCCAACAATTCCCACCGGAATCATCGAAAGCAGGATTTTACAGATATAGATGGTTTCGGGGTTCCATTGCAGACGGAAAAAACCGGCGATTAACCGGGCCAGTTCATGTCGAAAGACAACGATAGTACTGCAGACTGTTGCAGCGTGTACAGCCACGGCAAAGGTAAGATTCTCCTCCCCCTCCAGTCCGAACAGTGTATTGAAAATTTGCAAATGGCCGGAGCTGCTCACCGGCAAGAATTCAGTAAGTCCCTGGATGAGACCAAGCACAATAGCTTCCCAAACCTCCATAACAGATTATTTCGCTTTATTTTTGGGTTTATACATAATGGCATAGATCTCGAATCCGAAGCCCGCCAACACGACAATCGGGGCTAGTGTAATCCGCCGAAAGCTAAACATGGCCTCGTTGAAGACATTGGGATCGTCGCTTCCCCCACCGGTCATCAAAATATAACCCACGATAATAATCAACAGACCGATCAACATCAGTTTATAGTTGGCCACCGTCAGCGGCATCTTGCCCTGCTTTTCGGCCAGATCGGCCGGACTCTGCTTCTTTTTCTCCATCTTTCAGATGATTTACTATGGCTTTTATTTATTTTATTTTCATTTTGTCACCCAAGTTTCATGCTGGGTCTCTCTATGCGGGGCCGGGCCTGAAACGACAACACCTGCATAACCGCTCCTCCAACAGCACTTCCAATCCGGTTCCTTCAAACCCTTGCGTTTGTACGGAAGTGGAGGTCGCATTACGTTCTCCGCACCGTCTAGCCTATGGTCTGCCTCCTCGCTTTAATACATGTGCAGCTTGCTCGAATTCATCCGAACGAACTTGCGCACCGCAAAGGTCGTAAATATTAACGATATGAGGATTCCCCCCACCATGGTTCCACCGAAGATATAGGCCAGGTAGAGCTGATCGCTGACAAATCGTACTTCAGGCAGCCCTTCATGCAGACCCATCATCATAACGGCCAGCATCACCCAGCAGATCAAACCGGCATATATTCCCTGTAGGATACTGCGTCCGAGGAAAGGCCGCATGATAAACCAGCGTGTGGCCCCTACCAGTTTCATCGTATTGATGATGTAACGTTTGGCAAAGATTGTCACCCGAATCGTATTGTTCAGCAAGATCAGAGCAATAATCAACAGGGTACCCCCAAACAGCAGCAAAATCAGGTTGAATTTATTGATATTCTGGCCGATCTGCTCCAAGACGCCACGTTGATACACCACCTCGTTTACGCCTTCCCAAGTCGACACCTCTTTTTCGAGTGCTTCGAGCGAGGCTTTATCCGATGCGGCAGCCGTCATCTTCAATTCATAGGCATCCGGCAACGGGTTCTGATCCAAGAACTCGATAAAATCATCCCCCAGATACTCCTGAAACTCCTGCGCCGCCTGATCCTTACCGATAAATTTCATCTCACGGACCGATCTGTTGGCCTTTAATTTTTCACCGATGGCCGTAGTGGTCTGAGCCGAAACCGTATCGGAAAGCATCACATAGACCGTCATGCTCTCCTTCAAACGTTGAGTCGTTCCCAACGCACCGAGAATCAAATAACCTACACTCCCCAGCAGAAACAGCACCAACGCGACACTGACTGTTGAAATGATATAGGCATTGCGGACCTTCCGCCGAATTCTTTTATTGTTATCCATCGTTCAAACAAACTACTCTACATCTTTCTGTTTGCGATAAGCACGCCAGGCAGACACCCCCACGGCAGCAACAACTCCGGCCAACAAGATTAACGACGAAATCAGCGTCAACGTGGAGAGCAGCGTATAGTGCGGAGCCCGGAAGCGGAACTCTACCGTGTGCGACCCTTCGGGGAGCACCATGGCTCGCAGCACATAATCGGCCCGGAAATAGGGAGCCTCCTTGCCATCGATCCAAGCAGTCCACCCTTTCGGATAGTAGATCTCCGAGAAGACGGCCACGCGCGGCGATGAAGCGGTATATTGGTATCGTTGCAGATTCACACGATATTCGGTCATCGAGATTGTGTCGGTTGAATCACCCACAGCCACAGCCATGTTACCCACCTGCGTTGCAAACGGTTTATCCACCACCGCCACATGTTTATTGTCCAGACCGTCCAGAGCTGCCAACTCAGCATCAGGACCATCCACCATACGGACTGAATCGACAAACCATGCAGCACCGTTGGCCTCCGGATTAAGCTGAACGAGCGGTTGTCCCTTTTCGTCCGGAACAATTACATATTTGGTATTGAGCATATTGTACACGCCCAAATCCATCTTACTCAAATAATGTTCGATCAGGTCCTGATAACGACCCAGCTTCGCCCCGTGGTAACCACCCACAGACCGATGGAAATAGGAGGTGGTCGCATCATTAAACGGGCTGACCGTCATATTCAGCACGCGATAGCCCAACTCCTTATCCGCCATGATTTGCTGGTCGGCCTCCGTGGGACGGAACTCATTGCGAGTCGGTTCCACAAATTTGTCCCGGTCCAAATAACGTAGATTGACCGGCACCATATCGATTATCACGAGCAGTCCCAAGATAGAGACAAATGCGCCGCGTTTAATCTTTTGGAGGTAGAACAGCAGTACCATTCCAGCCGTCAATACTATAAACAGCAGCGAACGCAAAGCATCGGCGCGCATCAGGGAGGCCCGTTCGGCGCGCATAGCGGCAAAGACATCCTCCACCTGCTGCCCACCGAACATTTGGCTGTCACCCTCGCCTGTAAACGACAGCAAGGTACCGCCAAAGATCAAGAACAGCAACGTGATACCGCCCAAAATGATGGTTGTATATTTCAGCCCTTTGATCAGCTTTTCACGGGGCACCTCCCCGCTCCACAGCCGTTGCAGGGTCAAGGCGGCCAACAACGGCACGCACCACCCGACGATCACCAAAATGGTCGAAACGGTACGGAATTTATCGTACATCGGGAAGTAGTGGTAGAACAACTCCGTGAACCACATCATATTTTTACCCCACGCCAGCAGAATCGCCAGCAGGGCAATCACCGAAATCCAAAGGGTCGAGCGGCGGCGCAGTAAAAACAGTCCCAGTACCCCCAGGAACAGCACCACAGCGCCGATATACATCGGTCCAGATGTGATCGGCTGCGGCCCCCAATAAGCGGGCAGATGGGTAGCCATATTGCGGGCACCATATTTGGCAAGTGCCTGGGCCACTTCACCATCTTCGCTGAATCCGCCTTCAGAAGAGCCTCCATAGAGATTCGGGATCAACAGATTGAACGTCTCGCCCTTGCCATAGCTCCAGGCCGTAGCATACTCCAAATCGAGCCCCTCTTTACCCTCCATGGTCGAGGCCGACGATTTCAGCTCACTTCCTCCGCGGATCGTATCTTTCGAATGGGTCTGAATGTAGTAGAGCATTCCGGCATTACTGCCCACAGCCAACACGCCGGCCATCAACAGCAAGCCGGTCACCTTGGCAAAACGCGGAAGGATTTTCTCTTTCCAGGCACGAACCAGTTCACTGATCCAAAATGCCGCAATGATCATTAAAAAGTAGTAGGTAATCTGCGGATGGTTGGCTCCGATCATAATCGATCCGAAAAATGCCGTCAGTGCGCTACCTACCCACATATTGCGTCGGAAAGCATACCATACTCCTCCGAACAGCATCGGGGCAAAGGCCAACACCATCATTTTGGTCATGTGCCCGGCACCTATAATAATAAAGAAGTAGGTTGAGAAACCGTAGGCCAGCGACGGGATCAGACCGATCCAGGGGTTGACCTTCATACAGAGCAACATGCAGAAAAACATCGCCATCGCCAGGAAGGTCAGCGCCGCAGGCTGTCCCAAGAAATAGAACGCTTTGGAGATGGTTTTGACCAGCGCCCCATCATACTTCATGTTGATCAGGTAGGCCGGCATGCCCGAAAACATATTCCCCTCCCATTGCGGATCCTCACCGTAGGTTTCGCGATGCTGCAAAATATCGTGAGTCATGCCCTCATACTGCATGATATCATGCTGGACCAACTCTTTACCCTGGAACTGAGGGGCAAAACAGAAAAGCGTGACCACAAGAAAAAGGATCAACGCAACCATATAGGGCAGTGCCCGAGTGACATTCGCTTTATGCTCCATGCCGTCAGAAAAAATCTAAGGTTGAGATGCAAAGTAACAAAAAATTGTTGAGATAATCCACCGGCGACTTGGCCAATTCGGAAAAAACGCAGATATTTGTACTCTTGATTCCAGAACGTTCATGGTCACACTCGAAGAGATACAACAACCCATTGCAGACAAGGTCCGCCGCTACGAGAGTTTCATTGCCGAAATTCTGCATAGCGACAGTGCCTATGTCTCTTCGATCTGCAACTATATTCTCTCTCATCGGGGTAAACAGATGCGGCCGCTGTTGGTCCTGCTTTCGGCAGCCCTGCACGGTGAGATCGATACCTACAGCTATTTGGGGGCCTCACTGGTCGAGATGATGCACACCGCCTCGCTGATTCACGACGATGTGGTGGATGAAGCCTTTGTCCGTCGCGGAGCTCCGTCGGTCAATGCCCTGTGGCGTTCGCACACCGCTGTGCTGATCGGCGACTATATCTTCGCCCGCACCTATCACGTCTGTATGGAGAAGGGCGGCAACGACATGCTGTTGGAGATCACCCGCTCCGTTCACGAGATGAGTGAAGGGGAGCTGACCCAGACCGAACTCTCGGAGAGCCTGCGCATGACACGCGAGCTCTACCTCGACATCATTTACAAGAAAACGGCCTCACTGTTGGCTGCTTGCAGTGCAATCGGCGCCATCTCGGTCAAAGCTCCGGAAGAACAGGTTGCAGCCATGCGTGCCTACGGCACCAATCTCGGCATTGCCTTCCAGATCAAAGATGACATATTGGACTACTCCCCGATGGAGGTGACCGGCAAACCGATGTGCGGCGATATGCGCGAACGCAAAATCACACTGCCGCTGCTCTATGTTCTGGAAAACAGTTCAGAGGCTGAACGGCGCAAACTGATCGGCAAATTGAGCGACATCCGTCAGAAACCGGACAATGTCGAATATTTGGCCCGTACGGTTCGTGAACGTGGAGGGCTGGAGCATGCTGCCGAAGTGATGGCACAATATCGGGACAAAGCGCTCACCTCGTTGGAGAGCTATCCCGATTCACCGGTTCGCGAGAGCCTGCGCAAGTTGGCTTATTTCGTATTGGAACGCAACAAATAGGGTCTGTTCGGCCCAATTCACATACACCGATTACGCCATGTTTGAAAATCTTACCGATAAACTCGAACGGTCATTTCAGATCCTCAAGGGTGAGGGTCGCATCACCGAGATCAATGTCGCCGAAAGCCTCAAAGAGATCCGACGTGCGTTGATCGATGCCGATGTCAACTACAAAGTTGCTAAAAGTTTCACCGATGAGGTGAAGACCAAAGCACTGGGACAGGACGTTCTCAAGTCCGTCAAGCCGGGTCAGATGATGACCAAGATCGTGCGCGACGAGTTGGCGGCATTGATGGGCGGCACCATGACCGACATCAAGCTGGAAGGCAATCCGGCCGTTGTGCTGATTGCCGGTCTGCAAGGTTCCGGTAAGACCACCTTCTCGGGCAAACTGGCCAACCTGATCAAAAGCAAAAAGGGGCGTCAGGTTCTGTTGGTGGCTGGTGACGTCTATCGGCCGGCAGCGATCGAACAGTTGAAGGTGCTGGGTCAACAGATCGGGGTAGAGGTTTACACCGAAGAGGGCAACAAAAATCCGGTACAGATTGCCGAAAACGCCATCCAATACGCCCGCAACAAACACATCAACACGGTGATTGTCGATACGGCAGGTCGTTTGGCGGTGGACGAGCAGATGATGCAGGAGATTACGGCGATCAAAGCGGCCATCCATCCGAGTGAAACGCTCTTTGTGGTCGATGCAATGACCGGTCAGGATGCGGTCAACACCGCCAAGGAGTTTAACGATCGCCTCGATTTTGACGGTGTCGTACTGACCAAGCTCGACGGTGATACCCGAGGTGGTGCCGCCATCTCAATCCGTGCCGTGGTCAAAAAACCGTTGAAGTTTATCAGCTCCGGCGAAAAGATGGATGCCCTGCAGGTGTTCCATCCCGAGCGTATGGCCGACCGTATTTTGGGTATGGGCGATATCGTCTCTTTGGTCGAAAAGGCCCAGGAACAATACGATGAAGAGGAGGCTCGCCGCCTGAAAAAGAAGTTGGTCAAAAACCAGTTCGACTTCAACGACTTCCTCAACCAGATCAATCAGATCAAGAAGATGGGCAATCTGAAGGATCTGGCCGGCATGATCCCCGGCGTGGGTAAAATGCTCAAAAACGTCGATATCAACGACGACATATTCAAACAGACCGAGGCTATCATCCACTCGATGACACCGGCCGAACGTGCCGATCCGTCGATCATCAACGGCAGTCGCCGGCAGCGCATTGCCAAAGGTAGTGGCACCACCCTGCAAGATGTCAATCGACTGCTCAAACAGTTTGAAGACACCCGCAAGGTGATGAAGACCATGGCAGGCGGCATTCCCAAACTTCCTCGTGGCTTTAATCCAAGAGCCTTCCGCCGGTAATCGTATCGTAGTTCAAAGGCGACAAATCCGGAATCAATCTGCGCTACCATTTAAGCGACAATTGATTTAGGTAGAAGGAAGGATAAGAAGAACACAGGACGGCAAGGAATAGAACCTGACCTACAAAGGTTCAGTCTGATGATTTCTTGCGGCCATTGTTTGGAGTTTGTCGTATATAGGTGAGACTCAATTCTATTACGATCCAACTGCTGTACCGGTTTGCTTCTTACACCTAAAAGCAAATTAAGATTCGAATCAGCGTGAACATAAAATAAAAACATAACGCAATATGAATATCATAGACGGTAAAGAGGTCGCAGCCAAGCTGCGCAAAGAGATTGCGGCCGAAGTAGAGACATGGGTGGCAGCAGGTCACCGGGCGCCACATCTGGTAGCCATTTTGGTCGGTAACGACGGGGCCAGCCAAACCTATGTCGGACACAAAGAGAAGTGCTGCAAAGAGGTGGGATTTCGTTCAACCGTCCTGCGTCTGGACGAATCGATCAGCGAAGCCTATCTGCTGGGCGAGATCACGAAACTGAACAACGATCCCGAAGTGGACGGATTCATCGTACAGCTTCCGCTGCCCAAACACATTTCTGAACAGAAGGTGATCGAGGCAATCGACCCCCGCAAAGATGTGGATGGTTTTCACCCGGTCAATACAGGCCGCATGATCTCCGGTCTGCCGGCTTATCTGCCCGCAACTCCTGACGGCATCCTCGAACTGTTGAAACACTACAATATCGAAACTGCCGGTAAGAGTTGTGCCGTAATCGGTCGCAGCAACATTGTAGGCCGTCCGATCGCCAACCTGCTCTCTCAGAAAGGTTGGGACTGCACCGTTACGCTGTGCCACAGCCGCACCAAGAATCTGAAAGAGGTGGTTAGCCAGGCCGATATTATCATTGCTGCTCTGGGACATGCCGAGTTTGTTACGGCCGATATGGTCAAAGAAGGAGCAGTGATTATTGACGTAGGAATCACCCGCGTCAAGAGCGACAAGACCAAATCGGGTTGGAAACTGCTTGGTGATGTCAAATTCGACGAAGTGGCACCCAAATGCAGCTACATTACGCCGGTTCCGGGTGGCGTAGGTCCGATGACCATCATCTCACTGATGAAAAACACGTTGAAAGCCGCTCGTAAAGAGGTGTACAAAGACTAACTGATCATCCGTCAGCAATAAAAAAGCAGGAGAACAATTGTTCTCCTGCTTTTTTATTTCAGTTGGCATCCGAGAAAACACCCACCTCCTTTGTTTGCCATTGTGGCCCTGTCATTGGGCCCACTATGTTTTGCATCAACGCTTCAAACGATTTTTTCACAGAATAAAATCGTTCAATAAAATTTCAACTGAGAATTAGCCAGTACGGTCAAAGGCCACTATTCACGTATTTACCCTTCAGAAGGCACCCTATGCAGGAAAAAATAGAGCCAAAGGCTGAAAATTATTGGCCTGGCAATCACATAATTACATGTTAGCGAACCAACTCGCTGATGCCCGCCATAACTCACAAAATTTTTCTGCAATTATTTGCGTAGCTTTTGGAAAAACGAGCGAACCAAATCTCCACACTCCTGCTCCAATACCCCACTCACGACGGTAGTCTTCGGATGGAACACCGACTGCCCAAGACGTGAAACGCCCCGTTTCGGATCAGCCGCTCCGTAGATAACTTTGCCAACCTGAGCCCAGTAACAGGCCCCGGCACACATGGTACAAGGTTCGACCGTCACATAAAGGCGACATTCGGCCAAATACTTTCCTCCAATCGAGGCCGTTGCAGCCGTAATAGCCTGCATCTCGGCATGTGCCGTCGGATCCTTCAAGGTCTCGACCAAATTGTGCCCCCGGCCAACCACCCGATCGTTCCACACCACCACCGCACCGATGGGAACCTCCCCCAGATCGTATGCCTTGTGTGCTTCTACCAACGCCTGACGCATGAAAAAATCATCTCTGTTTTGTACGTCGTTCATGATAAATTTATACCTTTGAGGTCCGTTCAATGAGGCTAACCGGTTCGGGTTGTCTCTGTTACGCCCGCTGCCGGAATGAATACAATACGGAGCATGCACAAAACAAGAACAGCATACTCCCCAACTTGTACGAACAAAAATAGTAAAATTCCATATAATGTACAGAACCCACACATGCGGCGAACTACGTCTCGCCAATCTATCACAACAAGTCACCCTTGCGGGGTGGGTACAGAAGGTGCGTAACCTCGGTGCAATGACCTTCATTGATATCCGTGACCGATACGGTATTACCCAATTGGTAGTCGAAGAGCATTCGCCTGCCGAGGTCAAAGAGGTTGCCGCACAGTTAGGACGTGAGTATGTTATCCAGGCTACGGGTAAAGTCGTAGAGCGCTCCTCAAAAAACACAAAAATTCCAACCGGTGAAATCGAAGTGGTACTCGACCACCTGAAGATCCTCAACGCCGCCCTGACTCCTCCCTTCACCATTGAAGATAACAGCGATGGTGGCGACGATCTGCGCATGCGTTATCGGTTCCTCGATCTGCGTCGTAATCCGCTGAAAAATGCCTTGATTCTACGTCACCGCATCGCGCACGCTACACGCAGCTATCTTGACAGTAAAGGGTTCCTCGAAATCGAAACCCCCTACCTGATCAAATCGACGCCCGAAGGGGCACGCGACTTCGTGGTTCCCTCCCGCATGAACCCCGGACAGTTCTATGCGCTGCCGCAATCACCTCAGACCTTCAAACAGTTGCTGATGGTATCCGGTTATGACCGCTACTTCCAAATCGTACGGTGCTTCCGCGATGAGGACCTGCGTGCTGACCGTCAACCCGAGTTCACCCAAATCGACTGCGAAATGTCCTTCGTGGATCGCGACGATGTGTTGGAAGTCTTCGAAGGCATGGCCAAATACCTGTTCAAAAATATCCTCAACATTGACTTCACCGAGCCCTTCCCGCGTATGACCTGGGCAGATGCCATGGCCAACTACGGTTCGGACAAACCCGATATCCGTTTCGGAATGACCTTTAACGATATTACCTCGCTTGCACAGGGTAAGGGGTTCGGAGTATTTGATTCGGCCGAATATATTGGAGCAATCTGCGCTGAAGAGTGTGCCGGTTACACCCGTAAACAGCTCGACGGCCTGACCGAATTTGTCAAACGGCCTCAAATCGGAGCCAAAGGGATGGTTTACGTTCGCTGTGAAGCCGACGGCAGCTTCAAATCGAGTGTGGACAAATTCTACACACAAGATGACCTGCGTGCTTGGGCGGCCAAATGCGGTGCCAAACCGGGCGATCTGCTGTTGATCCTCTCCGGCGCTCGCAAACAGACACTCGGGGCCTTGTGCGAGTTGCGTCTCGAGATGGGGAACCGTCTGGGACTGCGGGACCACAAGAATTTTGCTCCGCTGTGGATTATCGACTTTCCGCTGTTGGAGTGGGATGATGAGACCAACCGTTTCTACGCCATGCACCATCCATTCACCTCTCCGAAACTGGAAGACCTCGATCTGTTCGACACCGATCCTGGTAAGGTACGGGCAAACGCCTACGACTTTGTTGTCAATGGCGTGGAAGTAGGTGGCGGCTCGTTGCGTATTTTTGATTCGAACCTGCAACGGAAAATGTTCGAGGTACTCGGCTTCACGGATGAATCGGCCGAAAAACAGTTCGGCTTCCTGATGAACGCCTTCAAATATGGTGCGCCACCTCACGGAGGTATCGCCTTCGGCTTTGACCGTCTCTGCGCACTGTTTGGAGGAGCGGACTCTATCCGTGATTTTATCGCCTTCCCGAAAAACAATGCCGGACGCGATATGATGATCGACTCCCCGTCGGAGATTTCGGATGAGCAGCTCAAAGAGCTTGCAATCGCCGTGAAAAAATAATTTTCGCCCAAAAAAGCATTTTTTGCCTCGGAAAATTTGGAGGTAAAAAGATTTTACCTATCTTTGCACTCGCAATCGGGACAATGATTGCAGCCAAAGAGGGAGCTTAGCTCAGTTGGTTCAGAGCATCTGCCTTACAAGCAGAGGGTCGGGGGTTCGATTCCCTCAGCTCCCACAAACAAAAAGGCTCGCAAAACTGCGAGTCTTTTTTTATTGTATCTCCGTTCTCTGCCTGCCCTGGTCAGGATGCACACACAAAAAGTTGTGTCCACACCGTAGCATTTCCCATCCTGCCCCATCTCTCGAGTTATTCAGGTTTACAACACTGCTTACGATCCAAGTCCTTTTCCCATCACATCTTCCGTCAAAGGAGATGGATCATAGTCATCAAGCTGCTGTACGGGCATCCATGCAACCAGCATGCCTTGCTGCTCGTACTCCTATCAGAAACTGGTATCGACTCAATGGCCAAATCGTCAGTAAACTGTGTAAATCTATCCTGAAACGATGTAAACGCAAACCTTGGAAGCCAGAATCATTATTGCTCAAAGGGCAAATAACAAGCTATATAAAAATACAGAGTACGCAACATCTCACCATCGCCACTGCACTTTATACTCCTATTTCGTTGGTCCCCGTGCCGTATCCCATCCGGAACCATCTTCATTAGCCATCCCACATATCCTGCAAAACCGTAAACACTGCCTTTGATTCCATACAATGGGGACCCGCACACACTCTCTCTACACACTGTCTATACGAATACCGCAACCTAACTCCGCACATAATTTATTATGAGTTCTTCGTTCCATCTTATTCACCACATCAAACACGACAAGTTTGATTGCCTCAAGTTATGGAACCGTATCCAATCGACAAGCGATGAATCCCCAATACAAGAAAGCAACATAGAAGCAAATGCGAAATCGCACAAATGATGCAAAAAAGTTCTAACAGATACACGAATTAGGTAAACAGAAGAGTCGCACCGATAACCGATTACCCACATGATGGCTACACACTGCATTTTACGGACCAACGCAGCGTTAAAAAAGTCTCTGCTATGCAACAATGAAACAAAATTTCCTTGAAATAGGCTATGCAGCATAGACAAATTTGTACTTCGGATAATATCTTTCCGACAAATCCGACTATCACCTATACATATATACATATTTGTCGTAAGGTCCAACACATTCCCTCCACAACAGGTTATTTCGCAACTAATTGTTTCGTATGATACTCTCAAGCGCCATCGGCATTTCAACATCTGCATCAATTTACAAATAAGGAAATTTGTTAGAATTAAAATTTTCTTGATTGAACAATATTATAACTGTATTATCGTTAAAGAAAATATAAAAATGCATGGAGGTCATAAAAAAGTTTGACTAGGCATCAATTTATCGCATATAAATATTCGGAACAGGGGTTAGCTCAATATTCACGTCCAATTAAGCCCTTAAGTCCGATTAAACAAACACCCGATAAGCGACTGACCAGATCGGGCCAGACCTGCAATAAGGAGACGGTTCGAACGACTCCATTAGATAATCCAATCCAAAATAAAAGAGACTATCCTCTCTCTGAATTTCACAAATACAACCATGAATTAAAATAATATTTATGGCTTACTTTTTGTTATTCGACAAATAGTGATTCTTCATTAAAAAAATCTTTTTACCTTTGTAGGGAAAAAGATTCATCGCATTAACTAAAAATTAAAACTATGCCAAGGGAAAAAATGCCGGATAATCTGCAAGACTTTACTACCATGTACATGCAGAGACCGATTGCCAAAATTATTGAAGAGTTGTTTATTCTTAAAACCAACAGTCGTGAGCTGAAGGTGACCAATCAAAAATTGGCCAAAAATGACCCTTCAAAACTCAAAGAAGAGATCAAACGGTTACGCGAAATTGAAAAGAAATACAACAAAATCATGGCATTCGCTACCAATACGGAAGAGGCTTAAAGCCACTGAATGGCATTATAAAGACGATGATTATCCTACTTGATAATCATCGTCTTTTTTTTTGATATCAGGTAACAACATCCATACTCTGGCCTCAAAAAAACGGATTGCATACACTCCCTTTCAGACACCAAACACTACCCAAAGTCCGATTCGCAATATTCGGTATTTCAAGCCATCTTGCAGATGTGTTTCATACAACAGAATTGTCTTGTGAGTTATCGCCGAATTTCTATCCCCAGAACGACACTCCCTGAACCATCATATTCATCAGCCTCGGTAAATACTGTTTTTTTACTATCTTGTGCACACTATCGCAATAGTTGATGGATATGATGACCAAATTCAAACATACACTGTTATTGTGGGTTGCCGGCACACTCTCATTCTCCTTGCAGGCAGCCAATCCCGTGCCGGCGGACCAACCCGCACAACGACCACAACCACAAGCCCTCTACCCCGACGCCCCTCCCGCTGAGAGCAACGGTCTCTCTCCGGAAAACATCACGGTCACCCCGGATGTGCTGGGCGGTGCCGTCGAGGCTGATTATTTTATTGTACAACCCGATCCAGACAAAGCGACAGGTCAGGCCGTACTGATCTGCCCGGGTGGCGGATACGGTGCAACCTGCTACGGATACGAAGGGCTGGGCCCGGCAGAATGGTTCCGTGAACGGGGTGTCTTTGCCTTGGTTCTACGCTACCGCATGCCGAACGGACACTACAACATTCCTTTGGCCGATGTACGCAAAGCCATGCAACTCCTCCGCACAAATGCCAATGAATGGCACATCGACCCTAACAAGATTGGTATTATGGGCTTCTCTGCGGGAGGACATCTGGCTGCTTCAGCTTCAACTCTATTAGATGCTGAGGATCGTCCGAACTTCACCATTCTGTTCTACCCTGTTCTTTCCATGGATGCCTCTATCACCCATGCAGGCTCACGACGCAACCTGCTCGGCGACAATCCTACGGATGAACTGGTGATTCGTTTCAGCCCGGATAAACAGGTCACAGAACAGACCCCTCCGGCCTTTATCGCCACCAGTACACAAGACAAATCTGTCAAGCCCATTAACAGTGTACTCTACTACCTGGCTTTGGAACAGCAACACATCCCGGCCGAACTGCATATCTATCCACAGGGTTATCACGGCTTTGCATTACGCACGGAATTTGCCTACTACAACGAAATCTCCACAGCCCTCGACCGCTGGTTGAAAGAGCTCAATAGCGGCCAATTAAAACGGTTCTGATTTAGAACTTTTTATCACAAAATGGTTTCAACCTGTTACTTTTAGTCCTAAATTCCGTTATAGACAAGAGTAATATTCCCTGACTAATTGAAAATCCAAAACTCAACGCATATCCTTACAATTGAGAATCTTTTGGGTAGTAAACAAGAAAATCAGTCAGTTTATTTAATTCACCAAAACGGGGAACAAGCATAAGCCTGTTCCCCGCTTCTTTTTTAGGGACAACTCTCCCTATAACGCTATGTTCAGACAACAATGATCTCAGTGTATCCTCAATACCAATAAAACTGAAAAATATCAGGAAAACAACTGACTGACTGCTAAATGCACTACACCTCTATACTCTCCAAAATGGACATCATGTGTTGGCAGGTAAAATAGATCGCATGTAAATCCATACCCACCATTTTACTCTACTTTTGGCCGAGTAATGACAGACCCAAGGCAGCCATGGTTGCTACCCCTTGATCCAGCGCCGCCTCGCCCGGATTAAATGTCCCGGTGTGTAATCCGCCACCTGAGGTTCCGTCCGGACCTGCCGTCCCCAAACGATAAAACAGACTTGGATAACGGACCGTATAATAGCCAAAATCTTCGGCTGTCATCCGCAAATCCAACGCCTGGATATTCTCTTTACCCCACATCTGCATGGTCAGTTGACGGGCATGTTCGGTTAGCTGATCATCATTGACCACACAAGGGTATCCATCGGCAATATCAACGTCGACTTCAACGCCGTACGCAACGGCTATACCCGCCGAAATTTCACGAATACGTTGCTTGCCCTTTGCCCGCCAGGCCTCATCCATGGTACGGAAGGTACCCTCAATATGCACTTCGGAAGGGATCACATTGGTGGCTCCCTCGGCAATCACCCGACCGAATGACAACACGGTCGGCATCCGACTATCGGCATTCCGGCTGACAATCTGCTGCAGCGCAGTGATCAAGGCCGCAGCCGCCACAACAGGATCGTTCAGGTTGTGCGGCAACGCTCCGTGCCCACCTTTCCCTTTAACCGTAAGCCGCACCTCATCTCCTGAGGCCATATACTTGCCCGGACGGAATCCAAGCTGTCCAAGCGGAATCTCTGCCCCGACATGTTCTCCCACTACGGCTATCACCTGATAATCCGCAAAGGGATCCTCGGCCAATACCAAACTGGCCCCTCCGGGACACACCTCCTCGCCCGGTTGGAAGAGTCCAAAGATCGTTCCGTCGATCTCCGCTTTATGCCGGTTCAACAAGACCATTGCCCCCAATAGGCAGGCCATGTGCATATCGTGCCCACAGGCATGCATCACCCCCTCGTGACATGAGGCAAAAGGCAAACCGGTCTGCTCACTCACGGGCAAAGCATCCATATCGGCCCGCAAAACCACACACCGCGACAGATCGCCTTTTCCCTCGATTTTGGCTAAAATGCCTGTCCCCGCAATCGGACGGAAAGGGATCCCCTCAGCGGTCAATTGTTCAGCGATATAACGTGCAGTTTCGTGTTCGGCAAAAGAGAGTTCCGGGTATTGGTGAATCGTACGACGGAACGAGACTGTCCAGTCGTGCAGTTCTGACGCCTCACGTTTGAGCGTATCCAACAGTTGTTGAGTCATCACTTCGAATTACAAAGATTGCTTGTTTACTATGATTCGGCTTTACGCCTGTATATATTGCGGGATCAGTTTACGCAACTGCTCCACACTGATTCCTCGACAAGAGGCATAGGCCGCCAATTGCTCGGCATCGACCTGTCCGACATTGAAGTTACGAGCCTCCGGCAGCGCAAACATCAATCCACACAAAGCCGGAGCAGGCATCAATTCATACTGGTCTGTTACCTGCAACCCGATGGCTTCCGGAAGGTGCAACAGTTCTGCCACCGTTTTGCGATATGAACGATCGGGGCACGAAGGCATGCCGAAGTTGGGGCGGATACCGGAATATTTCCCCTCCAAAAGTTCTGCAGGGGTCAGCTGGTCCGCCTGTTCAATACCCCACAACTGCACCCGAACATAACGGTGCATCTCCTCCGCCATCGCCTCGCACAGACGGCCGGCCAACAAACCGGCCAGTTTGGCTCGTGCCTCATCACCTGCCTCACGCAAACGCTGCTGCAAAGCATCGAGTCCCGCACCAACAGTTACCGCATAAAGAGCTACACTATCGAGAACATCTCCTGCCGGAGCCACAAAATCTGCCAACGAAAGGTTTACAGCCTGCGAACTCTGCTGATTACGGAGTTGCGGCATACGCAACAGTTCCTTCGTGCAGGCCACATCCTCGTACAGCACAATATCATCCCCATCCCGACGAGCCGGATAGAGTGCCACAACACCTTGCGCATGCAACCATCCCTGTTCAATGATCTCCTGCAGCAATTGTTGGGCATCATCATACAGCCGACGAGCCTGCTCCCCTTTTGTCGGATCATCGAGTAGGTCCGGGAAGCGGCCGGGCATTCCAGCTAATCCGAACAGATAACTCCAGTTGATCAGCGGCAACAACCGTTTCAAGTCGTAATCAACAAAATTCTCCCGACCAATCTTTAAAGGCGCCTTAACCCGGCTAAAGTCAGCTTTGAGTCCATGAGCTCGCGCGTCAGCCAAAGTTCGGAAAGGTCGGTTTTTGGCCCGATTGGCAAACTCTTCCCGCAGGGTGATCTGCTCCATCTGCACATCGATCAGGTAGATATCCCGTTCACTCGAACAAACACGCTGTATAATTTGCAAAGCCGTGACCGGTACCGGCAGATAGACAACCGTTCCATTGGCATACTTGGGAGCCAATTTTACCGCAGTATGAAGCACCGAAGTTGCCGCACCTCCTACTAAGAAAGGCAACATCACCCCCTCCTTCTGAACTGTCGTCAAGATTGACTCGATCAAGCCCAGAGCACGTGAAGTCGCTCCACACAACACAACAGCCGCGCAATCACTTTGCCGACAACATTCGATCAATTGTTTGGGCTCAGTCCTATATTGCACCTCTTCCACCTGAAAATCCGAACCTTTCAACAGACATTTTAACAGTTCTGCAGACGAATCATATTCCGTATTATCGATGGACACCCACAACAGATGACGCGATTTGTCCGTTGCGGGATCTGCAGCAGACGCTGCTGCTTGCGCCCTGTCGTTTTGTTGCTGGCAACTGCGATGGATCACCCGCTGCAACAAAGCCAATGGAGCAATGCCCTCCTTTACACATTTTTCCAATTTGAGCAAGGCATCCATCCTTTCCGTCAACAGTATTTGCAACGAAAGTTTGTCGTCCGTCGTTGCACCACCCAACTGTTGAACGGATTCAGGACATTGAGAAACAACATGATCAATCAATGCGTCAATCGTTCCCGTACTGTCTGCTGCGATCAATTGTTCACACACAGTCCGCAACTGTGCAGGTTGATCCTGCGTAGGTTGTACAGTTTGAGGATCAGCCAATGCGAAGTCCAAACCAAGTGCAGCAGCACGCTCCAACAGTACACTATTTAACATTTTGACCGCCGCATCGCACCCCTGGAATTCAGACGAGAAAACGTTGATTCTTCCTCCTAACCGCCATTGCGGATGAGCGGTCCGAAGTCCTGCTACAATCTCCAGGAACTGTTTGGCCGTATCCGGATGATCCACCACCGGCAACAGCACAGGGTCGATCACGACACTATCCTGCGGGAAACCGGATTGCTCCAATAAGACGGCTATGCGTTGTGCAGCGTCCCGTTTTCGGTCGAGCGTGTCGGCTGCTCCCTGTTCGTCGATCAAAGCAATCCATGCGGCAGCTCCATAGCGATCCACCAACGACAATCGACGTAAAAACTCCTCCTCACCTTCGGCAAGTGTCAACGGACCGACTATCGGTTTGCCCTGCATACACTGCATGGCGGTCTCCAAGGTCTTCCACTCCGAAGAGAAAACCACAACCGGAACTCGAGCCACCTCCGGCGTTGCCATCGCCAAATTGAGCAGATTGCGCACCGTCTCTGTTCCACTGACCATCGGATCATCAACATCGACCACCGCCAACGGAGAACCGGACTCTATCTCAGCGCGAAGGGTATTGACAGCCTCGGCGTAACGTTTATCCCGGATAGCCGCCGCAAACGCCGTAGAGTGCGTTGCATCGGAACGTGTACCCAATAGTGTCGGGCCTTGCGCCGTTGGGAAGGTCGCAAGCTCCAGACCGCTCAGCAAAAGCTGATTGTTGGGTTGCGGAATTTGACGGGGTACATATTTAGAGGCCACAGCCGCAATCGCAGCAATGTGCATGGGGGTCGTACCACAACATCCGCCCACAACATTCAGCAGTCCAGCAGAGAGATAACCCTCAATCGTTGCAGCCATCATCTCTGGCGTTTCGCCATATCGGCCCTCGTTATCAGGCAATCCCGCATTGGGATGCGCCGACACCGCACAAGCCGCCACAGCCGACAATCGCTCGATATAGGGGCGCATTCGCTCCGCCCCGTGTCCGCAATTCAAGCCGACCGAAATTACGTTGCCATGATGTACCGAAGCGTAAAACGCCTCAACAGTCTGCCCAGCCAATGTACGTCCCCCAGTATCAGTCAACGTTCCGGAAACCATAATTGGAATGGGCTTTTTACGTTCCTTAGCCAACTTTTCGACAGCAAAAATGGCCGCCTTGACATTCAACGTATCAAAAAAGGTCTCCAACAGAATCAGATCCACACCGCCATCCACCAGACCCCGTGCCTGATCGTAATAGGCCTGCGACAGTTGGTCAAAAGTGACGGCACGTGCCGCCGGATCATTCACATCGGGCGAGATGGAGGCAGAACGATTCCCCGGACCAATCGAACCGGCCACGAAACGTGGTTTGGATGGATTTAACAGTGTATATTTATCGGCCGCAGCCCGCGCAATAGATGCCGCCGTTTTGCAGATGTCATACACATAAAAATCGAGCATCTGATCCGACAACGACAGAGCATTGGCATTGAACGTGTCGGTCGAAACGATATCAGCACCGGCCTGCAAATAGGCCTCATGAATATCGGTCAACACATCAGGACGACTCATCACCAGCGCCTCGTTACACCCCAGCAAAGGCATCGGCCAGTCCTGAAACATTGTACCCCGGAAATCCTCTTCAGTAAGTTCGTATCTATGCACCATCGTACCAAACCCGCCATCCAAAATCAAAATACGACGGGCCATCTCGGATTGTATCGAGAATTTCAACATAAATTACTCCGTTAAATATTTTTTAATCAATAAGATATTGCTTCTCCAACTGCTTTCAGGCGGTACAATCTTGTCATCGTAGTTCTGCCAAAGTCGCAAGTTCAGGATCTACGTTCACTGCGCGGTCATCACTACACTACGCACAGTCTCTGACCACTCCGTTTGGGGACAATTACAAGATGGTACACGACTCGAGTAGAAAAAACTTCGACATTGCATCCGCAATGCTCAATGCTGCACGACCGCAATCTCAAAAAGTTTGTTCCAATTTTTACCGGTCACAAAGATGCGTCCGGTCGCTTTGTCGTAAGCGATACCATTCAGCACATCGGTCGTTTCATCCCGATCAGAGGCCAACAGCAAACCGCTCAAATCAATCACCCCAAGTACTGCTCCACTCTGCGGATCGATCCGAATCACATTGTCCGACATGTAGACATTGGCCCAAAGCTCTCCGCGAATCCACTCCATCTCATTGATGTACATCACCTTGTTTTGGTCCGTGTAGACCTCGATCGTGCGAATTGTACGGAAGGTTTCCGGATCCAGTACGCGAATCTTCTCCGAACCGTCACTCATATAGAGGACCTCTCCGTCCGTAGCCAATCCCCAGCCTTCACCGCCGTAATCGAACTCCTGGAGCAAATCGAAACTCTTCGCATCATAGACCAAGGCTTTGTTGTTTTGCCAGGTAAGTTGGTACAGCTTCCCGTTCAACAACTCCAACCCCTCTCCAAAGTAGTTATCCGGCAATGGACGACTACGCAACACGCGTCCTGTCGCCAAATCCACCTCGCGAAGCGTCGACTGCCCCTCCAGGCCTGTACTCTCGTACAGTTTTCCGTCATGAAACAACAATCCCTGTGTGTACGCCTGCCGATCATGCGGATAACTCTTTTTTACGCTGTGGCCATAAATTGCAGGAGCCTTCGCCGCCAATACCAGGAATTCACCTGCTCGACTTTGACTTTGGGCCCCGCTATAGGCTGTTAACCGATACACCACCCGTCCGATCGGATACGCCGGTCCCAAATTGTAGGTAACCCCCTCTGCCGCAACTGGGCCGATACGACGATTGTCTACGGTCAGTATGACACTGTCCGCCACAACACCCTGACACAATGTATAGCGGATAGGAACACGGTCTCCCTGTACAAAACGGTCACCGTACACCGGCGAAATCTCCTCAAACAGAGTCGGATTGGTCGATGAACTGGTCTGATTGGAATTCACGGCAGCATCTCCTGTGCGAGACGAGTCGTTCCCGGCACAAGCACTCAACATCGTCATGGCTGAAACTCCGATTAATACGGCACTTCGGAGCGAATGGACAAAAATATGCTTCATAGTGACAAAGGTATGAAAATTTCGTATCTTTGCTCCACTGGCTGAAAATATCGAAAATAAAATACAAAACAGGGAAAACATGCTGACACTTAAGCAAATCAGAGACAACAAAGCCTTTACGCTCGAGCGTTTGGCCGTGAAGGGTGTGGATGCCGCCGCAACGGTGGATCGCATCGAACAACTGGATGATGCCCGCAAAGCCATTCAAGCCGAATTGGATGCCAACCTGGCCCAGCAAAATGCCATCTCCAAAGAGATCGGACAACTGTTCAAGGCAGGCAAACAGGCCGAAGCCAACGCCGCCAAAGAGAAGACCGTAGCCCTCAAAGAGAGTTCGAAACAGCTCGACGAGAAGCTGAAACAGACCGAGACCGAACTGACCGATCTGATCGTCACGCTGCCTAACTTCCCGCACAGCTCAGTACCACTGGGTAAAACCGCTGCAGACAACGTGGTTGTTCGGATGGGAGGCCAAAACCCGGATCTGCCGGCCGATGCACTTTCCCACTGGGAACTGGCTGCCAAATACGACATCATCGACTTCGAGTTGGGTGTCAAACTGACCGGCGCAGGATTCCCCGTTTACAAAGGCAAAGGCGCTGCACTGCAACGTGCCCTGATCACCTTCTTCCTCGATAACAATATCGCTGCCGGTTACACCGAAGTGATGCCTCCGTTGATGGTCAATCGTGCTTCGGGATTCGGCACTGGCCAGCTGCCCGACAAAGAGGGTCAGATGTACCACGCCGAGGTGGATGACTTCTACCTGATCCCAACCGCCGAAGTGCCTGTAACCAATATCTACCGGGATGTAATCATCAACGAGTCGGATTTCCCGATCAAGATGACCGCCTACACCCCCTGCTTCCGTCGTGAGGCCGGTTCGTATGGTAAAGATGTACGTGGACTGAACCGTCTACATCAGTTTGACAAAGTGGAGATCGTACAGATTGCCCACCCCGCCACCTCCTACGAGGCGCTGAACGGCATGGTTAAACATGTCGAGGGGTTGGTTCAGCAGTTGGGCTTGCCTTATCGTATTGTACGCCTCTGCGGCGGCGATATGAGCTTCACTTCAGCACTGACCTTCGATTTCGAAGTCTTCTCGGCTGCACAGAAACGTTGGTTGGAGGTCTCTTCGGTATCCAACTTCGAATCGTTCCAAGCAAACCGTCTGAAGCTGCGTTACCGCGACGCCAACAAAAAGCTGCAGCTCGCACACACCTTGAACGGAAGTTCATTGGCCCTGCCGCGTATTGTCGCTGCGCTGCTCGAAAACAACCAGACCCAGGAAGGTATCCGCATTCCGGAAGTATTGGTTCCGTACACCCACTTCGACATGATCAAATAATTCACGAGGAGTCTCCTCGATATTTTAATGTAATAAAAGAGGCCTGTCGGTTCAAATCGACTGGCCTCTTTTATTGATGCAACCACAACGGGTGACCACCTTCCACGTGTCAAATTTCGTTTCTTGTTTTATCCGGAAAGTCGGTCTATATTCTACACTCTATTCTGTCACCCACTATTCTCAGAAGCCCATGCACTGATTTCTGTCCTCTCCATCCAGAAAAAAATTGTCCATGCAGGGTTGATCTCCTGCATGGACACTATAATAACTACAACAAATTGCAATTCCAGCAGGGTCGGACATTTGCCTTAGATCAACTCGTAATCGAGAAAACTCATACACCGCTTTGCTGCAAGCGACATCTCCTCTCCGGCAACTCGATCCCGAATCGCAATTATTTATGCTCCCCCTTCTGGCGGGCAAAATTACGATACATCAACGGCGTTTTGCCCGTTCGCTTTTTGAAAGCAATCGAAAAATATTCCGGATTATCGTATTTGAGAATATAGGAGATCTCCTTGATCGTGTGAGCTGTATTGGCCAACAGCAATTTCGCCTCATTGACCCGCAACTCCTTCATATATTGCGCTGGAGCAATACCCGCATACTCCCGGAATGCTTTCCGAAAAACCGAATATCCCAATCCAACCCGATCGGCAATATCACGAGGCGTCAAGTTCTCGTATACCGTCTCGCGCATCACCACTTTAGCCTTGTTGATCTTGCTGATCATATTCTCGTCGTCGAGCAGATGACTCTTCTGACGAAAATACATCAGCCCCAACATGTGCATGACAATCCCCGACAACGCCGGCTGAGCTCCAATGCGATCCGCATTGGCAATATCCCGTGCCGTAATGTACAAATCGACGATCGGTTCGTTTAGTCCCATATCAAAAATCGGTATCTCCGGCGTAAAGTACCCGGCCGCAACTAAACGGTCGATCATCTCCCCTTTGAAACCGATCCAATACTCCTTCCAGCCCGAATGTTCGTCGGGGCGATAGGTGTGCCACATTCCGGGAAAGATCAGAAACATCTTTCCCTCCGTAAGGCGCTGTGTAATCTTTTTCTCCCCGTAGGTAATCTCACCCTCGCCATCGGTGATATAGAGTAACTGGAATTCATCCAAAACACGCCCAGCCTCCACATCAAAAAAGTAGCCTTTGGGGTGGTTCTGGGGTGGATACTCCTCCTCGGCCGTGATCACCTGACTGCCGACACTGGTAACCGTCAACCCCCAAAGCTGATCCCCCTCTGCGGGAATCAAATATTTAATATCACTACCACTCATATACTACTACTCTCCTTGAACTAATCCATAGCGATAAACGATCCCGCCAGACCGCATATTGCAAAAACCACAAAATTACGGTCGACCTGGAGACCAAAATCAAACACAAGTTTAGCAAAGATAACAAATCCCCTCCATCGGCACAAATATTCTACACCCCTTATGGCATAAGGGTTCCAGCGAAATCGAACTTATACAGATCGGTAGCTTTCAGGATTTGCGATGTCTGGTATTTTTCGTGTATAAGAAACGTTTGATTTTCTGCGTAGGAGTCTTTTCAAATCCCTCCTCTTGTTCCACAACCACCGAAATACGAGAAAATTTATTGACTTTGGAATTGACATAATGCATCAACTCCTTTTTGATATGCTCCATACGATTACCTAGATTCTCACGAACCGTATGATATTTTTGCTCGAGAGCCTCCCGGTTGAAATGGACGATGGCCACCAATTTACCCATATCCTCCTTAACCAAAGAGTCCGAGACCAAAGCATGACCGTTGATCACATTTTCAATCTCTTCCGGATAGATATTCTCACCATTGGGGCCCAAAATCATATTATTCAACCGCCCTTTAATATACAAATAACCATCCGAGTCAAACATCCCGAGATCCTTGGTACGGAACCACCCATCCGAGGTAAAAGAGTCGGCCGTAGCCTCCGGATTTTTATAATAACCCATCATCACATTGGGTCCCTTAACCACGATCTCCCCTTCTCCCGCTTCATTGACGTTGTCCAGACGAGCCTCAATCCCTTGCAACATCGGACCGGTCGATTGATGACGCACCATACTCGGATTGACCCCTGCCAGCACAGGAGCTGTCTCAGTCAACCCATATCCAATAGCGTAAGGGAACTTGCCCTCGTACAAAAACTGCTCTACCGTCGGATCGAGCTTGGCCCCCCCGATACCGAAAAAACGGATTCGACCACCGAACAGCTCGGCAAGCCTTTTCCCAGCCAGCCGATGCAAGAATTTACGGCCCCAATTTTTTCGATACATCCAGGACAACAACCAATTACCTGTAAATTGCGGTAAGATTTTATGTTTAAAGATCTTTTCGATAATCAAGGGTACCGTCAACATGACAGTTGGACGCACCTGTTTGAGAATCGGCAACAAGACCGATGCCGTAGGAGGTTTATCGATATAAACCACTGAAGCTCCCCACATCACCGGCAGCAACATGCCCAACGAACACTCATACGTGTGAGACAGGGGAAGTATCGACAAAAAGACATCATCAGGGTAAACTGGTTGCAAGATACTCACCATCTCCAATTCGCTACACAAATTGCGATGCGAGAGCATCACCCCTTTAGGCGAGGAGGTGGTTCCTGATGTATAAATAATAGCGGCAAGCGTATCCCCTTGAGGAAACGTAATCTTGCCACGTTCACCATCGAGTTGTTTGATTACCCCCAAATTTTTACTGCGGACAACCAAACGCAACCCCGAAATCACCTCTTTCGAAATTTTGGAATAGAGACGGTCCGATGCGACCAAAGCTTTAGCCTCCGAATGGAGAATAATTCGATCGAGTTCAGGCCCGGAAAAATCGGGTAGAATGGGCACAATGACCATTCCGGAGATGGTCGCAGCAAAATAGGTTACGCCCCAATTGGGCATATTACTGCTCAGAAGAGCTATTTTATCCCCACTGCTCAGTCCGGCATTGAGGAATATTTCAACAAGAGAGTCAACCCGATTAGCAAAATCAGAATAGGTAAGCGCCTCTCCCCCATACATCGAAAAACAGGGACGAGATGCGAATGCCTCCACGCTATGCAGATACAACTCCCGTAATGTGTCAAATTTCATTATGCGTGATAATTGGACAACACTTCACATCATGTTATCAAGAACAAAGATAGATCATATTCTTATAAAATCGTTACATTTGACGATGTTTAGATTATGAATCGGGAACAATCCATACACCAATATGCCTCAACATTGGGTTTCGATCGTTGCGGAATCGCCCGCTGTCGGCCCCTCGAGGAGCGTCGTGATCAACTCCAGCAATGGCTCGATCAGGGCCATCACGGTGGACTCACCTACATGGAACGCAACCTTGACAAGCGCCTCGATCCAACTTTATTGGTCGAAGGGGCACGTTCAATCATCGTCTGTGCCATCAGCTACAAACGTCCACCCGCCCAAGGCCTCATCACCCGTTTTGCATCCTATGCGTGGGGACGCGACTACCACTCGGTACTGAAAGAGAAACTACGCGCCCTGTTCGCCCATATCCAAGAGCTCATTCCCAATACGACCGGCCGTCTGTTCGTCGATACAGCCCCCATTCTCGAAAAGAGCTGGGCCGCCGAAGCCGGCGTAGGGCGTATCGGTCGTAATTCACTACTGATTGTGCCTGGTATAGGTTCTTTCGTCGTTCTGGGGCTCATCGTCACCAATGCCGAACTCGAACCTGATACCCCCCTCTCACCGATCGATCCCTGCGGGAACTGTCGGGCCTGCGTGGAGGCCTGCCCGGTCGGGGCCATCGGCCCCAACCGCACCATCGATGCCTCCCGTTGCATCGCTCGCCGCACCATCGAAGCAGAGCCCGACAACGAAGGGGAGCTGCATGGATGGATTTTTGGGTGCGACACCTGCCAACAGGTCTGTCCGCACAACCGCCACGCCCCTGTGTCGCCACACACCTGCTTTGCTCCTACTCCCGGGTTGGCAGAGATGACTGCAAACGACTGGCTACAGTTAACCGATGAGGAGTTCAAACATCGGTTTCGCGACACACCTCTGCTACGGTGCGGATTACAACGGATCCAAAAACGGATTCACGAGCTCCAAGACATCGCCTACCCTTTACACTCAATACCATCCAAGTGAGCTCCTCTCCCCCCCCATACATGGGAAAATCGTTTAAGACGCTGAGAAAAGAACTTTATTCCTCACGCAGACGCGATTTGCTATCAAGATAATACTAACTCCAGGATCGGGCCCAGGCTATCAGCACCTTTGGATCCTTCTCCCCAAAAATATCGTTCTGGTGCATTCTTTCCCGACTCTTCGAAGCATTCCTTCCCAAGAAACAATTTAAGGCCGGATGCAATCCCAATCCATGTTCTGTCAAGGCTTGCTTGCAGCCCAATCCAATATGACCATACAACCTTCGTTCCCCTGACAAGCAGTGGAGATGACCAATCCTTTGGATTTGCCTGCCGCCACACCCTGCGTCGTAAAACCCGCTTCCTCGCCTCAACCTGCTTCACTCGCTGTTCATAAAGCTGCACGGAACCACTCAGAAAGTCAAATTCACGTCACGCATCAACAAAACTCCAAGTACTATTTTCAGGACATAACCTCAAAGCACTGGCTTTCATTCCCTCTTGAAGCGGAGAAATAATAACGCCTTGTCGTCTGCAGACTCAACCGTGCCGGCCATGCACAAACAAAGGGCGAGCAACAGTTGATCTGTTACTCGCCCTTATGGCATGCCGTCTGTCGAAATTCTGCAGACAGCCCTCTATGTTGTGAGATTATATTGCTTATCTTCTTGAGAATCGGATCTGTTTTGTAAACCGCCGCAGCATCCAACGCGACGTTACGCCAAAACCTCCCCCCTCTTTGGTCAACATGGCTTTACCAACATTTTGTCGGCATCACCCTGTCTATAATCTCAGCAATAACGTTCTGAATTAGCCAATCAGTTTCGCATAATCCTCGGCGGAGAGCAGTGCATCCAACTCTGCAGGATTGGTCATCTTGATCTTAACCATCCAGCCTTCACCGTAAGGATCTTTGTTCACCATCTCGGGAGCGTCATTGAGCGCAGCATTGAACTCCAGCACCTCACCTCCTACAGGCAGGAATGCATCCGAAACCGTTTTAACAGCCTCGATCGTACCGAAAACCTCACCCTGAGCAAGCGTCTCACCCTCGGTAGTTACATCGACGAAAACAATATCGCCCAGCTGACTCTGTGCAAAATCAGTGATGCCTACATAAGCCTCATCGCCTTCAACCCGGATCCACTCGTGATCCTTCGAATACTTCAAATTAGACGGAATATTCATCTGTATCTGTTTTTGGTTTGTATGATCCAACTTCTTCCAAACAAAATGCCACACATGCTACACCTCCGCAATCCAATATGCGGCTCTGCTTTACGTGCAGGCCCGTTTCGAAGCTGCCCAAAGGTACGTCTTTTTCAGCGATAATAAAACTCTGCTGCGATTTTTTTCATGCCGAATAAGCTCTTCCTCAAGATCAATCGATCAAGCTACAACTTGACACCAATTATACACAGAACATCACGGCACTATCACCAATTTTCACCTCTTACTCATAACGCTTACCTGTCAGGATTTTGGCCTCTCCCCGTAAAGTTTTTAATTCAACTGCTACCGATGCAGCCGGGGGTTCAATGCGGTCATGCACATGTATCCTCCAAAGGATTCTGGACAGTTTCCAACCGACTTGGAGTCAGTCTTCTCCATGCCACAAAGATTACAGTCAACGCTCCGAACCGGCATATACTGTCTCCTTAACTCCTGATTACAAATCCAATCAACGTTTTGGTTTTATACAAATCGTCATGACAACCGGATTGTGATCACTCCAGCGAAATTTCAATGGTAGCGTCTCGATCGACAACACCTCAATCTGGGGCGAAACAAAAAAGAAATCGGTCAAGGTCTGCACTGAAGAGTCGGGATCAAAGGGGTGATCAAGATAACGCAACGACGGTTTAGTCTCGTCGTAAACAAATCGTCCTACGCGGCGAAATCCTTTATAATCAATCGGCTGCGGCACAAAATTGGGATTGGACAGTTCGGCCGCCGTGGGAATATAATCCGGCGGATATTGATTCCAATCGCCCCCAGTGATGGTTGCCATACCAGCAGAATCGGCCGCAGCAAGTAAATCGGCCAAAAAGACAGACTCCTTATAGCGCATATCACCGGTATCATACGCCGTGTTATGTGTATTGTTGATCATGATTGTATCACCGGCCTCCGTCAGGAAGCGGGCAGACAATAGTCCACGTTTCAGATTAAACAACCGAACCGGAAAAGAAAAGGCAGAAGGATATTGCAGGCGTACAGCATCTATCGGTTCCCAACGGGAAAGCATCAACAAGCCACTGTTCACCCGACCAATCGGATTATGAAGAGGTATTGGAACACACCAAGCCCGATAATTATAGGCAAACAGAGCGGTATATTCAGGGAAAGCCTGGCAAATTAATGCCGCCTCGTCGATCCGATAGCTCCGATGCGACGAACGGTCCACCTCCTGCAACAACATCACATCGGCATCGATCTGTTGCAAAGTCAACACAATACGGGCGAGGTTTGCTGCCGTACGTACCCGGCTGTCCCGCACACGTTGGCCTCCGTCATAGAAAAAATCCATGTCATCCCCTAACCCGCCGTAGCCAATATTCCAGCTTACCAATCGAATGGTATCCGGCATTTGTCCCACAGGTATGGCCTCCGCCAAATTTCGTACAGAATCGGATGGTTCGGCAAAAGGGGTCGGTTTGGGGAGTGCTCCTTGAGCCGTAGTACGGGTCGAATCGGTCGTTTCGGACTCTCTGTTGACATCGCTCGACTGTTCCGAACGGACACGATCGGCCGGTTTCTGCACCGCGGCCCCGCCCTGCAGCGGAGTGAGTGGTTCAACGGCAGCAGGCCGATATTCGGCGATCCACGAATAGATAAACAAGAGCAATACGACTGCTAATACTCCCCCCACACACCATATCGCTACACTGACGATACGTCGTAAAATATTTCGTTTGCTCTTTGTCTTCATACTTGTCCGTATTTAACCAATCAGGAGGGCTCATCGGTCGCAATCGATTGCATCTGAACGATAAGTCCTTACCCTCACGGCACTAAAGATAATCAGAATCTCGAGGAGTTCAAACTGCACCGCCACAAACCGTACGGTTTTACCGTAAAAACAGACCAATAGACCGATCCACACAAAACTTTTACCCACTTGGCCGCACAATGATCTGGTCCTGTTCATTGCACACGAACGCATCAGTGACACTGTTTCGACCATGTCCCACACTACATTACTTTCATCCAAGAGATAAATTTGTTTGTTTGAATAGCCACATTCGCAATACCCGGCATCAACAAATCCGAATATACAGACGGCCCTCCACAACCCGTCCTATAATGCAACATCCCTTTAGTACAGTCCTCTCACCTCCAGGCACAAAAAACGGAGCATATGATTGTTGCATATGCTCCGTATGGTTTTCGGTTATCTGGTCCCGGTGTTCCATGGCACCGCAAAGAGCTTTCACTCGTTTCTAAATATCGTCCAGCTCGTAGGTGTAGCCGAGCCGTTTGCCGGTTTGGAATTTCGAATTCTCAATTTTGGTATTGAACTGATCCACCGAAACAACTTTAACAATGTCGTATGGGGGTACGAGCAGATCGAAGTCCAACGCATAATCGATCGAGGCCTCAATGATGTGAATCAGTGCCTCCCGATCAATCTGATGCGAGCCGAAATGATCGTGATGGATACCGACCTGACGTTTCCCCTCGACAAAATATTGCTTTTCGCGATTGACGAAAATTCGTCCAATCAGGTACCCCTCATCTGCACTGCGGTTATACTTGAACGAGTCCGTCAGAAAATTATAAATACTGATAATACCGCAGTAAGAGTTGGCTTTATTCTCTTGTACATAAGGATTTTGCCAAACATCGTGTTCACGATTGAATTCGAACACGTTCGTGTGCATGCTGAAGATCAGAATATCATCAGCGATCTGTAATTGCACTTCAAATTTACCACGATCGCGGTATTCGATTTTGACTTCGCGATCCAACTCTTCCAGTCGATCATCGAGATCTGCTGCCATTTCATGCAGTGTCTCTTTCAATGAGGTAAAAACCGAAAAAGTGTTGTCAAAAACAAGTTGATTGAGGGCGGCTTTGCCGCTGAGTTTGTCAAGTAGGGCGGCATTTAACGTCGCACCAGGGTCACTGTCCATAATTTTTTTGGAGTATTAAGATAATCTGTTAGGTAATGTTACGATGAAACTCGGTCCATCAGCATTCAGCGTTGTAACAACGGTCAACCCCATGGGGCAGCAAACCGAGTACCGAAAATCGTTAGTTTATGTCACAAAGGTAACAACATTCGTTATTCTTACCAAAGCGATCATTGAAAGAGCGCAATAATCTAAGTCAGATCTTTATTACAGGGTCAACAGATATTTGCGACACGTGGCCGTCTCCTTTCGTTCTTTTGACCAACCGTTCGATGCAGGCTTCCCATTTCGTGGCAGCCTATCACTTATCTGCCATCCTTGTCCTGCCATCTCAGTACACCCGACATAAAAACCTCTTCGCAATTTTACAATTACGAAGAGGTTAAAGATCGCTGTTGAAAGCTTATTACATCAAACGAATCTGTTGTCCGCTCTTCACTTCGCTATCGGCTGCGCGACGGTTCATGTTGCAAAGATTCTTCAAACGAATTCCATACTTTTGAGCAATGCTGTACATCGTCTCGTTCTCTTTGGCCACATGAATCAACTTGCCGTTTTCACTGCGTTTGTTTTTCTGCCGCAAGTAAACCATTTCGCCCGGTTTCAATACAGGAACCGTAGTCAGATCATTGTACTTGAGCAGCTTTTTGACCGTAAGCCCAAATTCGGAGGCAATGGTAGCGTAAGTGTCACCCGCCTGAGCAGTGGTAAATTCGCTGCCGTTGTTGTGATATACGGTATGGTGACCGGCGTCCCCCGTAATGGCAATGCTGTAATTGTCCACATCCACAACCGGCTCGTTGGTGGCAGGCTCTGCAGCCGCCAAGGTCTGTTGCGGGGTCTCGACAGCCTGCTGCGGGGTTGGCGTTAACTCCTCGCCCCGATCAAGATGATAGAGTTGATTGTCCTCAATAATCTTGATCAACAACTCGGCATAGGCCGGATTGGTGGCATAACCCGCCTGCTTCAACCCATAAGCCCAACCCTTATAATCCAACGGATCAAGTTTGAACAGATCCTGGTAACGAGCCGACTTATCCAGAAATTCCGAGTGATCGGTGTAGGAGTCCTCCACCGTGGCGTATTTGCGGAAGCACTCCCCCTTGGCGTCATCGTCGTGAGAGATGGTCATACCGGTCCAACTACTCTTGCATTTGATGCCAAAATGGTTGTTCGCTTCACGAGCCAACCGACCGTTCCCATCATCTGACTCAAGCAGGGCCTGCGCCATGGTGATACTGGCCGGAATGCCATAAATCTCCATCTCCTCGATGGCTAAAGCTTTGTATTTTTGAATATACTCTTGACGCGTCAGACGATCCTGTGCCTGGACAGAAAAAGCCATGACCGATGCGCCAAGCAGAAACAGAGGAATAATTTTCACTTTCATGTGGCTTCCTTTTGTAGGTTTAGCAGACATACACAAAAATAGAGAAATATTGGAATTTGCACAAAATTCTTTAGTTTTGTAGTATTAATCCCAAGCCTTATGAACTTCACAACGCTCTGCCAGGAAATTTTCCCGGCCGTCATCGAAGATTATCATCGCTATGACAATGTGGATCAACCAATTGCTAATCCTTATAAAAAGGGTTCGATCGAGTATTTGCTCTATCTGAAAAATTGGATAGATACCGTGCAGTGGCACCTGGAGGACTTGATTCGTGATCCCAAAATCGATCCGGTTGCAGCGCTTGAACTCAAACGCCGTATCGACCGCTCAAACCAGGAGCGAACCGATATGGTGGAGTATATCGATAGCTATTTCCTGGACAAATTCAAAGATGTGAAGGTGGCTGCCGATGCCAAAATCAATACCGAAAGCCCGGCTTGGGCAATCGACCGTCTGTCAATTTTGGCACTGAAGGTTTACCACATGGCTCAAGAGACCAAACGAACCGATGTGAGCGACAAACATATCCAGGAGTGTCAACGTAAACTCGACGTGCTGCTTCAGCAACAACAGGACCTGACCACTGCTATCGAAGAGCTGTTGGAGGATATGGCTGCCGGCCGTAAGTACATGAAGGTATACAAGCAGATGAAAATGTACAACGATCCCGAGTTGAATCCTGTATTGTACGCGGCAAAATAGTCTTTACATGGTTTCTCGTTCCCAATCGGCTTCATTACGGATTTTGGTGATTCGCCTTTCGGCGATGGGCGATGTTGCAATGAGCGCACCGGTCGTGGGTGCTTTGCGCAAAGCCTACCCAGACGCACAGATCGTGATGATGACCCCCTCTTTTTTGCAGCCCTTCTTCCGCGGAATTGAACGCCTGGAGTTCATCTCTCCGGATTTCAAAGGACGGCATAAGGGGCTACGTGGCCTATTGCGGTTAAGTGCTGAATTGGGACGTTTTGACATGGTTGCGGATCTACATGATGTGATCCGGACCAAAATGTTGCGCAAAGTACTCTGCCTGCGGGGAGCCAAAGTGGTACATATCGATAAAGGCCGTGAAGAGAAAAAAGCACTGGTCGCGTTAGAGAACAAAAAACTGGTACAATTAAAGACTACGATTGAACGCTATCGGGATGTCTTCCTTAAACTGGGTTTTGACATTCCACCGATCGCTGTACCGCCCCGGGTGAAGTATACAATGAGTCCCGAGACCGCCAAACTGGCTGGCGAACACAACTGTACCTGGATTGGAATCGGCCCGTTTGCCCAACACCAAGGAAAGATCTATCCGTTAGATCAGATGGAGCGGGTAATCGCAAACCTTTCGACACGCAAAAACGTACGGCTGTTTATTTTTGGAGGCGGGCCAATTGAACGGGAGTACTCGGAACGGATGGAACAGAAGTATCCCCGAGTAACCTCGGTAATCGGTCGGATCAAATTGGGGCAGGAGATGGAATTGGTCTCCAACCTGGATTTGATGGTTAGCATGGACTCTTCGTCCATGCATATGGCATCGTTGGTGGGGGTTCCAGTAGTATCTATTTGGGGGGCAACACACCCCTATGCCGGATTTTATGGTTTGGGCCAAGATCCCCAAAATGCAATTCAGCTCAATATGGCTTGTCGTCCCTGCTCGATCTATGGGAACCGCCCCTGCGCGTACGGAGATTACCCCTGTATGAAAAACATTACGCCCGAACAAGTGGTTGAAAAGGTGTGCCAGGTCGCACAGTTGGATTAGCAGCTGTGGATCCGGATCTGTTTTTTAGCCAAACGATTGTGCAGCCATTGTCCCCTAACCACAAAAGATTCACAAGTCTATTCGTGTTTATCCGGGCATTCACGCTGGATTTTCTTAATTACCCCTTGACAATAATTGTGATGCAACGTGGGTGGAGAGATTTACTCCAAGGATCGTAGTCTTCTCTATATTCCTATCCCTCCCCATTTAATTTTATGCGGAGATACCAGACTACCCTCTTCACAGCCCCCGCAACGTCCATGCAATGGGGGTTTAACGTCGAATGTGTACATATAATGCCCGTAGGCATTCGTTCCCGTTCCTACCCACAATAAAATCGGAATAAAAAAAGCTACTACTAAAGCGTTTACTTTTAGCAGTAGCTCTGATTCTGTAAAAGCTCTACCGACCCAAGGTCGGTAGAGCGCATTGAACTATTTCTGAATGTTGGGAAGTTCGAGGCCGTATCCTTTGATCGTATTCTCTCGTTTAAGCAGGAAAGCAAACAGGATCGACAATACCCCCAGTGCCGTAAAAATCAGCATTGGAATCGTATAATCGTAAGCGACCTCTGTCGCAACTTCCGAAACGACTGTACCCGTAATCTCCTCGGCTACAGTTTCATTGTTATCGATGACACAATAGTTATTCAGGACCTTACCGATCAAATAAGGCACTCCCATCAGGCCCCAGTTTTGAATCCAGAAGATCAAGGCATAAGCCGTACCCAACTTGTTTTCGGGAATAATCTTGGGTACAGAAGGCCACATTGCCGAAGGAACCAGCGAAAAAGCCACACCCAATGCAATAATCAGGGCGAGTGCCAACCACCAGCTGGTAAATGCGGGTATGGCAAACAACAAATGGATACCTACAATCATGAACGAGCCGATCAACATGATCGTCGCGCCTTTACCCTTGCGGTCGTAAAGGTTACCGAAGAAGGGAGTCAACAAGATCGTACCGAAGGGCAACAACGACGGGATAATACCGGATAGTTTGCTCGATATGCCGAACTTATTGATCATCAAATCCGGCGCATACTTCAAGAAGGGGAACACTGCCGAATAGAACAGCACGCAAAGAATAGCGATATACCAGAAGCCCTTCAGTTTGATAATATCGAAAATATCCCGAAAACGGAACGGCTCTTCGGGTGCTGCAGTCTCTTTCAGCTCCTGATCGCGTTTTGCATCCATCACCACAAACACCACAAACGAAATCATACCGATGCAGAGCAGCAACAGCCCCAACAAAATCGGCATGCTGACTGACTTGAAATGTGCTGCCAACAGCGGGGTCACTCCCAACGCCAACGCGGTACCGATTCGGGCGCAGGCCATCTCAAGTCCCATTGCCAACGCAAGCTCCTTACCTTTAAACCATTTGACAATAATTTTGGAAACCGTAATGCCTGCAATCTCGATACCGACCCCAAAGATGGCATAACCAATCGAAGCCCATAACACCTGTGTAGAAATAGAGACCCCGAATATATGGACCATCGATCCGCCAAAGTCGCTGGCAATGGCCCAATATTTAATGCCCACACCGACCACCATGATGATCGTTGACATCAGGCCGGTGAAACGGACGCCCATTTTATCGAGGATCATACCCCCGAAAATCAGCATCAGCAGGAATACGTTAAACCAACCGTATGCACTGGTAAAGAACCCATAGTCACTGCTGTCCCAAGCCATCTGCGTCTCCAGCATATTTTTGAGCGGCGCCATCACATCCGTGATAAAATAGCCGCACAACATCGTGAAAGCGACCAGCGCTAACACACTCCAACGAGCCGTAGCCGACTCGCTGATCTTCTTTTGTAAAGCTGCTACCATTTATCTGTTATCTATTTATTGTTTAAAATTATTTCTCTATCCTTGAGCCACATTGCGGCGCTAAACCATCGGTTAAGCTGCGCACCTTACACCCCGTCTCTCCACGGATCGAAACTATTTCTCCAACGTACTGCCGTAGAGTTTCAACACGCGATAGGCATCCTGCAAGCCCAGTTCTCCCGCCTTACTCATATCGAGACACCCTTTGCGGGTATCCTTCAGGAAGATCTGAACCAGCCCCCGGTTGTAATACGCCTCGGCAAAATAGGGATTCAACTCGATCGCCTTCGTGTAGTCCTCCATCGCCTCCGGGATACGTCCCGAACGACACAACAGATTGGCCCTATTATAATAGATGTAGGCAAACTCCGGGAACAACAAAGCCGCTTTGTTCAAATCCGCTATCGCATCATCGTAGTTGTAGGTCCGGGTGTAACTGTTTTTGAGTTGGCTGGCCGGATCGGTATCCACCGTAATCCGCTGATAACCGTTGTCAATCGAGGTGATAAAGTCCACCATCTCGCTCTGCGTCGTACTTCGGTTGATGTACAGGAATGGATTGGAGGGCGCCAGATCGATCGCCGCCGTATAATTGGCAATAGAACTGGTATATTGCCGGATCAATGATTGCGTGATTCCGCGTTTGAACAGCAACTGCCAGGTCGGCAAGCTGAACCGCAACGAGTCGGCAATCTCCCGATCAAAGGCAAACAACGAATCCGCCGGGAAATCACTGTCCCGATTCACCAATTTCATATAGGGGTTGCCAATCTGTTGCCGGAACTCCTCCACCTTCGGCACATAATAGGTCGTATGCACCACGGTAGAATCGGGACGAACCAACGAAAACTTAAACAACGGCAACAACGCAATATCGGCACTGGTTGGAGCAATCCGTTGTGCCCCCTCATTGCCTCCCATATGCGCATCGAACGAGAGCAACTGATTGAACCGTTTGCTGGTATCGGCATACGCTGAGAAGGTGCTGTCATTCAGCTTGGAGCGATATTCCGCAATTTTTTGATCCGCGATTTTCTTGTCACTCCGCGAGCCCTGCATGTCGTTGAGCATATAGCGCAATACTGACCGTCCCAAATAGGCATTGGCAAAATCGGGATAGAGCTCAATGGCTCGCGTATAATCGTCAATAGCCGCCGGGTAATCTCCCAACTGGCGATAGAGGCCGGCCCGGTTATAATAGAGCAACACATTGTTCGGAGAGTAGAGGGCAACTTTATCGTAATCCTCCAAAGCGTGATTGTAATCTCCGATCTGTGTGCGCAGGATTGCCCGGTTGAAGTAGGTCAGCGAACTGGTTGAATCCAAATCCAGCACGCGGCTGAAATCTTCGATTGCCTGTGTCGGTCGATTCAAATTCGAATAGACCAAAGCCCGATTGAAATAGGAGGGCAAATAGGTCGAATCACACTCGATCGATTTGTTGAAATCGGCCAGCGCATCGTCATAACGCTTCTGATCCATATAGAGCGTTCCCCGACGATTATAGGCCGACGGGCTCTCCCGATTGGTTCGGACCGCCGTATTGAAATCTTCGAATGCGCGCGTGGTATCCTTTAACATCAGATAGCAGGTTCCCCGGTTGATATAGGCGTCAACTACTTTGTTATCAAAGCGGAGAAACATGGTAAAGTCCTCAATCGCCTTCTCAAACTGTTGGCTCAACAAATAGGTGACCCCACGACTGAAATAGGGATCCGGACGATCGGGGCGGAGATCGATCGCTACCTGATAATCCTTGAGCGCATCGTCGTAATTCCCCAGCCGGGAACGTGTAATGGCCCGATACTGGTAAGCATTCGTAAAGACAGGATTGGTTTCGATCGCCATGGAGAAATCTTGCTCGGCTCCCAAAAGATCATCCAAATTATATTTGGCAATGCCCCGCAAGAAATAACCTTCATACGCCTTGTTGTCCACCTTGAGCAGGACATTCAGCGTCTCGATTGCATCACGAAATTTGTTGTCAATGATGTAGCTTCTGCCCACCCAGAAAAAGTAGTTTTTGTTCAACTGGGCTGAAACCTCCGCACAACCCAGCGTCACAAACAGCAGCAATCCGACAAAAAATTTACGCATGTATGGATTCATAATCAGGGCGCAAGTTAATAATTATGCGGCAGAAAACCGCCCGTTTCCGGTATCAATCTGCACAAACCCGCTCACCATAACAGCCAGCCATATTCTGTTCTTGACCCGAAATCCAGCAAACAGGCCAATCTCGCAGACCATGTCTTCCTCTTATAACTAAAAAGAAAGGTATAAGCTAACGTTAGGACGTGTTTTACCCTTTGTTTACCCTTTGTTTTTCCTTTTTGAACGTTTTTCAAGCGATTAATTGTGCACGAAGTTTCCACATTATCGAAAAGTTAGTAACTTTGAAGGCAATTTTGCGCTGAAATCCTGCTACTGAATATCCAATGAAAAAAGTAGATGTTGTTTTAGGCTTACAATGGGGCGACGAAGGCAAAGGCAAAGTCGTTGACGTACTGACACCGAACTACCAGGTAATCGCCCGCTTCCAGGGTGGTCCCAATGCCGGCCACTCACTGCACTTCGAAGGTAAAAAGTATGTGCTGCACACCATCCCTTCAGGCATCTTCCGCGAAGGTTCCATCAACATCATCGGGAACGGTGTGGTGATCGATCCCGTCATCCTGGCCGAAGAGATCAACCAACTCGAAAAAGATGGCGTAGATGTGCAGAGCAAACTCCTCATCTCGAAAAAAGCCCATCTGATTTTGCCGACACACCGTATTATCGATGCCGCCTCCGAGGCCTCAAAAGGCAAAACCAAAATCGGTTCAACCCTCAAAGGTATCGGCCCGACCTACATGGATAAAACCGGACGTAACGGTCTGCGTGTCGGCGATATCATCTCCGGTGAATTCACCGAACGATACAACCGCCTCAAAGAAAAACACATCGAACTGCTTAAACAGTACGATTTCGCATACGATATCAGCGAATACGAAAAAGAGTGGCTCAAAGGTATCGAAACCCTCAAACGATTCCAGTTTATCGACAGCGAACATGTAGTCAACAAACTGCTCAACGAAGATAAAGGGATCCTGGCCGAGGGCGCTCAGGGATCGATGCTCGATATCGACTTCGGTACCTACCCCTACGTCACCTCATCCAACACGCTCTGCGCCGGCGTCTGCACCGGTCTGGGGGTCGCCCCCTCTCGCATCGGGAATGTCTTTGGAATCTTCAAAGCCTACTGTACCCGCGTCGGTAGTGGTCCCTTCCCAACCGAACTGTTCGATGCCGATGGCGAAACCCTGCGCAAAATCGGTATGGAGTTCGGCGCAACAACCGGTCGTCCCCGCCGTTGCGGCTGG
>UQYM01000010.1 GCA_900545315.1 uncultured Alistipes sp.
GCAGCCTCCATCAACGAGTTCGAAGCCAAACGGTTGCCGCCATGCAGACCGGTTGATGAGGTCTCACCCAGTGCATAGAGCCGACGAATGGAGGATTGGCCATTGAGATCGACCTTCACTCCGCCGCAGCAGTAGTGCGCCGCCGGAACCACCGGAATCATATCTTTGGTCAGGTCGATCCCCACCGACAGACACTTCTTATAAATATTGGGGAAATGGTCGATCACATCACGGGGATTCTTGTGAGTAATGTCGAGGTAAACGAACTCTTCACCCGAAATTTTCAGTTCGTGGTCGATTCCACGCGCCACCACATCGCGCGGAGCAAGCGATCCCATCGGGTGGTATTTCTGCATGAACTCCTTGCCGTTCTGCAACCGCAGGATGGCGCCGAAACCACGCATCGCCTCACTGATCAGGAACGAAGGACGCTCACCGGGATTGTACAACGAGGTAGGATGGAACTGGATGAACTCCATGTTCTCGATCTTACCTTTGGCTCGGTGCACCATCGCAATACCGTCACCCGTCGCAACAGCCGGGTTGGTCGTAGTATGGTAAATATTGCCTACACCGCCGGTTGCCAAAACGGTAATCTTGGACAGCACGGTATAGATTTCATGTTTTTTCAGGTTGAGCACGTAGGCTCCGAAGCAGGTGATGTCGGGCGTACTCTTTTTGACCAGCTGTCCCAAATGGTGCTGCGTGAGAATATCCACCGCAAAATGGTGCTCGAGAATCTCGATGTTGCGGTGACGTTTCACCTTGCGGATCAACGCCCGTTCGATCTCATGTCCGGTAATATCCTTGTGGTGCAGGATACGGTGTTCGCTGTGGCCTCCTTCACGAGCCAACTCATAACGTCCCGAACCCTCCTTGTCAAACTTGACGCCATAAGCGATCAACTCCTTGATCACTGACGGGGCGTGGGTAACTACCTGCTCCACGGCTGCACGGTCACAAATCCCGGCACCGCAAACCAATGTATCCTGAATGTGTTTTTCAAAGGTGTCGGGCTCGTACATCACCGAGGCGATACCCCCTTGGGCATAATCCGTATTGCATTCATTCATCTCACCCTTGGTGACGATGATCACTTTGCCCACCTCGGCAGCTTTCAGGGCATAGCTCAAACCGGCAATGCCACTACCGATGACCAGAAAATCGGTTTCGATGTTCATTATAGTATCAACTTTTTAAACTCTTCGGCACTTCCAGCAAAAACATTGCGATCCACATCCCCCGCAATGCCAGGGATGCGATGGGCGTCGGTATGCTGCCACAACTGCCACTGCAAGGTCGGACAGGAGCGGTAATCGGCAATCCACAATACATATTCGTCTTCGGGGAAGGTTTCCGCCAGGTATTTTTCGTAAAAATTGGTCGAACAGTAAATAATCGGATTTACCCCATAATAACGTTTGATCTCACGGCAAAAGTTTTTCGCCTCACGAGCCGAACGTTTGGGATCCTTCATAAAACGGTGCCACTCAATATCGAGTACCGGAATCAAGTTCCCGTGTTTGAGTTTTGCGGTCTTGATAAAATTGCGGGCCTGCTCCTTGCCGGAGGTACGGTGGCCGAAAAAGTGGTAAGCCCCCCACAACACCCCAGTCTTCTCCAACTCGGCACGGTGCTTTTCGTAGGTCGGATCCACAATCAGAGTCCCTTCGGTCGCTTTGATGAAGACAAAATAGGGCTGTTCGTGCTCAAATACCTTTTCCCAATTCACCTCTTTCTGGTGGCGCGAAACATCGAGCCCCCACACCTCAAAATCATCCGCAGTGCGCTCACAAGAGAACATCAACAACGATGCAACACCCAAACACATTATCCGCAACCACGAACCCTTCGACATCTTCATCTTGCTATCTTTCTTCTCTTCTATCTCTATTCCAAATCTCCGCATCGGACTGCATCGACCTGCCCCTTTATAACAAGCAACCACTCTACACCGGCCAAACTGCCGAATCCCTTCTCCGGCTTCAGCCGCTTTCACTCAACCGGATCTGAAGGTCCAATCACCACGCTTCTCACCGCTCAGAGCCTACACGTTGTGGTCTATGAATGACTTATTCACCAACCGTCTCTCGGCCCAACGCATTGCAAGGCGTACAGTTCACGTATTCTCTATCATTCAATACCGCTGCGGGCCCGGACCGTGCTACGTTCCGTAATAGGGAAAAATTCACCTTCCTACTCACAGACAGACAACCGTTTACTCCTCGTTTTCACCAACGCCTTCATGCAAACTGATGGCACAAATCAACGTACTTCACAACAAAACGGCACGTCTGACGTTATATATCAATATGAGGAGGCCACGAACCGCCATTTTATCCGGCCACGCAAAGTTACAAAAGTGTTCCATTTTTTGAGGGATAACCTCTTAAATTCCACAAAAAAAGTTAGCTTTGCAACCTCATCGGCCCAAAGTGCTGTCATCTAATCCATATCCAAACATTTGAAAGAATGAAGAGAGTCGCCCTTTGCATTTTGACGCTGGTTCCGACCTTTGGACAAGGCCTGTGCGCCACAGAAGAGCTACCCGCTACACCTCCCCACGACACCCTGTCCGTCAGCATGGAGGATGTGGTCATTACCGCTACCCGCACTCCCCTCTCCCTCAAACAGACACCTGTCATCACCCGCGTCATCACGGCTCGCGATATGGAGAGCCGAGGTGTGGCGACCATTCAAGAGGCACTCGAAAACGAATTGGCCGGCGTCGAATTTCACCAGGCCGGTTACGGAACCTCGCTTTCGTTCCAGGGACTCGATGCCCGGTATGTACTGTTCCTGATCAACGGCGAACGAATGGCCGGCGAAACCTACGGCAATATCGATTACGCCCGTATTCCGATCTCCAACATCGAACGTATCGAAATTGTGCGTGGAGCCTCGTCCGTCCTCTACGGATCGAACGCTATGGGAGCTGTCGTGAACATCATTACCAAGATGCCTCAAAAACAGGTCGAGGTGAATGCTTCGCTGCGTTACGGCACCCCCTTCCAAACCAATCGCGATGAGACGCTCGGCGGGACCAATACCGAAGCCGATATCAACACCTACCGCAATAAGATCGATCTGCCCAACCTCAAAGGGGATCTCTCGGTAGGATTCAACACCGGCAAGCTGCAATCACTGACCACCTTTTCGTACCGTACGGTGGACGCCTACAAGCTGGTCGGCACCAAGGATGAGGTTCGTCACTACGCTGCCGGGGAGTTAAAAAAGATGGGGCCGAAGATGATTCCAATCACCGGCCCGGGCGGAAATATTGTCGGCATGCGGCCGGAGATGGATCCGACGACCGGCATGCCGGTGTTTGAGGTGCAAAGCACCAACCTCAACGATACGACGGTGATCGTTCCGCCCGATTCGCGAGGACTCAGCGTTAGTGGATGGCGTGACATCAACGTTGGACAACGTTTCGACTACACCCTTTCCAAGAAATTCCGGTTCGAGCTCTCGGGCAACTACTTCAACAAACACCGCTACGACTTCAACGGCAGCATCTTGGATGACAACCCGATGTCGAACAACTCCAAGCCCTGGACCTACGAGACATACGAAGGATACAATGTCAAGGCGTTGATGGAGCACTCCCCCAACGAGAACAACAAGGTCTATCTATCGTTCATCCGGGATGAATATTTCCGCAATTTGGACAGTTTGAGCGGCGTCTCCACCCCAAAACAGAACCACATTTTCAATACCCCCCGTCTGTTGTGGACCTGGAAAGCGGGAGAGGACAACCGTCTGACCACCGGTTTGGAGCTGGTCAACGAGCAGCTGCATTTCGACATGAACCCCCTGGGATATGACGATCTGAAGAGCATGAACACCGGATCGATCTACGTGCAGGACGAGATTCGTTCTCAAAAGGCGCTGAGTTTTACGGCCGGGGTGCGTGCCGACTGGAACAACCGGTTCGGATGGCATGTCACGCCGAAGATCTCTGTTAAATATAACGTCGGCAAATTCACGATCCGAGGCAACTACGCCAACGGATACCGTAATCCGACCCTCAAAGAGCTGTTCATGGAGTTTCAGGTCCCGACCCAGGGTGAGACCTATATCATGGGTAACGACGCCCTCCGCCCCGAAACGAACCACTATCTCTCGCTGGCTGGAGAGTTCACCACGCGCGACTTCAACATCTCGGCAACCATCTACAACAGTTATTTCCGCAACAAGATCGATGTGCGCGGACACATGGAGGGGCTTAAAACGTTGCTCCAGTATGAGAACATCCGACGCAGCCAGATGGGCGGCATCGAACTGATTGCCCGTTGGAGAATTTGTCGGGGACTGTTCTTGCGCGGCAACTACAATTACCTGTTCCAGATCGACGATGCCTCGCAAGAATCGACGCAATACATCTACCCCAGCCCCCATACGGCTACACTGCAGGCTGACTACGGTTTTTCAGCCGGAAACAGCTGCTACATCAATCTCAATGCAACGGTACGATACGTCGGAGCCAAAACCTACGAAGATTTTATGCCGATTATCGATCTGAGTGGCATGAGCAGCGGATCAATGTCCGATCTGAAATATTGGACAGGCTCCTATTCGGCAAGACAGGAGGGGTATGTGATCTGTGATGCGGCCGTTAATTTCGATTTCAAAGAGATGGTGGGCATTTCGGTCGGGGTGGACAATATCGGCAACTACCGCCCCAAGATCGTCAACTTCAACTCGGCAACCACCCCACGCCGCAACATGTTTGTTCGGGTCAGCTACGCATTCGCCACAAAAAAATAGCGACTCCTCGATCACACATCGGCTCCGATCGTGCAGATCACCACAACCAAACGTTCAGCGGTGCAATTTTCGATTGAAGATTGCACCGCTGAACTTGTTTTTGAGCGTTTCAGGCGGTCAATGTACCTGACTCTCTTTCAATTTCAATCCGTCTCTCCGAATACCCAATTTTCTACCCGCTCCTGCATGAATTTCGGGTACCCCAAGCGCCCACCTTCCCTTTTGACGCCCCTTTATTGTACAGCAGCAACATCCTCTTCCCCCTCTTCCTCCTCTTTCTCTTCTTTCAGCCCCAACCTCACGCGGTGCACGATCTTTTCCCCAAGATAGTCTCGCTTCTACGGACTCTGCAGCGAGTAGGCATGTTTTTTGCCCGGGAAAATCTGAATCGTAAAAATCTGCGTATGGCTACAAAACAACAACCTTCACAAGTCGAACCGCTCCATCCGGGTTCACCCAAACGTCAACACACCCCAAACCCCGACACGGCCTCTCGTATAGCCGCTCAACTGCACACCGCGCACCATTTCAAGTATCCGCATCTGATGCTCGGCATTCGCGATGTACTGAACACCCTGGTTCTGCTGGGCAGTTTACTGATTATTGCGGCGCTATCGTTCGAAACATTTTACGACACACACGGCCACTACTTTCACCTCTATCTGAAAATCCAACTCTGGGTCTGCATTGTCTTCATGGCTGATTTTCTCTATCGCCTTTACCTCAGCGAACACAAAAAACGTTTCTTGTGGCGTAATTTTATCTTTCTGTTGGTGTCGATCCCCTTCCTCAACATCGCTAAATACAGCCCTGGAACCTTCCCAGACGAAGCCTATTACCTGCTGCGACTTATGCCTTTGGTTCGGGGCGGATACGGACTGGCCATTATGGTCGGCTGGCTAACCCGAAACCGCATCACCAACCTGATGGTATCCTATGTGGTCTCACTGTTGGCACTGATCTACTTCTCAACCCTGATCTTCTTCCAACTGGAACGGGGCGTCAACCCGGCCGTGGTCGATTACAAAACCGCCATCTGGTGGGCCTTCATGAATGTGACGACGGTTGGGGCCAATGTATTTGCCGTTACCCCTTTGGGCAAAATTCTGACGGTCGTACTGGCCTCGGCCGGCATGATGGTCTTTCCGATCTTTACTGTATTCATTACCAATAAGTTTCAATCCCATATCAAAGCACAAATGCAACACCACGAACGCACGGGACATGAAGGCTCGCCAGACACATCCGACGAAGAGACCTCGGGCAATTCAGACAGCACCGTGGAGACTTCAGCCCCCTCGACCGTATCTGGATCCAACCAGAACCAGTAAAGTTTCCACCTCAAGCTAACCATGCCTAAGAGCGGCCTACCCCGGCGTGTACTATTCGTCGTAAATTTCCGAGACCCGAAGAAACCCCATCTTGCTACCATCCAACCGTCTCCAATGGACGGCTATCTTATTGGAAGAATGTGTTGGAGAGGTAAAGGGTGCAATTGGAGGAAAAGAATCAATTTTAATGAAATGGATTTACAACAGAGGCCGATAACATACATGTACGCCAAACCCAGTAGGTATCCTATCCAATAAAAACAAGCAGGAGAGCTTAACGGCTCTCCTGCTTGTTTTTATCTTTCAGTTTGGTTGAATCGCGAATCTTACTCCTCGCGAAGAACTGCTTAATGCATCACCCCGAGCAGCTGCACCAACAGCAGGCCAGTCACTACAGCGGCAACCGTGGCAATCAACCCGGGCACCATAAACGAATGGTTCAATACATATTTACCGATTCGGGTCGTGCCTGTTCTATCGAAATTGATGGCGGCCACAACAGTCGGATAGTTCGGGATAAAGAAATAGCCATTCACGGCCGGCAACATAGCCACCAACAACCACGGAGAGATACCCAAGGCAATTCCCAGAGGCATCAGGGCCCGTACGGTAGCGGCCTGACTGTACAGCAGAATGGACATTACGAACAGCGCAATGCCGAACAGCCAAGGCATGGCGGTCACCACCCCTTCGATCGACTCTCGCAATTGAGCCATATTGCCGTGCAGAAAGGTATCCCCCATCCAAGCGATACCGAAGATGGCCACAACGGCCTGCATCCCGGCCGAAAAGACCGAACCCTGAGCTGCCTTGATTCCATCCGTTCGGGTGATCAGCAGGATTAGTGCAGCAGCCGAAAGCATCAGGATCTCAATAACTACCGGCATATTGAGCACTGTATCGCCACATTTGCGCATACTGTCCACCGATCCGAACAGCACGATCAAAATGGTTGCCAGAATAAAAATAGCTACCGAGACAGCAGCCTTCCACGAACTGCCAGAGGTTTGGGCTGTGACGGTCGATGTTTGGAATTCTCCTGCCTCCAACCGGCGCAGGTATTCGGGATCGGCCTCCAACTCCTTCCCTACCTTCAACGAATAGAGAGCCCCCAGCAAGACACCCACCAAAGTCGATGGAATACAAATAATCAAAATATCCAGCAGCGAGATTTGATAACCAGCCAGCAGGCTCAGCAATGCAACCACAGCGGCTGAAATGGGGCTGGCTGTAATGGCCTGCTGAGAGGCAATCACCGCAATAGATAGCGGACGTTCCGGGCGGATTTTGGTTTCGCGAGCCACTTCGGCAATCACCGGCAGCACGGAGTAGGCCACGTGGCCCGTTCCCGCTACGAAGGTAAAGAGATAGGTTACCAACGGGCTTAACAGGGTGATCCGGGAGGGGTGTTTTCGCAACAGACGTTCAGCCTGACGCACCATCAGATCCAGCCCGCCGGCCGCCTGCATACAGCCCGCTGCCGCAATGACGGCAACAATCATCAACATGACATCGACAGGGGGCGAGGTGGGTTCAAGTCCGAAGATGAATACAAGGATAGAGAGTCCGATGCCTCCCATGACTCCGAGGCCAATACCTCCCAGTCGGGCGCCGACCAGAATGGCGACCAGGACAAAAAGAAATTGCAACAACATAGTTTCGACAGCAAGCTCAATCATTGCGGGTCGACTTCTACGACAACCCATCGCAGGCCCGCAGACCGATGACAAAGGTAAGCATTTACCGTCAAAAGCTCCAAACGATTCCTGCAACGCGTTCAAAACCCATCTACGAAAAGCACGCCAAAGCTCGCAAAAGGGTTATGCACTCTCTTGCATCACGATTTCCACGCTGCATGCCTCTGTTATATCAGGACTTTTGTTGCATCGAGACTTTCCCTCCCCCCTGACAGTCCTCAAAATCGTTCTTTAATGCAAACCCTCTCACCCATAACGGGATCGACATTCTCACCCGAATGATATCCGACACACTTACATTCGACGGCAAGCAATCTCAATAAAAGGATAGGTTGTTTTAATGGGTTTTCAGATAATTCGAGCAGAGTGTATGGATCAGGCCGTCGATGATGCCGATGGTGGGGACAAAGATCGAGTCGGCACCAATTCGGTCGGCAATGGTCAAGAAGATCTCTGCAGCCGGCACAATCACATCGGCCCGGTCCGGATTGAGTTTGAATCGTTCCATGCGCTGTTCCGGATCGAGAGGTCGCAGCAAATCGTACAGCCGTCGCAGCTCCGACACTTTCAGGTGGGCATTCGTCTGTTTTTCAGCCAGACTGTACAGCTTGTTGATATTGCCGCCGGAACCGATAATCTGCAAATTGGGGTAATCCCGTTTCAACTGATCCATGTCGTTGCGTAATATCTCCCAGGTCCACTCCTTCACCTTACCGCTGAGCATACGGACCGTTCCCACATCATACGACCGGGAACTGATCAACACGCCATCATGAATCAGACTCACCTCCGTACTACCGCCACCCACATCGACATAAATGTAGCTGCCCCGACTCTCCAGCAGATCCCCGATATGGCTGTCATAAACAATACGGGCCTCCTCCACACCGTCGATCACCTCGATCCGGATCCCGGTTTTGGCATAGATCCGATCGGCGATTCGGCTACCATTGACCGCATCACGCATTGCTGAGGTTGCGCAGGCCCGGTAACTCACCACGTTAAAGACCTTCATCAACAACCGAAAAGCCCGAATCGTTCGCATCAGCTGTTTCTGTTTCTCGGCCGAAATACGACCCTCACTGAAAGAGTCTTCGCCCAACCGCAACGGAATGCGCAACATCACACATTTGGTCAATTCGTTCACGGTCTCACCGGGCCGAATTCCCTTGATAAGCAGCCGCACAGCATTCGATCCAATATCGATAGCGGCAAAATTGAGTTTACTTTCCAACATGGACTATTTTGTTTCGCTTTGAGACAAACCGGTATAATATTCATAGAGCTCTTTTTGGGAGCGGAACGGGGGCTCGCCATTCTGGTAGATGCGGTTCGAATCCGTCCCGTCGATCACACGCGCCGCCATATTATCCCGGAGACCATATTCAACCACACGACGCAACTCCGCCCGGATCGTCCGGTCATGTACCGGCACATACACCTCCACACGGCGATTGAAGTTGCGGGTCATCCAGTCTGCCGAACCGAGATAGTAACGTTCATGTCCTCCATTGCAGAAAATAATGATTCGCGAGTGCTCCAGATAGCGATCGATGATTCCCCGCAGTTCGATATTTTCGCTCTGTCCTGCCACACCCGGAATCACCGAACAGTTGCCCCGCACCAACATGCGGATCTCAACCCCCGCATCGGAGGCCTCATACAGCTTGCGCACGATACGCTCATCGGTAATGTGGTTGATTTTCCCCAGGATATAGGCTTTGCGGCCGGCTCGGGCATTGGCAATCTCGGTATCGATCCGGGCAAACAGCTGCTGCAACATGTTGTGCGGCGAGACCAACAGCTGTTCAAAGTGCACCTGTTTTTCGGGATGGCGGATGAAATCGAAGACCGCATCAACCTCACGGGTAATCCGACGATCGGCCGTCAACAGGGTCACATCGGTGTACAGTTTGGCATTCCCTTCGTGGAAATTTCCGGTGCTCACACAGACCACATCCCCTTTGGGTGAACCGATGTGGGTCAACTTGCCATGCACCTTCAACCCCTCAACACCAAAGAGCACATGAATCCCCGCATCCTGCATCTTTTTCGACCAGTTGATGTTCGACGACTCATCGAAACGGGCCAACAGCTCGACCACCACCGTCACCTCCTTCCCATGGCGGGCCGCACAGATCAACGCTTTAACCACCTTGGAATCCTTTGCCAATCGATAGACGGTTGTCTTGATACTCTTCACATCCCGGCTCAATGCAGCCTCCCGCAACAGCCGGATATAGTTTGAAAAGTTCTGGTAGGGATAGTGCAGGAAACGATCCTTCTTGCGCACCGCCTCCAGCGCACTGCCGTAGGTCTCAAACGGAGAGGTCATCATGGCCAGTTGCGGTGGAAACTTCAGATCGGAACGACCCACCGAAGGAAAGTTCATCAGATCCTTCATATTGTGGTACCGCGATCCCGCATCACTGGTATCATATCGATCGATATGGAGTTTGGTACGGATATGACGCAACAGATCGCGCGGCATCTGCTTGTCATAGACCAGACGTACCGGCTCCCCCTTTTTGCGGTTCTTCACCCCGCGGGCGATCTTCTCGACCAGATCCTCCCCCAATCCGCTGTCGAGTTCGATCTCGGCATCGCGGGTAAACTTAAAGGTGTAAGCCTCGAACGAATCGTAATGCAACCCGGCAAAGATAAAGGGGAGACAGAACCGTACCACATCATCCAAAAACATGATGCAGGTGCGCCCCTCTTCCGGCGGCAAGACAATGAAACGCCCGAACTCTCGTGTCGGCAACGCAATCAGCGCAAAATCCCGAATCGGGCGCCCGCTGCGAGGCCCCCTTCGCATCAGTTTAATCGCAAGATAGATCCCCGAATCCTTCAAATCACTCAACCAGGGCCCCTGCGTCGATATCAGCGGATAGGTCGAACTATTCAGATCGGTCCGATAAACCATCTTGATGTAACGGATCTGCGACGGGGTGAGCTGCGTCTCGTCGATCAGATCGATGTGCTCCTTTTTGAGTTCCGCTTTGATCTGCTCGAATGTGGCCTCAAACTCCTGCAGGTAAGTTTTGGTCAACTTTTCAATCAGACGCAACTCCCGCAGAGCCATTGCCCGCGTCTGCCCACCGTGGGGTCTCTCCTCGTATTCTACTACCCGCTTGAGGGTCGAGACCCGTACCCGATAAAACTCATCAAGATTGTTGGAATAGATGCCCAGAAAGGTGAGCCGCTCGAGCAACGGCACATTATCACGCTGGGCCTCCTGCAAAATGCGCCGGTTGAAATACATCCAACTCACATCTCGGTCCAACATCTTCACCACCTTTTTCTTCTCCATATCCTGCCTTTCAAATAACGTTCGCTAACTCAACTTGAAACCTTATTCCGTTTTCCTCTCCACCTGCAGCCTCACAAAACCCTTTTAAACCTCGTTGCCCTTGCATACCAACTCTGCTACATGCCCGGAAGCCCTTGCTACACGTTTCTCACACCTGCAAAAATGGACCGGAAACCCGAATAAGTATAAAGACGTATTTTACACTGGGTCATGGTCTTTCTCCGGCCAAAGCGGCCAAAACCCCAAAATTTATGCTAAATTTGTTCTGCTTTAAATACGTCAAAACGAATTCATTTGTACTAAGATAATGAAAAATTTCAGCGCTACGAAGTACACACTGCAAAATGTCACCACCGGCCGCACATTCGAAGATACCGGCTGGCTTCTGGACGATCCTCAAGGCGGCGAACCCTCATTGATTCGCGCCCGCTACGCCCAGCGTCAAATCGAGATCGGCCCTGAAGAGATGGGTATCTACCGTTTCGCCGACTGGCTGCCCGTAGGTCGCATGTTGAAGGGGTCGTGCGCTCCCGTAACTTACAAAAGCGAAAAACTGGCCAAAGCCCTCGGGCTCAAAAACCTCTACATTACCTTTAACGGCTACTACCCCAAGATCGGTGCCAACATGCGCACCTGCTCGTTCAAAGAGACCGAAGCCTACTCGGTTTGCGCTCGTCTGCGGGCAGACCATGAACACAAAATTTTGGTGGTAGCTTCGGCCGGTAATACCGCCCGTGCCTTCGCACAGGTCTGCTCGGATAACAACATTCCCCTGCTGCTGAGCGTACCCGAAGACAACCTCGATGCCCTGTGGTTCGATGCTCCGCTCAACGACTGCGTCAAATTGATCGCAGCCCGCAAAGGCGGCGACTATTTCGATGCTATTCATCTAAGCAATTTGGTCCTCAAATCGGATAAATTCCTGGCCGAAGGTGGCGCCAAAAACATTGCCCGCCGTGATGGTATGGCCACTACGGTTTTGTCGGCAACCACCTTTATCGGCCGTATCCCCGACTACTACTTCCAAGCAATCGGTAGCGGCACCGGAGCCATTGCAGCCTGGGAAGCCAACCTGCGTCTGATCGAAGATGGCCGTTTCGGCTCCCACAAGATGAAGCTGATGGTATCGCAAAACCTGCCGTTCGTTCCGATGTACAAGGCCTGGAAAGCCAAGTCCCGGGCGCTGCTGCCCTATGATGTGGATCAGGCCCGTATCGATGCCGAATCGATCGATGCCAAAGTGCTGTCGAACCGTAAACCGCCCTACTCGACCGGCGGTGGCCTGTACGACGCCCTGATCGATACCGATGGAGATATTCTGGCTGCAACCAACGAAGAGGCCCGTGCAGCGAAAAAACTGTTCAAAGAGACCGAAGGGGTCGATATCTACTCTGCCCCGGGTATTGCACTTGCCTCGCTGATCAACGCTATCAAGGCCGGCGAAGTTGATCCCGAAAAGATCGTGATGCTGAACGTCACCGGCGGCGGCGAACAACATTGCCAAGAGGGCAAACAGCTGCACTACCTGAAACCCTCCCTGGTATTCGATTTCGATCCCGACCCCAACGAGGTGATCGACAAGGTCTCGGCCCTGTTTTAACCTCTCCTCGCCATTCAGCATTCTGGGGGCTGCGCACCTGTGCTGAGGTTTCCACATAGCTGAATAAGGTTCTTTGGACCGAGGTGGAGAATAAAAGTGCGGGAGGGGAATAAAAGCCTGAGGACAGAGAATTGGGAATCAGGAATTGGGAAATCGCTATCAGGAAGCTGGGATTAGCCACAAGTAGGCAGAACAGCGTTCTGGAGCAAGCAGGCTAAAAAGCCCTTTCAAGTCCAATCGCCCTACCGGCCTTTCGCAATCATAAGGCTGCAAGGCTTGTCAATGCTGCAAGGCCTACCCCTCAACTCGCGATGGTGACAAGGTGGTGAGCGATAGCGACCGGCATCGATTCATCCATCCGACCAATTGGCAAACAACGAAAAACAGACGATTCACATAGCATAAAACAAGAGGCGCCCCGGAGAGATTCTCCGGGGCGCCTCTTTGTATTTGCAGCCTCGCCTCGAACGGCACTTTCCAGCTCTTAAGTTTTAAGTAGCGCTTTTCATCTCAAGAGCAGCTCCCAACAAGATCGAACGCAGGGAGAATGAGTCGTTGCTACTATCGATTGATTCGCTCAGTGGCGTTGGGCGCTACAACGCTGCGCCCAACTTAAGCCACTCGATGAATACGAAGACAGCCGCACCAGCCAAATAACCGGCTAAAGCCATCAACGTAATGTGCTTCATATACCAAGCGAAATTGATCTTTTCGAGACCCATAACCACTACACCGGCAGCAGAACCGATAATCAGCAAACTTCCACCCACACCGGCGCAATAAGCAAGGAAGAGCCAGAAGGGACCATCCTGCACGAAGTGCTGCATGAAATCGGGATCGGCTAATGAACCGACCGTTGCAGGATCGACAATCGGATACATACCCATCGCTCCAGCAACCAACGGCACATTGTCGACAATCGACGACATGAAACCGATAATCACATTGATCAGATAGATGTTGTGCAGTTTTTCATTGAGGAATTGGGCGGCGGAATTCAGGATACCGGTCGATTGCAGTGCAGCCACAGCCAGCAGAATACCGAGGAAGAAGAGGATCGTCGGAATATCGATGTGACGGATCACCTTGGTTACACGATGCTTATCACACTCAGCAATATCGACTTTTTTGCGGTACAACAGTTCAGTATAGACCCACATGATGCCCAACGCCAGCATGATGCCCATAAACGGAGGCAGACTGGTCAACGATTTGAAAACGGGCACAAACAACAGGCAGGCAATACCCAAGATCAGCATGGTCATCCGCTCACCGGGGGTCAACACCTGCTCGACGTTTGACATCGCTTTATCTTCCGATCCATCGGATGCAATAGTTCCGTGCATCATGCGCGAAGCAATCAATACCGGGACCAAAGTCGATACCAAGCTCGGCAACAACAGCGACTCAACCAATGGTAGAGAGGTCACATTCCCCTTAACCCACAACATAATGGTAGTTACATCACCGATCGGAGACCAGGCTCCACCACTGTTTGCTGCGATGATGATGATACTGGCAAAAAGCCATCTGTCCTTTTGCGCAGGGATGATTCTACGGATCAACATCACCATCACGATGGCTGTAGTCATGTTATCCAGCACAGCCGACATGAAGAAGGTCAACAGTGCAATCAGCCATAACAAGGACCGTTTATTCCGGGTCGCAATTCGATTGGTAATAATCGAAAAGCCCCCGTGAACATCGATCAACTCGACAATGGTCATAGCTCCGATCAGGAAGAAGAGGGTTTCAGAAATTTCCCCCAAATGATCTACGATTTGTACTCCGGAGATGAAACGTACACACTGTTCGACCAAAGGCAGGCCTGCCAGACTGGGATTATTAACCAGAAACTCATTGAACGCCTCACCATCCATTTGAGGCACTACCAACGGCGACGTAACAATGTACAAGGCCCAAAGAATTCCTCCGGTCAACAACGCCGTTGCCGCTTTGTTCACCTCCAATTTGTGTTCCATGGCGACACAGAAGTATCCGACCAGAAACACCGCTACCATTACACCCAACATACTATCTAAATGAATTTTATTTTGAAAAATTTCTCCTGGATGCTGCTTTTAGGAGTAATTTTGGGTTACTCCTGTTCCCAACGTGTCCGAATGCACGTCAGCCAACCTATCGCACAATCAGAACCTCTTGCAGCCTCTTCAGTACAGGTGCTGTCACTCAACGACAGCGTACAGCATGAAGCCGTATGGATCGGATCCCTAAAAATCGGGGACAACGGTTTTGCCAAAACCGGCAATCTGGACACAACCCTGCGATTGGCACGGGAAGAGGCGGCCAAAGTGGGCGGAAATCTGATCAAAATCACCAAACACAAAGCACCAAGCACATTTGGCAGCAGTTGTCACCGAATCGAAGCCGATATCTATCAGATCGACCCCCCGATAGCAATTGCGTCCTCATTACTGTTCGACAGCACCTATTACCGCCAGGGGAAGTGTGTCCTACATCTTTTCCGCAAAGCGGCGTGGGGTGCAGCACTCTATTACGATATCACCATCAACGACTCTATTCTGACCCGATCCGGCAACAACTGGATCGAAACCATTGTTCTCCCGGCCACAGGCGTAACGACCCTCTCTGCTGCCACCGAGAGCAGGTCCAGTGTCACCCTAAACCTGCAACCGGGATACCACTATTACATTCGTTGTGGGGTCAACCTTGGTGTTTTGGTCGGAAGGCCGACTCTGGAGGTTGTCGATCCGGAGGTTGCCAAAGCCGAAATCGCAGCGATCCAGCAAACTGCATCGGAAGCAACACCTACCCCAAACACACCACAACAATAGCCTGAACATTCATCCCTAAAACTACAAACCTATGAAAAAACTACTACTCATTGCCTTTGCTTTAGGGCTATGCTCCACCAGTTTGGGACAAGATCTACTCGTTACGGCCAAAGGCGACACCATACGGTGCAAGATTCTATCACAAACCGACCAGCAAATTTTCATTTCAACACTGCAACCGGATAGAACTAAGATCAGTTCATACGTTGCCAAAGACACCATCCAAACCATCATACCCGGATACTTCGCAAATGGGAACCTTGCTGTCACCCCTCTTGACACGCCACAAACGAACCTTACCCCTCAAAAGAAAAAGAAACGTGCGGAAGATGGTGTACGATTCGCCATATCGGGCGGTTACAGCGCCCGTTTAGGCAAACTGGCCGAGGGCGTCCCCAGCAGCTACCGCCATGGATTTACCATCAATGGTGATCTGGCCGGGTTCTTCAGCGATTATATAGGATTAGGAGTCTTTGCCAATTACAGAAAGTATAGCGAAGCGGATGTTAGCAGTTGGATTGTGGGACCAAAACTGCTCATTCGAGTCTATAACCGCACCAAAAACAGTGCTTTGATTCTCGGAGTGGGCCTTGGATACACCACCTATAAGGGACAGCTCTGGACCTCAAAACTCAATACAGCGACCGGAGCATCATTCGGCTCCACCACAGAGATCGGCTATGAGATCGGTCTCGGTAAAGCTGCCGCCCTGATGTTCAACCTGAGTGTCGCAACCGCCACGATCGGCACCCTTAAAGCCGACGGCCGGACCTACGATCTGGATCAGAGAGAGAGCCTCAATGCCATTAACTTGACCATCGGTATCGTCTTCGGACGTTAGGTTGACTGTAAGGTGCCCTATCCGATAGAGAGATCCCATTCAAAGAATGCGGTATAAAATGCTGAATCATAAGAACACAGGCCCAAATAGTCGGCATCCCATAAGCCGTCTATTCTGCAATACGGGTGTCTTCAGCATAGCATCTCATTGTCAGCCGTATTGGCACCCTGGGATCACTCCAATCACAAAAAAGCCTGCAGAGATTCTACAACCACCATATCAGGGGACACTGGGGAACACTCCGGGTACATAACACTAAGCTGATATTGATTGGCTCTATTCCCTGAAGATACAAACACAACAAAAGAGCGAACCAAACGATAATAACCTTTTGGTTCGCTCTTTTATTGATTTATACCGTATGGCAGGAATGGGCTCTGCTGAGTTTTTCTCCGAAATGTCAGCCCTCTCCAGAAGGCAGTTCCCTACTCCTCTGGCAGCATACTCATTACTTCCGATGAGAGTTCCTGCAACTGGGGCAATTGGGAGTCTGCATATCGTTTTGCGATGTCGGTCACCACACGTTGCACCCCCTCCGACAGCATGGCACACCGGCTAAATGCGTTGACGGCTCCGCGAATCAGCAATGGTTCGGGCTCATGTTCCGACAACATCTGATCAGTCTCATGCAACAAGCTCTTGGTTCGGGCCTCATCACACAACGGACCGCATGCCACACGCAACAACATCAACAGCCCTGCATACCGCAAATAGAGCTCATTGGAGGCCAACCAATCCGAAATTTTCTCCACAGCTGCTGTTGTACGCGAGAAGAGATACATCACCGTCAGTTCGACAATCTCCGGATTGGTGAAATCCCGGCTCCACTGCTCCACCTGCTCTGCAGTTACGCAGGCCGGATCCTCAACAAACAGCGCTGCCAACTTCAGCTCACGCACCTGCTGCTGATACAAAAGCAGTGCAAGAGAGTGGTTGGGACCATACTCTCTTGCAATGTCACGAATGGTCGGCACCGAAACCCCATAATTGAGCGGATAGACAATGCCCCGCTCCTGCATGGCTCCGGTTACCGCACCGTTCATCTCGACCTTGAGACGCTTCAAAAGCTGAAGCATCAAAGCCGTATTATCCATATTCTTACAGATTACCAGTTAACTATTTTACTACCGGAACCGGCACCTGGATCACCTCGCCAAACTGATAAACCGGTACGCGACTCTGGGCCAGCTCACGATTACCATCCAACAGGCGGCAATTGGCAATATCTGCCACACGATAGTAGATCGTATTTTTGCCCTTGCTTTCACCCATTGAACCGCCCTGAACCTTCATCTCAGGGGTCATCTCCACCAGAATCGGACGTCCCGAAAGATCCGACGAGGGCAACAACCCGCCGAATTCAGTGAAACGACATACGACAGCCGACGTTTTGCCAGCCTCCGGCACCACGTCATATTCCCGAACAATGGTCTGTTTGAACTGTTTGCCCAGGAAGAGTGCCAAATACTCCTCCTCCAAACGGTTCAGCTCATCCAGCGCAGCTTTGAGACCCTGACCAAACACGTTTTCACCGGCATTGCCGCTGATCAACTCCATGCGGTTCTTGCGAATCGTAAAAATCGTGTTGGCTGCATCACGAGCCGCCGATTCGGGACTCTGTTCAACCGTGCTGCGACGATCCACCTGTACTTTAACAAAGCTCGTATCACTATCGATCTGCGACAACACTTTTATTTTACCTTTATCCATTGCTTTAGGGCCTGCGGGTACAGCAGGTTTAAAAGCCGATGGCATCGGGGCTGCACCGTCCAGCGGAGCCGCCAAGAATCCCTCAACTGAGGGGGTATAAAGCTGCATCGGACTTCTGTCGGGATTCTCCAACGTGTAAACTTCATTGGGATCGGCCTCCTGTGCATAACCGATCTTTCCGCTCACAATCGTATAGATATCCTTATCGGCCAGCGGCGCCATCACCCCCAGATATTTCTGAGCATAACGGGCATAAGGGCCTTTGCGGATACTCTCTTTTTCAACCACAACGGTCACCTTCAGCGTGGTACGGGGCAAAGCATACACCACGGAATTGCTGCTGCCCACCACTACCCCTTTGGTAGCCTTCACCTGAGCCTGCACGCCGACTGCCGTCACCGCCAACAGGCACAATGGAATCAAAATCTGTTTCATATGATAACAATTTATAATGTACTTGTAATTGATGAGCCAAAACTCAATAACAAAGCTAATTAAATTTTGAAACACTTAATCAGAATTTCAGGTAAAAATCACCGGTCAACCTCCGATACGCCTCCGTAAACTCCTGTTGCCGGTCGGTCTCCATAGTCAGCAGATCACTTTGTAGGGGCATCCATTGACGCCTGAACTCCATCATGATCCGTTTGGGAGGCACGTCCGGTTTGGTCTGCACAAGACATTTCCGTACGCAATGCAAACCCCGCACCAAAGCCAATCGCTCCAACAGGCCGCCCTCAGTCACCGGCAAAATAACCGCAAAACGTCCGGTCTCTGCCAGCAAGGCCCGCACTCCGTCCAACAGCTCCTCGAACGGCAACGAAACGGCATGTCGGACTGCATTGCGTGCCGGATCGGGGGCCTTCAACGAATCGACAAAATAGGGAGGATTGGACACTATGCAATCATATTGCACCTTTCCGGCCTGATCGGCCACATACTCCTGCAGAGTCATCCGATACAGTTGCAACCGATCGGACCAAGGCGATTCCGCAAAATTCCGCAGAGCGTCTTCACAGCTGCCCGGGTCGGGCTCAATGGCATCGATCTGCATATAAGGGGCCCGTTGAGCCACCATCAAGGCGATCACCCCGGTTCCGCTCCCAATATCCAACACCCGACCGGACCGACTAATCTCTTCGTGCTCTTGCGCTCTCAACTGCGCTTCATCCAACGACAAATCACACCATGCCCCCAACAGCACGCCATCAGTCCCCACCCGCATAGCCGCATGCTCCTGCCAAACGGTAAACTGTTTGAATGAAAAGTAAGGATTCGCCATAATCTCAATTCATACCACCACACTTCTGGTCCAACTGTGCCACAAGAATTTTGTAACACCGCTCCGCCTACTTACTCCACGAGCATCCATAAAAGGCTGACCGGAAAATTTCGCTTAGCAAGGTACACAATTTCGCCTTAAATTTCTATTTACACAGACACAGCCAGACCGCTGCCCCACTGAATTTTCATAAAGTCGCATCTTCATTAACTTTTGGTCGTAAAAGAGTTACCAGGGGCGTCAAGTCACCTAACAAGGCATGTAACCGTAGACCATAGCCACATGGTTCTTAAGGGAGCGCAGGATGTCTTTTTCAATACAAAAAAACAGAGGCGGAAACCCTTTCCACCTCTGTATACTAACCTTACTCTTTCAATTATTCAATAGCGTAGTCCGTAATATCGACTATACCGTAAGTACCGAGATATTTACGCAGATTGCCATATAATTTTACCTTTTGACGGAAGACCTTACCTTCGTTATCCGGAACGTTCAACGCATCCATAATCGCACCTTCAGGAAGTTTAACCGTAAAACACTCTTCAGGCTTCACCTGATAAGTTTTATCACTCAGCATCAAGTTCGTCTTCACTCCAGATTCAACAATAGTAGTCAACGTATCACATAAAGTAGTGTAATCATCGCCCAAGGCAACACCTGCCACATAACCTTCTACCCAAACACCATCAACTTCTCCCAAACGTTCTGTAACTGCATGGAAAGTATAAGGAAACTGTTTGGTTCCATCACCATATTTCGGCGCAATCATTACATCGAATATAAGTGGAGTATATGGCGGTATAACGGTTGATGCTACCACTGTACTGCTACTGCTCGATGATGATGTGGAATAGGTCGGAAATTGCCCCGATGAACCATAACCGTAAGTCGAGGTAAAAATAATCTGAGCTGATTCACCATAAAGCATCGATGCCAATGCTGCATCCATACCCACTACAACGGCATTTTCTGACGTCGTACCATCATCCGTCTCCTCCGAAGCACCGATCTCTACACTCAACGCATCGTAGTGCGTATCATCATAGTATTGAGCCAAATTATGTTTTTTGGCTGTATCTTCGATATTGGTATCAAAGACAAAGCCATCCATAAAACGGCCCACATAATAAACAGACACTGTTTCACCATCCTTAACGGTATCCTGAGTCTCTTTACCGTATGAAATATGTTTACAATAGAGATTGGTACGTACCGTATCCGAAAGGTTCAAACCCATCTGGGAAACTGCATAGTTTTGCACCAACGAAGCCTCATATTTACTGGGATCCTTAATCACTTTGACCAGCTCCAAATCCATGATAACCGGCAGATTCTCGCCTAAAGCATTTTGCCCCTCAAAACCAGATCCATCATAACTGAAACCTGAAGAGCTATAAGCCAAAGATGACGGTATATACACGCGATATATATCCCCCTCTTTCATCTGACCAAGTGCTAAAAAATTGCCCGCAATCAGATCCATATTGGAGGAATAATACAAACTATTGTAAGGGGTATATGGAACATAGTCCGGGATATAATGGGTATAGTACGTAAAAGTACCTTGATGCTTGGCAATCTCCGGATCACGGGTCACAAACACATTACCCGTCGTCATCTCCCGACCCGTATAGTTGATCATCACCCACTCATCCTCAGCTGTACTGCTATTACTAGCGGTTGGCGTTAAAGCTCCGGGCTGCGTCGATGAATACAATTTCTCGATGTAAACTCCGCCATCAATTTTTTGAGCATTGGGGGCATTCTTCTCGACCCAAGCATCGAAAGAGCGTAGACGCTGATCCTCAATAGGATCTTCCTCCTGTTTGGCGCAAGATGTGACCATCAGAGCAATCCCCATAGCAGCAGCGCAAGCGAAAATTTCTTTTCTCATATGGATTATTTAACAACCTGTTTCACAACAATATCCCACAGCAGCGGCGTATTGGCAGGGACAACGCCCCACGGCTTTTTTCCGTAACCCAGCGATGACACCAAATAGAGTTGTACCGAATCCCCTTCATGACATCCGGCCAATCCAATTCTCACCCCCTTCAACAGACGGGAATCGCCCAACGAAACCTCCTGCGAAGTAAAGGGCCAATACTGTTCCAAATCTGCCAGATACTCCTCATCGACCAACTCTTTGCGGTTGGTGTAGTAGAGCTGGCCCGGACCCGTCGCAAACGAATAGACCGCAAAATCGATAATCGCCGTTCCCGAGGCCTCCAAGATCGGAGACGTCGCATAATCGGCTCGATCCGCATTGGCCACATAACGATACACTCCCGATACCTCCGTATAGGGATACTGCTGTCCTCGAAGATAATTCTCAATAGAGGTACGTTGTGAAGTCTCTTCGGTATCGTCCTCCTGAGAACACCCCACAGCGAACAGCATCGTCGTCATCAGCAAGGTCAAAAAACGCCACTTGGTTACATTCATGGTAGCAATGTCTATAGCTTACAAAAGTATATTTTTTTGTCCAAAAGCAAAAGAACGCTACACCATATAAAACTCTTTCACGGCTGAAATATTGTACCGCCAAGCTCTTTTTTCTCAAATGCAACAAAAGAGGGATCGACCCCAGTCAATCCCTCTTTCGGTTATAGCTTATATGGGTGGCAGGCACCCTTAGAAGACCTCTCCAACAGATCTCCGCTGGCGATCGTTCCGTCGCATGATCAATCTCCCGTGATAAAGTAACGTTGTGATTTCAACAAATTACGGGTCTGCAGCACCATCGTCTTGGTCTCGTTGATGATCGTCAAATACAAGATGCTGCTACGCGTGGTCGAAGCCTTGGCCTTAACCCGTTTAATCTGGCTCTTGATCGCAGCGGCCAACGTATCGAACAGCTTGTCGCGCATCTGAAGAATCTCTTCGAGTTGCGAGAAGTCGTTGTTCTCCAACATCATATTAATCTTCTGGTAGATCTCACCCACCTTCTCATTCACCAACTCCAGATCAGCCACCTGCTCCTTGCTCAACCCCTCGTGGTTATTGTTGATGTGGTCGAAACTGGGCCGGGTAATATGAACCAGCGCTTTGGTCACCTCGTTGATATAATCGACAACCTGCACATAGTAGTGTCCCGTTTCAATGTAGTTCTCCTGCAGTTTAAGCAGCGTCGGCAACATCTCATGCTTACGTTCGTGAGCTACCCGATACAACTCCTCCGATTCACGCACCATCTGCTTGAGCAGCTTACGGTCCTCGTTAAAGAGGCCAATCAACGTTTGGCGATAAATCGTCGTCACCTGCAACATCGTCTCAGCCACCTCTCGAACACAACGCTGAATAACGGTCTGTTCCGGGGCATCCGCCTGCTCTTCGGCCTCACGTTCCGCCTCTTTCTTAACTTTGCGGTTGTGGATAATCGAACTCTGGATCAGCATGTAGCCGCAAATCACTGCAAAGATCACTACAGCGATCATTCCGCCCCACATCAGCCCGAGTGCCACTAAGAAGGCGATCGTAAAGGCGATCAACGCAGTCAGGAACCAACCGGCAATCACTGTCAACACACCAGTAATACGATAAACGGCACTTTCACGTCCCCAAGCACGGTCTGCCAGAGATGAACCCATAGCTACCATGAAGGTAACGTAGGTGGTCGAAAGCGGCAGTTGCAACGAAGTTGCCATTGAGATCAAAATCGACGCTACCGTCAAGTTTACCGTTGCACGGATCAAGTCAAAAGGAGCTTTATTGGCACCTTCCGGCACATAAACCGGCACGAACCGACTGGCAACAAAGCGTTGAATGCGTTTCGGCGTATATTTTTCGTAAGTTTTATTACAGTTCAGAGCGCAACGCACCATGGCACGTGACACTGAAGTAGATCCGAATCGCTCAGCACCAGCATCCTGACGTGCCAGATTAATTTCAGTATCCGAAACCGTCTGAGATTTTTTCGAGAACCAAAGCGTCAGCACCATGATGCCTCCCGAAATGACCAAAATGGCTGGATGAGTGGTAACTGCACCGTTCAAACTTCCCATCAGTGTATTGACATCGCCCGAACCGTTGATCATTACATTTTCGTACGAATCGAAACCGGCTACAAATACACCGATAAAGTTCACCAGATCATTACCGGCAAAAGCCAATGCCAATGAAAGCGTACCGGCCAATACCGTAATTTTCAAGATATTGATCTTACACATGGCTAAGATTGCCATGATGATGCTCCAGCCCACAAACAGTATAAGCAACAACGTCATGATGTGGGTATCCATCCAAGCCATAACGTCCGGATCCATCAAAGATGATCCTTTCAGGCCTTTGAAGATTGCAAAGTAAGAAATTGCTGTGACAGCAATACCGCACCAGATCGCGCCGACTGACTTAATTTTCCGTTGATAGCGATACGAAAAGATCAGACGAGTCACATACATGACCACCGTACCGCACACAAGCGCAATCGCCACTGACAACAGAATTCCAGAGATGATCGCCATTGCCTTTCCCGTGTTGATATACGAGGCCAAATCGGAAATCGTGTAGAGATCGCTGTTGGCAATTTTAAACACCGACACGCTCACGGCTGCACCCAACAGACCAAATACGAGTGACACGGTCGTCGAGGTAGGCAAACCCAACGTATTGAATACGTCGAGCAAAATCACATTCATGAACATCACCGAGAGGAATAGCATCATCACATCGGCAAATGTGAACATTTCGGGATGGAACACCCCACTACGAGCCACCTCCATCATACCGCTTGAGGTGATCGCACCGATCAGGATACCGACCGAAGCAACGGTCATGATCACATAACGTGGAGCCACTTTCGAACCCAACGCCGAATTCAGGAAATTCACCGCGTCATTGGCGACACCCACTACCAAGCTGGCAATGGCCAACACCATCATAATGCCCACGATGATTAAGTACATACTGTCCATACAGTCTTTTTTGATTGTTTCAGTTTGGGGGCAAAATTATAACATTTTGACGGAAGTTCAAGCCGTAAGAATGGGTTTAACAATTTGTTCATTCTCCCCTAACAATTTTCTAAAGCCGTTTGAGAGCCATACGAATCAGCTCCTCGACATGGGCCTCGGGATGCTCCTTAAGCAGTGCTCGCAGCACCTTTTCGGAGGCCGGTTTGGTAAAGCCCAGCATCACCAACGCAGAGAGCGCTTCGGAATAGGTTTCGCTGGCAGCAGCACGGGCCGGCAGCGGCAGTTCGCCCGCAGTCGAAACGCCCAATTTGTCCCGCAACTCGACAATGATCTTCTGTGCAGTTTTGATGCCAAGCCCCTTTACGCTTTTCAAAACATCGGCCTGGCCGGTGGCGATAATCGAACGCACCTCGTCCGAAGAGAAGGTGGAGAGGATCATCCGGGCCGTATTGCCACCCACACCCGAAACACCGATCAAAGCCCGAAATACTTCACGCTCCTCCAAGGTATAAAAGCCATAAAGTACCTGCACATCCTCTCGAACAATAAAATGGGTGTACAATTTGACCTCGGTGGCCGACTCAATACTCGAAAAGGTCTGCAGCGAGATATTGATATAATACCCCACCCCTCCAGCCTCAACGACTGCAGCCGCAGGGGTCAACCGATCGAGTTGGCCCTTGATATAATCATACATGGTGTGAATCCGATTTTGAAACAAAAGTAATGAACAAATACAAAATTATTATATATTTGCGTTATAATTAACCTTTAAACCGCTATTTCGCAAAATGAAAAAAATTCTGTTGGCCGCCTCGGCCGTTGCGCTTTTGGCCGCTGCCGGCTGCGCAGACAAAAAGAAAATACCCCTGCCGTTTCGGGCGCAGATACTGTCACTGTCGCCGCAAGCGCCAGCGTCGCTTATTTTAACCTCGACACGTTGTTGACCAAATACGACATGTACACCGATATGCGTGCCGCCTATGAGGAGAAGGCTCAGAAAGCCGATGCCGAACTGACCTCAAAAGGTCGTGCCCTGGAACGCAATGTTCGTGACTATCAGGAGAAGGTTCAGAACGGATTGGTAACCCGTGCACAGGCACAGACCATCGAAGAGAACCTCAACAAACAGCAGCAGGCATTTGTCAACCACCGGGATCAGGTTATGGGTGAGATGGCCGAAGAGGAACAGGTGATGCTCAATCAGATCCACTACTCCATCACCGAGTACCTCAAAGAGTTCAACAAAGATCACCAGTACGGCATCATTCTGAGCACGACGACCTCTGGTCCGATTTTCAATGCAGATCCGAAACTGGACATCACCACCGTACTGCTCGAAGGGCTGAACAAAAAATATGCATCGGAAAAGGGTAAAAACAAAAATTCACTGCCCGCCACTCCGAAAGCCGACGCCGAAGCAACCAAATAATTGGTGACAATAGCTGTTGAGACGACAAAAGACCTACGCTCACCTCTGTTCCGAACCGGGAAATAAGTAAAACTTTGTAAGGCTCGGAATAAAGACCGAGGTTGACGAAAAAAATAAAATCGTCTCAAAATAGCATCGATCAACAAAAGCGCACGATAACCGTGCGCTTTTTATTTTTATGAAATTTTATTTACTTTGCTTCAGTCAAAGTGTTCGATCCGCCATGCATAAAATCCTAATATATGCAAAAGCCACCGTCCGAAGATTCAGTAACCCTGTCTTTATCGGGCTGTTGGGATTGTCTTTGCTGCTGTGGTATGTCACCAAACTGAGCTATACCTACACCACCGACCTCACCGTCCCGGTACGCATCGACAGCACCCAATATACGGTTCGATGCAATGTCGAAGGGGTCGGCTACCAAATTCTCCTGCACAAATGGAGACCCAAGAAAAATACCATCATCCTCTCTGCCGATAACATTGCAGTCAACCCATCGGCCCTGGTTCCCGGAGCATACGACATCTCTACCTTTGCGTTGCAAAATATCATCTCGGCCAAAATCACCGATCTGAAGATCAAATCGGTCGAGGCTCCTGTCGAAGTGGAACACCCCAAACACAACAAATGAAAAAAATCGGAATAACCGGCGGCATCGGGAGTGGCAAAAGTACCGTCTGCCGGGTGTTTGCTTTATTGGGAGCCGCCATATACGATTCGGATCGCGAAGCCAAACGGCTGATGAACAGCGATCCCCACCTGACCGCACAGATTCGAGAGCTCTTCGGTCCGGAAGCCTACCAGCAGGGACAACTCAACCGCCCATTTTTAGCCTCCGTCGTGTTCCATAATCCAGAACGTTTGGCCCAACTCAACGCACTGGTCCATCCGGCCGTTGCAGCCGATTTTGAACAATGGGCCCAAAAACAACCCGCACCGTATGTGATCGAAGAGAGCGCCATTCTGTTTGAAGCCGGTGCGGACCGCAATATGGACGAAACGGTGGCCGTTGTCGCCCCCGAAGCGTTGCGGATCCAACGCACCTGCCTGCGGGACCATAGCGACGAGGTGGCGGTCCGTGCCCGCATGGCTCGACAGATGAGCGACCAGGAGCGTATGGCCCGTGCCGACCACATCCTGGTAGCCGATGAAAAACGGCTGCTCATCCCCCAGATTATCGAACTGCACAAACGCTTTATCCAATGACAATGACCTCCTACCCGACACAGCTCCGGGTCGGTTCACAAACCGTTGATCTTACCACCCCCGTGGTGATGACCATTGTCAACGTCACCCCGGACTCCTTCTATGCCGGAAGCCGCACCGCATCGGCCGATGCGATTGCGGAGCGGGTTCGCCAAGCCGCCGCAGAGGGTGCCGCCCTATTGGATGTGGGCGGTTATTCGTCCCGTCCCGGAGCTGACGACGTTCCCCCGGAGGAGGAGACCCGACGATTGGCCTTAGCGTTGGAGGTGATCCGCCGTGAAACGCCCCAACTCCCCGTCTCGTTAGATACCTTCCGGAGCGCAGTAGCGGAACAGATTATCCGAGATTACGGCCCCTGCATCATCAACGACATTACCGGCGGAGAGGCCGATCCCAAGATGTTCGAGACAACAGCCCGTTTAGGCGTCCCCTATATTGTCATGCACATGCGTGGCATGCCCGACAACATGCAGCAATTGACCCACTATCGCGATATCACGGCCGAGATCTATGCCTATCTGGAAAAACGGATCGCGCTGCTCCATCGGGCCGGAGTCAAACAGGTCATTCTCGATCCCGGATTCGGATTCGCCAAAACACTCGATCAGAACTACGAACTACTGGCCCATCTGCACACTCTGACCGATCTGGGCTGCCCAATCCTGGCGGGAATTTCTCGTAAAAGCATGATCTATAAAGCGCTGGATACTGATCCGGCCGATGCGCTGACGGGAACCATCGCCCTGCATTGGGAGTGTTTACGACAAGGGGCCTCGATCCTGCGGGTTCATGATACCCGAGAGGCATCGCAGGTGATCCGCCTTTGGGAGAAATTGCGCAAAAATTCGTAACTTCACCCCGATACGGCAACTGTTCGACAGCCAGGCTATCGCCCCAACGCACCCCGCACTCATTCATGCGTTTGAATGCCGGGCCGCACGCTTTCTCAGCAGGATGCACTGTCACGGAAGCCGTAACACCGCACCGAAAATAACGTACACACCATGATTGACACCAAAGATATTCACAAAAGTTTCGGCAAACTCGAAGTGCTCAAAGGCATCGACCTGCATATTGACAAAGGAGAGGTGGTCTCCATTGTCGGTCCGAGCGGTGCCGGCAAAACCACCCTGCTGCAAATTTTGGGCACTCTGAGCCGTCCCACTTCGGGCGAAGTGATTATTGACGGCACCCCTGTACAGATGCTGTCGGACAAACAGATCTCCAAATTCCGAAACACGAAGATCGGCTTTGTATTCCAGTTTCACCACCTGCTGCCGGAGTTTACCGCCTTTGAGAATGTCTGCATTCCCGGCTATATCGCCAAACGTGAACGCAACGAGGTCGAACGCAAAGCACGCGAACTGCTCGAGATGCTCGGCATGGAACACCGCATCGACCACAAACCGGCCGAACTCTCCGGCGGTGAACAACAACGCGTGGCCATTGCCCGTGCACTGATCAACTCACCGGCCGTTCTGCTGGCCGACGAGCCTTCGGGAAATCTCGACTCCAAAAACCGCGAAGAGATTCACCAGCTTTTCTTCACGTTACGGGATACCTTGGGTCAAACCGTCGTGATCGTCACCCACGACGAACAGTTGGCCCGGATGTCCGACCGGGAGATCGTCATGATCGACGGCATGATTCGACCCTAACCATGTCTCCAGCAAAATTACCCTATTCTTCCGACGACTTTTCCCCCTCGTCCGGTGAAGAGTTGCACCAGTTGCTCGACTATCTGTGGGATCGGTACGACCGCCCGGAATTTATTCCCGATGATCCGATCGCCATTCCACACCAATATTCACGCCGGGAAGATATTGAGATCAGCGCCTTCTTGGCCGCTACCATCGCCTGGGGAAAGCGGTCGATGATTGTCTCCAACGGCCATCGGCTGATGGAGCGAATGGACCATGCACCGTACGATTTTGTTGTCAACGCATCGGAACAGGAGTGGAGTGCCCTGGTCGGTTTCGTACACCGTACCTTCAACGACAGCGACTGCATCGATTTTGTCCGGGCCTTGCGACCATTTTATTTATCAGACTACTCCGTCAACCCTGCGCCTGCGCACGAAATCGACCAAATCCATCAGCAGAGCTCAAACATCCAATCGGAGCATTCCGAACCGTCTGGGGAACAACTGGCCCGACCTGTTTTCGCTACCGGGACCGTCTCTTGTGCGGACACCCCATCGCAAAACCCATCCCCTTCCGCGCCACAAGCTCCATCCCAAACTTTATCGGACGCTACATCGTCTGCTGAGGTGACAGCAAACGCCCTGTGCCTACACTCTCATATCGATCCACATGACAATTTTCCCGGCGGTTTCCACCCGTCGGTTTCTACACCACTGCTCACCACCGGACTGGGAGGTTTCTTTGAACAGGAGTACGCGGCATGTGGTGATCTACGCAAAGTCTTATCACGTTTTCGGAGCCGTTTTTGGCAAACCCCACACGCTGCACGGGCCGAAAAACACCTTGCCTCCATCGATCGAGGAGCCAGCTGCAAACGGCTCAATATGTTTCTGCGCTGGATGGTTCGTCGGGATGACCGTGGGGTAGATTTCGGATTGTGGCCGCACATTCCCGCTTCGGCGCTCTACATTCCGCTTGATCTGCACTCCTCACGTACGGCTCGCGAATTGGGGCTGCTCTTCCGCAAACAGAACGACTGGAAAGCGGTCGAAGAGCTAACCGCCGTCCTGCGAAAGTTCGACCCCGCAGATCCAATCAAATACGACTACGCCCTCTTCGGTGCCGGCATCCACAACGCAAAATAGCATTTCAGATCAGAGAAGGTCACCCCCTTCAATGCCTGCGACCGCCTGGTAACATTTTACTTATTACTATGAACCGTTTTCTATTCAGGTGTCGATATTACCACCGTTCGTTTCTGCTGCTAACTACAATCTTGTAAGCAATGGCACCCTTGTATCACAACTGATATCGCCAAATGCTCACAGTGCGGACTGAGGTTCCCTTCAACAAATTGACCTACCTCCTCACAAAGCACAACAACCATTCGTGTGAATCGAGAATACGGGCTCTTCAACAAACCGCAAATTTGCACCCATACGCAATATAAAATGAGGAAAGGCTCAAAGAGCTTCTACCATCATGGAGCATACCGCCCCTTCATTCTATCTCGCCAACTATGAGCCTCCACCTTTTCCCCCCTCGACATGAACAACCGTTCCATCACAACACATTAAAATAAAAATATTTTGAAATCAGCCGGATAGTCCGTTATTTTGCGACCAATGTATAAATGAGGTTGATATGGTAGAGGCTTTACACAACGTTCCCGGAAAGATTCTGCAACAATTCAAAAACTGGATGCTCCCCATCGCAATGATAACCGGCGGAATTTACCACTCCTTCTTCGCTAAACTCGCACCCGCTATCCCCTACCTCATCTTCTGCATGCTGCTGGTCCCTTACTGCAAAATATCCCTCAGCAGACTAAAAATCAAACCCTTGCACTGGATTTTAATTCTGATCCAGATTATCGGAGGATTGTGCGTTTACGGTGCCGTAAGCCTCTATGATCCCATCATCGCTCAAGGAGTCTTTATCTGCGTGCTGGCCCCAACTGCCACCTCAGCAGCCGTCATCACCGGTATGCTCGGAGGAAATGTAGCTTCATTGGCCACCTTCAGCCTAATCAGCAACCTTTGCGTAGCCGTCTTTTCACCGGTCATCTTCTCTTTTATCGGTGAACATGTCACCATGCCCTTCGGTGAATCATTCGGTATCATCTGCCGACAAATGATTCCCCTGCTGATTCTGCCGTTCGTATTGGCCCTGCTGCTGCGCCGTTTCCTGCCCCGTGTCCACCACGAAATCAAAAAACGTCAGGAACTCTCTTTCTACATGTGGTCTGTGGCATTGGCCACGGTAACTGGCAATACCGTATCATTTCTGATCCGACAAGACTCCTCCGACTTTTGGACTGAGATTACTTTAGCTCTGTTAGCCTTAGTGGTTTGCTGCCTGCAATTCTTCGTTGGAAGGCGTATTGGCCGACGCTTCCGTGATAAAGTGGCCGGTACGCAAGGCCTGGGACAAAAAAATACCATCCTTGCGATCTGGATGGCACAAACTTATCTCAACCCGATTGCATCGGTGGCTCCGGGATTTTATGTCGTCTGGCAAAATATCGTCAACTCCTACCAGCTTTGGCGCTACCGCAAACAACATCAGCACTAAACAATCCCTACAGGACCAAGCACAACCGCCTACCCTGCCTTTCTACGGTTGACCAACTACTCCAAAGAGAAAATACTTTCCCCTTTTGCATGCTATTTTTCCTCGGTAGCCTGCTATAAGCCATACATCCATGTTCGCACGGCTTCAAAGATCTATGCTGCTGACTTGGTAGAAAGGGATTGTCAGAAAAGTATTTTTTGGGAGAGCAGGTGGTCGCAGCAGGGCCCAACAATAGATCCCAATAGATTAACACAAACTGAACAGGGACACGCTATTGTAGGCTGGTCACAGCCTTCTGTAGCTCCAACCGCCATTAGGTCCTACTCCCGCCAGCAACGGTAATAGACCCCTAACGGCAGTGCCTTTCCAAACGAATCGTTGAAATAGAGCTCCCCGAACTGTTCGCCCGACATCTCGCCGACACACTGCCGGACCGCTGTACGAGCCAAAAGAGCAGACAATCCCATCGAATAGAGATTCAACACCAAAAAAGAGTGGCGGGATTCCAACAATTCACCACACAAATGCAACAACTCGTTGATGTTCTCCTCCAAAATCCACTTTTCGCCCTCAGGGCCCCGACCGTAAGCAGGTGGATCGAGAACGATTCCGTGATATTTCCTTCCACGTTTCACCTCCCGGCGGGCAAACTTCAACGCATCGTCCACAATCCAACGCACGCCATTCAGCCCCGAAGCCTCCATATTCTCGCGGGCCCAGGTGACCACCGGTTTGACCGAATCTACATGGGTCACTGCAGCCCCTGCGGCCCGTGCAGCCAACGTCGCACCTCCCGTATAGGCAAACAGATTCAACACCTGCACCCCGCTCACGGCAGCAGCCTGGTTGGCAGTATCTGCTGTACGACCCTGCCGGCTCACCAAACGGGCAATCCGCCTCACCTGCTCATCAATAAAAGCCCAATTGGCCGCCTGCTCCGGAAATACACCCACATGTTTGAATGAGGTAAGCCCCAACCGCAGCTTCAACTCCGACGATCCAATCCGATAACCGATCCACCACTGCTGGGGCATCCCTGGCCGTAGCGTCCATTCCCCGCGGTCGCCGCTGCGTTCCGATCCCCGTGGATCTCGCCGGAAATAGGCATCGGCCCGACGCAACCACTCCCGGTCTTCCAAAGATTTATTCCATACCGCCTGCGGCTCGGGACGTGCCACCAAATAACGACCGAAACGCTCCAACTTCTCGAAGCCTCCACAATCGACCAATTCGTAATCGCTCCACCCTTCGGGTGTCATTAATCCGGGAGTTATCATCATGATTGATTTTTATCGTTTTTTTGTTTTGAAAGCAGGATGCCCCTGTTGCCGACGATTTTGCGTCGTGTTCTGACGAGTCGGAGTCACACGGGTACGTGCAGCCTCAACACCGAAATCAGACCTACGCCCCACCTGCTCAACAGCTTTTTTATGAGAATCTGTTCCTGCTCCTCTTTTTATCGATCGGTCAACAGCTCTCTCTGATGTTGCACCACGCACTCCTCTCTGCCGACTATTTTGTTGACCCGGAAGGTTGGTCGCCGTCCCTGAATATTCTCCATTGCGTCGATGTGCTTCAGAGTTCTGCTGCGACAGTGTGGGCTCGGGAGCCGAACCACAATAGTGGACCGTCATCATGCACCGTGCACAATCAAAACGCAATTCGTACAAAAAGGTTCCGTGACGCAAGTAGAGTTTCCCCGTATAAGCAGGTTTGTCTCGCAGGCACATCCCCAATTCTCGGCGAATACAATAGCGCATGCGCATCACATCCACCCCCTTCAGGTCAGCCCGTAGATCGTAACCTGGTTCAATACGGGTCACCCCATGATCTCGATAAAAACGCTCCGCCAACGAATTGACCACATTCTCGTCACCCTCAAGAACCGTCTTCGGGAAACGTACATTCTGATCTTCAGGCAGCCGTTGCCGACGGCGGTAATGCTTCAACCGTTCGGTATCGAGCTGTTGGAACGCCTCTCGACGCAGCTCATTCAACACCGAAACCGGCACAAAACGGACCTCACCGCCCAAAAACTTCACATCGGTCAGATCGAAAATTGTCTCCCCCGTTTTGGAGAGCTGTGTGCGTATGGTAGCCAGCGCTCGATCGGGCTGTTGAGCCAACTCGAAATCGCCGAATCTGGAGACAGTAACTTGCGACGTACCATCCGAAAGGGTCAACTCCATCTCCGAGGCGGCCACGCGAACCGAAACGGTCGTCGGCACCGCCCGACGCAAACGGCTTCGACTCAAAGCCGTCACATAACGGTGGTCGTAATTGCGATAGAGCTCTACACCCGGCCGAATCCCCTCCATGCGGTTGGGCCAGATCCAATCCCCCTCAATCCGGTTGACGTTGGTCCCGGAGGGTTCTCCCGCTGCCGTCACAAAACAGAGCCCGTCTCCAGCGCTCAATTGGACACCTTGCCCGGCCGCACGCTGTATCTGAAAACTATCCCGACGTACCGCTCGCACTTGCCCCAACGGTTCACCAAAGGCCTTCGGAGTATCAAATGAGGCTACCCCCCGGCGTGCTCCATCCAAAAAATAGGAGATGCCACCCCGCGAAAAACTTTTGGCCGGATTGGGTTCGAATTCAAAGGTCGAAACTCCTTCGCTGGCCCGACACAAATCCGGACGCCGGGCAATGATCTCATCCATCCGGCGACGATACCACCCAACCACATTACGGACATAGTTCTCATCCTTGAGACGTCCCTCAATCTTGAAAGAGGTCACGCCGGCATCGATCATCGCCTCCAACCTTTCAGTGGCATTCATATCCTGCAACGAGAGCAGGTGACGGTTCCGCACCAACGGCTGCATCTGTTCATCGAGCAGGTCATAAGGCAGGCGGCAAGCCTGCGAGCAGTCACCCCGATTGCCGCTGCGGGCACTCATCGTCCGGCTCATATAACACCGGCCGCTGTATGAAACACAAAGCGCCCCATGAATAAAGGCTTCGATCTCGACAGCCGCTGCCCGGGAGAGCTGCTCAATCTCCTGCAAAGTCAAGGCCCGCTCCAACACCACGCGCGAAAACCCGACATCGGCCAGGAAACGCACCTGTTCAGGGGTGGTGGTACACATTTGCGTAGAGGCATGCAGATCGATCGGAGGCAGATCCATCCGCAAAAAGGCCATATCCTGCACAATCACGGCATCAGCTCCGACCTGCCACATCCGGGTAGCCATCCGCTCCGCTTCGGCCAGCTCCTGTTCGTACAGCAGCGTATTCATCGTAACGAACACACGCGCCCCAAACCGATGAGCCAACTCACACAAGCGTCCGATCTCTTCGACAGACACTCCGGCCGCTGCCCGTGCACCAAACCGGGGAGCCCCCACATATAACGCATCGGCCCCGCACAGCAATGCCGCCCGCCCCGATTCGAAATTTTTCGCCGGGGCCAACAGTTCAAGTTTGCGGGGACAGGTGCAGGACATTTCCGAACAATTCAAAACGTTATATGAAAGATTTTTATATATTTGTGTTTCAAATCTCGACAAAGATACAGAGAAAGGGAGAGGAAAACGAAAAAAAACTGGTTTTTCGCCGATTGTTCCCTGTCCTGTCTCCACCCGCGGAGAGATAGCGCAACGGCACAGACCATACAGTCTTTGCCCTACACCAACCCAATCCAAACAGATGAGCAACAGAGGATCATTTACCAGCCGTTTCGGAGTATATGCCGCCGTGAGCGGATCGGTAATCGGTCTGGGAAATATCTGGCGATTCCCCTATGTGGCCGGCGAAAATGGCGGTGCCGCATTTATCCTGATCTACATCGCCTGCAGCTGCCTGATCTCTATCCCCTTGATGCTCTCCGAGTTCAGCCTCGGCCGAAGTACCCGCTGCAACACCAAACGTACCTTTCAAAAACTGGCCCCAGGAACCCCTTGGAAATATGTAGGGTACATGGGGATCTTCTGCGCCTTTATCCTGCTCTCGTTCTATTGCGTCATTGCCGGTTGGGCGCTCGAATTTATCAAAGAGTCCATCTGCAACGAATTCGCCGGTAAAACTGCCGCCGAAATCCAAACCAACTTCAACGCCTTCATCGATAGCGGCTGGCGCCCCATTCTGTGGATGGGGATCTTTATGTTCGCCACCGCCTTTATCGTCTGGTCCGGCATCGAAAAGGGAATCGAACGGTTTACCAAAATCTTTATGCCGCTCTTCATCCTGCTGCTGGCAGCCCTGGCCATCAACTCGCTGATGCTCCCCGGAGCCCGCGAAGGTGTCAGCTTCCTGTTACGCCCCGATTTCAGCAAAATCACCGCCGGAACCCTGCTCCAAGCTATGGGGCAATCCTTCTTCTCGATGAGTCTCGGGCTGGGCTGCATGCTCACCTACGGCTCCTACATCCGCAAAGATGAAAACCTGCCCCGAATCGGAGGATTTGTCGCCATCTCCGACGTAACGGTCGCCATCCTCTCCGGTATCGCCACCTTCCCGGCCGTCTTTTCGTTCGGAATCAGCCCGACTTCGGGCCCGGAACTGGTCTTCCTGACCCTGCCCAACATCTTCGCCCAAATGACCGGCGGATACTACATCGCTATCATCTTCTTCACTTTACTGTTTCTGGCCGCCATCACCTCCTCAATCTCCATGTTCGAAGTGATCGCCGCCTACCTGACCGAAGAGCTGCACATCAGCCGCCCCAAAGCCGTTATCGGCGTCCTGATTACCATCCTCTGCACCGGCTCGCTCTGCGCCCTCTCGCAACGCACCGGCTCAACCCTGCTGATCGGTCACACCAACCTGTTTGACGCCTGCGACCACCTCAGCTCCAATATCCTGATGCCGTTAGGGGGACTGCTGATCGTCATCTTTACCGGCTGGTTCTTCTCCCCCCAAAAGCTGCGAGACGAACTGACCAACCACATGACCACCAACCGGTGGAGCTACCCCGTCATCCGACTGCTGATCAAATTCGTCGTACCGGTGGTCATCGCCCTACTCTTCCTGACCCAAATCGGTCTGCTATAAATTTTTATTGACGGCCCACCGAATCCTCAATCCAACCAGTTCATAAATAATAAAAACATAAGAGCCTTTGAACATTCATCTTATCTGCTTACAATAAAACTTTTCAATAAAAATATTCGAAATATACCACCGCCATGGTTACCTTCTCGATCTGTTTTATACTGTTGATCGTCGCCTATTTTCTCTACGGCAAGTACCTCGAACGAGTCATCGGAATCGATCCCAACCACCCCACTCCTGCCAAAACACACTACGATGGCGTGGACTACCTGCCGTTGCCCCAATGGAAAACCTTTCTGATCCAACTGCTGAATATCGCCGGATTAGGCCCCATCTTCGGTGCCCTTTTAGGAGCCATGTACGGCCCCGTAGCCTTCCTCTGGATCACACTCGGAGGGATTCTGATCGGTGGACTCCACGACTACGTCTCAGGAATGATCTCGATGACAAAAGAGGGCCAAAGTCTCCCCGAACTGGTGGGTCACTATCTGGGAAACGGCATGAAACAATCGATGCGAATCATCACCCTGCTGCTGATGGTGCTGGTGGGAGCGGTGTTCCTGGTCGGCCCGGCCGGTATCCTCGAAGGAATGACCCCTTGGAGCAAATCTATCTGGATCTGGATCATCCTGATCTATTATATTTTGGCAACCCTGCTCCCCATCGACAAAATTATCGGACGTATCTATCCCATCTTCGGTGCCGCTCTCTTCTTTATGGCGCTGGGAATTCTCTATGTGCTACTCTTCGACGACTATGCCATCCCGGAACTGAGTGCCGACAACTGGCGTAATTTCAAAAGCGATGCCGCCGAATTCCCAATCTTCCCCACACTGTTCATCACCATCGCATGCGGAGCCATCTCCGGCTTCCATGCCACCCAATCCCCTCTAATGGCCCGCTGCCTGACCAACGAAAAACAGGGCAAACCGGTCTTCTTCGGGGCCATGATCGCCGAATCGCTGATCGCCCTGATCTGGGCCGCTGTCGGAATGGCCTTCTGGGGCGGACCTGCCGAACTGGGCACTACCCTCGCCGCACACGGAGACAACGCAGCCTGGGCTGTCAACGAAATTACCCGCACCACCTTGGGCAAGGTAGGAGCCATCTTGGCACTGCTCGGCGTGGTGGTTGCCCCAATCACCAGCGGCGACTCCGCCTTCCGTAGCGCTCGACTGATCGCCGCCGATTTCCTGCACATCGAACAACGATCCATTCGCAAAAGGCTCTACATCAGCATTCCCCTCTTCGTAGTCGGATTTGCCATCACCTTGATGAATTTCGGCGTGATTTGGCAATATTTTGCCTGGATCAACCAGATGCTGGCTGCCGTTACGCTATGGACCGTAACCTCCTATTTGATCGTGAACCGTAAGAACTATTGGATCGCCCTGCTGCCGGCCATCTTTATGACGCTCGTCGTAACGCTCTATATCCTGATTGCACCCGAAGGATTGCTGATGCCCTATTGGAGCGGATTCGCCATCGCCAGCGTCATCACCGTGGCCGTCACGATTCTCTTCCTGCGTTACACCTTCCGCCGTCGGAAAAACCAGATGGCCTAATACGCTAATCTTCCTTGTACGGGAGCTTTGTCCAACACCTTATTTCCTCTTGAGGGAGCCGGATGTAAGCAAATAGACGTTCGTTGGCAGGCCGTCAGATGCTTTTTGAATGAGCCTGCCCCATTGAAGTGAGGAAATAGTGGGTGGAGGCGCAAATGAGCGGGTGGCAATACAGTGCCGGAAGTGGGAGAAGACAGAGATAACCTCAACAACTATCGCCCTTGCTGTCGCGAGCCCAAGACCAGGACCGGAAGAGACAAAGTAAGAAATAGATCTGAATACCTCTATGAAAAAGTAGATACGATCGGACGGAGGAGGGGTAATCGGGAAAGAAGAGGAAGAACAATAGGAAGAAAAAGCAATAGACCAATAGATCGAGGAGGAATACATTTCTCCAGACCGTAACGGATGGGGAGACGAGATCAGCGAAACCTCCGCAATAAAGCAAGAGTGAAAGCGAAAAGTTCGGGGAAACAGCCTGCACATGCACAACCTCTCCACGCTATGGTGCTCCACCCTCCACGCTACGCTTCTCTAATTGGACGACGCCTCCGGTATCACGTTTCGAGAAACCACCTACGAACAAAACGAAGAGGCCCCAGCAAGTCCGAGAAGCACCACCAACCACAAAAAGCTCCAGCGCCCACGGAGTCAGCAGCGACAATCGGATTCTATTCGTCCCCCCCCCAACGCTGCTCCACCCTACCTCTTCATCCACAACAAACCATTCACAACAAACCCGAAGAGTTTTGCTCGTCGGGTTTATTGTAGAGATAGCCTTCAAAGTGACGCTGTTGCCATCAATGATAATAGCGATACTCCGGTTCGAAATCGACATAACGGCGGCCAATCGGAATATTGAGACCCATACAGAAACTGGCCGAAGCCTTTCCGGTCGGAATCCATTGCGGGGTCACTCGGGTTATCATATAATCCGACCCCAAAAAGAGATTAACCCCTTTGGGACAGAAATTCAACAGCCAGCCCCAACCCAAACCGTAATTGGTCGCCGACCCCGAAAAGGTGACATTAAACCAACGACAAGGACGGAAATTGGCCATCAACATCCCTTCAGTCCAGACTCCCGGCTGATAAAACCGTGTGGTAGAAAGCAGACCGAACGATATCTTACGATTGAGAATCGCATACTCCAACCCAACCCGAACCGTCGGATGCAGCATTCTCATCAGATTGCCCGGCGCGGGTGTATCATAAAGACGGAACAGATCCCGCAGATCATCTTTGAGCCCGTTCCACTGCTCCTTGAACGAAGAGGGATTTTGCGGATCATCCACCACAATATTGTCAAAGCCGTCAAAATAGTAGGGACTATTCTGCAAGGTTCCCCGCAGATTCTGCGACCAGGAGAGGAATCCCAAATCATTGACCGCAGCCGAAAAGGTCAAATGATCTTCAACCAACTCATAGCTCATGCCCAAATCAACTGCCAAGCCCCATCCCGCCACACCGGGAGAGCCATAGTGCAGTCCATTGATCTCGCCTCCGGGCTTCTGCTCAAACGAAACTCCGGCAGCCGACACATCGGCATACCCTTGCGCATCTACCACCCAACGATCCTGCGACATCTCGACTCGCATCTGATCAATATGCGTACGGACGCTTCCAGCCCCCAAGAGCACCTTGAACTTGCCGCCCAAAACCAGGCGATCATTCACCGGATGGGCATGCCCTAACCCGATCTCCACATAATTATCGGTCTGGACCGATAGGTCCCGCAACTGATACACATTGCCAGCCGGATTATCCATTCCCAATTTCATAAACCGGAACAGGCTGCCCGGCAGATTCACCTCACTGGTCGAGCGCACCGAAATGTCTATCGTATTGAAGCCGTTCCAGGCATAAAATCCGGACGACAGCAACGTCACATTTACATCGGCATCGATCTGGTTCCGATTTTTGATCCGGCCCAAAAAAGCCTCTGCCGCAATATCGGGATTCATAAAGGTGGTCAATCCCCCATTGGAGGTCGGGTAAAACAGCGTAGTCAGCGCCAAATTCGACTGTGTCCCCACCCCGATATTGCCCAAGCCCGGGAAAGAGACATATCCCCGCGTACTGACCAAAGCTGGATTGAGCCGATGCCGCATCGGCATGCTCTCCAAGAAATAGGAGTTATTCAGGGTCTGTGCCGACAGCGTACCCGAAACCAAGTGCAGCGCAACCAGCACAACCAGCACTCTGCGCACGTACCACAACCCCAATCGCTTTTCTATTTTGGTTTGATCTATCGTCATCTTTGCTACCGTTCCCATCAAATATTATCCAAATCTGCCGTCAAGCCTCCCGGCACCCGCAACTTCATCCGAAGCTGCACATATTGCTGCGGAGTGGCCGCAATACCGGATGTCTCTGCGGTATTGCTGGCCCGAATCTCCAGAATCAAGCCGTCCACCTGTGCCAGAGCCCCCGCCTGCGTCTCCCGAATCACTACATCAAACGTGGAGACCACCGGTTCATCGCCCCGGCCCGGAGCAATCACCCCCGGAGCCGACACCTCAACGCCCGACAACGGCTGCAGATTCCGATCCACCGCCACAGCCGAAGCCTGCAATTCGATCGGCACCGTATTATCGACCGTCGCCTCCACTTTCAGTTCATGCACCTTATCCACAAAATCCCCGATATCCTTCAACAGGTTGTCGATCGTATCCCGATAGAGAATCGACAGTTGGGGTCCAAAACTCATCGGCACATACAACGCATATTTCAATGCCATCCGATAGGAGGGAATACTCAAATCAAACAGCTGGCGCCGGTCAGCGACCACGGACGGCGTCACCCCGATATGGATGGCCGTGGGGACTCTTCGGACCAAAGCCGACAAATTCTCAGCCTCAACAAACGTAACACCCTGAGGCAATTCGGGCTCAGCACTTGCCACCCGAAACTGAGCTACCCGCGCATCACCCGGCACCTCTGTTCCCAAAATTTGGAACCGAATATCACTGCGGCCCGTCTCGTTGGGCTCGTCGTCCACCACAGGCAACAACTCCACCGCAAAATTCATCGATACCCCCAACGGATTGGAGGTGGTCAGATCGATATAAGGATTCACATCCAACACAGTCCCCTCCTGCCGCAAAAAGTCGGGCATATCGTCCAACCTCCACAACTCACTCACCTGCGGCAGTGTGGGGGTAATCTCTCCCTCGACCAACTGCACCTGCATCGCCCCAATCGTCAACAGCGGTTTCAACACGATAGCTCCCCAATCGTCTGTCACCGTTCCCAATTCCGTAATGCGCAAATTACCGGCAATACGCACCTCATCCTCCAGATGGATCGCTCCATCGGTCTGCAAGGCCGGATCAAACTGCAAAGCCACCACACCGGCATCGATTACAGCCCCCTGTGCAACATCGAACTCTTGATTGACAATCAATTCGTTTCCCCCAGAAGCCAACTGCACATAATCCGGAAAAGTGACTCTCAGATTCTCAAAACGCATCCGCCTGATTGCCCCACCCGTCCCGGAGACGGCAAAAGAGAGTCGCAGCGGAACCTCTTCCCGAAAAGTCAAACGATCGATCTGTTTGACCTCTGACGGAATCTTCTCGGAGCTGGTCATTATACCTGAACTGGAGATCGATACAACCGGCAGTTCCGAGACCGGAACGGTTCCACCCGAGGCAATCACCCGACCGATCTGCTCCAGCTGACTGACTGAAAAATTGGGACGTATATCGGCCAAAGCACACGGAGCAACCCTCACCATTATGTGATCAATCCCCTTGACATCGATATCCAAAGAGTCCTGCTTGTACAAGGCGTAAGTACCATCGGGCATCACCTTCAATTCGTCGTCTTTGGCCCCGATCAACTTTTCCAGGGTAATCCGTTCGGTCTGCCCGATCGGAATGGCCAGCTCCTGCCCACCAACCCCCACCGTCCAATCCAGATCACCGGTCATGTCGTAACGTTGATCCACGCAGCCACTCGTCCAAAACAGACTGGCCATCACAAGGCCTCGGCCAAGCTGCCCCCAAAGGCTATGTTGTCGGAATAGATAAAACATATCGAAATACTCTTTTTATTCAATAACGGTCTGCAATTGGTCAAATTGTCGCACCGATTCATCCAACGGGTGCAAAAATAGGTAAAAAACTGATACACCACAGGTTTCCCAAAAATCCCGAACAAAATTTAACACGCTCTTTACCTGACCTACAAATTGGATTCCGAATCAACGTTACGCACACTAAAAATCCAACCATTTTATGGAAATTTCCTATCTTTGTGGTTTGAAAACTTAACATCCCAATATATGGCTTTACAATGTGGCATCGTAGGACTGCCCAATGTCGGTAAATCGACGCTGTTCAACTCCTTATCGAACGCGAAAGCCCAAGCGGCCAACTTCCCGTTCTGTACCATCGAACCCAATGTGGGGGTGATCACCGTCCCCGATGAGCGACTGATCAACCTCGCCAAAATCGATAACCCCAAAAAGGTGATCCCGACCACCATCGAGATCGTCGATATCGCCGGACTGGTCAAAGGCGCTTCACGAGGCGAAGGACTCGGCAACAAGTTCCTGGCCAATATCCGCGAAACAGATGCCATCATCCATGTGCTGCGCTGCTTCGAAAATCCCAATATTACCCACGTGGACGGTTCGATCGACCCGGTACGCGACAAGGAGATTATCGATACCGAGCTGCAACTCAAAGACCTCGAGACCATCGAGAGCCGCATCGGCAAGGTGCAGAAACAGGCTGTCACCGGTGAAAAAAGCGCCAAACGTCTGTTTGAAATCTACCAACAGTACAAGAGTGTTCTCGAACAGGGGAAAAGCGCCCGTACCGTCGAACTCGACAAAGAGGATCGTAAACTGGTACGTGACCTGCACCTGTTGACCGACAAACCGGTTCTCTATGTCTGCAATGTCGATGAAAAGAGTGCGGTAAACGGCAACGCCTACGTAGATGCTGTACGGGAAGCGATCAAAGAGGAGCATGCCGAGTTGCTGATTGTCGCTGCTGCCACTGAAGCCGACATTGCTGAATTGGAGACCTACGAAGAGCGCCAGATGTTCCTCGAAGAGGTGGGTTTAAAGGAATCAGGGGTCAGCCGTCTGATTCGTTCGGCCTACAAGCTGCTGAATCTGGAGACCTATTTCACCACCGGTCCCGATGAAACCCGTGCTTGGACCTATACCAAAGGAACAAAAGCGCCTCAGGCTGCAGGTATTATCCACACCGATTTCGAAAAGGGATTTATCCGGGCCGAGGTGATCAAATACGACGATTACGTCTCGCTCGGATCCGAAAAGGCGTGTCGTGAAGCGGGCAAAATCTCGATCGAAGGCAAAGATTACGTGGTTCAGGACGGTGACATCATGCACTTCCTGTTCAACGTCTGATTCTTGCTGATTGAGGCGGAACAAGGGGCCAATTTGACAACGGAAACGATAAAAGGCTGCAACGGCAATGAATCGCCAGCCCAAGATTGATCCCTACACGATTCGGCCCTTGCAAAGATTGCCCGGTCAAACGGAGCCTCCCCAGAAGAATAGACGACGGTGCCTCACTCCATAGCATCACATTTCACCTGGACAGAAGACAGAAGGCAGAAGACAGTAACCGTCAAGACCAGACCACAAAAAATGCTATTTACTTGTACGAGATGGGGCTGAGTGACGGATGGAGGGATGACCGTTAAATCCCGCACCGGAGCAAAATCGAGCCCAGGAGGTTCATGCAACCCCTCAAGCCGGAACAAGAAAGCACGCATCACCATGCGCATCGAATACAGAATCAAATAAACCTTATACGAAAACTATGGACAGACGCGTTAGAGTACGCTTTGCTCCCAGCCCGACCGGCCCCCTGCACATGGGTGGCGTTCGTACGGCGCTGTACAATTATCTGTTTGCTCGCCAACACGGCGGCGATTTTATCCTGCGTATCGAGGACACCGACTCACACCGTTTCGTTCCCGGTGCCGAAGCCTACATCCTGGAGGCTCTCAAATGGTGCGGAATCACCATTGACGAGGGAATCAACGAAGGTGGTCCGCACGCCCCCTATCGGCAAAGCGAACGCCGTGAGATCTATTTGAAATATGCCCTGCAACTGGTCGAAGGGGGATACGCCTATTATGCATTCGACACCCCGGAAGAGTTGAATGCGATCCGTACCGAGGCCGAGGCCGCAGGCAAAACCTTTGCTTACAACTATGAAGTGCGGGGAAAACTGGCTACCTCATTGGCCCTGCCCGCTGAGGAAGTAAAACGCCGGATCGACCGTGGAGACCAATGGGTCATTCGTTTCAAAATGCCCGAAAACGAAGAGGTTCATATGCACGACCTGATCCGGGGCGATGTTACCGTCAACACCTCCACACTGGACGATAAAGTGCTGTATAAATCGGCGGACAGTCTGCCCACCTATCACCTGGCCAACATTGTGGATGACCACCTGATGGAGATCACCCACGTGATCCGTGGAGAGGAGTGGTTACCCTCGCTGCCGCTGCACTACCTGCTTTACCGTGCCTTCGGCTGGAGCGACTCTCAACCCGAATTTGCCCACCTGCCTCTGCTGCTGAAACCTACCGGAAAAGGCAAATTGAGCAAACGTGACGGCGACAAAATGGGCTTCCCGGTATTTCCCCTGCGTTGGGTATCACCCGACGGTGAGGTTTCGCACGGTTACCGCGAAGACGGATACTTCCCCGAAGCATTTATCAACATGTTGGCGCTGCTGGGGTGGAATCCCGGAACAGAACAGGAACTCTTCACCATGGATGAGTTGATTGCCGCCTTCTCGCTGGAGCGTGTCAGCAAGAGCGGAGCCCGCTTTAATCCTGAAAAGGCTCGCTGGTTCAACGCTCAATATCTCAAACACAAATCTGACAAAGAGTTGGCCGGACTGTTCCGACCCGTTTTGGACGAAAAGGGGATAACCGCTTCGGAAGAGAAGGTCGAAAAGATCATGGGGCTGATGAAAGAGCGTGCCACCTTCGTCAGCGATCTTTGGGGATTGACCTCTTTCTTCTTCGTCGCTCCCGAAGAGTACGAAGCCAAAGCTGTTGCCAAATTCTGGAAAGGAGAGAACCCGGCTCGTATCCGTGGTCTGCGTGAGCTGTTGGCCGCTCAGGAAAATTTCGACAAAGAAAGTACCGAAAAGTGTGTTATGGATTGGATCGCAGCACACGAATACCCGACCGGACAGGTGATGAACTCGTTCCGTCTGGCCATTATCGGTCAAAGCTCCGGCCCAAGCATGTTCGAGGTGTGCGAAATTCTGGGACGTGAAGAGACCCTGCGTCGTCTGGATGCCATCCTGACCAAATTGGGAGAAACCACTCCCGCCTAAACGACGGGGCCGGCGAGTAAGCGTTAAGGAACCCCGGCTGTGGGCCTTCGATCGACAGGAATCGAGAGGAGCATGCGGACTGACCTAAACACCCATACCACCTCCAAGAAGTAGCTTGGATAGTAGCATGGGTCCCGTTGGAAGCCATTTTTATTTAAAAGACCTGTTTCCCCACAAGTAAACGACCAGCTTCTGCAAGTGAGCGTCCAGGGATTCAGGCTGCGAGCGATAAACAACGGAGGTTATGTAGCAGTCGGCCAGATCTATGTGCTCCATACCATAGCAAAAAAGCAGGTCGAATAGCATTGGGTCTGTTGTCTGTTGAAAAAGCGTTTCCGCCTAAACGCTCCTCTTCCTCCGCAAGTGAGTGCTTGGGGTTCCAGGCTGAGAACGAGCGGGCTGAAATGCGGACTGCAAGCCTCGATCGGTGGAGGTTAAACAGGTGCGGGTGGAACGATGCTTTTAGCCGCATTGCACTAATGCCAAAGGTATGTAGCAAAGTGCTGTCTTTCCCTCTAATTAATAAAAGATCAGCCTTCGCTTCCAAACGCAGGAAGGCCATACGGTTCAAAGGCACACCGTATGTAACCGTTTCTCAAGGGGCCAGAAGGAAAACGACGAACAGCAGAACAAGCCACAATTGCCTTGACCGCTGAACGCAAAATAAGACATACCGTCCCCGAGCCATCGTATCGCCAAAACTGAAAGGCAACGATGCTCGGTATCCCCGATCAGAATTGGGGCAGTGGGGATCTCCCGACCATCACGATGCCCCATGGTGCTGCCAACCCTGCCGCCACATGTACCATGTAAAGTGGCACAATACATCTCCATCGTTATCAACCGTTTCACAAAAGAGTCATCCCTAAGGATGGCTCTTTTGTGTATTTACAAGGAATAATTTACCAAAGATTCCCTACTACAAGCTCCCCCATTCCGTAGATTTTTACTAAATTTAAGGCACTATTCTTGTCTGCTCACATTGAACAGAACGACTATCCGAAGTTCCTGATCATGAAAACCCTACCGATACGATTCTTTGCATTATGCCTGCTTACCTACAGTATAATACCAACTGCCTCAGCTCAAGAGACACAACGTTTTAACGGCTGGCCGACCAATATCACCGGCGAGGAGCTCTCCACCCAATTTGCCAACCCTCCTGCAGGCTATGGGAATGTTCCCTTCTTCTGGCTGAATGGCGACTCGCTGAACCGAGAGCGCATGAGCGACATCCTCGACACCATGGCCAAATCCGCCACATCCGGATTCTCAGCCAGCTACATCCACCGCAGCCCCGAAGTCGATTCAATCGACCACAAAAAAGGATATGCCCTCTACGGAAAAACAGACCCGGGAAAACCGGACCTCTTCTCCGATACCTGGTGGGAGTTCTGGAACTGGTTCTCCGGAGCCTGCGCCGAACGGGGCCTCGGATTGGGACTGGACGACTACACCCTCGGCTGGTACGGGAATGGATACTACCCTGACGAGGTATTCAATCGCACCAAATACAAAACCTACCCCGGTAAACTCGACATCACACCTCACACCGTTTCCGGAGGTGAACTCTTTACGCTGGAGCTGCCCGACTCGACAGTCAGCGTCGTTGCATTGCCCCAAAATGATCGAAACAACAAACCGATCGACCTGGCCCCCTATATCGAAAATGGAAAGCTGAGTTGGTCCGTACCCACCGACGCCAAACGTTATACCCTCTACGTGACCACCACCCAGCCGGCCTACCTGCTCCATCCCGACAGCGGCAAAGAGCTGGTCGAAGCCTATTTCAACCGTTTCGAACAAAACATGAATGCCAAAGGTCGGAACGGCATGAACTACTTTTTCCAAGACGAACTCTTATATCCGCTCACCATTCTCTCCTGGTCGGCCGATATGCCTGAACAGTTCCAGACCCGGAAAGGATATGACATTCGCCCCTACCTGCCTGCACTGAAATATGACATCGGAGCCATCACCGCCAAAATCCGTCTGGATTATTGCGATGTGGTGATGACACTGGCCGAAGAGCGCTACTTTAAACCCCAATTCGACTGGAACGAAACCCATGGTCTGATCTACGGCTGCGATAACTTGGGACGTGGACTGCAACCTCTCCAGTACCTGGACTATTTTCGGGCCATGAGCTGGTACACCGCACCCGGAAATGACGCTCCGGCCCGGGGTTCGAGCTTTATCCAAACCAAAATCTCCAGCTCAATTGCCCATCTGTACAACCGTCCGCGTACTTGGCTCGAAGCCTTCCATAGCATGGGTTGGGGAAGCAAAACCGAATGGCTCACCGAACAGATCGACCAACACTTCATGGCCGGAGGAAATCTGGTCTGCCTGCATGGTCTCTACTACTCAACACACGGCGGTTGGTGGGAATGGGCTCCCCCCAGCTTCCACTTCCGCATGCCCTACTGGCCCCACATGAAAAAGTGGCTCGAATATACCCAACGTCTCAGCTTCATGCTGAGCCAGGGGTATCACGTCTGCGACATCGCCATCCTCTACCCCACCGAAACCCTGCAGGTCTTTTCACCCGAAAAGATCGACCATAACTACGACTTTTCCTACGTTACGCCACTGAGCAATGCCGGACTCGACTACGACTTTATCGACAGCCGCTCGCTGCTTCAATGCGCCATAGACAACAAAACACTCAACCTCAACGGCGAAAGCTACAAAATACTGATCATTAAAGACATTCGGGCGCTCCGATACGAAACGTTGCTCAAAATCCGTGACTTCTACCGGGGAGGTGGCATTATCGTTGCCGTCGGCCAACTGCCTGAGGCCAGCGATCTGAATGGCTCCAACGACCCGGAGGTGGACAAAATTGTCAAAGAGATTTTCGGCTTGAATGCCTCCCAAACCGAAACCATCGCCGCCAAAGCTCAGAAAAATCCCCAAGGCGGAATGGGCCTCTATATCAACGATACCCGGAATCTGATTCCCCTGATTCGCCGGACCATCACCACCGACTTCAAACCAGCCAACGGCAGCGGAAATGTGTTGCACCGCCGTACACCCGATCGGGATATCTATATGGTCATGCATGTCAAACCCGGCACGGAATGTCTCTTCCGCTGCTTCGGGAAAGCCGAACTGTGGAACGCAGAAGATGGCTCGATCCAAGACCTCCCGGTAACCAAAGTGACCGATCAGGGAACCGTCATCCGACTCGATGCACCCTATGTACGCTCCTCGCTGATTGTCTTTTCACCCGGAGAGCCTACATTCGACACCCTGCCCAAAAAGGCTCCTGTCGCTCAGGATACGCTGCCGATTACCGGAGACTGGGAGGTCGAACTGGTACCAACCTTGAACAACAAATGGGGCGACTTCCGACTCCCCGCCTCACCGGAGATGATCGGTCCCGAGGTGCGACGGGTACGCTACATGCCGCTCAAGACACTCGGCAAGATCAAAAACTGGATGCAACCGTCGTTCAATGACGAGAGTTGGCCCGAAGCCACCTACGGATTCGGCACCCCGATGGAGGTACTGATCGATACCTCAACCCAAAAGGTGGAGGGTCTGGCGGCTGCCGCTATCAACGGCACCCTGAAGGGGTGGAAACCCTACAACTACTCGTGGCAGTATGGCGTCGAAAACGCTGCGGGATCGCAAGGTTATCACGGTCTGAAAGGGCGGGTCGAAAATAACTTCCTGATTCTCGACAAGAGCCGCAACATGCTGTTCCGGACCCATTTCTACGCACCGGAAAATGGCGAATATGTACTCTTCACCGGAGATACCGAACCCAACAGCATCTATATCGACGACGCATCCATACAATCCGAAGATATCACTACGGGACGTACCGCCAACGGGCAGAGAGAGACTCGACGACTCCTTCGGCTGCACAAAGGGTGGCATACGTTGCTGCTGATCTTCACCAACACCACCGACCGGCCCGATCCGCAACAACCCAACAAGATGATCGATCTGAGGCCTCGCAGCGCTGCGGTACTCTTCCCGCTCGCCGATAGTGCACGCCACGAAAACACCCCGTACGATCCGGTCATCAGCATGAAATGGGACGGACATCTGCTCTTCTCGACCCAGGAGGGACGTCCGCAAAAGACCATTTACCGGTTCAAGACCGCCCCGGGGCTGATGGCCCTCGAGCTGCAAATTGCCGGAGACCTCGACAAAGCCTGGGTAAACGGCACGGAGATCGAAGCCAAAACCAATATCGAAAAACTGGACGATGCGGGACGGTACCGTATCGTGATGCCGACTACGCTGCCTCACACCAGCGATATTACCCTGCTGATCACCCCCGAAACCGGCTTTGACGGAGCAGCGACTCTCCTGGAGCCGATACGGTTGATTTGCGGCACCGGGTTGATGGAGGCCGGCGATTGGAGCAAAAACGGTGCACTCTTGTACTATTCTGGCGGCATGTACTACCGACGCAACATCGACCTGACCGAAAACGATATTGCACGAGGCGTGGAACTCGATCTGGGACGTGTGGTCTCCAGCTGTGAAATCAAGGTCAACGGCCATTCAGCCGGAATCTTGATCCACTCCCCCTTTAAAGCCGACATTACCCCCTATCTGCATCCGGGAGAGAACCGAATCGAGATCTTGGTGTACAGCACCCTGGCCAACCACTACCAGACCATCCCCTCCCTCTACAAGGGTGATCCCGAAGCAGGGCTGATCGGTCCGGTACGGTTACTGCTGAACCGAAATTCCGGCTCAACTGCTGCACCACAGCCATCCAATCCGGAGAAGAGCGCTCCTCAACCAGCCCCGCAGCAGCCCTCTAACCGGCCCAAGTAAAGGCATAGAGAAGAAGGAGAGATACTGGATCAGCGGTGCCAGCCGAAGAGTTGCGTGCGAACAGCAGGAGGGGAAAACAGCAAACAGAAGTAAACAGAAGCAAGCAGAAGTAAACAACAGCGTACCACTCCCCGGCGCCAAGCGGCATATTGTCTCTTTAAGAAGAAGCCTGTCATAAAAACAAAGCCCGTCGGTGACAAAATTGATGTCAACGACGGGCTTTTCACATGTCTTTGATTCTATTGCGCACGCACCTTTTCTATGCAACCGTCTCTTTTTTGATCCGGCGCATCTTGAATGCCACGGTCAACCCCGCAAAGCCCAGGAACAGGAAGATAGCTGCCAACAGATAGGCCACCGGAATCAGCCCGAAACGTTCATCGATCACCATCAGGAAACCAAACACCATCAACAACACGCCAATTACGGCATATCCGCTCCAGTCGCGCGAACGGGAGCGTCTCCACTTCCACGCATCGATCAGGTTCATCAACCCGCGCACAAAGACCCAAATGCCGATAAGAACCGGTATCAGCGATGCCGAAAACAACGGACGAGCCAACAGCAACACACCGAACAACAGATCGACTATTCCTTCCAACAATCTCCATCCCCGTCCTGTTGCCGCACTGTTCGAAAAGACAAAAATCAACGAAAGAACCCCACTGACCAGTGCAGCTAACCCAATATAAATCACTACCGGGAGCAATGCCGCCATCGGATGTGCAATCGACACGAACCCCAACACCAAAAATACCAGACCGCCCAGCATCAGCAGCCACCAACGTTTAAATACACTTTCCATAAACCGTAAATTTTCAGAATTCTACCTATCGGACCCTCTTTGCAAGAACATTGCCAAAAAGAGACAATTTTTCCGAAGAGAATTTTTTATTCTACGGAATAAATCGTATTTTTGCGGACTGTTTAACTTTTTTAAAACATTTGTAGAATGCCAAAGATGAAAACGAACTCGGGCGCTAAGAAGCGTTTCGACTTCACAGGTACCGGCAAAATCAAGCGTAAACACGCCTACAAAAGCCACATCCTGACCAAGAAAACCACTAAACAAAAACGCAATCTGACCTATTCGGGTCTGGTAGCACCGGCTAACGAAGCTGCCGTTAAACTGCTTCTGGTAAAATAGTTCGCTAATTTACCGCACGTTAAACCAAGAGTGCTTGTGCCCCAAAGAGTGTGGGAGAACCACACCGCCTACCACTCGTAAAACTTTCAAATTATGCCAAGGTCTGTCAATGCTGTTGCATCAAGAGCCAGAAGAAAAAAAGTTTTAAAGCTCGCCAAAGGTAACTTTGGTTCAAGGGGAAATGTCTGGACGGTCGCCAAAAATACCGTCGAAAAAGGACTTACCTACGCTTACCGCGATCGTAAAGGTAAAAAACGTCAGTTCCGCAGCCTGTGGATTCAGCGTATCAATGCCGCTGCCCGCATGTACGGAATGACCTACTCAGAATTTATGGGTAAAGTCAACGCCAAAGGTATCAGCCTCAACCGTAAAGTGCTGGCTGATCTGGCCATGAACAACCCTAAAGCATTCGAAAAAGTTGTAAAAACAGTTAAATAGCAACAAAGCCGCCACCCTCGTGTGGGTGGCTTTTTTGTCTGTACAATTTGTACGAAACGCTCCGCAGCCTCTGTGGAGCGTTTTTATTGATTAGCCCAAGAATATTAGATGGTTTCCAGGGGTCCAATGACCGCCAATTCCAACCCAATTCCAACCCAATTCCAACCCAACTCCAACTCTAACACCACAAAGTGCTGAATAAATACCAGGATCTCTTCACGATCTCGGGTTGGTACCACATATAATCTCACCCTAATCGTCGTCATATCGAATCATACTTCAACTCATCAAGTACACTCAAGACGACACCTGCAGATCCCGTGACACACCTCACCAAAACAGCATCGATACGAGCCTTCGGAGAATACAACGTATTTCTCTTTCTCCGACGCCTCTCCCTCACCATTTCATCTCCTCGAAAACTCTTGTCTCTTTTCCCTCAGGAGAAGATTACCTCCTGCAACATCAAAAGATCACCACAAAAAATCCCCGAAGGACCTGAAAAATCCTTCGGGGAAAGATATCAATGTGTTGTGGATTCAGGATGTTGTCAATAAAACTATCCGAGGTAGAGAATGGCCAACAGTGAACCGACCGATACCACAATCCAGAGCAGAATTCCCAAAACCAACGGACGGAAACCTACCGAGCGAATCTTCTCAACCGAGAGGCTCGACCCGATCAAAAACAGCGTTACAACCAGTGCAGCTTTTGAGATGGCCACCACCTGAGTATTGAACAGGCTCACGAAGGGCAGATAGCTGTTCATCAACATGGCGATGATAAAGAAGCCGATAAACCATGGAATCGATATCTTCTTACCCGAACTGCGGAACAGCAGTGCCGACAGCAGCGATACCGGAATAATCCACAAGGCACGGGCCAACTTGACGGTGGTTGCAACATTCAACGCCTCGGCACCGTAAGCCGACGAGGCTCCGACCACCGAACTGGTATCGTGAATGGCAATGGCACTCCACATACCGAACTGATGTTGTGTCAGCCCCAACCAATGTCCCAGAATAGGAAAAAGCAGCAGAGCCAACGAGTTGAGCAAAAAGACCACTCCAAGCGATACGGAGGTCTCCTTCTCATTGGCCTGAACTGCAGGCGCAACAGCGGCAATTGCACTACCTCCACAAATAGCTGTACCCGAAGCTACCAGATGCGACATTTTGCGACGCATGTGCAACCAGCGTCCGAGGAGATAACCCAAAATCAATACGGTACTGATCGACGCAATGGTGAGCCACAGCCCCTCACGGCCCACTTGCAGAGCGCTGTGAACGTTCATCCCGAAACCGAGACCGACCACCGAGGCCTTCAACAGCCAACTGGTCGCTTTACCACTCAACTTCGGGAAAGGGTGACCCAACAGGAATGTAAACAGGAATCCTCCTAACAGAGCAATCGGTGCCGACAAATAGGGAGTCGCACACAAAACAATACACAAGAAAAAGAGTGCTTTACGAGCTGCCGGAGGCAAGACATTTTGTTTGGAAGCTTGACGATTAGAACGTCTGATCGATTTTGCCCGAAGGGCTGCAACATCAAAAGGTTGTGCGGCAGAACTTGCTGACATAGAATTTTCGTTTGATTTGACGGCGCAAAAATAGGGGCCGCAAACGCTCCATGCCAATCACTAAAAGTTGTGTTCTATAACTTTTGGTTATAATGGTTCAGACAAAACTGTTTAAGCAGGTCGGTCAAACGGCTGCGCTGTCCATGGGCCGTCACAAAACTGAATCGACGGATCAACTCCATATCACTCACCTCCACCACACGCAACCGGTTCGAAGCCAATTCCTCCAACACCGCCTGCACCGAAAGGAAGGCAAACATATCAGAATGGAAAAGATAGTGTTTGATGCTCTCTGTACTGCCCAACTGCATCTCAATATGCAACTGCCGCAACGACAGCCTGTGCCGAGCCAATTCGCGGGAGAGCACCTCCAGGGTCCCCGATCCGTTTTCCCGAATCAGCAACGGCAATTTCGGCAGGTCGGCAGCAGAGATCTCCTCTTCTGGAAATGTACGGTTAGCGGTGGAGGTCACCAACACCAACTCATCATCCATAAAGGGCTCGTAATGCAGGGCCGGATTGGAGGCTGTGCCCTCGATCACCCCGAAATCCAACTTCCCATCGGCAATCTGACGCTCGATCTGTTCCGTATTGCCACTGCAGAGCGTCACCCGAATATCGGGATACTGTTTGCGAAATCGGGCCAACAACCCCGGCAAAACATACTGTGACAAGGTCGTACTGGCCCCGAGACGGATCTCGCCGGTCAGCGTCCCCTGCTCATCCAGAAAGGCATCCCGCAATTCGCCGTACAGGGCCAAAATACGATTAGCATAGCCAAGCAACCGCACTCCGTCATCGGTCAACGAAATCCGGTTCCCGTGCCGCAAAAAGAGCGGACGCCCCAACAGCCGTTCCAACTCATTGATCTGCTTGGTAACAGCAGGCTGCGAAATCAACAACTCGGCCGCAGCCTTCGTGAAGCTCAGCCGATCCGCCACCGTCTTGAACACTTTGAGTCGGAAGTCCGTCAACATATATCTTCTTGATTTATCTAAATCAGAACCGTATCGGTTGTAATCCCCTCCTGACCTCTATTTGAGGGGTAGAAATATTGAGGGGACAGGGAAAACGGCAAGCGGGAAAACGGCAAGCAGCCTTTCAGCCTTTTCTCGTCATGCCATTCCTTCATCTCGACACCACTCCCCTACTTCGCCACTTCGTTCACGACCTCACAACTTTGTCCGTTTCAAGGCCTGCAAGCGGAAAAACAGAATCGCCCCCCTTCAATAATTAGGCGATCAGCTCTCCATGAAGCGTTGCCGAGGAGCAATCCGTAATGCGCACCCGAACGTAATCTCCGATCTGTACATCGCCCCGATCAAAGACCACTACCTTATTCTGCGAGGTGCGGCCAAAGAGTTGGGCATCGCTTCGTTTCGATTCGCCCTCTACCAACACCTCGAATTCATGCCCCACATCTTGACGATTGCTCTCCAACGACAGTTCGTTCTGCAGCGCAATGATCTCGTTCAACCGGGCCGTCTTCACCTCATCCGGCACATCATCCTTCATATGACGGGCCGCTTTGGTATTGGGGCGCTCCGAATACTTGAACATAAAGGCCGAAGCGTACCCCACCTCACGCATCAACGACAGAGTCAACTGATGATCCTCCTCTGTCTCGGTGCAAAAGCCAGCAATCAGGTCAGTCGAGATGGCACAATCGGGCAGAATACGCCGAATCGCCTCAATGCGTCCCAAGTACCACTCCCGGGTATATTTCCGGTTCATCAACTCCAACATCCGGCTACTGCCCGACTGCGCCGGCAGATGGATCGCCCGGCAAAGATTCGGGAAACAGGCCATCGTATGCAACACCTCGTCACTGAGGTCTTTGGGATGGGAGGTTGAGAAACGAACCCGCAACCGGGGATCAATCGACGCAACCGCCGCCAACAGATCTGCAAACGTGGTGACCCCCGACTCATCTTCCCATCGATAGGAGTTGACATTCTGTCCCAGCAGCGTCACCTCCCGGTAACCGCCATCGAACAGTTCACGAGCCTCGTGCAAAATGGTCTTGGGATCACGGCTACGCTCGGCACCACGCGTATAGGGAACCACACAGTACGAACACATGTTGTTGCATCCCCGCATGATCGAGACAAAAGCGCTAACCCCGTTTTTATCCAGACGGACCGGAGAGATCTCCGCATAGGTCTCCTCGCGCGAGAGCAGGACATTCACCGCTTTGGCTCCCCCCTCTGCCTCACGCAGCAATCGGGGCAGATCCCGGTAAGTGTCCGGACCGGCCACCACACTGACCAGATCCTCCTGCGTAATCAACTGCTCCCGCAACCGCTCCGCCATGCAACCGATCACCCCTACCAACAGGCCCCGGTTTTTCTTCTTATACTGGCGCAACTCGCGCAACCGGCCCCAGATCCGCTGTTCGGCATTATCCCGAATCGAGCAGGTATTGATCAAAATCACATCGGCCTCTGCCGGATCGGTCGTGTAGCGCATCCCCTCGCGCTGAAGAATCGACAACACCACCTCACTGTCACCGGCATTCATCTGGCAACCGTAAGTCTCAATATAGAGTTTGCGGCCATCCCCCACAATCGGGCGCAGGCTGCTGAGATTTGCTTTGTTAAATTCCATTTGCGAATGTTTAACTAATCAGGGAAAGGCTTGAATCCATCCCCATACGTGCGATAAGCATTGACCACCACCACAAACGATCCCGGATCAATATGCTTGATCATCCCCTCAATGGTCGCCACCTCACTGCGCGAAACCACCAAAAAGATCATCTCGCGAGGTTTACCCGTGTACATACCGGTCGTTTTGATACTGGTCCCTCCTCGCTCCATCTCGCTGAGGATAAATTCACGGATCTCCTCCTTCCGATCGGAGATGATAAACAACAACTTATCATAGCTCGCACCATCGACCACAAAGTCGATCATGCGCGTGGCGACAAAGATAGTGACTAAAGAATAAAGCGGCAAACGCCAATCTCCTAAAACAATAATACCGAAAATCACGACACAAGAGTCAACCATCAAAACGCCACGTGAAAAGGGAATACGGGCATATTTGACCAGCAACATCGAGACAATATCGGTACCTCCCGAGGTGGCACCCGACTTGAGGATCATACCCAATCCGCCCCCCAGGAAGACCCCACCGAAGACACACACCAAAAACAGATCATTCGACAGATCCATCTTGCCTCCGAACATCGTAGTAGGTTCATCCCCAAAGGCCCATCCCATAGCGTTCATAATAATCGGGATAATCATGGCCGAGACAAACGTTTTGCCACCGAAGCGCTTTCCAAAGACCTTCAAGGCGATCAACAACAACGGAATATCAAACATCAGACCGAAGGTACCGACCTGAATCGACGGGAAAAGTTCATGCAACACAATACCCAATCCATATACCCCTCCCGGGACAACCCGATAGGGATTCATGAAAAAGGCAAAGGCCGCAGCCACACATATCGAACCGATGATTAACCACAAGGCCGACCGAATTCGCCGGCGGGACAGATAACGACGATATTTCTCTGCAAAAGCTAACTCCATAAAGCAAATTTCTCTTATGCTTACAAAAATAGCAAATAAATTGAGCTACACAGGGGCCTTAATCAGGTTTTTCGCATTATTGTTGTGTCTCACGGGTGGTTTCAAGCCCGGTTCGAATTGCAAAGTGTAGGAACTTGTCGAAAGGTGTGAAAACTTGTTGAACAGTCTCTCCTGCGTGCGCTTCTTCCATTTTCTCTTTCTCTCTCCACGCTTCTGAATCATTCCACGTGAAGAGTCACCCATTTCAAGCGCATTCTTATTGTTTCGTAGGTTTTAAAGACAGCACTCTGCGTCTGTCGCCGAAGGGCCCGGTGAATCAGTTTTTTGCATAGAGTACGGCGGGGATTTGGGGCAAAGTGTACGAAGACTCACCACCCCACCCTAAAACTGCGTTTTCATTTGTCACAACACACTCCTTTTCTTATATTTGTATCAGCGAACAGCAAGAAAGATTCACATTACAAACCAATTAGGGTTTACACGCGTGACCTTCGGTGCAAACAGACCACACCCCGGCAGGACCTCGATATGACTACTCTAACCGTCTATCCTGACTCCTCTGCCCCGGTCTGTTGGATCCACCCAGACAACCGTAAACCCGAATAAAACAACGAAACAATGGCACTCAATATCCTGTTGATTATCGTCGCCTACCTGCTCGGATCAATTCCCAGTGCAGTATGGATCGGAAAACACTTCTACGGAATCGACGTGCGAGAACACGGCAGCCATAACGCCGGCGCCACAAATACCCTCCGTGTCCTCGGTAAAAAAGCTGCATTGGCCGTCTTCGCTATCGATATTCTCAAAGGTTTTGTGGCCGTCATGCTGGCCCATTTTTCCAGCTATGAAAACGGCAGCGATGCCCTGTTCAACTTCAAAATCGCTCTGGTGGCCGCCGCCGTTATCGGTCACATTTTCCCGATTTTCGCCGGATTCCGAGGCGGCAAAGGGGTCGCCACATTGGCCGGTGCCGTCGCCGGAGTGTACCCTCCTGCCGTTGGCCTCTGTCTGATAGTCTTCATCATCGTTCTCATGCTGACCCACTATGTCTCGCTGAGCTCCATGACCGCAGGCGTCGCCTTTCCCATCTTTATCATCTTTGTATTCGGAGAGCGTTCTACCTCACTGGTAATCTTCAGTTGCGTCATCGCCATTCTGCTGCTGATCACACACCGCAAAAACATCGGGCGCCTGATTCACCATACCGAATCCAAAACCTATCTCGGCAAACGGAAAGCGGCCTGACGTCAATACCCTGATGCTTTTTGCAGATTTTCGTGTAACTTTGTATAGAACGCCATTAAAAACAAAGAACCATGAAAATCACTCTGACCTGTCTCTGCTCGCTGCTGTTGACCTTCTGCGCCATGTCGCAAAACAAAGAGATAACGCTGCCCGCTCCTCAAAAAACCGGCGGTAAACCCCTGATGGAAACTCTCGCCGCACGAGCTACAAACCGGGCCCTCGATCCTGAAAAAGCACTCTCCCAACAACAACTCTCCAACATGCTGTGGGCCGCGTGGGGCATCAACCGCCCTGATGGCCGCCGTACCGCCGCCTCCGCCATGAACTGCCAGGAGATCGACCTCTACCTGATCGGCAAACAGGGAGCCTACCTCTACGACGCTACGAAACATGCACTCGAACCCGTAGCCACGGGCGATTTCCGCAGCCAGGTCAGCGCACAGGAGTTTGCCAAAAACGGAGACTGGATCGTTATCTTCGTTGCTGACCACAACAAAATGAAAAATGCCAGCGACGTTACAGCCGGTATCGATGCCGGTTTGATCGCCCAAAACATCTACCTGTACGGTGCTTCGGAGGGTCTCGGTGTTGTGGTGCATGCCTCGATCGATCGCAATGCCATCGCCAAAATCCTCAAGCTGAAACCCAACCAACACATCGTAATCGCCCAAACGGTCGGCATCCCTGCCAAGTAAACTTACCGCCACCCGTATGTCCGAACCGGTTGTCGAGCGCTATCACGCCATCCTCAAACAGTATTGGGGATACGATTCGTTCCGTCCCCTGCAACTCGAAGCGATCAAATCGGTCGCTTCGGGAGAGGATACGCTTGTTCTGATGCCAACCGGTGGCGGAAAATCAATCATTTACCAGGTCCCCACACTGGCCTCAACCGGAATTTGTATCGTCATCACGCCGCTCATCGCCCTGATGAAGGATCAGGTGGACCGACTAAAAAGCCGACGTATCCTGGCCGAAGCAATCCACACCGGCCGAAGCCATCGGGAAATTGACCGGATCCTCGACAACTGCATCTACGGCGATGTCAAATTCCTCTACATCGCCCCGGAACGAATCGACAGCGAAATGTTCCGAACGCGTTGCGCCCGCATGAATGTCTCCCTGATTGCCGTCGATGAGGCCCACTGCATTTCACAATGGGGGTATGACTTCCGCCCCTCCTACCTGCAAATCGCACGACTGCGGGAACTCTGCCCCGATACCCCCGTACTGGCCCTGACCGCTTCGGCTACTCCCAAGGTGGCCGAAGATATCATGTATCGGCTCCGATTCGCCAAACCCAACATCAAACGGATGAGCTTTGCCCGTCAGAACCTCTCCTACGTGGTCCGACACACCGAAGACAAACGGGAGCACCTGCTGCGAATCATTAACAACGTACCCGGATCGGGTATCGTCTATGTCCGCACCCGCGAAAAGAGCGAAACAATCGCCAAACTGCTACAAGAGAACGGAATCTCCGCCGATTTTTACCACGGCGGTCTGGGATTTCTGAGTCGCAGCCTCAAACAGGAACAATGGATCAAAGGACAAAGCCGCGTGATGGTTGCCACCAATGCGTTCGGTATGGGAATCGACAAGGCCGATGTACGTTTCGTCATCCATTACGACATTTGCGACTCGCTGGAGGCATACTACCAGGAGGCAGGTCGGGCCGGACGAGACGGCAAGTCCGCGTATGCAGTCCTGTTAGTATCGGGCGACGATCCATCTCGGGCCAGTCAACGCCTGCAGCTCGAATTTCCTCCCATTGATGCCATCCGAACCGTCTACGAAAAGCTCTTCAACTACCTGCAAGTGGCCATCGGAGAGGGGAAACGCCGTTCCTTTTCGTTTAATATCCACGACTTTACCTCGCGGATGAAACTGTATCCCCCGGCCGCACTCATCGCACTCAAAATCTTACAACAAAACGGCTACCTGATCCTGACCGACGAAACCGACAATCCACCCCGCATTCGCTTTATCGTACAACGGGACGACCTCTACCGCATACGGGTCATCCGCCGGGAACTGGACCACATCATCACCGTCCTGCTTCGCCAATATGCCGGGCTGTTCAGCGACTTCGTTCCCATCGACGAACAGGAGGTCGCACACCTCTCCGGGTACCAGGTCGAACATGTCCGCGAGCTGTTCAAACAGCTCTGGCAACTGCATATCATCCGGTATATCCCGAGCAATCGCAGCCCGATGCTGATCCTGACCGAAGAGCGTCTGCCCGAAGAGGATGTCCGCATCGCTCCCGAAAGCTACAGACTCCGCCAAGAGATCACCCGAGAACATATCGACGCCATCTTCCGGTACGCCAACAACCAAACCGAATGCCGCAGTCTGGTCATTCAACACTACTTCGGAGAACAGAGTTCCGTGCCTTGTGGACGTTGCGACATCTGCCTCGAGCACCGTAAGCACCAAAACGCTACCCAACTCTCCAACACCCAAAAACAGATTCGCACCCAATTGCTGGAACGACTCTCAAACAACCCGCTCACCGTCAAACAACTCGCCGATCGTATGTTCGTGCCGATCGACACCATTCTGAAGGAGATCACCGCCCTGATCCAAGAGCAGAAAATAATCGAGGATAAAGGTGGAAAACTGCAGATAAATCGGTAACTTTGGCGCGCAATGCCAAAATTTCAGGAGAGTATAACCAGCGAAGAGGTCAATGCACTTCCGATCGGTGCGTTCCACGGCGAAATCGTCGTGGTAGATACTCCCCAGGCTATTGTCGAGGCCGCTGCCTACCTCAGCGCACAACCCCTGATCGGATTCGATACCGAAACCCGCCCCTCGTTTTCCAAAGGCGTCTCCAACAAAATCTCCCTGCTGCAACTCTCGTCCGAAGAACGGGCCTTCCTGTTCCGACTCAACAAAGTAGCACTCGAACGCCCGCTGCTGCGTCTGCTGGAGAGCTCCAAAACCATCAAAATCGGGGCAGCCATCCGGGACGACATACGAGGTCTGCAAAAGCTGCGCTGTTTCACCCCAAAAGGTTTTATTGACCTGCAAAGTCTGGTCGGTAAATACGGAATCAATGAATTGAGCCTCCGCAAGATGGCAGCCATCACCCTGCAAATCAAGATCTCAAAAGCCCAACGGCTCAGCAACTGGGAAGCCGCTACCCTAACCCCAGCCCAACAACTTTACGCCGCAACCGATGCCTGGGTAAGCCGAGAGATCTATGTCCGACTGACCCAACAGCAGTAACCAAGCCTCAACCCGCAAAGAGGTTCCCATACGACGAACAGCCCTTTGCAACAGTAACAGCAACCTCTCACCAAGACGACCAATACACCCTCCGATAACATTTTACCGAGAATAAATAATTGTCCCGATAGGAGCCTTGCCCCAAGAACCCAATCGCTATGTCCAAGTCAAAAGCCGTCCATTCCATTCCCCCTGCTGCACAACGCAACGGTGCAAAGTCAAACGTCGCAGCCGCTGCCCCAAAAGCAATAGCTAACAGCGAAATATTGCCCGAAACCACTGCCGCATCCTCCCTCACCGATACCCCCAATACTCCTACTGCACGGCTGATCCTGCGGCGTGGCAAAGAGGAGTCCTTGCGGCGTTTCCACCCGTGGATCTTCTCCGGCGCCATCTACCGCATGGAGGGCTCTCCGGCCGAAGGTGATCTCGTGGACCTGTTCACCTCGCAGGGAGAGTTTATCGCCCGGGGACACTATCAGATCGGATCAATCACCGTCAGGGTTCTCTCGTTTGCCGACGAGGCCATCGATCAGGCGTGGTGGAACCAACGTATCGAGCAGGCCTACCGCATGCGGCAAGCCCTCGGTTTGACAGACAACCCTCAAACCACCTGCTACCGGCTGGTGCACGGCGAGGGCGATTCATTACCGGGATTGGTGATCGACATCTACGGCCCGACAGCGGTCGTACAATGCCATAGTGTCGGCATGTACCGCAGCCGAAAAGCCATCTGCACCGCCCTGAGAAGAGTATATGGCCCGAAAATTTGCTCAATTTTCGACAAAAGCGGCGGCACCCTCCCCTACAATGCCGGCCTCAACGCCCAGGATGGATACCTGTGGGGAGAAGCCAATGCCAGCTCAGAACCGGTTCTGGAGAACGGGAACCGTTTTATGGTCAACTGGGTACGGGGACAAAAAACCGGATTCTTCATCGATCAGCGTGAAAACCGGGAGCTGGTCAAACGTTACGCCAAAGGACGTACCGTCCTCAACACCTTCTGTTACACCGGCGGATTTTCGGTCTATGCTCTGGCTGGAGGAGCGTTGCAAGTGGATTCGGTCGATAGCTCGGAACAGGCCGTCGAACTGGCTGCACAAAACGTCACGCTGAACTTCGGAGAGCAGGCCCCACATCGGGCCATTGCACAAGATGCCTTCGATTACCTCCGCAAAATGGATGATCGTTACGATCTGATTATTCTCGATCCGCCGGCATTCGCCAAACACCACAAAGTGTTGGGTAATGCCCTCCAAGGCTACAAACGGCTCAACGCCCAGGCCTTCCGCCAAATCAAACCGGGCGGCATTCTCTTCACCTTCAGCTGCTCACAAGCCGTCAATCGGGAACAGTTCCGCATGGCCGTATTCTCCGCAGCAGCCATTGCCGGTCGCAACGTCCGTATTCTGCACCAACTCACCCAACCGGCCGACCACCCGGTCAACATCTACCATCCGGAAGGCGAATACCTCAAAGGGCTCGTCCTTTACGTCGAATAGTCCACGCGGGGAGCCATCCCAAACAAAACGGGAGCGCCCAACAGAAAGATAAAACAATCCGGGAAGTAGCCAAAGTAGTTTTTTTTGGGGGGGGGAGGTGGAAGGGAAGGCCTTCCAATCCTTCGATTCAAGCAGCAAAGAGACGATCAGTTGCTCGGCGTGTCAACCGGTCGGCAGCTCGTCTAACCGGGTAAATCCGGTCGCCACTTTCAGAAGGTTCCAATAGACCCAATTTCATAAACCGGCATGCTCTATCCCTGGCTCCTCTGGGCAGAAAGGTCCGGATAGCCGCGCGTGTCCAGAGCAAAACAGACCGATAGGATTAACCAACACGGGGCAGGACGGGCGGGACAGGATTGGGCCACAGGATCGAACAAGCCCCGACTAGAAACTGAACAAGATCCATCCCCCTAAGGCGAGTCTGGGCGGCACTTGCAGGAGGTGCCAACAGTCCCAACTGCATAAACCGGCTTACCTATACCTCACCCCCTCTGGGCAGGACAGGTTCTAACAACCGCAACAGAACCAGAGCCAAACCGAACTGAAAAGATAACCAACCTGGGGCAGAACGGGCGGGACAGGATTGGGCCATAGGATCGGACAAGCCCCGACCAGAAACTGAACCGGACTCGCCCCCGTTGGGGAGTCCGATCGGCATTTCCCCTACAACACATTAGGGGGACTGAGAGTTTCCCCCACACTGGTACTAAGACACGGACCAGACTCCTACGGGAAGTAGCCGTGAGGGAGATTGGTCAATGGACGCAAGAAGGCTCAATCGGACACGACCAAAGATTCCACGTCTCCAAACAGAGACTGTGCAGGATATGTCCACAAACTGAACAAGACCCAACCCAAAGCTGCACAAGCCGGCCCAAATCCACAACACCAAACGGCATGGAATCAACCGAACAGTCTCTCTAATGCCACACCTCGCACTCTCATCTTTTTCTGCTCCGAACACATAAAAAGCCCCCTGCATCATATCGATGCAGGGGGCCTATTTTGCTATCTGTTGGTTTCGTGATGAACCCTTTATTATATTCCAGGGAATCGTTCGCAGCCGTTACGCCACACTGAGCATTGCACTTTACCCTCGATCCACCCGGGCGATCACGAACCCAGTCGCCAATTACAAGAGACCTTTAGCCTTCTTCTCGCGGATCTTCTCCAGCATATCGACCGACATCGAAGCCAAATCCCACTTCGGAGCCCAACCCCACTCCTCACGAGCGCAGGTGTCATCCAACGAATTGGGCCAGCTGCGAGCAATACTCTCCTTCACCGGATCAACATTGTAATCCATCGTAAAGCCCGGAACCAACTTCTTCACCTGCTCGCAAATAATCTCCGGAGTAAAGCTCATCGACGCAATGTTGAAACTGTTGCGGTGAATCAACTTCGAAGGATCTGCCTCCATCAACTCTACACAAGCACGCAAAGCATCCGGCATGTACATCATATCCATATATACATCCGATGGAACCGGACAGGTGAATTTGCCATTCTTAACCGCCTCATAGAAGATCTCCACAGCATAATCTGTCGTTCCGCCACCCGGAAGCGTTACATTTGAAATCAGGCCTGGGAAACGGACACTGCGGGCATCCACACCAAAACGAGTATAATAGTAATCACCAAGCAGCTCTCCTGTCACCTTGCAGACACCATACATGGTGGTCGGACGCATCAAAGTATCCTGCGGGGTTTTATCCTTAGGAGTCGAGGGACCAAAAGCTCCAATTGAACTGGGGGTGAAAACGGCACATTTATATTCACGGGCAATCTCGAGCGAATTCATCAAAGCCCCGATGTTGATCTGCCATGCTTTCTGAGGAATCTTCTCTCCAGTTGCACTCAACAAAGCAACCAAGTTGAAAATCGCATCAATCTTGTATTTGCTTACAATCTCTGCAAAAGCCTTTGTATCCAAAGCATCCAGATGTTCGAAAGGACCTGACTCTCCAAGTGCGGGACACTCGCGCATATCCGATGCAACAACATTGGACTCCCCATAAATGCTTCTCAGATAAACAGTCAATTCGGAACCAATCTGTCCGCCAGCTCCTACGATCAATATTCTCTTCATGATTCGGTATAGTTTTTTTACAGTTTTTAGGTTCTATACGGTTCTCAACCTTTTGCTGGCGCAAAAATACGCTTTTTTAATCAAACTATAACTGAATATTACAATTCTATTAAAATTTACTGTTACTCTCAAACCTTGAATCTTTCTGAAAATCTTCAGGCGTTCGGTTAAAAATTTCTCGAATTAACTGCATGTTAAACTTTGGAGTACGATCATAATTATAAATACCATTTTGCTCCTGCTCCACATCGGTTAATTGAGTATAACAATACCCTCCTACTTTATCTCCATGCACCAATACCGCATCTACTTGTCCTTTTAGTCGAGCATAAAACTCAGCCATTGTCTGCGGCGCATTACCATATCCCCATGACATAGTATTATCATTACCTACTTGCTGTGATTGATCCGATGACCATTTAATGCCACCAAATTCGTCTACAATAAATGGCTTCTGACCATCATATTCGGGAAATTCATATCGGACTTTGTCAGGCAATTGGTTACAACCCGTATTATACATAGGAACTTGCGGCCAATATTGGTGCTTATAAAACTCATCTCGTTGTCTATCATAAATTTTAACCCTTAGTAAATCAGGATCTTGTTCATAACAATGTATCGTCCACAAATCAGTCTTCACATGCACGGCCCCGCTAACATCATTGACTGGCCGAGTTGGGTCAAGCTGTTTGGTTAAATCATACACATCTGCAACCAAACGAGGATAATGATAACGATCGGGCCAAAATTGTTCATTTAACGGCGTCCATATCACTATTGACGGATGATTCCGATCACGGATAATCAGATCTCTCCACTCGGATAAAAAATTACGTCCTGCTACAGGATTATTCAAATCCATCCCCCAACAAGCCATTTCTCCCCATGTCAAATAACCTAATTTATCTGCCCAATAATGATAACGTTCTTCAAAAGCTTTCTGATGCAACCGAGCTCCATTGAAACCCGCTTGTTTACCCAATTCAATATCCCTTTTCAGAGCTTCGTCTGTAGGTGCCGTCCAAATACCATCCGGATAAAAACCTTGATCCAATACCAGCCTTTGGTAATAAGGCTTGTTATTAAGGTAGATCTTATTGTCCTCGATATGTATCTTACGCATACCCACATATGATCGCACTTCATCGATTACCTCACCATGGGAGTTGATTACACGATAATGTATGTCATATAAAAACGGTGATTCGGGACTCCATAACTTAACATTACGAATAGGTAGAACAGCCACAGAACTATTCGATGCCGCGACATCAGCTTTACTTACGATTTTCGAACCATCGTAAACCTCTATCTGCAACCGATTCTCCGATTCATGTCGGAATCGCGGATAAATTACCAGCTGCTGTTGATCAATATCCGTCACTGTATGCACAGACATCAAACCAGCAGGATCCACAGCCTCCATCCAAACAGTTTGCCATATACCAGTAGTTCGAGTATAATTACAATCTTTGGAAGCATAACACAAACTCTGTTTACCCGCCCCCTGCAATACAGAACGGACATCACTGGATACATAAACGACAAGATGATGCGTAGAACCCGCTTGTACATAAGGAGTCAAATCGACACTGAATGAAGTGCTTCCCCCAAAGTGCCGCCCGACAAACTGACCATCAATATAAATTTCAGCTTCATTATAAACCGCTCCAAAATTGAGTAATATATCTTTATTCTGCCATGCTAATGGAATATCCAGTACACGATGATACCACATGTATGGAATAAAATCAGTGTAACCAATTCCCGATAGTTGGCTTTCTGGACAAAAAGGAACCGTAATTTTCCCCTCAAACGAAGTAGCAGCCTCGTATCCCCGTTCAATACCCGAACCAACCAAATCAAAAACATAATCCCAAGTACCGTTCAGATTTATCCAAGTCTCACGTTCAAACTGGGGACGTGGATATTCCGGGCGAGGAATAGCAGCCATGATGTTATTGTCAAAAATAGACATAATAACCAACAACAATATGCCTACATTAACTTGTTTTATCCTCCGTTTTAACATTTCAATTAATTTTAATGTTTAAGTCCTACAAACATAAACTAATTCTCATTGGATTACAAATCTTCAATATTACCCTACCAATATAGCTCTGTCATTATAAAAACGCCTATTTTTGAATACTTCTCACAAACACGAAACAACACATAAGCAATTTTAAGATCTTTCAACTATTTTGATGCATAAAATTTCAGCATTGCGCGCAAATCAATTTAGTACTCATCAGCAGGTGTTTAAGCAATCAAAATGTTCTTCATCCAATACGCAACTATAAATATTTACTAAAAAAACGCCCAAGAGTTTTGCAGAATAAAAAAAGATACTTACTTTTGTGCCGCTGAAAGGGTAAAACCTGCCGATGTAGCTCAGTTGGCCAGAGCAGCTGATTTGTAATCAGCTGGTCGGGG
>UQYM01000011.1 GCA_900545315.1 uncultured Alistipes sp.
CTTCGTATTGCCGACCTTTGGCTTCAGCCTGCTCCATAAGGTGGTTGTCGAGCAGATATTCCAGTGCGGCAAGTCCGGCTGCGCAGCAGACCGGATGGCCGCCGAAGGTGGTGATGTGTCCCAATACGGGGTTGGTCTTGAGGGTGGACATTATCTCATCCGATGAGATAAAGGCCCCCAACGGCATACCCCCTCCGAACGCTTTGGCCGTACAGAGAATATCGGGAGTAACGGCGGTCTGTTGGAAATAGTAGAGTGTCCCAGTGCGGCCGATGCCGGTCTGGATCTCATCGAAAATCAGCAGAGCGCCTGTTTGGTTGCACCGTTCACGCAGCGCCTCGAGAAAACCGGGTGCCGGCAGTTGAATACCGCCTTCTCCCTGAACCGGTTCGATCAGGACGCAGGCCGTACGGGAGGAGATCTGTGCCAGATCTTCCAGCGAATTGAACCGTATTTGGCGCGTGTCGGGCAGCAGAGGACGATACGAGTTGCGATACTCCTCTCCGCCCATCATGCTCAGGGAGCCGTGCGTACTGCCGTGGTAGGCGTTCTTGAACGAGATCATCTCGGTGCGTCCGGTGTAGCGTTTGGCCAATTTTAAAGCTCCTTCGACCGCTTCGCTGCCCGAATTGACAAAATAGACTGATTGCAGACTGGGTGGTAGCAGTTCCGCCATACGGGTGGCGTAGCGCACCTGGGGCGATTCGATGATCTCCCCGTATACCATCAGATGCAGGTAGGTATGTGCCTGATCACAAATCGCATTGACCACAACGGGATTGTTGTGCCCCACATTGCTGACCGAGACGCCGGAGATCAGATCGATCCAACGTTGGCCGTTGGGTCCATACAGCCAAACCCCTTCGGCCCGCTCCACTTCGAGGCCGATCGGGAAATCGGAGGTCTGTCCGACATGTTCAAAAAAGAGTTGTCTGAGATTGGGTTTCATGGTGGTTCTTGTTGATCAGGTGACGGGTGCCCTTCTGTATCCCTGCCCAGTTGTATGTGAGCTGAGATTATTTGGACGGATGTTGGTCACCTTTATTGTAAATTGTTCGGTGTTGGCCGGGGAGTGTCTGCTCTGTTTCTCTTGTGAGATACAGCGGTGCAAGTTGGGAGGCAAATTTTGCAAAGCGGATATTGCTCCTTAGCTCCTCTCCTCGAATCGTCAGCGGTAGGTTAGCTTCCCGGCGCATCGATATACCGAAAACCGAAACCAATAAAAATTACTGGTTGTCGGTGTTGAGATGACGGAGTGTTTCTGTCAGAGCAGCCGTTAAATCTACACCGCGAGCGTTCGCTTCGTCGAGCAGCGCCCAAAATTGCTGGCCCATTTGCAATAACTGGGCATCCTTATCTGCGGACACAATTTTTGATGTGTCTTTAATACCTGATTGTTGCGTTTCCTTCTCTGTTTCACAGCATGTTTTGGCAGATGAACTGCAGACAGCTCCAGTCTGCTGCTGTTTCAACCTCCACACTTCAACCAGTTGTTGTGCCTCTTCAATTGTCATGGATTTTGTCTGTTTTCGTAGGCCCATCACGGGTTGCATCAATTCAGTGCGAACCGTTTGCGTGGTGCCCTTCGCTTTCCTGCAAAGATAGCGAGATATTCAGAATAAATGTACGTTACGATCTATCAGTTCTGCGTAATGGGACGCAGATCGCATGCCGTTAACCCTTTGCAAAGCATTGGTCTATACTCAAAAAATTACTCTCGATGTTGAGAATCGATCCAGATGGTGACCGGGCCGTCGTTGATCAATGCCACCTGCATGTCGGCTCCGAAACGTCCCGTTTCGACTTTCCCGGTTGCTCCCTGACGGACCGCCGCAATAAACGCTTCATAAAGCGGTATGGCCTTTTCGGGGCGGGCGGCACGGATGTAGGAGGGTCGATTGCCTTTGCGGGTCGAGGCATGCAGGGTAAACTGGCTGACGATCAGAATATCGGCGCCGATCTCTTCGGCCGAACGGTTCATGACACCGGCATCGTCGTTAAAGATACGGAGCTTTAATAGTTTGCCGCACAACCAGGCGACATCCTCTTCGCTGTCGGCATCTTCAATACCGACCAGTACGAGCAGACCGGCGCCGATCGAACTATACAATTGGGCGTCTATCGTAACCGATGCTTCGCGAACGCGTTGAATCAATATTCTCATGGGATGAAGTCGAATTTGAATTTTAACACTTTGGGAACGCTTCCACCGCTCCTTCACGGATCGTGTCTACTAATTTTTATTATACACATTCAGCCAATCAAATTTTTATTGGGTGAATGCTTTATTGGGGATTGATGTTGTCGTGGCGATTCAACGAATTGTCATTGAATGATTCGTAAGTGATTTATGCATGGCTTTCGGGCATGATGACCGTGCGGTGTCGGGCGATGGACATTACAAATTGTGCGGTTGTCGAGGTGACATCGGCGGCATGTGAGATGGATCCGCTGATTGCCAGCCCGTTGACACCACAAGCCATGATCTGCGGAACATCCTCTACGGTGATTCCTCCAATTGCTACCAGGGGTAACCGTATGCCGACCGTTGCCATCTGTTGCATGATACGGGTATAACCCGTTATACCGAGCAGAGGGGCCAGATTCTTTTTGGTAGTGGTATAGCGAAACGGCCCAAGCCCAATGTAATCCGCTGAACTTTGTGCAATCTTTTCGATCTGTTCAAAGGTGTTGGCAGTGCAGCCGATGATGGCCCGTTCGCCTAACAATTGACGGGCATCGTCCGGAGCCATGTCGCTCTGTCCGAGGTGTACTCCATCCGCTCCGATCGCAGCAGCTATCCGGGGATCGTCATTCACAATCAGGAGAGCTCCATGCCGATGGCACAAGGGCAGCAGGGCTTTGCCGTGGGCGATGATCGTTTCGACCGGGGTCTCTTTCATGCGGAGTTGTACCCATCGCCCGCCTCCCTTCAGGTAGGCTTCGGCCGTCGCGAGATTCCCGTTCGAGATGAATTGCAACGTGCCTCCAGCGGCCTGCCAACGACGTGTCAGAATTTGGTAGGCTTGTCGGGTCTGGGCAATGTCAATTGCTCCGGATGTGTCGAGCTTCCAGATCGAACCGATGGCGGCTGCTCCATCAAAGGCAGCGGCCCGGGCCAATGCAATATTCTGCGGCGTGATTCCTCCCAGAGCGATCCAGTTTCCGTCGCTTTTCTTGCGTAAGAGGCGGCAGGCTTCAGCCGGATCGATTGTACCCCGATAGCCGGATTTTGATACCGAATCGAAGAGTGGACTAAGCAGAACATAGTCGTAATGGGTAGCCAATCGACGTGCCTCTTCCCAACCGTGCGCCGGGGCGCTGATGCGCAGCTCTTCAATGTGTTGTGGACGGTCGGTTGCAGAGGCGGCTGTATGGGACGATGGTGCAGGGAGGGGCGGTAGATGATTTGAGGTGGATGCACGCTCCGATGGCAATTCCTGGCAGGAGACTTGAGGAGAGGATGGGGCAAGTTGCAGGGCTTGCAGAGCCTCTTCCCGCAGGTGAATGCCTCCCAGAGCATAACGCTGGGCCAGTGCAGTATGGTGATGCAGCGTGAGTCGTTGCATGTCGGCCCGGGCCAGTTGTAATTGTCTCAATAAACGTTCGAGTTCGGCAGGGGTAGCTTCGGGTTTGCGGATATGGATTACCGGGGCCCCTTCGTCGAGCAGCGCAAGAATGGCTTCGACTTCCTGCTCCATGCAACGGGGCAGCGTGATGGGAATCGGGGCATTCAGTGGAAAGGTCAGGCTTGTTTTCATAGCGATGCAAAATAAGAAAAAATAACCGGATTTGTCCGTTTCTTCTCGAGTTGTTTCCGCAACCTCCTATCGGGTAGTGACTTTATCGATATTTTCTTATATTTGAAATATGGACGTTGTCTGTGAGGATGATCATGAGGTAAAATAATGCTGCTCCAGTGCGTAGGGCACAGAAACGTGCTGCAGCGATTGGTTGCATAGATCCATGAAACCCTACTCTTAGCAGGATTTCTATGTAACTAAATGCTTTCGAAGAATGAACTGGAGGTGTTTCTCGATTCTTGAAGGGAACGCAGGGTGTGAGTATGGGATTGCAACGGATGGGCCGAAACGCCTTTTTGCTATCTTTGCGCGATCTTTGTGTAACGTGGCGAGGAGCAGGGTCGCGAAGACAGTAGTTGGAGGGCTTTTGTTCGTCACAGCACAATCGGAGGAAGATTATCGGAACGGTTGTGAGACGGATTACCCGGTTTGTAACTGGAAAACAAGAGGAGATGTTAAAAGAAAACACAAGATATTTTGGAGTTATCGGGCTGTTATTGTGGGCCGGATTGTTTGTCGCTCTGACCGGTTGCCGTCAGCAGCCGCAACAACGTTTGCAGACGGTGATCGACGGATATGCCCAAGGGGGCACCTACCATGTGGTTCTGGTGGGGGATAGCACCAGTTATGGCTTAAAACGTCAGATCGATTCGTTGTTAAGTGAGATTGACAATTCGATGTCGTTGTACAATCCGGTTTCGTTATTGAGCCGGATCAACCGTGGAGAGACCGATACGGTGGATCGCTTTATAGCCTCTTGCATCCGTTTGGCCGATTCGATCAGTCGTGAAAGTGATGGCCGGTACGACATTACGATTGGTCCTTTGACGGAGGCGTATGGCTTTACGGGAGGGAAACCGACGCAAAATCCCAATATTGATTCGTTGTTGGAGCGGGTCGGTTACCAAAAGCTATCGGTCGAGCAGGGGCGTTTGAAGAGAGGTCACCCCGATATGCGGATCGATCTCAACTCGATTGCTCAAGGTGCAACGGTCGATTATTTGGCCCGGTGGCTGGACTCCTTAGGACGGACCGATTATTTGGTTGAGGTTGGGGGTGAAATTTTTGCTCGCGGGTACAATGCGCAAGGTAAACCATGGCGGGTAGGCATCGACAAGCCGGTTGAGGGGAATATGACTCCCGGAGCCCAGTTGCAGGTGCGGATTGGCATTACCGATTGCGGGTTGGCCACCTCGGGAAACTATCGAAAATTCTATACCGACAGCTTGGGCCGTAAAATTGTCCATACGGTTGATGCCCGGAGCGGTCGTCCTGTGGTGAGCAATTTGCTTTCGGCAACCGTGGTGGCTCCCACGTCGGCACAGGCCGATGCTTATGGCACGTTATGCATGATCCTCGGATTGGAGGAGAGTGTGCGTTTTCTGGAGCAGCATCCTGAACTTCAGGCCTATTTGGTGTGGTCGGATGAGTCAGGCGCCTATCGGACCTATATGACTCCGGGAATGAATGCCCTGGTGTTGAAGTAGCGGAAATGCAGTACGCCTCCTGCCGCAGAACCTTTTTTGATACATGTATGTGTTTTAGGGAAAGGACATAAGGATTGAATGGATAAGAAGAATTCTGCGAAGAGAATCGATGAGGGAGACTGATGCGGCATGCAAGGGGCAGTTGGAAGATTGGTTGTTCATCTTGTGAAGGCCTGTCGGACAGCTCGAAAGAAGAAAGCCCCGTTGGTTTGTTGATTTGAAAATAGATGAGGAGATGAAACCAGTTTGCTTTTTATATAACCCGACTGCCGGGGAGACGGTGATTACCGAGTGGCTCGATACGATTGTGATGATCTATCAGCAGCACGGGTATATGGTTGTGCCTTATCGTCTTGCTTTCAAGCCGGAAGAGGAGAAGGCATTGGTTGAGCTGTTGGGTTATGGTTTTCGGCACGTCCTGATAGCGGGCGGCGACGGCACGGTCAACTATGTGGTGGGGGTGATGAAGCGTTCGGGCATCGATATTCCGGTTGCGGTGCTTTCGACCGGAACCGCCAATGATTTTGCCGGCATGCTCGGGATGCCGACCGATATCAATCAGGCCTGTCACGCCATTCTGGGCGGAGAGGAGCATCGTGTCGATTTGGGAGTCGCCAATGGGGAGTATTTCGTGAATGTGTTCAGTTGTGGACTTTTCACGGATGTCTCTCAGAAGACCCCAACCGTGTTGAAAAACAATTTTGGTAAGCTGGCCTATTATGTCAGTGGGTTGGGTGAGCTGCCTAACTTCCGGAAAATGAACATTTCGATCCGCTCCAAAGAGGCCAATTTTGATGGTACCTCCCTGATATTCTTTGTGTTCAATGGCCGTACGGCGGGGCGGATGCGTTTTGCCTTCAACGCAGAGATTGATGACGGTTTGCTGGATGTTTTGGTGGTGAAGGGGGACAGCCCGATCGATACGTTACGCACCATTTTCCATTTTATCCGGCAGAATGCGCGTCTGGTGCGCATGCAGCCCGAAGATTATCCGGCTGGTGTATTTCATTTCAAGAGTGACGATTTTGTGGTCGATTGTCCGTTGCGGCGCGATGAAACAACCGATATTGACGGACAGCCCGGCCCCAACTTCCCGGTACATATTACCTGTGAGCATGCGGCGTTGCGGGTGATCCGTCCTGCAGTGGAGAAGTGATCTGTTGGCCCGCTTCGCCGTAAGTAGTATTGCAGAACTCTACGCCTTCAGGTGAGGCTGGTCAGACTGATGGGAGCTATCTGTTACAGGCTGAAGGGCAGCAGATGGTACAGGATAAAATCAACCAGTAGCAGCAGGTAAAGAGTTTCGAGCCAATGGCTCTCCTTTCGGTTGAAGCAGGTTGGGATGATGACGGCCATCGGGATGGCGATCAGCATCATGGTTTTGATTGAGAGCCCCGGAGGGGTGAGCGGAACGAGCGAGAAGAGCAGGATCCAGATAAAATAGAGGTAAGATTTGTACGGGCGGGTCCGCATGGAGTGGATCTGCTTGGTGAAAGCGATCAGTGACCAGACGGTCAGGGTGATCAGCAGGGCCCAATGCAGCCAGAGTAGGGGATTGCGCCACTGTTCGATAAATCCCGGAGTAGACCAGTTGGCCATAAAGGCCTCCCAAAATTGTTGGAACGGTTCCAGAAACGAATTTCCCATTCCCCAGCGAATATATCCATAGAGGCAGATTGGAAGCAGCACACCTCCCAGCGTGATGATCCACTCCCGCCATCGTTTCATGAAAAGAATATGGGCGATGGGCAGCAGCAGTACGTAAATTGCTGTGGGGGCGTAGATCAATATTGATAATCCTAAAAGCAGGGCTGCGTTAAATGTATAGGCGTAGGCGGTTTCGCGGCGAAATGATTTGATGGTTTGACGAAACGATCCGATCATCAGCAGTGCTGTGACATAAATATCGAGTGAGGCTGGGTCATACCAGCTGCCGCAACCAACTAAAATAAAGATGATCAGCGGCATGTAGGTACGCTCCAGCAGGATCATGTTGCGTGCGACGAGCCGGGTAATTTTAAACCCACCGATAAAGATCAGCAGCAGGGCTGCCAGATTCTGCCAAACGGGGTGCAGACTTTGTCCGACGCTATTGAGCCGGGTTCCCAGTGGCATTTGGGAGGCTGGGGCCAGGGAGGCTACAATGGGAAATTGGCTGTATCGCTCCCACACCACACCGCACAGCACGATGAAGATCAACATCGTGACGGTGAGGCTTTGTCTGGTGATATCCACTTTCATGGCGGGTGTGACAACGGTTACATGACGGACTATACGGATCTGAGGTATAAAAAAAGAGGTAGATGCATTGGGATGTTCTACCTCTTTGCTTGTATGGTTGCAGCAGTCGGCGAACCCCTGCTTTTACAGCAGTTTGATCAGGTCCTGACCGATGTCGTGCCGGAAATTCATCCCTTCGAAGTGGATGCCTTCGATTGTTTTGTAGGAGCGCTGCAGTGCCGAAGCGATCGAATCACCCAATGAGGTGACAGCCAATACACGACCTCCTGAGGTGAACACCTTGCCTCCTTTGGCCGATGTCCCTGCGTGGTAGATAATGCTGTCGGTTTGCTGATCCAGCCCTGAGATCTCCATCCCTTTGGTATACTCTCCGGGATAACCGCCCGAAACGCAGACGACGGTCACGGCTGTTTCAGGAGCCACGGTCAGTTCGTATTGATCGAGGCGGCCGTAAGCCATCCCTTCGAACATGGCGATCAGGTCGGAGGTGATCCGCGGGAAGACCACTTCGGTTTCGGGGTCACCCATGCGGACGTTGTATTCGATCACGTAGGGATCTCCGGCTACATTCATCAATCCAATGAAGATAAACCCTTTGTAGGGAATTTTCTCCTCTTGCAGTCCTTCGACGGTCGGGCGGACAATTCGCTCTTCGACCTTCTGCATGAAAGTTTCATCAGCAAAAGGAACCGGAGAAACGGCACCCATACCTCCGGTATTGGGACCGGTATCACCCTCTCCGATGCGTTTGTAATCTTTAGCTACAGGAAGGATCTTGTAGTGTTTGCCATCGGTAGCGACAAATACCGAACATTCGATTCCGCTGAGGAACTCTTCGATCACGACGGTATTTCCTGCCTGGCCGAACTTGCCGGAGAACATCTCGGCCAGTTCGGCTTTGGCTGCAGCGGCATCGTTGAGGATCACAACCCCCTTGCCGGCGGCCAGACCGTCTGCCTTCAACACATAAGGAGCCGAAAGCGTATCGATGAAGGCGTTGGCCTCTTCGATCGTATTTTTGTTGAAACTTTTGTACTGAGCCGTCGGGACACCGTGACGCATCATGAAGGCTTTGGCAAACTCCTTGCTTCCCTCGAGTCGAGCTCCGGCCAACGATGGGCCGATCACCGGAATGTTGCTGATCTGATTGTCTTCGTGGAAGAAGTCGGAGATGCCCCGTACCAGTGGCTCTTCGGGACCCACAACCACGAGGTTGATGTTGTTCGTCAGGACGAACTGTTTGACAGAACCGAAGTTGTTCGGGTTGATGTCGACGTTGGTGCCACACTGTGCCGTGCCGGCATTGCCCGGAGCGATGAAAAGTTTAACTACGCTGGGGCTCTCAGCGATTTTGCGGGCGAAGGCGTGTTCACGACCTCCGGATCCCAGCAGGAGAACATTTAACGAATTGGAAAATTTCATCGGTATCTCTTTTGCTCTTTTTGTTGTGGAACAGTTCAGACCAAGTTTTTATTGATTGAGTGTCGGAGTGTCAGGGCCGTATGAAGTTTATTCTCTTGCTGCTCTCTGGCAGATAGGCTTCATGTCAGGCTTTGCTGTCGCAAGGAACCTCTATTAACCTCCCACACGTGATCGAATGGTCTGAAATGGATCACTGCACGTCTCTGCGAATAGCCTGCGTCCTTATGTTGGGGCGGTGCTCCCCCTTCAATTGCCTGTTTAAGCACAAATGGCTTGCCAAATGTTAGACGAATTATTTCTTCCTAAAGACAGGGATGCCATTCATCTATTTTGGTCTCCAATTGTCTAAAGCCGATCGCCTCAAACTCTTTGCGTCTCTCTGGGTAGCAATTCGATCTGTGTGGGGCGGTAGTCGCAGTTCAGCGAAGTGAAACCGTTCACAAAGATATTGAAATTTATGTGAAAAAACGCGGGCTGACGGCAATTTGTCAACATTCGATAAAGGGGCGCAGCAGGGCATCGAGTTTGGCATGTTCGACCAGGAACCCGTCGTGCCCGAACTCCGACACAATCAGCTCCATACGACTGTCGGGAATATTCTTCCACAGGATTACCTGTTCGGTGACCGGGAGGATAATATCCGAGGTAATTCCGACTACCAATGTTTGGGCCTGGATGCTTTGCAGAGCCTGTTCTACACCGCCCCGTCCCCGACCGACATTGTGCGAGTCGAAGGCTTCGGTGATACGCAGGTAGGAGTAGAGATCGAATCGCCGACTCAGTTTCAGCCCCTGGTGCCGTTGATAGGAGCAGGCCCGGAATCCATATGTTTTGTCCGGGTTATCGTGCTCCTGCTGGGTCGCGTTATAGGCTGCTGAACCGCGATAGGTCAGCAAACCGATGGCTCGGGCTGCTTCGATCCCTTTGCGTCCGGCTTCGGGGGTGTGCTGCCCGTAGGTTCCGTCGGCTTCGAGCGCCATGCGTTGCGCTTCGTCGGCAGCGATCGCCCACGGTTGGGCCTTTGCTGCGGTGGCGATCAGAATCAGTTTGCGGGCAAAGCTAGGACGTTCCAAAGCCATCTCCAACGCCTGAAATCCGCCGATCGAACTGCCGATAATGGCTTGGGCCTGTCGGATGCCGAGATGGTCGGCCAACAGCAGGTGGGCACGTGCCATGTCGCGTACGGTTACCAGAGGAAAGCTGTCGTAATAGGGCTCTCCGGTAGCCGGGTTGATGCTGGTGGGACCGGTCGTGCCGTAGCAGGAGCCGATGATGTTTGCGCAGACGGTAAACCACCGCTCCGGGTCGAGAAATTTGCCCTTTTCGACGGTGTGAGGCCACCAGTCAGCCACCTCGGAGTTGGCGGTCAGGGCGTGGCAAACCCACAAAACGTTATCACCTGTATAGGTGCCGTAGGTGTGGTATGCGATACGGAGCGGAATCTCGGCTCCACATTCGAGACGAAACGGTTTGTCCGGCGTAAAATATTGGGTATCGGGTGGAATGGGAATGGTCTGTTCTGTCATAGCGATTTGAACGTTTACAAGGCGGCAGTGTTACTTGCACGGTACCGCGGGGGCAGACAATTGCATTTGTATTCGGGTAGCACGTTTGTCCGCATTTTTATTGAGGGTGTGCCGGCTGATCAGTCAAGAGGTATTTTATTGTACTTAATTTAACAGATCGCTGGCAGATGTTTTTACTGTTTACTAGTAGTGGTGACAGGGAGAGGGAATAACGACGTTTTCTGAGAAACCTTATGGGGGGCGTATTTTATTTAATAGCAACGTAGTTGCTGCATTCCCACCCTATCTCGTCTTGGGTACAACACTTGCATCTCTGTTGCTCGATCTTCTTTGTGCCCCTGCATCTGCTGTGCCGCCGGATGTCTCTGCCTTCCCTAGTTGCTTTCATGACTACGACAATTTGTTCGTTCTGCCGTTTTGGGCACGCGAACACATTGCTGCTCGCCTCCTCCTGTGGAACGTGTAGGCACAAATGAAACTTTTCCTGTCTTTATCCTTTATTGTCTTCGGTCGGTTGTGGCTAATAAATCAGCTGCAGGGAAAGGGAGACAAGGGTATGGCTCAGAGAAAAATCCGGGGGTATTAAATGATCCCGTGGTGAATTTTGTCCTCGACGATTTCGATCTGGGTGTAGTCTATGCCCGAAGCACTGCGCGCCTCGATGTTGTTGAGCCCCTCTTTCAAAGTGACCTTCTCCCAAGTGAAGACGCCATTAGTTCCTGTGCGAGTCCCCATCGAAACACCGTTGACAAAGAGCTCAACCTCCGGAGCATTCGAATAAACCTTGAGGGTCTGTTCCAGGTTGGCACGGCGATGCCACCGCCGTTCAGCAATATATACAAACGGCTCATCCGGATTCCAGTTGGCTTTATAGAAGTAGAATGCATCCTTGCGATATTTACGATCGAAGGTGACCAATCCACGGTCATCGACTCCGGTGCCATCGCCCCATTCGCGATCCGCAGCTCCATAATCGAACATGTTGGCGATAAAGACTCCCCAAAGGAACGGTGCATCCTTCACAAAAGTATAGTACTGTTCGTGCAGATAGCTTTGCCACCGTTCGGGGTGCCAGTTCCCCATGTAATCGGGTCGGTAGAGCGAATCCTCCTGATGGTAGATGCTGGCCCCTGCTCCGTAGCAGAGTCCAGAGTTGAGGTTGCTCCAGTTGCTTTGCAACTGCTTCAGCCAGATCGAAATGTCGGAGGGAAGTCCCTCTTTCCACCCCAAGATATGGTCCCACGCAATCATTTGGGTGATGAAGTTCATCTGGCCGTCCTGGTTGCTGGTGCCGACAGTCATACGAGTCGGGTCTTCGCTCCGAGCCAGGGCGTTCAATTCGCGGATAAAGGGGATAGGATCGTCGCCCCGCATATTCTGGTCATTGAAGAGTCCCCACATGGCGATAGAGGGGTGGTTGCCGTATTGGGCGATCATTTCACGCAGCTGTTGAAGGCCGTTGGCCCGGAATGATTCGGTATTGATGTAGCCCCGGTCGGTCAGGTAGGCTGGCCCGACAAACGGCAAATCACACCATACGATCAACCCTCGGCGATCGCACTCGTCGTAGAAGGCTTGTGAGTGGGGGCCTGGAGCGGTGCGTACCGCATTGACTCCCATCTCGATCATGTAATCGACATCCTCTTTGATTTGGTAGGAGGTGAGTGCCGGGCCCACATTGGCACGATCCTCATAGTAGACAACGCCATGCAACTGCATGGGACGTCCGTTGAGCTTGAAACCGCCCTGCGGATCGACCGAGAAGGAGCGCAGCCCCATCGGAACACTCAGGGAGTCACACGTGAAGTCACCGTCCGTAAGTTTGACAATTACATTATAAAGGTAGGGATTCTCGACTCCATCCCATAGGGTGGGAGATTCCAGTTCAATCGGGATAGAGACGGATCCTGTTCCGTTTTCGGGAACCCGGAAGCGCGAAGCCTGGAAAAAGATGGTATCGAGTCTGGGGGTGGTGACCGCCAGATTGACCAGCAGGTTGTGGTTGGGTTGTCCGTCAATACGGATATTGGCATCAACGGCGGCCCGTTCCGTGGAGACATATTTTTGAACGAGACGAATGCCACCTTCTGTGGCGCGAATCAATGAAGGTTCGGTTACAATCAGATCGACGTTACGGTATAATCCTCCGTAAACGTTGTGGTCTCCGGCTGTTGGCAATACATCCATTTGAGGAGCATTGTTCACCACTACCCAGATGGAGTTGGTCTCTCCGAAACGGAGGTAGGGAGTCAGTTCGAAGGTGAAGGCGGTGTAACCTCCGCGATGCTCACCGACGTTGCGACCATTTACGACCAGACTGGCAACCGTGCCGCCTGCTCCGAAGCGGATGAAGACCCGTTTGCCTCGCCATGCTTCGGGAATTTTGATCTCTTTGAGGTAGTTGCCGACTCCTCTGTAGTAGTCTGAGTGGCCGCCTATGGCGTCACGGTTCCAGGTGTGCGGCAGGTTGACGGCAGTGGCGTTGTCGCTGGTGTGGCTGTTGCTGAAGAAACGCCAGTTACGGTTGATGTTGATCACTTCACGAGCTTGCATCTGTGTGCTGCCACCGAGAATAGCTGCCAGCAGTAACGCAAGACTCAACACGCTTTTCATTGAGAATCTCATAAGAAACGATATTGGATCATCCGATCAGCTGATTTTGATTCTCGTGTAAAGAGATTGAAAAACAGTATAATCGGAGCTTATTACAGGATTGTATGCGGGAATGGTTTCAATCTATTTGTTAGGCGCAGCAAGGCCAAACGATTCCCTTTACAAAAATAGTGAAAAGAAAATAAATCGCTATATTCGTAACAAATTTTGCTTCGCAGCTTTAGTGATTGTTGTTTCGGTATAGATCGTTCGAAAGGGACTCTTTCCTTGAAAGAATAGTATCGGATATTCATAGGGTGAAGAGCAAGATATCGGTTGGAATATTGTTCTCAGTTTGTTTAATGTGGATTTGCTGAGGGATGTATCCAATTTTCGGACCGATCGGTACGGCAAAACAAGAAGAGACCGGTAATAATAATGACCTCTTTTGACATTGTATGTGGCATATTGCTCCTGTACGGAGCCTGGCGCGGATGGAGCAACGGAATTATCGTACAACTGTCCGGCATCATCGGATTGCTCCTTGGAGGTTATTTGGCGTGGCACTATAGCGAACCGGTCGGACGTTGGATCGGTGCTGAAGATACGTTGGGGCAGGTGGCCGGTTTTTTGTTGATTTTTGTGGTTGTCGTCATCCTTTTGGCGATTGCCGGACGACTGCTGCGCGGAATGTTCCGCTTTGCTGGACTGGGCACGTTCGACCGTATCGGCGGTCTGTTGTTGGGTGTAGTTAAGGTGGCTCTTCTGCTCTATGTGTTGGTCTCTACCTACGAATCGGCCAATCTGGTCCGCCACTGGACCTCCGGAAAGGGAATCGAAAAGTCCTGGCTCTACCGACCGATTAAGGAGGTGGGAGAGTTGGTGTTTCCCTATTTGCAAGAGCTGCGGGATCAGGTGCTGGAATGATTTTTCTGCCACAGTGATCTAATCGATTTGATGTATGCCTGCACAAGTGGGCCATCGATCGATTGGACTGAGATCGTGCGTAGGGCGTTGATCGTGATCGGAGAACAGACTCTGATACGGGGAGCGATGAAATGGATCGATGCGAGATGAGCGTTTTTGGGCTTGAAGTTGTTGGAGTGGTGCGCCAAACCGCCTCGATGGATGGTGGCATAATGACCTAACGAAGGAAATAGAAGAGAAGATGATAAGTGAAAAACAGATGCATACAGCCATTGTGATCAAAGCGACGGGCAGTTGCTACACGTTGCACGATTTGGCATCGAAAGCTACGGTTGAGGCACGGTTGCGTGGCAAGTTACGTTTAAGCGGTAGCCGTTCGACCAGTCCGGTGGTTGTGGGCGATATTGTCGATTATGAGCCGGAGGTGTTGACCGGTGATCAAGCCTCTACAGTGTCAGCCGATGACGCATCGAACAAGAATGAGATACAGTCGAACGAAACAGCCTCAGAGACGACCGTTGGAGAAGATCGGTCTATTGCCTCAGCACAGTTATCTTCTGACAAAGCAGAGACAGAGGCGCTTGGCTCAGGTGCCCCAGCTGCTCCGGCCACTCGGATGACCGGTACGATCGTGGCCCTGCATCCCCGCCGCAACTACATTATCCGTCGCGCATCGAACCTCTCCAAGGAGTCGCACATTATTGCGGCCAATATTGATCGGGCTTTTTTGGTGGTGTCATTGGTCTATCCGACAACCAACAATGAATTTATCGACCGTTTTTTGGTGACCGCCGAGGCTTATCACATTCCGGTGACCATTCTGCTCAATAAAAGTGACCTTTATAATACCCCGGAACTGGAACAACAACGCGATGCATTTATTGCCACCTATACCCATGCGGGGTATGATGTGATCGAAATGGCGGCGGCGCGTGGCGATATGTTGCAGTTTTGGGCGGGCCGCGATTTCGGAGACGGAAGCTCTCGGTCGGGAAGGGCCTGCGGACTGGAGGTCGGTGTGTCTGTTGGCGAGGGGCTTGATCCGCTTCGCAAATTGTTACGGGGCAATGTGAATCTTCTGTCCGGAAACTCCGGAGTGGGTAAATCGACGCTGATTCGGGCCATCGATCCGACGTTGGATGTACGGGTCGGTGAGGTCTCCGATGCCCATCATAAAGGAAAACATACCACCACCTTTTCGGAGATGTATCCGTTGGAGGATGGCGGTTGGTTGATCGATACGCCGGGCATCAAAGGGTTCGGTCTGATCGATCTCGAAGGGGCGGAGATTGCCCGTTATTTTCCGGAGCTGTTCCATTTGGCTCCTCAATGTGCCTATTATAACTGTACCCATACCCACGAACCGGGCTGTGCGGTCAAGCAGGCTCTCGAACGGGGCGAGGTGAGCCCATCACGTTATGAAAGTTATCTCAAACTGCTCGAAGACGATGAAAAATATAGAAGATAGTTCGGCATTCTCAGATACAATGTTGGCCCGGAGGATCGAATATCTTTCGGGTTTCATGTTGCCTGAACGTTACCGAACCCTCTGTCGGACGGTCGAACAACGTACCCGTTACATGACCATCTGTATGGAGAATACGTTCCATCCACAGAATGCCAGTGCGCTGGTACGCAATTGTGAAGCGTTTGGTGTGCAGGAGCTGCATGCGGTCGAGGAGTTGTGCCACTTTTCACCCAATGTGCAGATCGTGCGGGGTACCGATAAGTGGGTAGAAATTCATAAACATCCCACCACAGCGGAGTTGATCGCTTCGTTGCGGGCGCGAGGCTATCGGATTGTAGCCACTTCGCCCCATCACAAGGATACGACTCCCCAGACGTTCGATGTGTCGGCCGGTCCGTTTGCCCTTGTTTTCGGTACCGAACATTCGGGGATCAGTGACGAGGTGATGGCGGAGGCCGATGAGTTTTTGCGCATCCCGATGTGTGGCATGGTTGAGAGCCTGAATGTGTCGGCTTCGGCAGCTATTCTGCTCTATACGCTTTCGACTCGGGTGCGGGCATTGGGAACTACCGCGACGGCGGACCCGATGACATCTTCTCAGTTCCTCTCTGCCCCTTCAGAACCAGTGTCGGGAACAATGGAAAAACAGGCTGCTTCGGATGGCTCAGATAGGGTGGCAATGCACACGAATGAACCGTTGATGGGGGAGGCTCTGCTCGATACTTCACGGCCCCGTGCGGTGTGGCAACTTTCGTTGCGTGATCGCAACGAGGTGCTCTATCGGTGGTTGCAGCAGAGCATACGCGATCCTCAAGGGGTGCTTACCCGCTTCCCAGGATAATGGGGATCTGTGTGCAGGGCGTCCAATCAATAATGATAAGGTGTTCAACAAAATGCGTTGGGGCTGGCGAAGTTTGGCCGGAAGGTGCGGAATATAGTGTAAATCGTGTATAGGCGAGAGCTGCAAGATCTGGAACAGGGCTATCCGCAATATGTTGATCCCAATTCGCCGACATAGCGTGTGGGCAGGGATCGGGCCAACCAGATCACCAGTGTCACGCACCGTTCCCCATGGTATAATAATATATAATAAGGCGGAGAATCATAGACTCTCCGCCTTTTGTTTGTATGGCCTTGTGGCTGCAATGCACAATGTCTTGTTGGGGACTGTTTGGCCGTATGCCCTGTATGATCCCCATTGAACAATTGGTTTAGTGATCGGTCGCCTCCTCTTTGGCGGTGCAGTAGGCGATGCCCCCTTCAAAGCGAGTAATGGTTACCTGCCTGCCTCGGGGAATGAATTGCCCCTCTTCGGCAATAGCATCGTAATAGGTCCCGTCGAGGCTGATCCTGCCCGATGGACGAAGCACGGCTGCAACTCGTGCCGTCCGACCGACCAGATCCGATGCGACCGATGGATGGCTGACATAGCCCTGTTTCGGATCCATCTCGGCGGTTAACACCACCTTGCGTTGCAGCGGGGTCGTGCCGGTCAGAAAACGTTTGCTGAGCAGCAGCCCTCCAACCAAGGCTGCCGTTGTGGCGATAATGACTACCAGGATAGGTTGCAGAATCCAGCCGATGGTAATTTCTCCGGTGGGCAGATGGCGTAACAGGTCGTTGTCAATGGCTGCGAAGGAGAGACCTAAGACAATGGCAACGATTCCCGCAATCCCGGCAATGCCGAAGCCCGGCAGTACAAAAATCTCGACGGCCAAGAGAACGAGCCCGATAATGAACAGAATAAGCTCCCAATTTTGGGCCACTCCTTCGAGGTAGAGCGGTGCGAAATAGAGCACTGCCCCAAGAATGGCGACCACCAAGGCGAACCCGATGCCGGGTGACTGCAGCTCAAAATAGATGCCTCCGACAATCATCATGACGAAAATGCCCTGTACGACTGGATTCATCAGCCATGCCAATAGACGGTCCAGTGTCGTGGGGCGGTATTCGGTTAAGGTGTATGTTGTGACAGCTCCCTGAGCAAGTGCTTCGTCCAGTGAGGAGGCTGTGCCTTCGCTGAAATGGTTTCGGACCGCTTCGGAGGCGGTAAAGGTGAGCACGTTGACGGTTGTGCTGTCTGCCAGGGTGCGTCCCACCATCGCTTCGGCCAGTTGTGGGTCGCGCCACCAGCGGCGAATGGTATCACCGTTTTCAATGCGGTCGATCACCTTCCCGTGTGATTCGGCCGTGGCGCGCATGGTGGCCCGCATAAAACTCTGGAATTTGTCCGGCATTGGCCGCCCGTTTTGATCGACCACCGAGGCCGCTCCGATGCTGCCACCCGGCCGCATATAGATCCGGTCGGCAGCCAGCGCAATCAACGCTCCGGCTGACGCCGCCTGATTATCGATATACACCCAGATCGGAATGGGGTAGTTGAGGATCATCGTGCGGATCGAATCGGCCACATTGACCAGTCCGCCATAAGTGTTCATGCGGATGACAACCAGGTCGGCCTTTTGTTCGCGAGCTTCCGCCAGACATTTGGTCACTAACCGCTGTTGGGCCGGCATGATGTCTCCATCGATCGGGAAGGTATAAACCCGGCAATCACTACCGGAGGGGATGACTGTTCCGGGCAGTGTGTGGTTATCATGCTGAGAGGTGTTCAGCGTCTGTGCCGCCTCTGCTGCGACCGTTGTATTGGAAGTGGAGGATGAGTCAACGGATTGTATTTTGTTGTCTTGATCCTGCGGGGTGGTTGTAACAGCCGCCAATGGACGGGCTGGTATAGGGGCGGCAGCGTCGCCGAAGTAAGTTTCGGCTGTGGTGGAATTGGGTGATGGGGAGATCGAGGGCAGGGCAAAGAGCGATGTGCTGCCGTATAGGGACAGGATGCCAACGAGTATTCCCAGTATTAGGTGGTGGTGAAATCGGTTCATCACTTTTGGACTTTTCGGAGCTACGTGGGTTAGGCGGGTTGGATCGAAATGGGCTGTATGTCGATAGGTAACCGGCTGAATGAAGCCACACTCGTATCGATCTGACCTGTAAACCCTGTGTCAGACAAAGATAGTTTTTTTGTCCGATTTATGGCGTGGCAACACTGGCTAAGAGGAATTGCAACGGAGTTTTTGTTTTGGTAAATAGCCAGCTTGTAAAGGGTATTTTCCCGATTGGATCGGCGAAGTGCACGAAGAGGAAGCGGACTGAGGAAGATTGCAGCTGCCGGTAGAACAGGTTGCGGTCTTGGAGAAGATGGCTGCGGATAGTCATACAGGGGTGTATGTTGGAGTGGGTACAGGTGAAGTGCACCAGGGCGTGAGGTATGCGGAATAGCTTCGGAGCGGCATCATGTAAATGTTTTATGCGGTAAGAGCAAGTAGCCGCTTGGATCGTTATCAGAAGGGTATTGTGTCGCAATAAATGTTTTGCAATGAGAGGGTTTGGAGAGTAAGCCAACGAAAAAATGGTGAAGAAATCGAGCGGACAGGGATCGAGTAAATGAAATTTTCCTTACCTTCGCATTGCGGGAGAGCGCCCCTCTTGCGGCGCGCGTTCTGCCAGGCAGCCCGGAATCGACAGGTTCCGGAAGAGTATTCACCAATTTTGATTGCTGTATGGATGATGACGCAAACCCGGATAGTTGCCGTATCGTATCTCAATACGATACCATATATTTATGGTATCTCCCGCGCAGGTGGCACACTGCGTGATGGACTGTTGTTGTGTCCGCCGAGGCTCTGCGCCGAGGCTCTGCGCAACGGTGAAGCCAATGTGGGGCTGATCCCCGTGGCTGCCATTCCTGAAATTCCCGACCTGAATATTATTACCCCTTTCTGTATCGGCGCTCACGGCCCCGTTCGTACCGTTGTCTTGGCATCGAACTATCCGGTCGAAGAGCTGGAGACCATCGGGCTGGATTGCCATTCCCGTACTTCTATTCGTTTAGCCCGTATTTTGGCGGCCGAACGGTGGCACATCTCGCCGCAATGGATGCCGCTGACCGGCTATTCGTTTACGGAGGGGGGCAAAACCGGTTATATCCTCATTGGTGACAAGGTGTTCACCCATGAGTCGAAATTCCGTTATCTGTATGATCTGGCTGCTGAGTGGCAGGCCATGACCCATCTTCCGTTTGCCTTTGCGGCCTGGGTGGCTCGCAGTGAAGTACCGGCCGAAGAAATCGAGCGGCTGGAACAGGCCTTGCGTTACGGTACGTCACATATTCAGGAGGCTGTGGCGTGGTCGGAATATGCCTCGCGCCCCTATGCGGTGGATTATCTGACGAAAAATATCGATTTTGTGCTCGATGCCCCGAAGCGTCGGGGGATGGAACTCTATTGGCAGCTCGGCCGGAGGTATGACCCTCCGTCCCCCACGCGGCCCGATCCGTTTCCCATTCAGGGCTGTCAACCCGATGCCGGGTTACAGCTCCTCCGAAACGGACGATAGTGCCGCCACACGTCGAGCCGCAAAATTCTTAAGGCGATCTTCCTACATGATGTAAACTGCGATTGTTGGCAATTGCCGGTTTTAGGGTCTCTCCAAGGACTGGATGCCAAACCGAAGTCGCGAAGTGTTTAGCTGAGATTCTCGATCTGCGGGTTTGCAGTCTGGCTGTTGCAGGGGCTTGAGACCCGGTTTTGATGCGGATCACTTCTGCTCAGAGCGCAGGGTGCAAGGTTGAATGCAGTCGGGCACAGAGAGCGTAAAACTGAGCGCACAAAGATGTAGGTAAGATCATACATAGATAATAAAATATAGGATCGATAAGGTGGTTTGGGAGCGGATCCGGCGGTCCGACTCCGAAAGGAAAGTGCAGTAGCAACTGAAAAAGCCGAAGCCATGATTACCATCTACCTCAAACAATTTAATAAAATTGTCCGCAACGCCGATGTAAAGTTGTTCGACGAGCTGGGTTACGACGATATCCTTTGGATCGATCTGCTCAGTCCGACGATCAAAGAGCAGAAAGCGGTCGAGAACTTTATGGAGATCAACTTGCAGACCTGGCAGCAGGTTGAGGAGATTGAGAGTTCATCCAAGTACTCCGAGACCGAAAATGCGATCATCTGTAACTCCAACTTTTTTATGCCCTACACCGACAACTTTGCTATCGAGCCGGTGTCGTTCATCATTGCCGAAGGGGTGTTGGTGTCGGTGCGCAATGCCGAGTTCCGGACCTTTACTGAGGCGGCCAAACGGTTGCAGATGAACTATCGGGCCTATGCGACGGGGTATCATCTGTTGGTGTCGGTGCTGGAGGTACGCATCGACTACGATGCCGACCTGGTTGAGGCGTTGGCCAAGAATATTGCGGTGCTGAGCAAAGAGGTGAGCACCAGCGAACATATCGATCGCGAAATTCTCAAGCGGATCAGCCACCTGCAGGAAAATACCATGTTGATCCGAGAAAATATCTTCGACCGGCAGCGTGTCTTGTCGGGCATCCAGCGCAGTGAACGTTTCCCGAATGACGTCTATCCACGTCTGACCCTGATGATCAAGGATGTCAACTCCCTGATCAACCATGCCGATTTCAGTTCGGAGCGTCTGGACTATTTGCAGGATACTGCCCTCGGTTTGATCAACATCGAGCAGAGCAACGTGACGAAAATCTTTACCGTGGCGGCCCTGTTCTTCATGCCGCCTACGATGATCGCCAGTATCTATGGCATGAACTTTACCCATATTCCTGAGGTTCACTGGCGGTTAGGATATCCCTTTGCATTGGGATTGATGGTCTTGGTGGCGGTGTTGACCTATCTGTTCTTCCGTTGGAAAAAGTGGCTCTGAGTCTATTGGGTAGCCGAGAAGGAAGCAGTGAAAGTGAATGAATAGGCGTGACGGTTCGGCCGCGTGCTTTCCACGAAGGCTGCAATCTCGAAAAATTTATTGGAAAAATAGCAGGAATCGGTACCGATCGATTCGATGTCTCAAGCGAACAGGCAGCTTACTGTCGGTTCGCTTTTATTTTTATTGATTTTTATTGATCGTCCTCTTTTTATAGAATAGATGAAACGCTTGGGGCCTCATAGCGGTTTGCGCCGATTGCCTGTATATAATAACCTGTATATAATAATAAGTATTGTTTTGGGACTACGGGTAGAGTAGCTTATTCGTTACAATCCCAATGAAGGGGGCGTTGCTTTTGTATGCAATACGGAGCATTGTTTGCCCCTTCCGGGGTTGATTCATTTTGAGAGCGGAAGTTTTGACTTTTGCAAAGAGTGTTCGTTGTCGGGTCATCCTCCGTTGTTCGGGTTCGTCAAAAGAAAAAGTGCGAAAGGTTGTTCTTGTGTATGATAATGCCGATTATTTGTGTATTAGTTGTTTGGTTATGAAAAAAATATTAGTTTTGCAGACGCTTTGAGAAGACTTTTTCTGAGGGGAAAGTAACCAAGGCGATAATAAACCAATTAAATCAAACTAAAATGGGTTATTTAGAATCAGCCAAAAAGCAAGAGCTTTTTGAAACCTACGGGAAGTCTAACACCGATACCGGCTCAGCAGAGAGCCAGATTGCGCTGTTCTCCTACCGTATCAGCCACCTCACCGAACACATGAAGAAAAACCGGCACGATTATGGCACACAGCGTTCGCTGTTGCGTCTGGTGGGTAAGCGCCGCCGTTTGCTGGATTATCTGAAAAAGGTTGATATCGAGCGGTACAGGAACATCGTTAAAGCGTTGAACCTGAGAAAATAAGGCGCCTGCGTGGTGTGCACAAGATGAATGGGGCTGTCCTTTTCCGGGACAGCTTTATTCTCTTAAAAGCGCCGACAACATCCCGCCTCCGTCGCGGGAATTTGGGGAGGACAAGAAGAAGGAAGAAGAGATCAAAACAATAAAAAGAAAAAAGAATGTTGTACAACGCTACACAGAAGGTGATTCAACTCAGCGGTGGCCGCGAGATTATCATCGAGACGGGCAAACTGGCCAAACAGGCTGATGGCGCAGTCGTCGTAAGACAAGGCGATACGATGCTGTTGGCTACGGTTGTGGCTGCCAAAGAGCCCAAACCGGATTGCGACTTTATGCCGCTGTCGGTCGAATACAAAGAAAAATACGCTGCAGCAGGCCGTTTCCCCGGCGGCTTCCTCAAACGCGAAGCGCGTCCATCGGACTATGAGATCCTGATCGCTCGTCTGATCGACCGTGCCCTGCGTCCGCTGTTCCCGTCAGACTTCCACGCTGAGGTCTTCGTGACTGTTAACCTGATTTCGGCCGAAAAAGATATTATGCCTGATGCCCTGGCTGGACTGGCCGCTTCGGCTGCCCTGGCTGTTTCGGATGTGCCTTTTGCAGGCCCGATTTCAGAGGTGCGTGTTTCGCGTATCAACGGCGAATTCGTAATCAACCCCACCTTCTCACAGAACGAGAATGCCGATCTGGATATCATGGTGGGTGCTACCTACGACAACATTCTGATGGTGGAGGGTGAGATGAAAGAGGTTTCAGAGGCCGATATGCTCGAAGCCATCAAGTTCGCTCACACCGAAATCAAAAAACATTGCTTGGCCCAGATGGAGCTGAGCAAAGAGCTGGGCAAAGATGTGAAACGCACCTATTGCCACGAAACCAATGATGAGGATTTGCGCCAGAAGGTGATCGCTGAAACCTACGATAAGGCTTACGCGATTGCCCGTGAACGCTCTGCAAAACATGAGCGTACCGACAAGTTCGAGGCGCTCGAAGAGGAGTTCTGCTCGCAGTTTACCGAAGAGGAGCTCGTCGAGAAACGTCCGCTCATCAAACGTTATTTCCACGACGACGTTGTCAAAAAGGCGATGCGCAATATGATCCTCGACGAGGGTATTCGTCTCGATGGCCGTCATACCACCGAGATCCGCCCGATTTGGTGCGAGGTGGGCTACCTGCCCTGCGCTCACGGTTCGGCTATCTTCACCCGTGGTGAAACCCAATCGTTGACTACCGTCACTCTCGGCACGAAACTTGACGAGAAACAGGTCGATGAGGTATTGGTTAAAGGTACCGAACAGTTCGTGCTGCACTACAACTTCCCGCCCTTCTCGACGGGTGAGGCTCGTGCGTCACGCGGTTTGTCCCGTCGTGAGATCGGTCACGGTAACCTGGCATGGCGTGCCCTCAAACCGATGGTCCCCGTCGGAGAGGAGAACCCTTATGCCGTACGTGTCGTTTCCGATATTCTCGAGTCGAACGGTTCTTCATCAATGGCTACGGTCTGCGCAGGTACCCTGGCGCTGATGGATGCCGGCGTGAAGATCAAAAAACCGGTTTCAGGTATTGCAATGGGTCTGATTACCGATCCCGCTACCGGAAAATATGCCATTCTGTCAGATATCCTCGGTGACGAAGACCACCTTGGTGACATGGACTTCAAGGTAACCGGTACCAAAGATGGCATTACTGCCACTCAGATGGATATCAAAGTGGACGGTTTGTCATACGAAGTGCTGGCAAAAGCCCTCGAACAGGCAAAACAGGGCCGTATGTACATTCTCGGCAAGATTCTTGAGACGATACCTGAACCGAGAGCTGATTACAAACCGTTCGTACCGCGCATCGTTCAGATCACGATTCCGCAGGAGTTCATCGGTGCTGTGATCGGCCCGGGCGGTAAGGTGATCCAGGAGATCCAGAAACAGACCGGTACAACCATTACCATCACCGAAAAGGATAATAAAGGTTATGTTGATATCTTCGGTGAGAACAAGGATGCTTTGGATGCAGCCTTGGCTCGAATCAAGGGTATCGTAGCGATCCCGGAGGTTGGCGAGGTTTACAACGGTAAGATTCGTTCGATTGTTGCTTTCGGAGCCTTCGTAGAGATCCTGCCGGGTAAGGATGGCCTGCTGCACATCTCGGAGATTGGCAACAGACGGTACGAAACCATGGAGGAGACCGGCCTCAAAGAGGGCGATATGATCGAGGTGAAACTGATCGGGATCGATCCTAAAAACGGCAAACTGAAGCTCTCTCGCAAAGCGTTGCTGCCTGGTGGCGACAAGAACGAAGAGCGCGGCGAACGTCGTGAAGGCCACCGTCATCCGCGCCGCGAGGAGAAACGCGAAGAGAAAAAATAACAACTTTCCGTGTTTTGCCCACAAATAGCTGATAGATAGTGTTAAAAAATGTTCTTGAAATATAAGAATGTTAAAAAAAACTTTCTATATTTGTGTTATTAACCCTACTGGCGCAAAATAAAAAGTAAAGATATACTTCAATTAACTTTAAAACACAGATTATGAAAAGGTTTGTAAAAGTAAGCTTGATGCTCGCTTCTGCAGCAATTCTGCTTTCAAGCTGTAATTGCTACAAGAAAATGGCAAAAAATGCCGATGACGTGAACATCACCTGCGTGCCGACCGTGCTGACGCTGAAAGGTAACACCGTTTCGGCCGACATTACGGTAACTTATCCGGCTGCCTACTTCCACAAGAAGGCAATCCTGAAGGTTACTCCGGTTCTGGTATTCGAGGGTGGCGAAATCGCCGGTACTCCCAAATACGTTCAGGGCGAGAAGGTGAAAGATAACTACACCGTCATCGCAAAGGCAGAGGGTGGTTCTTACACCCAGACCGTTGTTTTCCCGTATGATTCTCGTGCAGACCTCAGCACACTGGAGCTCCGCGTCGAGGGTAAATGCGCTAAGAAAAACAGCGAGTTCACCACTATCGCAGTGATCCCGGTTGCACAGGGTATCAGCACCATCCAGAAGATGGCTAACAACAGCGCAGCTCTGGCTCTGATGCCTGATAACTTCAAACGCGTGACCACTATCTCTCAGAACGCAGAGATCATGTATCAGATCAACCGTTCTAACGTACGCAAAGGTGAGCTGACCAAAGAGCAGATCAAAGCCTTCGAGGACTTCGTAAAAGAGTACTCTGACAAAGATCGCGCTACCCTGGGTAACATCTATGCTAAAGGTTATGCATCACCTGATGGTCCTGTAAGTTTCAACGACAAACTGTCTAAGGCTCGTAGCGAAAGCGGTCAGAAAGCTATCAGCGAGCAGTTGAAAGACGTTGAGAACGCTAAATACGATGTTGCAGCTTACGGTGAGGACTGGGAAGGCTTCAAAGAATTGGTTGCTGCTTCTGACATCAAAGACAAAGACCTTATTCTTCAGGTTCTGGCCATGTATGACAACCCCGTTAAACGTGACGAGGAGATTCACAACATGTCATCTGTATTCGATGTATTGGCTGAGGAGATCCTGCCGCAGTTGCGTCGCACCAAACTCTCTGCAGACGTTGACATCGAAGGCCGTACCGATGCTGAGATCGTAGCTGCTCTGCAGAACAACATCAGCGCACTGAGCGAAGAGGAGTTGCTCTACGGTGCAACCCTGACCGATGACGCTGCTCTGAAAGAGAAAGCATACAAAGAGGCCGCTTCTAAATACAACAGCGCTCGTGGTTACAACAACCTGGGTGTAGTTCTGGCTCAGAACGGTAAAGACGCTGCTGCTAAAGAGGCTATCGAGAAAGCTGCTACCTTGAGCAACGATCCGATCATCACCAACAACCTCGGTGTTCTGGCTCTGATGAGCGGTGACGTTGCCAAAGCTAAGAGCTACCTCTCTTCTCTGAATACTCCTGAGGCTAAGAAGAGCATGGGTCTGGTTAACCTCGCAGAGGGTAACTACGCTGAGGCTGCTCGTTCACTCGACGGTTACAACCTGGCAGTTGCTGAGGTGCTGAACGGCAACTTGGCTAAAGCTAAATCGCTGTTGGCTAACATCGACTGCGCTAATGCTGACTACCTGAAAGCTGTGATCGCAATGCGTGAGGGTAACACCAGCTCTGCAATCGCTAACTTGAAGAGCGCTATCGCAAAAGACAGTTCTTTGAAAGCTAAAGCTCAGAAAGATGTAGAGTTCGCTAAACTGTTCGGTACCGAAGAGTTCTTGGCTCTCTAATCCAAAGAGAAACAGTTAACGGATAACCTCCGGTAACAAAATAAAGGCGGGCTGCCCAAATGGGCGGCCCGCCCTTTTTTTGTGCGCTGGTTCTGGTAGGGCGGGGTTGGGGTGCTAGTGTTTTGCGGGTTGCTATTTTTTACGACTAAGCGTTTTGCATGTTGGATGCAGGATTGCTTTTGGGGGTTGCGGGAGGGTGTGGCTGGGCTATGTGTTGCTGTGCTGTGTGCTGCGTGCTGTGGAGGGAATACCAGTGGACGTATCGTTATGTCGAGATGGGTTTATGTTGGAGCGATTTGCAAGATGAAGCCATGTGTCCACTGGTTATAGCTGGTAAACGGCAGAAGGTAGAGGGAAGTGGCGAGAAGCTATGTGTGAAACATATGATAAAGGTAGATGATGCACGGTTGAGGGAGCAGGAAAGGGAGCAGAGATAGGTAAGTAATGAGGTGAAATGGGTCAAAATGCGTTGGGCAGGTGAAGAGGTAAGGCCATAGATGATGAAAAGATGAGCAGAGGGGCAGAAGAGCAGAGGCGGACCAATTGTTGTTGGGGCATCTGTGCAGGTCTCCGTGGCGTTTCAGGAATCTTTTGTTGCTTCAATCATGTTGAGACCTTTTATTCTTGATCACGTGGGACGGTTGGTGGCTGTTTATGTGTGTATATTGGGTGCCCTGCACGGTAAGCAATAAAAACGAGGTGACTATTAAATAAAATAGTCACCTCGTTTTGTTTATTGGGCAATGCTCAGTTTGTCACCCGTTTTATTGATTGGGTCGGTCGCTGTCCGGCCAACGAAACTCGAACAAAATTAACTGTTCAGGGCCGAGCCGGCTTTAAACCATCCGATCTGCTGCTCATTGTAGGTGTGTGCAGCCTCGAACCTTTCACTGGTGCCATCGCTGTGATGCAGCGTGATGGTCATGCGACTGCCCGGTGCAAACTCCTTCAGCCCGGTTACCGAAATGCGATCATCCTCGCGGATCCGATCGTAATCGGCAGGGTTGACAAAGGTCAACGCCAACATGCCCTGCTTTTTGAGGTTGGTCTCGTGAATGCGAGCAAAAGATTTCACAAGCACAACTTTGGCATTCAGGAACCGTGGTTCAAGTGCTGCATGTTCGCGTGAAGATCCTTCACCGTAGTTCTCCTCTGCGACAATGATCGAGCCAATGCCTTTTGCCTTCAACTGTTTGGCAACCGTCGATACCCCTTCGTAAGCTCCGGTAAGCGGATTCAGTACGCAGTTGGTCTTGCCATTGAACCGGTTGACTGCACCCATCAGCAGGTTGTCGGAGATGTTTTCGAGGTGGCCGCGGAAACGCAACCAGGGACCTGCCATCGAGATGTGGTCTGTGGTACATTTACCGGCTGCCTGGATCAGCAGACGCAGATCAGTAAAGTCTTTCCCATCCCAAGGAGCAAAAGGCTCGAGTCGTTGAAGCCGTTTTGAATGCGGATCGATCACCACTTCGCCCCGATTCGAAGGATCGGGAGCAATGTAACCGTTCTCTTTGACCTCAAAACCCTGACGGGGCAGCTCATCAGCCTGTGGTGGATCGAGTCGAACCTGCTCGCCACGGTTGTTGGTGAGCGTATCGGTCAGCGGATTAAAGGTCAGATCACCGGCAATGGTCAACGCCGTAACCAGCTCGGGTGAAGCTACAAAGGCATGGGTATTGGGGTTACCGTCTGCTCGTTTGGCAAAGTTACGGTTGAATGAGGTGACAATCGAGTTAGGTCGGGTTGGATCATCCGTGTGGCGAGCCCATTGGCCGATGCAGGGTCCACAGGCATTGGTCATGATAACCCCTCCGATTGCCTTCAAATCCTCCAGAATGCCGTCCCGTTCAGCCGTATAGCGTACCTGCTCTGAACCCGGATTAATAATGAACTCGGCTTTGACGGTCAGATCCTTTTCACGAGCCTGACGAGCGACCGATGCAGCGCGTCCCATATCCTGGTAGGAGGAGTTGGTGCATGATCCGATCAATCCTACCTCCATCTTCTGTGGAATGCCTTTTTCACGAACAAAGGCTCCAAATTCCGAAATGGTGTGGGCTGCGTCCGGGGTGAACGGTCCGTTGATGTAGGGTTCGAGCGCCGACAGATCGATCTCAATCACCCGATCGTAATATTTTTCAGGAGCGTTCATCACCTCCTGGTCTGCACGAAGATTTGCGCCTAAGGTGTTGGCTCCGTCCGCAACCTCAGCACGGCCCGTGGCACGCAGGTAGCGTTCCATCGCTTCGTCATACGGGAAGAGCGAGCAGGTGGCACCTACCTCAGCCCCCATGTTGCAGATCGTTGCTTTGCCGGTAGCCGACAGCGAAGCGGCACCCTCTCCGAAGTATTCGATGATGGCGTTTGTACCTCCCTTAACGGTCAGAATACCGGCCAGTTTGAGGATCACATCTTTTGGTGAGGCCCAACCGTTCAGCTTGCCGGTCAACTTGACTCCGATCAGTTTCGGCATCTTCAGCTCCCACGGAATACCCGCCATCACATCGACCGCGTCGGCTCCGCCGACCCCAATGGCCACCATGCCCAAACCGCCGGCATTGGGGGTGTGCGAGTCAGTTCCTACCATCATTCCGCCCGGGAATGCATAATTTTCCAGAACCACCTGATGGATAATTCCTGCTCCGGGACTCCAGAAACCGATTCCGTAACGGTTCGCTACGCTACGCAGAAAATCATATACTTCACGGTTGGTCTGTTTGGCCGTAGGCAGATCTTTGTCGGCTCCCAGATCGGCCTGAATCAGGTGGTCGCAGTGTACCGAGGCCGGAACGGCCGAATGGTCACGCCCAGCATTCATGAACTGCAACAGCGCCATCTGGGCCGTCGCATCTTGCATCGCCACACGATCGGGACGGAAATTGACGTAATCTACGCCCCTCCGATAGGCATGTTTCAGGGGTAAAGAGCTCCCTTCTGCATCGAACAGGTGGGCATACAGGATCTTTTCGGCAAGCGTCAGTGGGGTGCCGGTAGCTTTGCGGGCGGCTGCAACACGCTCAGCAAAGGTTCCATAAACGGAACGGATCAGATCAAGATCAAATAACATTTTTCTAATTCTCTATGTTTTGTTGTCGTTGGAATTATCCTCTTCTTTTCACCTTTGTAAGCGCTTATACGCACTTCAAAGTTTTTATTCTTTTGGGGTTCCTCTTTGTAACAAACCGGCTCTCTACAGAATCGAATGATACAGCTTACGGGAGCTTCTATGTGTCCCCAATGGTATTCCATCATTTAACGGTCACTTCTGCTGTTCCTGGTCTGTCGTTGTGGCGGTTTCGGTTGGTTTCGGAGTTTCAGGGGTAGGTCTTGCGTTTGTCTCTGGATTTTTGGCCTGAGCCTTTTTCGTCGCCTCCAATGTGCTGCGAATCTGTGCCCGTTTGCGATTGCGTGCTTCGGTGCAAAGCTCAATCAACCGATCGGGATCGGAACAACTGACAATATAAATGTCTTCGTAGATATCCTCGATCAGCACCAACTGTTTGCGTTCTGTCGCATAGACCTTGCAGATGTCCCAGTCGCTGAGATGAAACCAGTAGCCGAAATAGCCGCCAAACCCGTAACTGCCGATCAGCGGAATCAATCGCCTGAAGTAATTTCGATCAATGCGGCGGATCTTTTCGATCTCTTCGACATGAATGCGGGTCAACTCGACAATGCAGTGAATCTGCAAGGCATCGTCATCAATGGTCAGGTAACGGGGAAACGACAGAACATACAGCGTGATGATGCAAAGCAGAAAAAGCAGAAACCATGCCGGGATATAGCTGGCTCCCCATAGCAGGTGGAACGCAATGGCCAACCCGACGATCAAAACAGTGATTCCCCAAGTGATTCGCCGACTGCGGCGGTCAAGCTTATATTTGAATTTTGTTGTTTCCATATTCGCTTTTACCGGCTCTTGGTCCGGTATGTCCATTGCCCCCTCCTGTGGGCAGATGGCCTTCTCTCTTTCTGCTTTTGCGTATCTCTTCGTCCCAGACAAGTGGTCTCCCTTGCTATCTCTCTTGTGGTTGCGGTCCCATTGCATCACGGCCATGCCTTCACTACGTCGTTGAGGTTGCTGATGGCACCTGTTGTGTCCGTCGGAACGACCTCCCTTTGTAGCCTTAAACCCCCTTGTCCCGAAAAGATCTTGCCCTTTCGCTTTTGTGCTGCTCCTGCTCGAACTCTCTCGTCTGTGCAAATTGTCTTGAGAAACTCTGGCGCTCCTGTTATAAGGGATCTTGTTGATTACGGCTTAGGGGTTGTGACCGCTGTTGGCTCTTCCGGGGCGTTGGGATCGGGTGCTCCGGCGCCTGTGGGCGGCAACTCTCCGAAATATTCGGCAACTGAACGCTCAAAATGACGAATCGTCTCCTCCATCGATGCTGAGGACTTACCTCCGGCAGCATTACGGTGTCCGCCTCCACCAAAGTAGCGGCGCGCAAATACATTCACATCCACATCGCCCCGAGAACGTAACGATACGCGAATTTCACGCTGGTTCTGTGTAAACATCGCCGAAAGGCTGATACCCCGGATCGAAAGCGGAAAGTTGACAAACCCTTCGGAATCACCCTGCTTGAAGTTGAATCGACGCATCTCCTCTTCGGTCAGCCACATATAGGCCGTGCCATGTTTCCACAGCAGCGTCATCTTGTCGTTGAGCATATACCCCATCAAACGCATACGCCCCTCCGAAAAGTTGTTGTAAACGGCACTGTATATATAGGGTACGTTGATTCCTCGGTCAATCAGCGTAGCTACCGCACGAAACAGATCCGCATCGAGATTGCTGTAGGCAAAGTTGCCCGTATCGGTCATCAATCCTACGTACAAGGATTCAGCCATCGCTTTAGTGATCGCCTCCGGACCAGCCAGCGCCGTGATTAACTGATAAACAATATACGAGGTCGAGCAGGCGTGCGTATCCGAAAAGTGAAGTGCGTATTCATCCAAAGGCGGGTGAAGATGGTGATCGATCAGTATCCGAGTGGCAGTGGTGTTGGCCTGCACGGTGTCGGTCAGCCGGTCAAGACGATCGATCTGGTTGAAATCCATGCTGAAGATGATATCTGCCTCTGCAACAAAGCGGGCCAGAATCCCTTTACTGTCCTCCTTGAAAACTCCGATCTGCGCAATGTCACTCATCCACTCCAAAAAATAGGGATAACGGTTCGGGGCAATGCAGCAGGTGGTGTGCCCCAGCCGCTCCAAATAGGCGCGCCAGGCCAAAGCCGCACCAATGGTATCGCCATCGGGATTTGTGTGGCAGAGCAGCGCAATCTTGTGAGGGCCCCCCTCGATCAACTTGCGCAAGCTGTCTAATTTCTCGGGTGTCAGTGTCATATGTATGGCAGTCTTTGTGTATGCTCGATTTTCAAAGGTACGCAACTATGCGTGAAAAACAAAACCTCAGTCCAATCCTCTTTCGAAAAGCGATTCGGCCCCCTGACTAAAGCTCATTTCAGTACCCGATTGCACCGTGAATCCGTGTAGGTATGGCTCAGAGTGGACTACAAGTTGGATGCTGTGGCGTTCTCTTACGTTCATCCCGTTTACAGAGACGAATTTCAGTTTGGCTCAGGAATAGATTTCGCCTGAGGCAATGGCACCTTGCCGTTATCCAAGAGCAGGGGAGTAGGTGAGAGGTGTGAGTATCGCTTTAAAACGGTCTTATCTGCATAGTCCGCAGATTGAAGCGGTTGGTTTGTCTGCGTATGTCGTTTGGAACAGCCCATAGAGCAACAAAACTATCTCTTTTTGAGGACTGGTTTGGATGGGCTGGTCGCAGTGTTTTTGGTTGTGTTTTGGGCTGCGGTGGCAGGACGAGGCTTCTTGGCGGTTGTTTTGCTTGTAGTTGGTTTCTGGGGTCGGACCGGTGCGGGTTGCTGTGCGTAAGCGTAATGACGGCACCAGGCGGTGAGTCCGCACGCTTCACAATGGGGCTTGCGGGCCATGCAGACATAACGACCGTGCAGAATCAACCAGTGGTGGGCTACAGGAAGCAGTTCAGAAGGAAAACCTTTGATCAATTGCTGTTCGGCCTGCAGTGGATTTTTGGCTCCAGTCGTGAGCCCAATGCGGTCCGAAACTCGAAAAACATGAGTGTCAACCGGCATCACCTCTTTACCGAAAGCCACGATTCCCACCACATTGGCCGTTTTGCGTCCAACACCCGGCAGTCGTTGCAGCTGGTCGATATCTGACGGTACAACTCCACCAAACTCACTGCAAAGCATCCGCGCCATCGCTGATAGATTCTTTGCTTTGTTGTTCGGGTAGGAGATGCTTTTGATATAGGGATAGATCTCTTCCGGATCGGCATCTGCCAGCTGTTGTGGCGTCGGAAAGCGGTCAAAAAAGGCCGGTGTCGTCATGTTGACACGTTTGTCGGTGCATTGTGCGGACAATATGACCGCTACGAGCAGTTGATAGGGATTCTCAAAATGGAGTTCGCTCTCGGCAACCGGCATGTGCCGCTGAAACCATCCGATGATGCCTTGGTATCGCTCTTGTGTTGTCATCTGATTGACTTGAATTTGCTTTTACAAAAGTACGAAAGAATCTATCGGTATAGTCTGTGAACGAGTCTATTTTTTTTGACGAGCAGCCCATCAGGGGGAAGGTTACAAGATGCTCCGTTGTGTTGGGAAGTTGGTAGTGCACACCGGATTGGGTGCCGGTTATCTGGCAGCAAACGGTCCACACAATTGAAGAAGTATAGAGCATTGTTGCTTATACAAAAAGGGAATGCATGGTAGTACGTGTGCATTCCCTTGTGTGGTTTGTTGTGCAGTTAACCCTGATGGTGGAGCCCTCTGGCGGAGTGCTTTGAATGGGTTAGGACTCTGTTTGCTCCAGCTTACGGTTGCGAATTGTTCATATTTTCGCTCAGCGTCTCAGCTCCTTGTTTTGCTGGTGTGTTGCTTATAGAGAGATTCTACCGATAGAGCTATGTATGAGTGGTCTGGACTGTCTCTATTCAGCAGGAGAGGAGCCTTTCGGAGCAATGTAGCTCTGTAGAGCCTCTACGTAAGCGGCAAAGGCATCACGCCCCTTGGGGGTTGCCGAGCAGAGCGTCTGAGGCCGTCTCCCTTTATATGTTTTGCGAACAGTCAGGTATCCCGCTTGTGCCAACTTGTCGATCTGTACACTGAGATTGCCGGCTGTAGCTCCGGTCGCCTCCCGGATGAAGACAAAGTCGGCACTTTCGGCCGTCATTAGAATGGACATGATGCCTAATCTCAATTCGGAATGGAGTAGTGGATCGAGCGGTTTAAGCATGGTGGTTGCGTTTTGCATAAATGATATGGCCCGGAATAATCAACGCAAAGATAAATATCAACGATAACATCAGGATCATATATTGCCAATTGACTGTAATCAGACAGCTTACACAGGCAATTGCCAGTCCGATTACTCCGCCGACGATTAACGAGTTTAAGCGTAGAATGGTTCCTGTCAGGATGACTCCCGTGGTCATCAACAGCATCTCGATGAAAAATATCTGCTGGGGTTGCCGAGCCAAGAGCAAAACGATAGGAACAAGGCAAAATATGCAGGTAAAGACCAGCCATATTTTGCTGAGAATTTCGTCCCTCCAACTGCTTACCTCCTGCGGATATTTGCGGTCGAGCAACCACGAAAGTGGCAACCCAACTATCGGGATGAGCAGCCATAACCAGCCGTTCGCCCTCCATCCGAGTACTCCGGTCAGCGTAATGATACCCGTTGTGAAAAGCGAGAGATACCCCCACAACAACAACTGACCTCCACCACTCTGTTCCATCTTTCGTTGTGTCATGGCTATCATCTTGGTGATGATGGCCAAACTCTCCTGTTGTGTCATCTGTTTTTCATTCATGATCGTAGTTTTTAGGTTTGGTCGGTTAGATATATTTCGCGCGAATTATATTTTCTGTATTCTTACGTTTCAAATATAAATAAGTTTATTTTATAAACCAAATTATATGCAAATTATTTTAATTAAGGAAGATGCGGCTGTAAATTGAGAAATTGGAGAGGAATGGTTGTAAAGAACAAGTATAAGAGAGGAAAATAAGGATCAACAGTACAGAAGGGTATGGAAGGTCTTGTTGGTCTTCGGCTGATTGTGTTCCAAGAAGAAAAGAGCAGTGGGGCTGGAAAGCAAGCCGATCGATAAAAAGAGAACGGCTCCCCACTGTGGATGCACAGTGGATGTCCTCTTTTTTGTATTATCTTTCCATGGATGGGTAGTGCGTAATCTAGGTACTGTGTGGATGCTTGTGTAGATTACGCAAGCGTTTAGCTCCTCGTTGAGGCGGATGGTTATGCCCCGGGACGTAGAGCCGATCATCGAATAGCGTAAGACCGATGCAATGAACAGCAGTGGGGCATTATGCAAACGGTTACGGTATTACATAACTGGAGATAGGCGAAGGAACAGTTACCGGATTATAATAACCGTTCGATCAGCGGAACCAGGATGGCCGTTGCGACACCCATCAAACCGATGGCCAGTCCACTAATGGCCCCTTCGACAGCTCCGATTTGCATGGCACGTGCCGTACCCATGGCATGTGCGGCTGCCCCCATGGCCAACCCTTTGGCAATTTTACTCTCAACGCCGATCTTCTTGAGAATGAAGGGTCCAGCGACCCCCCCAAAGATACCGACCAAAATTACCACGACGGCTGTCAAGGCCGGAATTCCTCCCGATTGAGCCGAAACATTCAGGGCGATGGCAGTGGTAACTGATTTTGGCTCGAGTGAAGCGATTACAGCCTGTTCGGCTCCCATCGCCTTGGCAATCAGGGCTACGCTGACAATACCGACGGCACTGCCGACCAGAATGGCGGTCACAATCGCAATCACATTGCCTTTGATTTGGGAGATCTGTTCGTGAAGCAGATAGCCCAATGCCACCACAGAGAGTCCCAACATGAAGTCGATAATCTCAATCCGCTGCATGAACAAATCATAAGGAATGCCCGAAAGTTTCAGAAACAGAATCAGAATCGCCATGGAAACCAATAGCGGATGAAACAGGGCGAACCGCACTTTTTTGTACAACCACATCGAACCGAGATAGACCGAAAGGGTCAATGTCAGCAAAAAGGTTTGCGAGGAGAGAATCTCATTCATGGCTATCGGATTTTGTGGAATCGAGCGGCTGGGCGGCGGTCTCTTCCGGTTTGTTGGAATCTGTTTGAACTGCTGAAGCTGAAGAAATGGTACCTGCAATAGGCAGCGCAGATGATTGGTCTGTCCGATTAGGGGATGGGGCAGCTTCGCTTGCCCCATTTAACGGTGCGACTCCTTGAGTGGAAAACATCTGTTGTGTCGATGTTTTTTCAGTCGGGGCAGCGGAGGTTCCGGCTGGTGTGTTGGCAGCTGTTTCAGAGGGCTGTGCAGCGGAGGAATCGCTATCGTTGTCGTCGCCTTTTTTTGCCTCCAGTTTTTGCTCTACTATCCCAACAACCACGATGACCAGCACCGTACTGACAATGGAGGCGACCAAAATAGCGGTCAGGTATTTGCTCACCAACGAGTAGGAGGCGATCAATCCAACCCCTACCGGAATGAAGAAGAGCATCATGTTGTCCAGCAGAAAGCCCGCAGCCCGTTTCATGCGCCACGGACGAATCCACCCAAAAGAGAGTGCAGCAAACAGCAATAACATGCCTACGACACTGCCCGGAATGAAGTTACCGGTCAGAGCTGCAACCACACAGCCCAACAGGTAAAAAAACAGAATCCAAACAATTCCTTGCATTAGGTATAAGTTTGATAAACAATTGTGCAGTAGTTCGGTCTCTTGAAATTAGTAGCTGGTTGTTATCGGTTAATGGTGTCTCTTCAAAGGCGTTGGATCAGCATTTCCTGTTTCTGTACCGTAGCACACATTTCTAGTAGTCGTTCCAAACCGTTTCGATTCGGTACATTCGCTGGAACCATTCCCTGATAAAGCTCGCTGTGCGGCCCCTGTGACGGATTGGTCAATCCATCTTCTATCATCGTCTTATGCCATCGCTGTGCGATCGGTGTCGGGCCGGTGTGCCCCTTGTATTGGGTTGCGGCTTTGCTTACAGAGGATCCTGCAAGAAATCTACCTCCGAAATCCAATGCATATCTCGTTGTTATTCAATGTGTTGAAGAAGTGTGCTGATTCGATACCTGTTGTAATTGTGTGTTGTTTTAGGGGTTCTATATCGGTTTATTTGTTGCTTGTGCCGTTTCTGGGTGGGCGTTCTGTTTGGGAAACCCGTTGTAAGCAAGCGTTTTCGACGCCAATATTAGCTATAAAATTTGTAATCGGGCAAATTTTTGTAAAAGAACTTTGCGACCGGCTGGCCCAAAATCGACCGTCAGCTTGATGTCGTTGCTCCACTCTTCGATGGCGATAATGGTTCCCTGACCAAATTTCGCATGGGCTACCCGTGTGCCCACCACCAAAGCCCCTCCACTCGACGGGGTTGAGGCGGTTGGCGTTGCAGCTCCTCCTGCATGGGACGATGCGTTGCTCCCGGCTGTATTCCCCCAGCTGTTGCTGCCCACACCTCCCGGAACAGTGGTTGCGGGACGAGGTTGTCCCATGCCCTGTCTCGAGGGGGGCATTCCGGTGCCTCCGGCATAACCTGTTGCGGTCGGACGGCTGGTTGCTGTTCCTCCCGGACGGGAATCGATGCTGCGAAGACGTCCTCCCGGTTTGAGCGGTTCAACCCGCTGTGGCGCCTGCTCGCGGGAAGGATAATAGGTGCGGGGACCTGAGGATCCGTTGGTTTGGTAGCCTCCACTACGAGAGTTCCCGTAATTTCCGCTGCGGGTGTTGCCACCGTATCCGGTGTTGCGGTCGTTGCCGTGAGCTCCGTACCCGTTGCGTCCTGCCCCGGCCGCATATCCCCCTCCATATGAGGGACGGTCGACGTAACTGTTTCGGTTGGAATCATAGCCTCCAGTCCGACCTGCTCCATAAGTGTGCGATCCACGGCCATAACCTCCGGCAGCACGTCCATAGGTTGAGGCCGAATCCTCATCCTCCTCCGGATCGCAGTCGAGATCGAACTGCACATCGAGATAGCATGGATCGATCTCTCCCAAAAAACGGCTCGGACGGCTGAAGGTCATCTCTCCCCATTTGAACCGCGATTCGGCAAAGGAGAGTACTGCAGCCCGTTTGGCCCGGGTGAGCGCCACGTAAAAGAGCCGTCGCTCCTCTTCCAGCCCCTCCGGTGAGCCGAGACTCATCAGACTCGGAAACAGATTCTCCTCCAATCCGGCAATATAGACATACTCAAACTCCAACCCTTTGGCCGAGTGAACCGTCATCAGTGTCACCTTGTTGAACTCCTCGGGCTTTTCGTTGTCCATGTCGGTCAGTAACGCAATGTTCTGTAACCACTCGTCAATCTGGATCATGCCGGGCGTCGGTGCCTCATCCGCTGCAGTGCTCTCTGCAACGGCCCGTTCCTGCTCCTCGACATAGCTGCGGATCGAGTTGAGCAACTCCTCGATGTTCTCCAGGGCACTGATCGATTCCGGGGTCTGCTGCATCTTGTAGGTGCCGATCAACCCCGAACGGGTGGCAATCTCCAACCCCAGCGTGTAGGCTTCGGTCGTGGCACGCATCTCGGATAGCTCTCCGATCATTTTGGCGAACTGGGCCACTTTGTTGGCTGCCGCACCCGATAGTCCGATCTCCGATACCCCCAACGTGCTCACGGCCTCCCACATGCTCATGTTATGGGTGGCAGCGGCTGCTGCAATCTTGTTGAGCGTCACCTCTCCGATGCCTCGGGCCGGCGTGTTGATGATGCGGCGCAGCGCCTCGTCATCGCGCGGGTTAACTACCAGTCGCACATAAGCCAGCAGATCTTTTACCTCCTTGCGTTGGTAGAAGGACATGCCGCCATATATCTTATAGGGAATGTTGCGGTTGCGAAGTGCCTCCTCCAAAGCGCGGGATTGGGCATTCGTCCGATACAAAATCGCAATGTCACTGTATTGAGCTCCGCGAGTCCGAACAGTCGTGTAAATATCCGATGCAATCAGCGATGACTCCTCCTTGTCGGTGTAGGCCTTCAATACCCGGATCTTTTCGCCCTTTTCGGCAGCAGAGAAGGACTTTTTGCGAATCTGACGCTGATTTTTCTCGATCACGCAGTTGGCCGCATTGACAATCGTCTGGGTTGAACGGTAGTTTTGTTCCAGCTTGAAGAGCTTGGCTCCCGGAAAATCCTGCTGGAAGCGCAAGATGTTCTCGATCTTCGCCCCCCGGAACGAATAGATGCTTTGCGCATCGTCTCCCACCACACAAACATTGCCGTGACGTGCTCCCAACTGGCGGATGATGACATATTGGGCAAAGTTGGTGTCCTGATACTCATCCACCAAAATGTAACGGAACTGCTCTTGATATTTGGCCAGCACATCGGGCCGGTCACGCATCAGAATATTGGTGTTGAGCAGTAGATCGTCGAAATCCATCGCCCCGTTTTCGCGGCATTTGCGCATGTAGAGCTTGTAGATGTCCAAAAACTGCGGAATCCGTAACTCCCGATCTTCTGCCTGCAATGAGCTGTTTGCTTCGTAAGCCTGGGGTGTGACCAGATTGTTTTTCGCCTTCGAGATGCGGGCCGCAATGTTGTTGGGCTTGTAGGTCTCGTCCGAAAGATTCAGCTCCTTGATCGCCAGTTTGACGAGATTCTTGGCATCGGAGGCATCATAGATCGTGAACGATGACGGATAACCCAACTTGTCGGCTTCGGCACGCAGAATGCGTGCAAAGATCGAGTGAAAGGTACTCATCCACAACCGACGACTCATCCCTCCGGGTACCAGCGTGTCGATACGTTCACGCATCTCGCGGGCCGCCTTATTGGTAAAGGTGAGCGCCAGAATCGAGCTGGCCGGAACGCCCTGCGAAAGCATATAGGCAATGCGGCAGGTCAAGACACGGGTCTTGCCGGAACCGGCTCCGGCGATAATCAACGATGCACCCTGGTAGTTGACCACTGCGTCGTGTTGGGTGGGATTGAGCGTTTGGATATAGTCCGACATCTTGTGAAATCGGGAGGGAAAATAGGACCCCCTCCACGGCCGCAAAGGTACTCAAACCACCGCACCCGCGCAACCATCCCAAACTTTTTGTTCAATATTGTCCTCCTGTGCTGCGATTTGTCAGAAGAGATCGTTGAACGATAGGAGATGGATCCGTGTTGGATAGTAAGTCGATCTCGATTTGATCGGGTGTGATTGGGGGAAGGGTGATGGCGTGTTCGGTTCACGTAGCCTGCAGTCGATTGGAAAGTAGCAAGAAGGCTGAAGCGTCCTGTTATTGATATTGGGTGGGTTGGGGAATCGTGGATGGGGGCTGTATTCTTCGTAGCGATTGGGAGTTAATGGAACTTATGTTGTTTTGTGGAAATGAGTATTTTATGGCTTGTAAGCCGTTGTCTAAAATTGAAAACCGGGGCATCACGAAAGCATTCTCTAAAATCGGTCCGCAAAACAAAATTCTGAACCATAAAGACTCGCCTGCAGCGTCAGATAGTCATAAAATCGGCTTTTGAAGCGGCTGGAATGGCTAATCAGAGATATTTTATAATATTTTTGCATCTCAGCCGTTAAAAAGCTACCTTTACAAAGATAAGGTGCCGATGATGTTACGTCGGCGAGTTGCGTACCTGAAAAATTCAAACGATAATAGACAATAAATAATGAGTGAGGTTATCAACATCAAAGAGCTCAACGAACGTATCGAACGCGAAAGCGTCTTCGTCGATACGCTGAATATGGAGATGAGCAAAGTGATTGTCGGTCAGAAACATCTGGTCGATACACTGCTTATCGGCCTGCTCGCAAACGGACATATCCTGCTCGAGGGTGTGCCGGGTCTGGCCAAAACCCTGGCCATTACCACGCTGGCTCAGGCGGTGGATGCCAAATTCAGCCGAATCCAATTTACCCCCGATCTGTTGCCGGCCGACCTGCTCGGTACCATGATCTATTCGCAAAAACGGGAGGAGTTTACCGTACGTAAAGGCCCGATCTTTGCCAACTTTATCCTGGCCGATGAGATCAACCGTTCCCCGGCCAAGGTGCAGAGTGCGCTGCTCGAGGCGATGCAGGAGCGACAGGTAACCATCGGCGACGAAACGTATAAATTGCCGGAACCCTTCCTTGTATTGGCCACGCAGAACCCGCTGGAACAGGAGGGTACCTATCCGCTGCCTGAGGCACAGGTCGACCGTTTTATGCTGAAGGCCCGCATTACCTACCCCAAAAAACAGGAGGAGCGCGATATCATGCGACTCAACCTGTTGGGAACCTTCCCGAAACCCAATCGCGTGATCGAACCCGAAGATATCGTCAAAGCACGTACCGTCGTGCACGATGTCTATATGGACGAGAAGATCGAAAAATATATCGTGGATATCATCTTCGCTACTCGCGAACCTTCGCAGTACAACAACTTGCAGTCGCTGACTCCACTGATTGCCTACGGTGGTTCGCCCCGTGCGTCGATCTCGTTGGCCAAGGCGGCCAAGAGCTACGCCTTCATCAAACGGAGAGGCTATGTCATTCCGGAAGATGTACGTGCGGTCTGCCACGATGTATTGCGTCACCGTATCGGCCTGACCTACGAGGCTGAGGCTGAAAATGTAACCACCGAAGAGATCATCACCCAGATCTTGAACAACGTCGAGGTGCCTTAATCGGACTTTGGCGTTGGGACGACCCGTGCGAGGGTACCTGTGTGACCTGCTCGAGCAGATCTGCGTGAGGTTTGATGTCGCACCATGAACTCCGAGGCTATCGGGGTGATGCTTTTGTAGGGGACGTTTGCCGGGCGCATGCAGGCAGATATGGTGGGCCGCTGGAGGTGATGAATATTTTGAGATCGATCTGTTCTCTGGGTCGTTTTGCTGAGTAGGGAGTGTCCCGATTTTGGTTATGACGGCGTGGGTCTATGAGGTGAGAAGATGCGCTGCACCTTGCGGATGTGAACGTCGGCAATCGTATGCAGGATGAGGGTAGATATCGCAATGGCGTGATACCTCTCTGATGCGTGCATGCATGGCCGGAGGTGAAGTGCTCTCGGACAGACCGAAAGCGGAGCAGGCGGCCGCCGGGTTGTCTAAAGGTTTAGGCGTGGGGGCCGGAAGGTATTCAGCACAAAGTGTCGGAAGCGGTGGACCGCAATAAGAGCTGCGACAACAAGGGCGACCGGGACATAAACTGCGGCACGGAGTGTCAAAAAGGACGCTTCGGGGTGTTGACAGGCGTCGCATTTAACTGGCGCAGCATATAAAAAGAGGTAATGCACGGCAGTCGTGCAAGGAAAAACAACATGAGCGAAAATAGCAACGACATACTTCGGCAGGTCCGAAAAATCGAAATCAAGACGCGCGGACTGAGCAACGAAATCTTTGCCGGGCAGTACCACAGTGCCTTCAAGGGCCGTGGTATGGCCTTCAGTGAAGTGCGCGAATATCGTGTCGGTGACGATGTGCGTGATATCGATTGGAATGTGACCGCCCGGAGTCGCTCTCCCCATGTCAAGGTGTATGAGGAGGAGCGCGAATTGACCATGATGCTGCTGGTCGATGTGAGCGGTTCGCGTCTGTTCGGTTCGACCTCCAAACTCAAAAAGAACCTCATTACCGAAATCGCCGCAGTGCTGGCCTTTTCGGCTACCGAAAATAACGATAAGGTGGGCTGTATCTTCTTCAGCGACAGGGTCGAGAAGTTTATTCCGCCCAAGAAGGGGAGAGCTCATATTCTGATGATCATCCGTGAACTGATCGAATTTACCCCGCAGGCTACCGGTACTGATGTGGGCGAGGCGTTGCACTATCTGACCAATGTGCTCAAAAAACGTTCGACCGCTTTTGTGTTGTCCGATTTCATGGATTGTGAGGGCACCGAACGAGTCCGTTTCGAAGACCCGCTGAAAATTGCCTCCGGTAAACACGATCTGGTCGGGATTCGCATTTATGACCGACGCGAAGAGAGTCTGCCCGATGTGGGTATTCTGGAGCTCCAGGACGCTGAAACAGGCGAAAAGGTGTGGGTCGATACCTCCGCAGTTTCGACCCGAAAGGCCTATGCCGACCATTGGACAAAGACCAATACCCTGATTGACCATGCGTTGAGTCGTGCACGGGTGGATAATGTCCGGATCGCTACGGATGAAGATTATGTCAAATCGCTGATGCAACTCTTTAAGCGCAGATGATGCAAAAGATGTTTTGGAGATATATGTGTCGTTGGACTGTTGCACTGCTGATAGCGGCAGGTATTTATGCGGTGGGGTTGCTCTGTGCACCGCAATCCCGGGCAGCCCTCCCGTCCCGAGCAGAGGCAGCAGCCAAAATCGATTCGATAGTGGCTCGCAACAGTGCGGATACCACTCGTAAAGGGCGTAACGATGCGCCGGTCGTACGGGCCAAACTCAGTGCAGATACCATTCTGATCGGACAGCGGGTAAAACTGCGGATCGATGTGGATAAAGATGTAATGCAGATGATCGGCTTCCCCGAATTCGAAAACGGACGTTTGGCCGATTCGCTGGAGATCCTGATGCAATCCCCCATCGACACGGTGCGACAGGGGCGTCGCGAACACCTGAGCTGCGAATACCTGCTCACCTGTTTCTCTCCCGCTGACTATCGGATGGGAAAATTCCCCGCACTCTGGGCCGACAAAAATATTGTCGATACGGTCTGGTCAGTCGATTCGATCCGTCTGATCGTAATGGCGCCGCCGGTCGATACGGTTCATAACACCATTTATGATATTCGTCCGCCGATGCGGATTCCGTTGCGGTTCGGGGAGGTGAGCGGTTACCTGTTGATCGGGTTGGTTGCCGCCCTGATTATCGCTTTGGTCATTTACCTGTTGCTCTTTAAACGGGGTAAAGGGTTGCTGGCGGCACTGCGTGGTCCGGCCGATCCTCCGCATGTGACAGCAATTAAGGAGCTCGAAAAACTTCATACCCAAAAACTGTGGCAGTCCGGCAAATCGAAACAGTATTATACCGGTCTGACTGAGATTTTGCGAGCCTATCTGGTGGGGCGTTACCATTTCCAGGCGATGGAGATGACCTCGGCCGAGATTTTGGCCTGCATCCGGGAGTTGGCTGTTGAGGAGCGCTCCGCTGCACGCTTGAAACGATTGCTTGAGATAGCCGATTTCGTCAAATTTGCCAAACTCGAACCCGATCCGGAGCAGAACGAAGAGGCTTACCAGGATGCCTACTATTTTGTTGAGGAGACCAAAGAACAACCTGCCGAACAGCCGACCGGACAGAATGGGACCGGTCAGGGGACCCCAAGCGGGACCAATCAGAAACCTCAATCAACGGTCGTTTCTGCATCAGCTGCATCGCAACCGTCTGTTGGGGCACAATCCTCAGGAGGATCACAGCGTTCCAATTCGCAGCTTCCTAATCAACAAATGGAAGTTCAACAGTCGGCAGGTTACGTAGCTGGAGCACCGTCAACCAATTCTGTTCAACAGCATTCTGCTGATGTTGGAATGGGTGCATCGGAGAATCACACAAAGAGGGAGGAGCAGGCATGAAAACGGTGATGATACGGCGAATTGCATTGGGAATCCTGGTGTTGGTCGGATTTGCGGGGTCGGCATGGGCACAGCGTTATCCTGAGCGGCGTGTGTTGCGTTCCGGTAACAGCCTTTATGAGAAGAAACAATATCCTGAGGCCGAAACGAAGTATCGCAAAGCACAGGATATGAATCCTACCTATGAGGGGTTGTTCAATCTGGCCGATGTGTTGTACAAACAGAAGCGGTACGAAGAGGCGCTCAATATTCTCAAGCAGATTGCTCGGGATGATGTGGCTGGGTTGCACTCTCCCGATGCCTATTACAATTTGGGTAACACCTATTTCCAGATGAAGAAGCTGCCCGAAGCGGCGGAGGCGTATAAAAACACGTTGCGGCGTAATCCCAATGATGATGAGGCACGGTACAATTTGGCTTATGTGTTGGAGCTGATGAAGCAGAATAACAACAATCAGAACAACCAGAACAATCAAAATAATCAGAACCAAAACAACCAAAATAATAACCAGAACCAGAATCAAAACCAGAATAATCCGAACGATCAGAAAAATCAGAAGCAGCCGCCCAAGAAGGATCAGGGCAATGGTAATAATGATCAGCAGGATAAGAACAAGGACAAGAATAACGACCAGAATCAAAACCAGAATGGACAGCAGAACCCGGATCAAAACGGTCAAAACCCACAGGGACAGAATCCTGAACAGGGCGATGGTCAATCGCAGCCCAATCGCATGAGCCGTGAGGAGGCCGACCGGATGTTGGATGCGGTCCAGAGCAACGAAGATAACACGAAGAAGAAGGTGGAGGCTCGCAAAGTTCGCGGTGTCGCTCCCTCCGGAAAGAACTGGTAAACAGAACTTTTGAGGTCCGTTGCTGCGCCCCGCAAGATTGACCGCATAACCCGTATGGCAAGAGGTTGAAAGGCCAGGGAGGTGAGTGTCGGTGCATTCGGTGACTGGGACTGCGGGTCGGTTTGGCCGAGTGGTACGTCAGGGAAGATTTTGAGGAATCGGTTGATGTAGGTGCGTGAACTGGTCGCTGGTTCAGGTGCATGATTGGAGAGTTGTGGATGTTTTGTCAGAAGCCGACAGGGGCTGTTTGTTGGCAACGTCCCAGATCGTGTAGGTCGTGAAGCCTGTGGGTTCGGTTGCAGCGGTGAGCCGCGAGCAGTAGGGTGGTGGAGCTGAAGAGGAATAGAGCGGTCGAAAGAGGCCATTTCGGATCCATCTTGCGGGGGGGGGATGAAAATCTCCTTATGCAGAGCTTGATGGTACGTTCTGCAGCGAAGGATCCCGAGACATGAACGCAAAGTGATATTGGACCGGTATCCGATAGCGGATCGGTGAATATACAGAGTAAAGAAAAAGATTGTGGACAGTATAAAATTCGTCAATCCTGAATTGTTATGGCTGTCGGTGCTTGTTGTACCGATGGTGGCCTACTATATCTATCGGCTACGTCAGGGCGGAGGTGCTACGATGCGTATCTCGACGGTCGATGGCGTGCGTCGTGTGCCCCGTTCGATCAAATACTATTTGCGCCACCTGCCGATTGTCCTGCGGTCCCTGGCTGTCGTTTTGATTGCCGTGGCGCTGGCCCGCCCCCAAAGCGCACAACACAACTCAAATAGTACAACCGAAGGAATCGATATCGTCATGTCACTCGACGTGTCGGGCAGTATGTTGGCTCGAGACTTTACCCCCGATCGACTCGGCGCAGCCAAAGAGGTGGCCTCGAATTTCATTATGGATCGCCCCAACGACCGGATCGGTTTGGTCGTCTTTGCGGGGGAGAGCTTTACACAGTGCCCGCTCACGACCGACAAACGTTCGTTGCTCAACCTGTTGGGGAGTGTGAAAAGCGGCATGATCGATGACGGTACGGCGATCGGTAACGGCTTGGCTACCGCTGTGAACCGATTGCGCGAAAGCAAGGCGAAAAGTAAAGTGATCATCCTGTTGACCGACGGTATCAATAACAGCGGACAAATCGCCCCGTTAACGGCGGCGGAGATTGCCCAGAGCTACGGAATCCGCGTCTATACCGTGGGGGTAGGTACCATGGGTATGGCTCCCTATCCGGTGATCGACATGTGGGGACATCTCTCTTTCCAACCGATGAAGGTCGAGATTGACGAAAAGATGTTGAGCCTGATCGCCCAAATGACCGGCGGAAAATATTTCCGTGCAACCGACAACCGTCGTCTCAAAGATGTATATGACGAGATCAACCAACTGGAGCGTAGCAAAGTGGAGGTGGAGAACTTCACCCGTTATCAGGAACGTTTTACACTTTTCGTTGTGTTGGCGTTGATCCTGCTGGTCGGCGAATTCGCGTTGCGACAGACCTGGTTGAGGCGATTGCCTTAGTCCTCTGTTCAAGCGAAACGATTGATGAGCCGCTGTGCGTCAAATGTATGTGAATGGTTCTGCGGAGAGGTTTGATCTATATATATAGCATCGAATCTCCTTAAGAAGTAAAAAGTATCAAAACAATGTTCAGATTCGGAAGTCCGGAATATCTATATCTGCTTGTACTGCTGCCCCTGATGGTGGCACTGTTCATCTATGCCATACGGGCTCGCCAACGGGCGTTGGAACGTTTCGCAGATCGGGCTGTACTGCCGAAATTGATGCCGGAAGCCTCTCCAGCCCGCCTGAAATTGCGGTTCGTGTTGTTGTCCCTGGCCATGCTGTTTATGATTCTGGCCCTGGCTCGCCCGCAGTTTGGTTCAAAGTTGCGTGAGATCAAACGTCAGGGCATCGAGATCATGCTTGCGGTCGATGTGTCGAACAGTATGCTGGCCGAAGATTTCGAACCGAGCCGTCTGGAGCGAACCAAATATGCAATTGACCGGCTGACCGAAAAGTTGAACGAAGATCGGATCGGTCTTATCGTCTTTGCCGGTGACGCCTACGTGCAGTTGCCGATCACATCGGACTATGTTACGGCACGCAATTTTGCGCAGGAGATTTCCCCCTCGATGGTATCACGTCAAGGTACGGCGTTGGGAGCAGCGATCGATTTAGCTGCAAGTTCCTTCTCTGCAGGAAGTGAAGGAAGCCGGGTTATCATTCTGATCTCCGACGGTGAGAACCATGAAGATGATGCTGTGGCTGCCGCGAAAGCTGCCGCTGAACGGGGTATCAAGATCTATACAATCGGTATCGGTACGCCCGAAGGGGCCCCAATCCGGATCGGTGGAGACTTTATCAAGGATGCCGATGGGAAAATGGTGGTATCGAAACTCGATGAATCCACCCTCGAGCAGATTGCCATGGCTACCGGTGGCGGATATATTCGGGCAACGAACCGCAGCTTGGGATTGGATGAGATTGTCAAGCAGATCAACGAGGTGGAGCACAAAGATCTGACCGAATCGATCTTTGAGGATTTCAGCGAACAGTATCATTATCCGTTGTCGATTGCGTTGGTACTGTTGTTGGTCGAGCTGTTGATCCCGAATCGTCGCAGCCGGTTGTTGCAGCGGCTTAACATCTTCCGTAAAAAACGGGTCGAGGAGGATAATCTCGATTAGTTATCAGCCCGCAGTTTGCTCCGCACGTTTGTCTCACGGTGTGTCGCGAGAACCATTTCACTCGGAATATTTTTCACTTGGACTTTTTGAAGAGGGGTGTTTGTTTTGATCATACCTCCTCTATGTTTTTGGAAGGTGGGCTTTCCCCTCGGGTATAATTATTGCGAAAGGGCTGCACACAGACTTTCGTCTGGTGCAGCCCTTTTTATTGTTCAGGTCGGAAAACCGTGTCGGGTGGCGAGGAAAAGCTAACTATTCCGGAGCCATGCTGGCTATTCCGTAACCTCGTCGTAAACCAATTCGAAATCATCTACCCACATCTTGCTGTCACGGCTGCCAATGTAGTAGTCGCCGTAACGCGATGCCGAGATGACCAATACCAAGTGCGTCGGCACCAAATTGGTCGCATTATAGTTGAGCTTGATGGTGAATTGTTGCCATTCGCCGATCGTTTTGTCGAGTACAAGCTCTCCGTATGCAATGACGGCCGGACTGTTCGGATTGAAGAAGGTATTTTTATCACGTGTATCGACACAGATCGGCACTTCATTCGTCCCCAGCATCTTGTCGGCTGTCGTCTCCTTTTCGCAGACCCCGTACTCCTCCGGAGTCCAAGTTCCCAACGCCACATAGATGATGCCGTTGTCCGGATCCCCTTTGTTGATCGTTACCCCGGTCGGCTGACTGGTTCCTACATCGGTAATGGCCCCGCAATTGTATTTGACCCATCCCCGCAGTGCGGTCGGTCGCTGAGTAAAGGGGCGCCCAAAACCTACAATACCATTGGTGCCGCGTGTGTCCACATATTTTCCGACAAAGAGATTGCCTGCCGCCAGTTTGCCAATGCCGGCAATACCGGCTAACTTCGACTGCAGTGAGGCTGCATATTGCCCGGAGCTGCCCGGACGTTTGTCCGTTGTTTTATCGGTCAGGGTCTCTTTGACCACGGCAGCGCCGGTGTTACCCGTACCCCAGAAGGCGCCATCCCGAGTTGCTCCGGGATAGACAATATCGTTCTCGGTGCACCACTCTTCGAACCCTCCATTGGGCAGCGCCTGCTCGACATCCGTGGTGACGGTCGTTACCGGGGATTCATCCGCATCGGAATAGGCCACCAATTCGTAGGTGGTTTCGGGCTCAAGCCCCGACAGACAGGTCTTGAAAGCACCTCCTGTAATCTCAACCTTGTCAGTCGGCACCGTAATCCATTCCTCGGCCCCCTGTTTGCGGTAACGGAAGCCCAAATCCGTGCCGGAACGTCCTTCTCCGTACAACCAAATGATCCGGGTCCAAACATCAACCTGTGAGAACTGCGCCGTAATCTCGGTCGGAATCACATACAACGACCAGCGTTCGGTCTCTCCGTGGTAGGTTACATCGATGGTGCGGTAGTTCTCAAACGAGGTGAGCTCACTCGGATCGGGAGTCATCGTCGTAATATCGGCCGGTCCCAGTTTCAAAGCCGTGATCTTGATCTGATCCATGTCGGTCCCCAGGGGAACATGGACCGTTGCGGTGTGGTGTTCAGCATCGAAGGTGGCAGCGCCAATCTGTGACTCCACCGTGAAGATCCGTTCGATTTGCTGTTTTGCCCGGATGGTCCACGGATAGTCCTGGTAGAGCGACAGGGTGACCGGCAAATCAGCACTCAAATCAAAGGTGCCCGGTACGGTAATCGAACTGCTACCCCCTTCGGTAATATCCAACTGGTTGATCTGTACAGCTTTGATATTGGTCTTTTCATCCAGGTGCAGGGTGACAACACGCGATTTCTGATCGATGTCCGAAGCCTCGCAGGTAAACCCTTCTCCCTGAACGCCGAGAATGTCAAGCGTCACAACCGGATAGGGGATATCATTTTTGATGCAGGAGACCAAAACCAGAACTGAAACGTAGAGTAATATGTGGCAGAACCTATTCATGCGTGGTTACAAAAAGAAGTTGACACCGATACGAATATTGGCCAAATTGAGGCGAAACAGCATCTTTGCCGTTTCACGCGAACCGATTACCTTTCCCTTATCGTCGCTTTGGGTCACTTTGGTGTATTGCAAACCTCCCAAACCGAAGGAGATCGTGCTGCAAACATTCGGAAAGATAAAGACCGAACATCCCGGATTGAACGAAAATTTGAACTGTTGCGTGTTGCTGTGCGTATATTTCATCTGATCGTTCGACTTGTAGGAGAAGGTCGATTTACCAGCCTTGTATGAGGCCTCCAATTCGGCAAAAACACCGAAGTGCCCCTTGTTATCAATCGCGGCGTAAGATCGCATGAACAAGCCGAACGAGGCGGATTGATTATCCAAGTGAATATCCGACAGATCGATGTTCATATCGTTGGCAGAACCGAGATTCAGGGTAGCGTTGCCTATATCGCCCTTAGCCTTAGAGTACCCGAAACGTGCCCCGATTCCCAAATTGTTTTTGAGGAAAAATATGAACGAAGGGTTGATCGTAAAGAGACTCCCCTTGAAGTTCAGGTTGTCGAAGATCAGCATGTAGTCGGTGTCGTCGCTGTTGATCGCTCCGTAAGAGACCGTTAAACCTACGGCAACCTCATTTTTGAAAATATAGGGGATTCGATTGATCTCGCGATCCATACTACGACGGGTCGGCAGAAAATGCCGCTTTTCTCCAACTGTCGGGGTGAGGGCGTGAATCGAGTCTTGACCCAGCTGCAGCTGTGTCGGCATTTGGTCAACGCCCGGTACGGTCATCATTGGTGCTTCCATCTCGGGCATCGACTCCATGGGACGAAGTTCGGTCGAATCGACTGCGGGCTGCGACGTCGATGAACTCCGGCTATCCACCGTAGCAGAACGATCCAACAAAGCGGTACCAGCAGCGTGCTTAAGCGTGTCGGTTGTATCGGTATGGCCCGTTGAATCTTTCCGGTTGGGGGTCTGTCCGTTTTTACGCGCTTTCCTCTTTTTATCTTTGGGCTGGGCGGTTTCATCCATCAGCAGTCGGCGTGAACCCTCAGCAATAATTGTTGTTGTAGTGCTACTTGTTGTTTGTAAATCAAGGTCTTGGTGCGCTTCCTCGTGGTTCAATGCCAACGTGTCCGTCCAATCCGATGCGGTGTCCTGGATAGAGGGCAGTGCATCCCTGCTATTCAAACCTGTCATCGGAGATGATGTCCGCTCGGAAGCCGCTGTCAAGGTGGTCGTCAGGGCAAATATGCCGGTCAACACCAAGGTGATATGTCTTAAGCTCTGTTTCATTGTGTCGCCGGATTAGAGGTAAAAAGCAACACCCAATCCGATGGAGAAGATGTTGACCTTGAAATTCATGGTGCTTAAATTACGCTTGCCTACCGTAACCTGGTTGTGAACCTGCTTGACCTGATTGTAGGTGAAACCCAGCACGCCCACGTTCAATTCGACCGCCATGTTGTTGGTGGCAAAGGCAACCAATCCCGGTGAAATGCCGATCGAATAGATTTTCCCCGTTTCGTAGGTTCCCCGAATGGGACTATCGGCTGCAAATTTCGCTTGCGAACGGCCCATCCCTAGTTGTGTCTCGTTGAATATGGCAAAGCGCTTGTTATTCCCCAGTGGAATGTACTGTCGCCAGATCAACGAGGCCTGGTAGGTGTGTTTCAATGAGTAAAAGTAGTCCGCTTTCAGATCAACCCCTGTATCATCGTCCCCTAACTGGATGCTACCGTTGTCAATGCGTAAAAATGTGCGGGCATATGAAAACCGTATGCCCACGACCATGTTGTTACTTAGTGCATACCCCAAGGCTGGAGCCACTTTGATTGTGTGCCCTTCGGAGTCGATACCGTCAATGACTACGAACGAATAGTTGTTGTTCGAGTGGGTCGAGAATGAGGCATTGATAGCCACTACCCATTGCCCTTTCGGTACAAAGGTGTTCGACATACTGGTCAAGCCACGCTGCCGCTTGAGCTTGCGGACCGAATCGGCCGGCAGATCAGGGTAGGGGGGCTTGTAGAGCCGTCGTTTCGAAATCCGTTGACCGGGTTGCCGGTAGAGATCCGTCCTGGAATCCAATGCAGGGGTGGCTGTGGCGGATTGCCCCACCGTCGAGGCCGTAGGCCGGTCGTCTTGCAGGAGCAGCTCCTGAGAGGCCGGTATGGAATCGGACAGGGAGTCGGATGCCGTGGACAAACGATCAATCTGTTCCGACCCGAAGGCCGGAACAGATCCGAACGTTGTTGACGCTGTACCCCCCATGAACAGGAGGATCAGTATGTATAGCGGTAATCCTTGCTTCATGCGTTATTCTTAATCGACGTAACCGTAGTCCCCTTCGTAAACAAACTCGATATCGTCGAGGTACAGATTGCTATCTTTACTGCCTTCGAAATAGTCACCACGGTAGCTGGCCGATGCGGTCAGAATCAGTACATTGGGTTTCTCTGATTCATATTTCTTGCGGTAATTGATCGGAATCTCAACCATGGTCCATTCTCCCTGAGACTGTTCAATTAACAGATCGCCGTACCCGAGAATGTGGCCCTCCAGGGTCGAAGGATCCTGCAAGTTGGTGTAGAGGAACTCCTGAGTCGGATCGAGCACTGTCTTAGCAATTTCACTGGTTTTGGTATTCACCGTATGATAGGTACATCCCGGTTTGGTCATGTTGGTCAGGCAGACAAAGATACGGGATTTGTCTCCACTGCCGACATTGCCTTTATACCAGAAACGGAGTTTGGTCGGACGGGCATTGAAGGTGAAAGCACGGCCCATGTTGACGGTACCAGCCGTACCCAAAATTTCACCGAAAGATCCAATAAAGATATTGCCGGCAGCCAATTTGATCACCACATTGGTCGATTGCAGTTTGGCACTGTACTGACCCGATGAGCCCGGTCGAGGATCCGCCTGACGGGTGGTGACGTTGTATGAGGCGCCCAGTGAGGTCGAGCCTGGATTACCGGTCGCCCAGAACTCTGAGCCTCTCTCTGCATAAGGGTACCACGGATTGCCCGATTGATGCCACTCCTCAAATCCTGCATTAGGCATCTGAGTGCCGGCTGGGGTGGTGGTATTTTTGATTTCGCCGCTTGCAACTCCGTTTTCAAAGAGCTGATATTCGTATGTCTTATCGGGTTTGAATCCGGTGGCTTGAGCCGTGTAGGTGTAGCCATCAGCACCTTTCGTCGCAGGCAGAGTCGTCCACTCTCCAGCTCCCGAAACCCGGTATTTGACCGTGACGTCGTTGGTAGCCGGATTGGTCACCACGGCACTTAAATCGGCTGTCCCGAACCAAAGATCCTGTGACGTGATCGAAACCGGTTTGGCCAGCGCAATTTGTGCGGTAGCTTTGCCTGTGTTCGATCCGGCGTCGGTGATCTCGAAATCCAGCGCATTGATGCCCGCATCCAGCTTTTCGAAGAAGGTCGGCGTCAGCGTCAGCACACCGTTCATGGCATCTGTTGCTGTGTAGGTGATGCCGTTGGCCGCCGCTTCAGGCAGCACCGAACCTCCGTGCATAATCTCATAGGTGACGTTGCTCCCTTGTACGGTGAATTTCATATCCTGCAGATTGTTGATCGAGGAGATGTTGAGCTTGATCGGATCACTGTAATAACCCGTGACGTTGTCAATGTTAAAGCCATCGCCCATCACCGTCGGCTCCGGACTGAACAGGAAAGAGTCATCAAAAGCCTCCACATACTCTTGTACCTTGACCACAACCGTCAGGTAACCATCCGGAGTCTTCGAATATTTGAACTTCAGCGTGTACTGTTTTCCCCCTTCGGGCAGTTCGATCGAACCGGTTTTCGAATTGTTCTGGTTGATGACGGGATCCGAACTCTCGCCCAGAAAACCCCAACTCAGATTGCTGACCCCTTCCGGTAAAATGAAGAATCCGGTCGTGTCGCTTTCGTAATGAAGCGTAGGGACCAAACCATTCTCTGCATCGGTCTGCGAATAGGTGTCCGAAGCACAGACGTATGCCTCATAACCCAAATCGAACTTCTCCCGAATGGTCGATTCGAATTCAACCCTTACGGCAATGTTGGTCATGTGACATTTGACGGGAACAATCTTGGTCTCCTGAGCTGCCAGTTCGAAGGTCGTCTCACCAGCATAATGTTTGGTGGTAAAGGTCGCTTCGTTGCGGTCACCGGCATCTATCACCACTTTGTAGGTTCCGGCCGCCAAATAGAGATCGTCGGGAACATCCGTAGCCGGTTTGTACTTACGGATCAGGTTGTCGGTCGTTTGGCCCGTGCCGTCCGACGTCACACTGTAAATCCACATCGTACTCACTTCGAGTGGATTGTACGTATCATCAGCTTTGGTATTAGCATTGGTCAACGAAATCTGTTTCCCGTTGAAATCGAGCGTGAAGTGCAAAGACCCCATCTGCTCCTTGTCGATGCCGGTCGTGTCTTTGGTACAGGATGCTGTCATCAACAACAAACCTGCAACCCCTACCGGCATAATCCTGCGAATAAATTTATGGATAGTGTTATACATGATCTTACGGTACATAAAGTTGGATAGTTTTGGTATTCTGACCTCCGGCATCCTCTACAGTCAAGGTGAAGTCACTGTTGCCCGACCCTAAAATGGTCAGCATAGGCATGAAGGACGAAATGTCAAAAGTCAATTCTTTCTTCCCATTGACATTAGATCCTGTCGGGAAACCGAGATTGCTCAGTGGTCCGGCAAATTCTCCTGGATTCACCAAGTCCATGTGGGTAGAGAGTCCGAGACTCGACAACTCTTCTGCCGTGAGGGTCGTACTGTTGATGTCAACGGTGAACCCAGTAATGCCGGTTTGTGAGGTGACTGTAATCTTGACCTCAGGGTCGGCTGTGGTATCGGACAGTTTGGTAATCTTCCAACGGGTGCCGAAATCATAAGTCTTGGAGCCATCTTTGTTGGTCCAAACAATGGCGGGCCCCTCCGTGACAATAGAGCCTCCTTCGCTAACCGTGATCTTCAGATTGGTGTATGAGGTGCGGCCCTTCGAATCTACCGCAATAAACTTGACCGTATGGTTTCCTTTGTAGTTGAACAGTTTGGTCATACCCGCATCTTTCAACGTCGCTTTGATGAGACCCGTCGAACCCTGTTGTATCAACAGATAGGAGTTCAAGGCATCATTTTGGGGCCAGATGGAGACGGTGTTATTGGTGTAACCGGCCGCAGCCAGATCACTTAACAAGGTGGCATTGTCCGATGTAAACAGCAGTTTGACAGAACGCAACGAGACATTCGACTGTGGCGTAACAACTGCCTGAAGATTTTCGGTCCACTTGCCCAAGTCTTCGTTGTACATGCTCTGATTGATCGTGTAGCCTTGCGCAATGTCGTGGCCATCGAGGGTTACTACCGGTGAATTGGCATCGGAGAGCTCTTCGTCCGGAATCACCTCTTCGCCAAAAGCATACAAATTGGTTACATCGACATCGAGCTTCTGATCGTAAACCCAATTCTCGACGGTCATCTGGAACTGAATATTGCCTTGGGTAGCATTGGCTACATGAATCGAAATTTTACGCCATTGACCGGCTTTACATCCGGTAATCTCCCGGGACCACCGTACCGGTACATATTCCGGTGCCGCATCGCCAGGAGCTTTGTTGTAAGCCCCCTCCAACTCGACGGTGATCGTATTGGTCGCTTCAACCGCTTTGAAATATCCGTAAGTCTCACCGTTGGCTGCATTGCGGTCGTAAACCAGACTGTTCTCGCCGATGGATAGCGTTACCTTCAGGGCAGGAAGCTGCTCTGTAGCCTGCGCATCCGGCATGAACAGGCTTTGCAAATCGGGTGTTAACGATACCGATGTGCGAATATTGGCCAACGTGCAGACCAAATCATTGACGGTTGTCTCCGTCGCTTTGATCACGTTTTTTGTGACCGATCCGGCATAAACCGGCATATCCCAATTCGCGTAGTTCGAACCGGCCATGTAGCTGGCATAATCGGGTGATTCCGCTGAAATGGTGTAGGTGCCCGGTGCCACAGGAATTTTTTGATTCTCCTCCTTTTTCAGATCGGCATACGTGTAGTTCATCGTCTCCGATGTCTTCGTGTTGAGGATGGTCACTTTGTAATCGTCGCTCGCCTCGGTCGTAGAGGGTGAGGCTTTGGTCGTGGCGGAATCCGCTGTAGCGTGTGAACCGATCCCTACCGCCATGGAACGGGTTGCGGTAGCAGATTTGGTTGGGGAACTCTCGCCGGTTGCCGTAGAGATGATCTCGTTGTCGGCAATGCTTACCGAAAGCCCCGAAGTGACAATGTATCCCACCTCTTCATCCGTACCGGACGAGGAGGGGAACCCTGGGTCTTCATTCTTACAGCCTGCCAACAACAGCAGTACTGCCAAGCCGGATATGTGTATAAACTTTTTCATTGGAAAGTCTTCTATAAGTTGAGTTCGAAATTATGCTTCGGGATTCAGTTCAACGTCGATCTCCTCTATCGAGGTCGGGGTGTCGTCGAAGTCAACCGTAATGTTAGCCTGTCCGGCAGATCCAGCGTCAACGACAATGGTATGCCAGGTGCGGGCCGCCGTGGTGCCAATCTCGGTTTTCGGGAAGGTTACCTCTACGCCGTTAGTCTTTACGGCTGTGCCACTGATGTATAACGTTGAATTGGGTTTAACGAAGATCGGTACAGATTCGGTTTCCGAGGTGATCGTATGGGTGCTCTGATAGCCTGAACTGGTCGTGATCTGAATCTGGCATGAGGTGTAGTACTTTTTAAACCAGTCTGCGAACTCAAGGGTGTACAGCGAGTTGGAGAGCGAATGGGTTACTGATTGTGTAACGGTTTTGCGTGCGGCCACCGTGCAGGTTGTGGTTCCTTCGAAGTAGGCGGCTTGTGGCCCTTCGGCTTCCGAATCGCCATAAGTGAAATGAGCTGTGTAATCATCCGGATCCAACAACGGTTGATCGTATGCCGCCATGTTTTCATAATGGTACTCTGTCGAGGTAGTCGAGCCGGTCAAATGTAATTTCATTTGACTGATATCCGGTATGCAGGAGGCGGGCAGTTCGCGGGTGGCTGGATCAGCCTTTGTACCTCCTTCTTGTACGGTTGCTACCTGAGCCGATATGCTGCAGTCGAAACGAATCGACCCCTTCTCCGCATCGGTCGGACCGGGAACGGTCGATTTCGAGCAGCCGGCCAGCAGAAGTAGCAGAAAACCGAGAGGTAAAAATTGTTTCATTTGGGTCTATTGTTTGTTCGGTTATTTTATTTATTGTGTGATCGAGACTCGAATGTTATCCAGATAGAGATGACATGTACTATTGTTTGGTACACCTGACCAGTCGCAGACTGTACGCCATGTTAGACGAGTGTTACGATCGCAACCTTCAAAGGTATAGGAGTAGTCCTTATGAGGAATGTTGGTCCATGATGCCCCTGTCTCTTGAATGTAAAACTCTGAAACGAATGTACCGTCTGTATCTCCACTGGCGAAAATTTTAGGGTCTTTTACATAGCCTATGTAACAGGTCTGTCCTACATCAGTCGATCCTATTCCTGCTTCTTCTCGGTGCATCCCATAATCAAATAGTACGTTGATTTTAACAGAGGCCCCCTCTTTGAGGTTGGCCATGGGCTCTGAATCAAGGCGAGCATCGTAATCAACCAAGAACTCTCGATGGCATGATACGCGAACGGAAGTTCCAGGATAACCGCCGATGCGTCCACCCGTCCATGCCGGATTGTCTGGGAACGAACCCGATTTGGATCCAGCGTTAACAGAGCTGTGCTCATCATTGATGTGAAATTCTGCGGTGATCCAACTAAAATCTGAATAATACAGATAGGGAACAGTCAGATTGATATTTTCAGTAGCCTCTTCTTCAAACGAAATCTTTTGTATCTCGGAAACAATGGCGTTGTCAGAATCATAGGTGAAGGTTAACCCGTTGGAGCGAATTAACTCGCTATGATTTATGCCATTTGTTTGGTTATAAAAACTCAGAGTATAAGTATTTGAAGAATTGAATTGAAATGTTTGTTGGTTAGTGCCATTGCTGAAGAGAGCTCCAGTGGGTGCTGTTACGGTAAATGAGTTTGGAGTCTCTCCAAGGTTGTTCCCTGTGATTGAAAAAATAAGGTTGGTTGTTGATAAAGATCCTGGGATGGTTAAGTTGACCGGTGTGATGCGGCCCGCTTTCAATTCCCTGTTAATCTGTTGTGAGACAGATGTTAGTTGATTGTCATTTTCGTCATAAGCGGTAAAACGTACTGTGCCATTGACTGTCCCGGGACAAAGAAACAACCACACATAATTGCCATTGACATCGTCTTCTTGTGACTCGGTGAGAGGTTTGGACAAAATGGCAGTTACGGTATTGCTCCCTTCGGTCAGGGTGGGAGCTGCGGTTGGATCGGTCAGATCCATCGTCATGCGACCCACCACGGGCGAGGGAAATTCGACACGCAGTTTGCGGATCGGGCTTCCCCATTGATCGCGACCCGTCGGCACCTGAATCCGCATCACGTGGCATTGATGCACAAAACGCATCGTCAACGGACTCTCTTCGTTCAAACCGGGTTGTGCGGTGAGGGGAGTTGCCAACATGAAATCAAGGTTGCCCCGATATTGAGATTTGGGAATAGGCGTGCTGTAGGTGCCGGGCTGCTGGGCCGGGAGGTCGTAGGAGACCTGGGTGCCGTTGACGGCAGCCGGTTTGGGGTAGGCCGCGTAGTAATCGTAGCTTCCAGCGGTCAACTCATCCATGGTGGTGCTGAACAGCGAACGTGTCGCTCCGAATTGGTAAAAACTGAAGGGTTGTCCACTGTTTAAGGCGTCTGAACTGCCGGTGTTGCGCCAATAGAGTTGAATGGTATCGCGCTCGGACCAATAGGTGCGATCAAGTGCCTCTCCGCCAATGGTGGTGCGGGTGGTCGGGAGTGAAGAATCTTCGGAACTCTGTTGAATGGCATTCAAAAAAATCTCAACCTGTCGGTTGGGTTTGGGAGTACGCTCTTTTGACGAACATCCTGTAAACAGAATAATCGTCAACACTATTGTACAGATAAAAGCGATTTGTCGTATCAGGTTTCTCATCTTCTGTTGAGCTGAATAATTGATACGAAATCTGATGTATCAATGTATTACAGCTGTAGGGTGTGATGCCTGTGGAGGCATCAGGTTAAGATCGCGATCTAAAATTGCATATCAATTTATATAACATAAATGTATCCGAAAAGTTACAATAAATTTACTTTTTATCCGTTTGGGGAATTTTTTTGGAGGGGACTGAACGGATACATACAGAATCTTAGCTATGTCATGTTTGTGTTATCTTTAAGAAGGTGATTGGCATAGGGTGAATTGTATCAGTATTGGATCCAAGCCTCAATGGTGAAGTCTGAAATTATTTTTCGTTAAGGTAAATTTGCAATAAAAGATACATTATTGTCCAATGTTGGATCCATAATATGAGAGGAAAACAGTGAAGCTATTTTGTTGTCAAGCGTTATAGAAGTTTGTGCGTAAAAGACGGAACGAAGAAAGTAAATTGTACGTATGCCGCTTTCGGATTTGAAAATTGTGAACCTCGGGCAGAAAAACTATTGAAACTCGGTTGTGGGTGAGATCATGCCGCGCACAATGTTACGGATTTTTTTTATATTTGCGAAATGACTCGCTGCTCCGGAAACGGGGCGGCGTTTTATCCGAAGTGCCGCTTGCCTCTATCTGGCGCATAACGGGCCGGTAGAGCCCCCGATTCCATTACTGCTGGGAAAGAGGAACGGTTTGAGGGGCCGATTCAGATGAGTTGCAAGCTGATCTTTGTAGCACGTCCGTAATGAAATAGTCAAATAATCCACAATACAATGAGTACGAAACAGAAACGTTTTCTCCTTCCGGAGAGTGAAATCCCAACTCAATGGTACAATATTCAGGCAGATATGGTCAACAAACCGTTGCCTCCTTTGAACCCCAAGACACACGAACCACTTAAGCCGGAAGATCTTTTCCCGATTTTTGCCCATGAACTTGCCCGTCAGGAGTTGAATCAAACCGATACGTGGATCGATATCCCCGAACCCGTACGCGAACAGTATAAAAATTATCGTGTAACTCCGTTGGTGCGGGCGTATGAGTTGGAAAAGGCTCTTGGAACCCCGGCACATATCTATTTTAAAAATGAGAGTGTCAGCCCGGTTGGTTCGCATAAATTGAACTCAGCGGTTGCGCAGGCCTACTACTGTAAAGCCGAGGGAATTACCAATATCACCACCGAAACCGGCGCCGGCCAGTGGGGGGCAGCGCTCTCCTATGCGGCGAAAGCCTTCGGATTGGAGCTGGCTGTTTATATGGTGAAGATTAGTTACGAGCAGAAACCTTACCGCCGTTCGATGATGCAGACATTCGGTGCGCAGGTGACCGCATCCCCGTCAATGTCCACTAAAGCTGGACGCAAGATTCTGACTGATTGCCCGAACTATCAGGGGTCGTTGGGTACGGCAATCTCTGAGGCGATCGAACTGGCCATGAATACGCCGAATTGCAAATATACGTTAGGATCTGTGTTGAGCCATGTGACGTTGCATCAAACGGTTATCGGTCTTGAGGCTGAAAAACAGATGCAAATGGCCGGTGAGTATCCCGATATTGTGATCGGATGTTTCGGTGGTGGATCGAATTTCGGTGGAATTTCGTTCCCATTCATGCGCCACAACATGCATGACGGTAAAAAGACCCGTTTTATTGCAGCTGAACCGGCCTCATGTCCCAAATTGACCCGTGGTAAGTTCCGCTATGACTTTGGTGACGAGGCGGGTTATACGCCATTGTTGCCGATGTTTACGCTCGGCCATAATTTTGCGCCTGCCAATATCCATGCAGGTGGTTTGCGTTATCATGGAGCTGGTGTGATCGTATCGCAACTGCTTAAAGATAAGATGATGGAGGCTGTCGATATCGATCAGTTGGAGAGCTTCGATGCCGGAACGCTGTTTGCACGGACAGAGGGCATTATTCCTGCACCTGAGTCTTGTCATGCGATTGCGGCTGCGATCAGAGAGGCGAAAAAATGTAAAGAGACTGGTGAAGAGAAGGTTATTCTTTTCAACCTCTCGGGTCATGGGTTGATCGATATGGCTGCATATGATAAATATTTTGCAGGAGATTTGCAGAACTATTCCCTTTCAGATGCCGAAATCGAAAAGAATCTGGCAGAGTTGGATGATCTGAAAATTTAAAAATCCTCGCGGGGGTGGAAACCCTTCTCAGCGAATTTCCGGAACAGCGAGCAAGTACGTGCTCAAAATTCTCGGTGAATATATGAAGGCCGCTTATCTGTTTTTAAGATAAGCGGCCTTTTTTTGATTTTAACAGGCAAGTTGCTTATGTGAGTATTTTTCACCAACCTTACTTCTTGTTTTGGTCAGGTGTGTGACTTTGAGCATGATTCATGGTTGGCACCAGGCCGATGAGCAGGCTGCATAAAAATTTGTAGTGGAAAAATTAGGTACAGAGATTGAGGAACGATCTAAGGAGTCGCAGCATTGTTGAGAAGAGGGTTGACGGTGGAGGCTGCCTTTTTGATATTATAAAATATTCACCTCGACAAGGAAAAGCAATCGCTACATTGGAGGTAGAGTTAGTAGGTGCAGTGCGTAGGAAGGTGCAATTGTGTTTGTGTGCAGATAAATGGGGAAGAGGAGCGGGAAGCAAAAGAAAAATTACTCCTTTTTCATAAGTAAAATTTTTTATAACTTTGTATAGGTGTTTTGTTTAATCGTGAGAATCAATGTGATACGCATTGGTGAAATCGATGCAAAGCTCACCCCAGCTATCTCCTGCGTGTCGTTTTGAGGCAAGATTTGGGAGGGAATTTTGGGTCTTGGCGTTACGAGAAGGCGCAATCAAGGGGCCCAGAGTGTGGGGTAAAGAGCTTTTATGAACCGCCGCTTAAAACCTAAAACAACTGTAATAACTGAACAGCTAACCTGATTATGGACAGAAGAGAATTTTTGAAAAAATCCGTGTTGATGACTGCGGGTGCCGTGGTCGGAAGCCGGCTGTTGGCCGAAGGAACTTTCAGTAAGACTCCGCACAAAATTATCGGGCTGCAACTCTATTCGTTGCGTGACGCGATGCAGAAAAATGTGCCGGCAACACTGAAAAAAACGGCCAAAATGGGGTACCAAACCCTCGAAACAGCCGGGTATGACGCCGGAAAATTGTACGGCTATGCACCTGCCGAATTCCGCAAAATGTGTGAGGACTTCGGCATGCAGGTGATGGGCGCACACGTGGGTCGAAACTATACGAAAGAGCAGGACGCCGAAGTGATGGAGTGGTGGAAAGAGGCGCTCGACGCTCAGGCCGAAGCCGGATGTGCCTATGTCATTCAGCCGTGGTTTACCCTCGGTGAGACGCTCGATGAGATCAAACTCTATTGCGACTATTTCAATCGGGTAGGTGCAGAAGCCAAAAAACGCGGAATGCGGTTTGGCCTTCATAACCACAGCAAAGAGTTCGAAAAACGGGGCGACGAGGTGATCTATGACTATCTGATGGCCCAGACCGATCCAACAAATGTGATGTTTGAGTTGGATGTCTATTGGGCCCAGAAGGGTGGCGTCAATCCGGTGGATTATATCCGGAAATATGGAGGACGTATCCCCTTGTTGCATATCAAGGACGAACAGGCTATCGGCGAAAGCGGCACCATGGATTTCCAATCTATTTTTGAAGCAGCCTATGACAGCGGCATGGAATCCTACTTTGTCGAGGTGGAACGCTACGGCCGTACCCCCGAAAAGGATGTGGCCGCCAGCTACGATTTCCTGGCTGCCGCTCCCTATGTAAAATAGAGGGACTGGAAAGTCTGGGGAGAGGTTGTTCAGAGACTGCTACGGTGTGCGCATAGTGATGCACAGGCTTATCTGAATGAGTGCTTCTTTCAAGAAAACAAAACGTTTCAAACTGTAACAACCTAAAATCAATAAAACTAACCTAAAATTATGGCGAACAAAATTTCAAGACGCGATTTTTTGCGCAAAAGCGGAATCGGGTTGGCTGCGATGACGGTCGTTCCGAACGTGGTGCTCGGAAAATCGCATGGACATACTGCTCCTTCCGATAAACTCAATATTGCTGGCGTTGGTGTCGGTGGTCGTGGAGCGGCTGTGCTCAAAGGGCTCGAAAGTCAAAATATCGTGGCATTATGCGACACCGATTGGCAATATGCCAAAAATACGTTTGCCCGCTATCCGGGTGCACGTCGTTTCTGGGATTATCGGACGATGCTCGATCAGATGGGCAACACCATTGATGCGGTGATGGTGGCTACGGCCGACCATACGCACTGTCTGATCGCCTCGGATGCAATGACGCTGGGTAAACATGTCTATTGCGAAAAACCGCTGACACACAGTGTGTATGAGTCGCGACTGTTGACCAAACTGGCTGATAAATATGGCGTGGCTACCCAAATGGGTAACCAGGGGTCGTCAGGTGACGGGGTTCGTAAGGTGTGTGACTGGATCTGGAATGGAGAGATCGGTGAGGTGACCCGTGTGGACTGCTTCACAGACCGTCCGATCTGGCCGCAGGGGCTGATGCGTCCCGAACAGGTGGATCCCATCCCCAATACGTTGAATTGGGATCTGTTTATCGGCCCGGCAAAGATGCGCCCCTACAACCGGATCTATCAACCCTGGAACTGGCGTGGATGGTGGGACTTCGGTACCGGCGCGCTGGGAGATATGGCCTGCCATGTGATGCATCCGATCTTCAAAGGGTTGAAGCTCGGCTATCCGATCCACGCTTCGGGAAGTTCGACCTCGTTGATGACGGATTGCGCCCCCAATGCACAGATTGTTAAATATGTCTTCCCGGAGAGGGGTAAGATCGGTAAGATCAACCTGCCCGAGGTGACGGTCACCTGGTACGACGGCGGTCTGCGCCCCGAGATTCCAGCAGGCGTTCCTGCCGGCAAGGAGCTCAATAACGGTGGCGGTTGTGCAATCTTCTACGGAACGAAAGATACCTTGATTTGCGGTTGCTACGGTCGTGATCCGTGGCTCGTGTCAGGACGTGTGCCCAATGCACCGGAGATGACCCGCAAGATCGAAAACGCCGAAGAGGGGCACTACATGGATTGGGTACGGGCCTGCAAAGAGGACAAGGCAACCCGCGTTAAATGTGCGTCGGATTTCAGCGAAGCCGGTCCGTTCAACGAGATCGTTGTCATGGGTGTGTTGGCCGTGAGACTGCAAAGCCTGAACCGGGTACTCGATTGGGATGGCGAGAATATGCGCTTTACGAACATCGGCCCGGATGAGACTCTGAAGATCATGATCGAGGATGGTTTCTCCATTAAGGATGGTCACCCGACCTTCAACAAACGTTACACCGATCCGATCAATGCTCAGCAGTTCGCGCAGGAGATGATCAAACACAACTACCGCGAAGGTTGGAAGCTGGTCGATATGCCCGAATAACCGTTCGTCAATGCCGGGCATCGAGATTGGCCCCCCTGACATGCGGTGTGCAAGGCCCGATCTGCTGTGTCCCTGTTTCCTGTTCAGTGATGCATTGAAGTTGCATCGGAAAGGTGACGTCGGGAGGGCGCTTTCTCCTGTGGATCGTCTGTATGTGTCTGGAGCGAAAGGCCGGAGAGCGCGGAGAGGAATCGATCCGAGCGAATTGGAAGAATGGCGAGTCCCCGTACCGATTTAACGAGAAAGGTCCGTTGACTTGGGCTTGCTGGGTTCGCTTTGGCTTCTAAGGCTTTCTACGAGAGGCCTCCAAAGCGGTGACGCGATAGGAAATGGCAATCAAGGCGCTTGGCATGGACGATGTGCGTGAGTTGCGCAAGGAGCATAACAAAAACATTGATAAATTTTATTGATCACACTAAAACACTTAATCTAAATAACAACAATGAAAACACTTCTTTCTGTAAGTAGCGTATTGGCTATGGCTGCAATGGTTACCTCATGTGGCAACAGCGGCGCAAACAAAGCTGCTGCCGACAGTACGGCCATGGCCGTGGATTCGAACGTGGTGGTACTCTTCGACGGTACCAGCCTGGAGGGTTGGCGCGGATACAACAAGGATACCCTGCCTGGCGCCTGGATTATCGAGGACAGCTGCATCAAGATTCAGGGCTCAGGGGCTGGTGAAGCCGGTGCCCGCAATGGAGGAGACCTGATTTATGCGGCAGAAAAGTTCGGCAACTTCGAACTCTCATTCGAATGGAAGGTGGCCAAAGGGAGCAATAGTGGCGTCTTCTATATGATTCAGGAGGTTCCGGATGCACCGGCATACTACTCTGCTCCTGAATATCAGATTCTTGACAACGCGAACCACCCCGATGCCAAATTGGGTGTAGATGGCAACCGCACATCTGCTTCGCTGTACGACCTGATCCCGGCTAAACCACAAAATGCCAAACCTTATGGCGAATGGAATACCGGTAAGATTATGGTATATAAAGGTACGGTCGTTCACTACCAGAATGGAGAGCAGGTATTGGAATATCACCTGTGGACTCCCGAATGGAAGGCCATGCTCGATAAGAGCAAGTTCAGCAAGGATAAGAATCCTCAGGCCTACGAACTGCTGACTAACTGCGGTGGCGAGCAGAGAGAGGGTTATATCGGCTTGCAAGACCATGGTGATGACGTTTGGTATCGCAACATTGTGGTGAAAAAGTTGGACTAAACCCTATCTGAATTTGGTATAGTATTAATTAACCTAACCCACAAGGAGGCCGGGGATCGAATATTCGATCCCCGGCTGTTTTATGACCTGAGGAGAATTCGTCTATATCGTGAATAGGTTCCGCGGGGAGGGGGAGCGAGCCTGGACGAGTAGTGACTGTTCATTATGACCTATTTTATCGGACGGAGGAGACATGCGACGAAATTGTACAGTTAGATACAGGGAATAATGGGGCGTAAGATTCGCGGGAGAGACTCCCGGGGAAATGTTCAAAGGGCGGCTGTCGTTTTTCCGTGAGACCATGACAGCATTGGATCGTGTCGTCGTGAGGTAGCGATTGTACGAGGGGATGAGGAGAGCAAGGAGACAAAGGAACAACGATTGTCCCTCACGAAGCATATTTATTGATGAATTGGGATGGAGAATAGCTGTTGTGTAATTTGTTGTTGATTAATAGGTGATGGCGACATGCAGGGGTGGCAGTGTAACAACGTCCGAAGGAATCTTTTGTCGTCTGTGTGGTAATGATATTGTTGGAACCTACACAGGTCTCTCTGAGAGGTCGGGTGGACAGGACAAACAGAGGACGGCTCGTTATATGGAGTAGAAATTAGAAATGGGGCAGATCGAAATGCACGTCCCACAACGAACAGGAAGGATTTTGTGTGCAGAATAATGTGTGTGATGCTGTTTGCATCTAAATGCGGAATTGTATATCTTTGTTAGACCTTCTGAAAAAGGGCGTTCAATTTTCGGAGTAGCTCGACTGGATAACGGTTATGAGCTGTCAATGAAGGGTTTGAATAGCCCCTTGAGAAACGAAACTGTAACACACAAATTCAATAAACCGAACAAAATGAAAAAGACCATGAAATCGACGCTGAAGCTGGCTGCACTGGCTTTGGTGGCTGCTTACGGCATCTCATGCTGTGGCAACGCGAAGAAGGCCTGCGCTTGCGGTGAAAACTGTGCTTGCGGCGATAGCTGTACCTGCCAGGCCCCTTGTGCTGTGGATAGTGCCAAATTGGCCCTGCAGGTGTATGACGCCTCCAAACCAATCAATCTGCAAGAGATGAACCTGTTCTTGGAATATGACAAAACCGACACGATCAAGGTGAGCGAAACGGTCACCCGTAAATTCATCTATCTGAACAACTTGATGACCGTGATCGTGGATTTCAATAATGGCCCGATGGCGGAACCCGATCCCCCACATTCACACCCTGCTGAACAGATCACCTATGTGGCTATTGGTGAGTGTGACGTTTATATGGGCGATCAGCCTGCTAAACACCTCAAAGCCGGTGATGTCTACGCGATCCCGAGCAATGTGCCCCATTCCGTGAAGTCTACGACCAAACATCTGCGTCTGATCGACAACTTCAATCCGATTCGCGAAGATTTTATCAAAAAATAGTAACCCGTAAATGGCGTTTCCAGGCGGGG
>UQYM01000012.1 GCA_900545315.1 uncultured Alistipes sp.
TTTGTTGCTCAGGAACTTATAAATAAAGTTAAATTATAGTGTTGCGGAATTAAGGTAAAATAAAATTCCCCCATATCCGTCAAGATTGGAGGACTATTAGCGGTCGCATGAGGCGGCCGCTTTTTGTATGACTGTTCCATGACTTTATCGTCTTAATCCTGTTCTCGGTTTCTTGCCCAATAGGAGGGTAGCAGCACGTGCACAGCGGCGGGCCCATTGCAGGTCGTCATCGTCCTTGTCCCGCCAGGGAAGATCGCTTTGCGAACCTCCGCCACCACCTCCGGCAGATACGGCGGGCGTATCAAGCATACCAACAAAGATAGCTACGGCTATGTCGGTCAGCTCGCTGCTGTTGGCAACCTCCCGGTAGTCGAACTCTTCGTTGAAATAGTCAAGTACCCGCTCCGGGATATAGAAACGCTGTTCCCTTCCGCTATGGGAAGAAAGCGTGTAGGACACCGAGCCGGAACGATAGTGAGTATAGTCCATATTGGCTGTCGCTCTTTGAACAGGTTCCGGCCGATGGCTCTGATAAGGATTGACCTGAGCGGCAAGTCTCTCCCGGTAGTGTAGCTTTTGCCAGGTTCGGGGGAGTTTCGAAATCATCAGGTTACGTGCTACTCCCAGTTTGGAAGCCTTGTATTTGGTATTTCCTTTGAGGATCGCATATCCACGGAGAACATCTTTCTTGTCTTTCCGTTCATATACTGAATAGCCTCTCCTGGCAAGTGCTTTCTTGTATTCTTCCCATGACCACGATGGCATGGTTCTCAATACCTCCATGCACTCTCTGCTTACCTCGGGAATGTTGCGACTTCGGATGTCTTCCGCAGTCACCCAGCCACGTTTCACTGCAACTCGCTCGGCTGCACGTTGCGCCCGAAGATGAATGTTATGGTCATTGTTGATGTTCCCGTTTTCATCAAAACGGCAAATTGCAGCATGGAGATGGGGAACTTTCCCTTTGGATTCCATGTGCAGGTAAACCGTGTATTTGCTGTTGGCCAGATTGGTCGGGCGGGAACGGACTTTCCCGTCCTTGCCGATAATCGTTTGTTTGTCGAACTCTTCGGCGAACTCGTGCCATAGCTTTTGCCAGTCCTCAATGTCGTAGAAACTGGTATGCTCAGGCGATGGACTCAACTCTATTCTGATTATGGAATTCTTTATCGGCCGATGTTGGGAAAGGGTCAACTGCATGGAGTTCCATATTCCCATAGCGTCCAGATCCGGGGGCAACAGATTGTCCAATACCCGATATATTTTTTCCGGATGCTTCTTGTGTCTTGATTCGCCGGTAATATAACGAAGGTCATTGATACCGTAAGATATGGCTTTGGCTTTTGCAATCATTTTTCTTCGGATTGAGGGGTGGACGGAATTCTGTTTTTCTCCTTTACGGCTTCCAGGAATTGGCAGACGCCTTCGGCAACATTGGAAAGTTCTCCGAGCCAGCCGATCATGAACGGAATCTGATTGAACATTACCATCCGCTGCTTTGTGGACATTCCGTGAAGTGTGGAGGTATATTTTACAAGATCAGACCGACAATTGTCCAGATTCTGCAGCAGTGCCGCCTCTTCTTTAGTAAGCCTCGCTTTGGGCTTGAAGTTATACGCACATGACAATATGTAGTCGCTTACGGTCATGCCGCATTGTTCGGCCAGTGATTTTATATGGTCTCTCTGGCTGGGAGTGACTTTTGCCCCGACAAAGACGCTTCTTGTTTCTTTCGGGGAAGTTGATGTATTGACAATATCTTCTTTCATTTGAATCGTTGTTATAATGGTTGAAAAGGTGCGAGCTTGCGAGTACCGTACTGGCGAAGGAACTGAGCAGTCAAGAGCGCCAATGTACAACCGTAACGCAGTGAGGTTATACCTTGGCATATCTCGAAACAGTTACCTGTTTATCCTTCCCCGCAAGCTATATCGGATGCGTATAATGAATTGGCACTTGGACAAGGAAATGCAGGATATTATTATCCACTAAAAGAGGGGAGAAAATGAGTATCTCACATGATGATTTCCTGCCGACTTTGCTTTATTCTAATATATACGCCCATACAATAAAGTAAAGTTGTACTCAGTAATGGCATTCCGGATTGAGAATATAATTTTTTCCCTCCTTTATGACCATCCGCTTGTTGCCAAGAAAGGTGGCTACTTTGACAGCCTTGTTGTAGCCGAGCTTTACATTGTGCAATCCGTAAGCTTCCTTCAGACGTTCCAGGTAATCATCATAACTGCCGATATTGCCATTGGCAAAAGCGGCATCCACTGCCGCACGATGTACAGTCTCCGGAATCTCCCTCTGCGGATCGAACGGTTCTTTGGTTGGTCGTCCGCTCTTCTTCTCTTTGGACAGATATGGTTCTACCAGTTCGGGCAGGACGTCTTCGTTTATGCGGAATGCGAAAGGTTCAAAGTCCCGGTCCCGGATGTGCACGGCTTCGACCACGCTTATGGCTTTGTCCTCTTTGTCCACTTCTACCTGCAGGATGGTTTCCGCCTTGTTGTTGAGTTCCGTGCCGATGTGACCACGTGCATGTTCATCATTCTTGTTCTGATGCAGGACAGTATGGATATGGATTTGTTTGTCGTCCGTCCACTGCATGAATTTCGAGATAACTTCGGTAGATTCACTGGATGAATTGATGTCGTAAAGGAAATCACGGATGCCATCTATAATGACCAGGCCCAAATCAGGTGTTGTGCCGATAGCTTCTTCGACTATCAACAGACGTACTCTTGGTGCAAACTTGCGCAGAGATAACATAATCAGATTTTCCGGGACCTTGTCATCCGGCAGTTCCGCCAAACGCAGGATGCGCTTCAGTACCTGTTGACAATGATGACGTCCCTGCTCCGTGTCGATATACAGAATCTTCCTCTTATTCTCGGGAAACATGGAACAGTAACGAAGAACAGTGCGGCCACTCAATGCTGATGCGGCAATGGCCGAAACGTTGAAAGTCTTCTTGCTTTTGGCTTTCCCGATGGAAGCGCTGAAATTCCCCAATGTGCCTATAACAGCATCATCCACCATCAACACCGCCGGCGCTTCTTCATAGTTATTCGTGACGCTCACGGCTGCTTCCTCTATAAAAACTGCCAGTTCCTCACGTGAAGGTATCGTTTCGTCCGTCTTCTCCATCATTACCAGTTTTTAAGGTTAGGTTTACGGCGATGGGAAGCGAGCATGGCTTCGTTCTCTTCCTCGAAAGTTTGCGGAGCCGGATTCTTTCGGGAGGATTCCAGCCATTTGTCCAGTTCATCCCGGTAAATGTATAGATGTTTCCCTTGCTTGATGACTGGAATATCATCTTTTTTGACCTTGTAATAAAAGGTCGATAACGGCATTTTGAGATAGGCGCAAGCTTCCTGCACGGTCATGGGAACGTGCGTGTTTTCTTTGGCTTCATGCTGCTTGGACAGTTTTTCAGTCAGCAGATTCTCCATGCTTGCAATCCGGTCGCAAAGTTCGCCGACTACTGCCGGCAAGTCATTGAATGTAAGTTGGTCTGTTTTCATATTATAACTTTTTAATCGTTTAACATGCTGCGAACCAACCCAATGAAACTTTGCAGAACAATACAGACCGGATTAATTATTTCATCTGCATACGTTTTTTGTTACGACTCATCGTTATCTGTTTCCAAATGGAAGCGATAGTCCCCCTTTTCAGGTACATCAATTGGAATCTGACTTGCTACCTGATCCCGCAAATTAAGTCTGAGATATTCATGACTCGCGCTTTCGAGTTCGTATGGAAATGATGCTTTGATAAAGACGGCTCTTTTCACCAATGGTACTCTCAATCGTTCACCTACATTCCACGCCAGATGACGAAGTCCCGGTGACCGTAGCGGATTGTCAATATTGGAACGAATCGGTTTGTAGAGCTCCGGCTGATCACAAGCCATGTACTCAATGTTGGAAATGAGAGTCGCTATAGCCTCTTTGGAGAGATAGGGGGCAGTCTTGATGGTTACATATTCCCGAATCGCATCCATAACTTTTACTTGCCTTTTCAATTCTTTCTCTTTGAGTTCTTCCAGAATGGAATCATACTTTTCCAAATGAGATTCATTGGAACAATCAGGTACGGCAGGCTCTTGATTTGACTGTGGGGATGGAGCATATTCCTGTTCAGAAGAATCCGCAGGTTGTTCGGTAGGCGGTGTTTCAGCAATACAAACAGGCTCTGTGGTGCTCTCTGATTCTATAACAGGAGAGGATTGTTCACCAAAAGAGAAGTGGATGGGATTTTTCGTCAACCAATTATAGAAAAATTTCTGCAGGACTCCACATAATATGATGGACATCGCCAGTCCGAGAATTACAGGAATTGTTATGCGCATGATGTTGATGTCATGGCAAAGGGTAAAATAAGTGGCTATGGCCGCAAAAATGATGACGGATAGCGCAAGGATAAGACTTATTTTCTTAGTTCGGATTTGTTCTGTATTTGTCATCTTCTATCAATATTTGGAATTACTGTACGCCAAAGTTATATGCGTTATTCCAGATACTGATAAATAATGAGTTATAATCGTCCTATTTTACACAAAAATTACGGATATAGTCCGATTTTTTGCTCAAAATCAAACTATATCCGCTAAAACAGGTGGGTAAAATGCCTGTCAGTCTTTCCGTGTCAGGGAGATTCTCTTGCTGGCTTCACGCTTGTTGCTGTCCACTACTTTCATGTACCTTTGGGTTGTGGTTATACTCTTGTGAGCCATCATGCTTTGTATGGTACGGATGTCTGTTCCGGCAGCCGCTTGCAGCGTAGCAAATGTTCTACGATAGGAGTGGAATGTAATCTTCTTGGTGATTCCAGCCGAACGGATCCACCCTTTCATGTAAGTCTGGGCCCAGCTGCGCTGCAATCCCTTGAAGACCATCCCCCGCTTGTCGGGGCTGTAGCCGATCAGATCCAGCGCCTCCTCGCTGATGGGGATGATGTCCTCGGAGCGGTTCTTCTTGGTGATGATGTGTACGCACTTACCACCGGCCGAATAGTCCACGATGTCCTCCCAGCAGAGGGCGAGGATGTCGCTGATGCGCAGGCTGGTCATGCAGGAGAAGAGCGATGCCGTCTTCAATACAGGCTTCTTGCAAGGCGTTTCGGCCAGTTTGTAGAGCTCTTCCACTGAAAGATAATCCTTGACCACATCCTCCGTTTCAATCTTGTCCAGGAAATCATTGACATTGGTCTTTATCAGCCCGTTACGGTAGAGGATTTTCAGAAGCCCCCTGAATGTAGACCAATATCCCGATGCGGAGTTTCGTGTGATGTGTCCGTTACGCTTGAGTTTCTTTGCCGTCAACAGGTACTCACGGAACTTGTTGCAGAGATCAATGTCGAGCTCCTCAAAAGTACATTTCCCATGCACGAAGTTGCTGAAATGGAGATAGACAAATTCCCACTTTGGGTCATGTTTACGGAGCTGATTACGGAAATACTCCAGGAAATCAGCCTTGAGTTTGTACTTGTCGAAGAAATCATACCGTTCATTCACTACCGACTCGAACCTGCGGCAACGGATGGCTTCAGCTTTCTCGGCCATTACCTCGTTGAAGTCCTGTTCCCGCTTGTTCTTCGGATTGGCATATATATAAATGCCAAGCGGTTCATGACGGATAACTTTCATTGTTTCCTTGTCTCTATACCCAGGATAATAATCCAGATAAAACGACAGCATCCTGTTTTTCAAAGGACGTGTTCTTAATGTTACGGTTTTACAATCGTTCATAATGTTATATTTTTTATGGTTGTTATTAATTCGCTGGCAAATCACTGTAATGTAACCATGCAGACCACCTTCAGTGACGATTAATTTTAGAATAATTTACGGTAGCCTATAATCAGGTCACTTACGGACACCCATAACCCGGTCAAAGTCCACTTTCAAGAAGCGGACGAAACGTCCGTTCTTCTCTCTGGGAATCTGGTGGAACTGCAAAATACCGTACACCGAGTCACGAGAGAGTTTGAATTTTTCCATTGCCTCCTTGACCGTGTAATATTCCGCCTTGCTCTCCTGTTCAGCAGTCTTGGAAAGATCGAAGTGGAGTTTGGAATAGAAAATCTGCCCGTGTTCTTTTTTCGAGGGGATGTTGTTACGGTAGACGTGCGAACGGATGGCGACACGTGTCATGCCGTATTTTTCCTGAATATCTTCGGGAGTGTACCATTCCGTCAGGTCGGAGTCCACCTCATATTTGGCAAAGGCGGCATCAATATGTTTCTTGCTGTAATAGTTGAACTGGCGGATTCTTACTTTCGGGACCTTGTGCTGTCGTGTATAAGTCCATACCCATTTGGCATTGACCTTATATTTCTGTGCAATCTCCTCAGCGGTGTAATACTCGGTGATGTCAAAGTCCTCTTTGGGCATGATGCGTTCGTAAGGCTTGGTCTTCATCATCAGCTCGATGTCCGCACGGCGGATGAGCGACTTCTTCCCGCTCAGACGGGAGGCCCGCAGTTTGGATTCCTTGACCAGTTTATAGATGTATTGCCGGGTAACACCCATCAGCTTTGCGGCTTGGGCAAAAGAGAAGAAATCCTGCCCCTCGGCTGCCTGTCGAGGTTGCAATAATTCCTGTGATCGCTTCAACTGTCGCTTACGTTCCCTGATGCGTTCCTTGTAGCCAAGATTGGAACACTGATGGCTACAATAACAGGTTGTTGTCTTTTGAGCTATAAATGGCTTTCCGCACCATTGACAAATCTTTCTTATTTCCATATTTTCCTCCTTTACATTGGGGATAATTTCTCCTTATTTCTCCCGAATTTTGTCAACACATGTAAACCATTGTCAACACACGTCAACTAATGCGTTACTGTGACATTTGGGCAAACCGTGAATTTCTGTCACGGTAGAAATACGTATGAAAAATATGGATAAAAACCGTTACTTCCAAATACGGTCTGGAAAGTACACAAAAAACAAAAGCCACTGATATTCAGTGACTTTGTTCTAAATGGTTATAGTTAGTTATGGTTGTTTACAAGCCGCTATTTGCCGATGCAGAATTTGGAGAAAATCGAGTTTAAAACATCTTGCGAGGTGATTTCTCCGGTGATGGTTCCCAAGTGGTGCAATACCTCACGGATGTCTTGTGCGAGCAAGTCCCCTGGAAGATTGTTGTCGAGTGACTCTTGAGCTCGTTTAGTTGCTGTCAACGCAGCTTGTAATGCTTCATGATGGCGTGCATTAGACACAATGACTTGATCTGAATTTAGGGCGCTATCAGCTTCCACGCACTTATATAACACTTGAGTCAGTGCGGGTAGATTGTCATGTAGCTTTGCTGATATGGCCAGTACGGGAAACCCAAATTGCTGGGCGAGTTGGGTTTTTAATACCTCAATGTGTGTTGCGTCGACTTGATCTGCTTTGTTCAGTAAAATAATGGTGTGTTGGTCGCTTTTTGGGGGATAGGTCGTGAGCTGTTGGACAATAGTGTTGAATGGCTCGTGCGCATCGACCATAAACAGAACCACAGCCGCTTGTTGTAATCTTTGCAGCGTACGCTCGATTCCTAAATGTTCGAGCGGATCGACGGTGTCGCGAATGCCTGCCGTATCGATAAAACGGAACGTTACTCCCTGAATATTGATGGTCTCTTCGATCAGATCGCGTGTTGTTCCGGCAATATCGGATACGAGAGCTCGCTCTTCATTCAGCAGAGCATTCAGCAGCGTCGATTTTCCAACGTTAGGGCTGCCAACGATAGCGACCGGAACGCCATTCTTGAGAATGTTTCCGAGGCGGAAGGAGTTGCTTAATGTCTCTATTTTTTGTTGAATCTCATTAAGCATGGTTTTCAACCGACTACGGTCAGCAAATTCAACGTCTTCTTCGCTAAAATCCAATTCCAGTTCCAGTAGCGAGACCAATTCGAGCAGGTGGTTACGAAGATGGGAAAATTCTTCAGAATATCCGCCACGAATTTGACGTGAGGCCAACATCAGGGAGGCTTTGCTGTCTGAGGCGATGATATCGGCTACCGCCTCGGCCTGTGCGAGGTCCATTTTGCCTGCCAAGAATGCCCGTAGGGTAAACTCCCCACCTTGAGCCATTCGGGCTCCATTTTGGATGAATAGGCGTAAGATCTCTTGTTGGATGTATGAGGAGCCGTGGCAGGTGATCTCCACCATATCTTCGCCGGTATAGGAGTGAGGTGCTCGGTATAACGAAAGAATCACGTCATCGATAGTCTCTCCAGCTTCATTACGAATGTAGCCATAGTGAAGCGTAAATCCTTTGGCTTGTTTTAGAGGCGTACCGGACACGCCGCTAAAAATGCGATCAGCGATGGCAATTGCCTCGGGACCGCTGGTGCGGATTAAGGCGATTGCACCACCTGTGCCGGAAGCAATTGCCACGATGGTTTCAGAATTCACGGTCATGGTTTGACGATTTGCAAAGTTTGTCCGATCTGTAAACGGTTGGCACTTTTGATGCGATTCCATCGCATCAACTGAGAAACGGAAACGCCATATTTTGCAGCAATAGCGCCCAAAGTATCCCCCTTACGCACCTTGTACGTGAGAGTTTTGGGAGCTGCCGGTTGGGGTTGCTTGGTCGAGCCGGCCAAACTCAGGTGGGTATCCAAATAGAGCGTATCTTTTGTATAGATCTCTTGTTCGTACTCCAAAAAATGGGATATTTCACGTTGTGGAAGCACTAAAGGGTAGGTGCGTGTGGCTGCTGGAACGATATCCTGTTTGTATTGTGGATTCAGATTTTGCAGAAGTTCTAAAGGAATATTGAGAGTAGTAGCAACTTGTTGCAGATGTAGGTTACGGCTAATGGTAACCGTATCGGTTGCAATGGGTAGAGTGGGGGGATAGGGTTTGACGTGATGGTCTTTGTAGTAGTGATAGGCATAGGTCAACCCTACAAATGCCGGAATATAATCTCGGGTGGCTTTAGGCAGGTAGGGATAGATGTCCCAATAGGTGGTTGCATGGCCCCCGGCCCGTTTCAGTGCCTTGTTGACATTGCCCGGCCCAAAATTATAGGAGGCGAGAGCCAAGGTCCAGTCGCCATAGATATCGTATAAGTCTTTGAGGTAGGCGCAGGCGGCGCGTGTAGAGGCAACCGGGTCGCGCCGTTCATCGACCATCGAGGAGATTTCCAGTCCATAATGGCGACCAGTGGTCAACATGAATTGCCACAATCCGACGGCTCCGGCTGGAGAGGTGACGGTCGGTTGCAGGGCTGATTCGACAACAGCCATGAATTTTAATTCGAGAGGCAGCCCAGCCTTCTCCAGTTCGCGTTCGATGATCGGAAAATAGTAGAGTGATTGGCCAATCATCCGTTTTGTGATCGCTTGCCGAGAGGTGACATAGGCGACAATATATTTGCGGACGATGGAGTTGAAGGGAAGGTGGACCGGCGAGACAATGCTGCGCAGCCGCTCTTGATATTGTGCGTCGGTATAAGGGGTGACTGCCTCGATGTAGTATTTTGTGGTGTCGAGATTGATGTAGAGGCTGGCGTAGTTATCGAATGCACCGAAACGGTTGCTTTCCCGCCATGAGGCGATGATTGAATCATAGCTTTCACAGCTGTGTGCAATGTACAATCGTTCATCGGCAGGGATGGAATCCGCTTTAGGGGTGAGAGTAGAAGTCTCACCTCGGGCAGATGCTGTCATGGCAAGCAGGGCCACGGAGAGTATAGTATAGGCTATCCCTTTCATCTCTGTAAGGTTCTATATTTTGGGTTAGAAGGTTACTTTCAGAGACATGCCGACGCCACAATAGCCGTTGCGTGAGGCATAATTTTGAAAGACGGCCGGTTCGAGACGGACCGAGAGATCATCGCTGATATCGTAGTCTTTCAGGTGAGCGTCCACGTGTGCATCGACAATATTGAGCAGGTACAACGCTCCGGTCAAAATGATGCAGAGGTCACGATTACGGCGGAAATTATCTTTCATATTTTTCAGATAATCCGCCGAATATCGGCCTTCGAATTCGTCGGGTTGGCCGTTGACCACTTGATTGTAAGCGGTGCGGTATCGTTTGTAACCGCGCGCATTCCAGTCAATGACATAACCCATCGTAGCGAAGGCTCCTACCACGATAGGGACCTTCCAATAACTTTTATTGTAGAGCTGTCCGGCACCGGGGCAAATGGTCGAAAGGGTGGTTGCCTTTTTGACACTGTTTTCGGGGCCGTTGTAGTTGAGCACACCATCCCCCAGGAAATAGAGGTAGGAGGCAACAGCTCCCACGAAAAAGAGGGTTCGGGCGGTGTTGTAGCGGATCATTTTGCATTGGGCAGGGTCGAGCTCCTCTTGGGTAGCTTGACGATCGACCAGTGCGTTATACTCATTTTTGGCAGCTTTGTATTTATTGTTCTGATAGAAGCCCATTGCCGTCAAGCCACCGGTTACTCCGTACAAGATCGGAATTTTCCACGCCTGTTTGTTGTATAATTGTGAAAATCCGGGAGCGACCAGCGAAATGGCCGTCATACGGGACAAGGGGATTGTATCACGGAATATGGCGCTGTACCGTACGCTGGAGGTATCCTTTTCGTGGCGTTTTTTTAACTTGGAAGAGTCTGCCTTTTCGGTTAAGGCAACCTCCTCGCTCAGAGGTTCTAATGTGGGCTGATTCAGCGTGTCGATCTCCGTATCTTTGCTCAAAATCTGTTCGGCCGTTGTTGGGGTCAGCCTCTTCAATACCCCGCCTTCAACCTGAAACTGCTTATGAGGCGTAGCAGAGGGGAAACCCTTTGTTGCCTGTGTGGCCGTTTGGCTTGTTGGTTGTGCCGCTTTTTTTAGGGCTTTCGTTTTGGCGCGTTTCCCCTTCTTTGTTAACGTACTGTCCGTCGGGACGATATTCATCTGAGCTGAAGCTTTAGATGAAGAGACCGTTTGAAGTTTACCACTTGTAGTCTCTGCCGATTGTGTCGAAGATTCCGTTTCAGTGGCGGAACCTGTTTTTTCGGCTGCAGTGGTCTTCTGTTCAGCAGCTGGTGGGGGAGTTGTCGTATCCTTTGAGTCGTTAGATTGGGTAGTGTCGGTGCGGCTCTGTCCGAACGGTGAAGTCTTTTGCTGTGAACTTGTATCCGATGCACTCGGCGTTAACGTTGAAGCCGAAGAGGCTTCCGATTGTTTTGTGCCTGTTGCGGCGGTGGGTGGGGTAGCTGTCGGAGTAGCTTCCACAGCAGCCTTTGAGGATGACTCCCGTGATGTAGATTGTTCAGACGCTTTGGATGTGTTCGAACTGGTTGATTGTGGTGAACCGGCTCCAGTGGAATTTTGAGATACCGATGCGGAGGGTTGTTGTATGGTTGCGGACAGGAAAGTGTGATCGGCAGGGGACATAACGGTATGTGCCGATACGGCAAAAACACTCCCCATCAGCAGGATGGAGACAAGAATCGTGCGGAAGTATGGGCGCGAAAAGGTCATTGGCTATTTGACGGCTTGTTCGAATTTGCGGACAAATGTACGGACATCCTCGTCGGAATCGAAACCGATAACGATTTTTCCGCCGCCTTTGTTGTTCTTTTTGATACTAATCTCTTGCGAAAAGAGTTTTTCGAGCAGTTCGACCAACTGGGCATACTCTTCGGGATACTCCTCCTCCTCTTTGGCGGGGCGGGGTGTGTGAAGCTTTTTGACCATCTCTTCGACCTGACGAACCGACAATCCTTTTTTGATGATTTTACTCAAAATTGCCAGTTGCTCTTCGGGGGACTCTACGGTGATCAATGCCCGAGCGTGTCCCATGGAGATCAGCCCTTCACGGATGGCCAATTGTACCTTATCCGGAAGTTTAAGTAATCGCATATAGTTGGCTACTGTCGAGCGGTTTTTGCCGATTCGTTCACCGAGTGATTCCTGCTTGAGGTCACACTCATCTACAAGACGTTGCAGGCTGAGTGCCACCTCGATGGCATTGAGGTCTTGACGTTGAATGTTTTCGACGATAGCCATCTCCAAAACGTGTTGGTCATCGGCTTCGCGGATATAGACAGGCACGGTATCCAGTCCGGCCAATTGTGAAGCACGCCAGCGCCGTTCACCGCTGATGATGGTATATTTGCCGTCGGCCTCTTTTTTGACAGTCAGTGGTTGAATTACCCCCAGTGTGCGGATTGATTCGGCCAGTTCATTGAGGGCCTGTTCGTCGAAATGGGTACGAGGTTGTTTCGGATTGGGAACGACCGAGGCGATAGGCACCTCTTCAAAGGCGTGGCTGCTCTTTTTGTTTGGCAACTCTTTGCCTTCGATTTCGAAAATGGCGCCCAAACCGCGCCCAAGGCCTTTGCTTTTCGGGTTCATGGTATATTATGCCGTTTTTTTGTTTCTCTTGATAAACTCTTTGGCCAAATTGAGGTAATTGACGCTGCCGGTCGACGATGCGTCGTAGAGCAGAGCCGGTTTACCGTAGCTGGGGGCTTCACTCAAACGCGTATTGCGCTGGATGATGGTTTTAAAGGCCAGATCTCCGAAATGTTCTCTCACCTCGGTGGCCACCTGGTTGGCTAAGCGCAACCGGGAATCATACATGGTCAGCAGGAAGCCTTCGATCTCCAGTTCGGGATTGAGTTTGGATTTGGTCATTTTGATTGTGTTGAGCAGTTTGCCCAAACCCTCCAGCGCAAAATATTCACATTGTACGGGAATCAGCACGCTGTCGGCTGCCACCAGCGCATTGAGCGTCACCAAGCCCAGCGATGGGGAGCAGTCAATGAGAATAAAATCGTAGTTGGCTTTGAGTGGTTCGAGGATGGTTCTCATTCTCTTTTGGCCGTCTTCGATTTCGAGCAGTTCGGTTTCGGCCCCGACCAGGTTGATACTGGAGGGGAGAATATCGAGCTTTTTGATATCGGGGCATTTTTGAATCACGCCGGTAGCTGTAGCCTCACCGGTGATGCAATCGTAGATGTTGGCCTGATTGATATCCAGTCCCAATCCGGAGGTTGCATTGGCTTGCGGATCGGCATCGACCAACAGCACTTTTTTACCGATAACAGCCAGGCTGGCAGCCAGATTGATTGCGGTAGTCGTTTTGCCTACACCGCCTTTCTGATTGGCCAGCGCCACAATTTTACCCATACTTATACAATTGAATAATTATGCAATATTAATTAAAATTCTCGAGATTTTAGAGTGCGATGGGCTGAAAGGGGAATGAAATCTCTGTATTTTTATAGGTTCAGTGTCTGTAGATCAACGGAGTGTCGCTTTGGATAAGTCCAGTCGTCCCGCAGCAGGATACGGTCTGCACGAATAAAAAGTTAAGAAGGTAGTCCTTTATTCACCTATTGGTCGATGTTATGTTCATTTAGGATTGCCTTTTGCATGTACAAGATGTGTAATGTTCTACGTGAAAAATGTTTCGATAGATTGCAACGATCTGTCGATCAGGCATGTTTGCGAATAATATTTTAGGACGATTTGATTGTCAGGGGGGCAATCTATGCAGCCTGAACGCTTCAGAAAACGTCGCTCCCAGTAGCTGGCTTGTTGAAGTTGCAACTTATTGTTACTTTCGTCAAAGCAACAGACTGTTTTTGATGCGTCTTCAGCTTTTGCGCCTGCTCAGGTGAGGCAATAGAGATGGAGGCTTGGGACGACGGTGATGTTGGTGTGGCGCATGCCCATAGACGAAAGGCGCTCCTAATGGACAGATGTTGCGTATCTCTTGTTTGTTGTTGTATAGAAACCCATCATTAAATGAAAATTGTTTTTACCGCATTGGCATTGTTGTTGGCTCTGCCTTTGTCCGCTCAACTCCCTCCGGTCTTTCCGAAGCAGATGTCCGACACCTTGGAGCATGACACGCGGATCCGTACCTATTTGCCTCCTGTTCGGATTGTTTGGACACAAAATAGCGAGCTTGTGCAGACTCCCGAAGTGCTGTTGGCCAAGGGTAAAGGCCAGATGATTAACGCCCCCTATCCGCATTGTATTTTGACCAATAAGGAGGGGAAACGCCCTTCGATTCTTTTGGATTTTGGTCGAGAGATCCATGGAGGCGTACAGATTGTCGTCGGCGATATTTCGAACCGCAAACCGGTGCAGTTCCGGGTGCGTTTGGGAGAGTCGGTCAGTGAGGCGATGAGTGACATATCGGTTGAGAGCGGTGCCACCAATGACCATGCAATGCGTGACTTTACGTTTAGCGCCCCCTGGTACGGAGTGAGTGAGGTTGGGAATTCCGGCTTCCGTTTTGTAAGGCTGGATCTGTTGACGGAGGATGTGGTGGTGAACCTGCAGGAGGTACGGGCAATTTTTGTGTACAGGGATCTGCCCTATTTAGGATCCTTCCATTCGAGCAATCCCCGCCTCGATAGTATTTGGATGACCGGCGCCTATACGGTGCATCTCAATATGCAGAATTATTTGTGGGATGGCATCAAACGGGATCGCCTGGTCTGGATGGGGGATGCCCACCCGGAGTTGCGAACCATCTTAGCCGTTTTTGGCGATAATGAGGTTTTGCGCAAGACCTTTGACCAGGCACGCGATCAGACCCCCTTGCCAGGTTGGATGAATGGGAAGTGTTCCTATTCGCTTTGGTGGATTTTGATCCAACGTGATTATTATAATTATACGGGAAATCGCGCCTATTTGGCAGAGCAACAACCCTATTTAGAGGGACTTCTCTCGCAGGTTATAGCGTCCGTTGACGAGCAAGGCCGTGAACAATTGCGCACTGGAGGCCGATTCTTGGATTGGCCTACCAGCCAAAACGAACCAGCGATTAATGCGGGACTGCAGGCTTTGGTGATCATGTCTCTTGAGGCCGGTGAACAGCTTGAGCAGGTATTGAAAAACGACTCTTTGTCATCGCTTTGTCGTACTACGGTTGAACGGATGCGTCAGGCAATTCCAGATTACAAACAGTCCAAACAATCTGCTGCGTTGGCCGCTTTGGCCGGATTGGCCGCACCCGAACAATGTAATGAGATTTTAAGTGAAGGTGGGGTAGAGCGGTATTCGACCTTTTATGGCTATTACATGTTGCAAGCCAAAGCGATGGCAGGTGATTACGCCGGAGCAATGGACGATATCTGTCGTTACTGGGGTGGTATGCTCGATTTGGGAGCAACCACTTTTTGGGAGGATTTCGATATCGCTTGGTTAAAGAATGCGGCCCGTATCGATGAGTTGGTTCCTGCGGGGAAGGTGGATGTACATCGCACCTATGGCGATTACTGTTACAAAGGGTTACGTCACAGCTTCTGCCACGGATGGGCTTCGGGGCCCACGGCCTGGTTGACGGAACATGTGCTGGGGGTAACTATTGTTGAGCCCGGTTGTCGGGTGATTCGTATTGATCCGCATTTGGGAGATTTGAAATGGGTAGAGGGTTCTGTCCCGACACCTTATGGGGTGGTCAAAATTCGTCACGAACGTCGAAAGGATGGAATGATCAAATCTCAAATAGATGCACCTAAAAAGGTAAAAATTATTCGGTAGGTGTAAGAAAAATTTGTTAAACATGCTATACAAGAGGGCAGATTCATCCATCTGTCCTCTTTGTTATCCTGTTATTATTGATCGGGCACCATGGTCCTCATTTTATGGCGTGAGATCGCTCTGTTGCGTTTATTTTATACAGAAAAATATCTATATTTATTAGCTTATAAATCTGTCAGGTATATAACCGGGATGTGCGTCTGAACTAAAAAATGATTGTTATGAAAAGATGGGTGGCGTTTGCTCTTGCTTTAGGTAGTTTTTTGTTGGTTGATGCGACTCCGAAGCCTCAGGAGACGAAGCCTTGTCAGAGTCCTGAGGGTGAATTTGTGATCTATGGAAAGTTGCAGAATATGCCGGATAGTCTGGTGATTGAGCTTTCTCAATTGGATAGTGAATCGATGCATGTGATCACCTCAGATACGGTCGTGGCGGGAACTTTTGTGTTACGTGATACGATCACAGACTCCAATGCTCGTAAATTATTGTTGAGCATAAAGGAACCCGTACTATTCGACACCTATTTAACCATATGGGTTAAATCCGGTGCCTGTGTGCACATTACGGGTGAGGATCGTTTGGTTCCTTTATGGAGGGTGCAAAGCAATGTGCCGGAGCAGCGCTATGAGACCGCATTTTCTTTGCTCAACTTGTTGGAAAGGAAACAAAAGCTGATCTATATGGCCGAAGTGGATAAGCTGCACTTGAGGTCGTTGGAAGCATATTATGATCCAACAATATCTGAAAAAGAGGATTCACTTTTTCGATTAATTAGGCTTTATCGGGATTCCATAAGATTACGTGAATTACACTATATGAAAGAGGCCCCAGTAACCCCTGTGTGGTTAGACCGATATCACACCTATGCCTCTTTTTTACGATGGAATAAGGATTTTGGCCACGCAGATTTGATTCGTTCATTGTATGATCGTATGTCTGAAACGGATCGGTCAACTAAAATCGGGCAGATTATCACGGATTATGTGAATTTGCCTCCACAAGTGAATATTGGTGATCAAATGCTTGATGGGGACTTGTATGATATAAAGGGGAGTGTTCGTCATCTGTCGAGATTCAAAGGAAAATGCATTTTACTGGATTTTTGGAGTGGTGAATCTCCGGAATGTATGCGATCGTTCATTGAGTTAGAGCAGATCATCAAACAATATAGACAAGTGAAGGTGGTCAGTATTTGTATGGATCCCAAGCAGCAATGGATTGATGTGGTCAAGCGTAATCAATTGATCGGTAGTCAATGGAACGAATTGAAGACCTGACGAACAGGGCTTGCTGCAGCTTATCAGGTGGCGGCATTACCCTTTTACGTGCTGATTTCTCCTGAGGGAGTGGTTGTTGACATGTGGGGTGGCGGCGAATATGGCTCTACCAAGAAGAGGGTACTAAAGTTATTGTCTCAAGACATGAAAAATATGAAAAAGATTGAGGTGAATCAGTAAATAGCCTGGTTTTGCTTTGCTTTCAAATAATCAATCAGCGGTCGGTTGGTTATTAGAGCTTCATTCTGTAATTGTGATGATGGTTGTATGAGCCGCAGTGTTTCCTCGAAGTAAATAGCTATCTTTATGCAAACGCATGAAGTTAATTAACTAAGACTGAATGATAATGAAAAAAGGTGCATTATTGGTACTTGTGATGGGAAGTTTCCTGTTGCTGAGTGCGACCTCAAAACCTCAAGAACCGCAACCGTGTCAAGTTCCGGAGGGAGAGTTTGTAATTTATGGGGAGTTACAGAATGTACCGGACGGATCGGTCCTTGACCTATTGCGATCTGATGGCAATGTGATGTTCAGAATAGCATCCGACACGGTAATCGATGGAAAATTTTTCTTTAAGGATACGATTACCTGTTCTAAGGCCCGTAAATTGAATTTAAGTGCTCGGTCACAAGGTTTCCCGGGCACCTTTGTTAACATTTGGGTTAAATCGGGCGCGTATGTGAGAATCTCCGGCGAAGATTGCTTGTTCCCGCTGTGGAATATTGACAGTGATGTGCCGGAACAGCAAGTTGAGAGTGAATTTTCGAAACTTGTTTTGAATGACAGGCGGCAAATGCTGAAATGCTTAACCGAGCGAAGCGATTTAATCGCTGCACATCCCAATATGGATTTTGATCAGGTCGACATAAAAAAGTTAGACTCACTGCTCAAATTGTACCTGCCGCTGTATGATTCGATTGCATTGCAGGAACTGAATTACATGAAAGAGGCTCCGGTAACTGCCGTGTGGTTGGATCGATATGCCACCTATGTACCCTTTTTGCAATGGAATAAAAAGTTTGGCCATGAAGATTTGATCCGTTCTTTGTATGATCGTATGTCTGAAGCGGATCGGGCGACGGAAGAGGGGCAGCTGATTACCGCCTATCTCAATTTACCAGAGGTTGTGAATGTCGGAGATCAGATGGTAGATGGTGATTTGTATGATGTGAAGGGGGACCTGCACCATCTTTCCGAGTTTAAAGGAAAATATGTCATGCTTGATTTTTGGAGCCTGGGATGTGGGCCGTGCCTGCAGTCGTTTCCGGAGCTGAAGGAGGTTTCTGAGATGTATAAAGACAGTCTGGAAATTGTCAGTATCAGTATGGATACGAAAAAGAGCTGGAGTGATTTTGTGGAACGTAAGGGTTTGACGGGTAACCAATGGAATGAATTTGCCAAGGGGACCACTGGGCTTGCAGCAGCCTATCAGGTGAAGGGCATACCACGTTATGTAATGATCTCTCCAGCGGGAATAGTTGTGGGGATGTGGAGCGGATATGGTCTGGGATCTATTAAAGAAAAGGTTCAACACTGGTTGAAACCGGATGCCTCAGAGACAGAAAAACCATAGAGTCTGTTTGGCCTTATACATATACCGGTTCATCGCGTTATTGTAATTACTGTTAGAGAATTTCTCTTTATATGAAATCATTAAGCTAATTCACCTTAACTGAATAATAATGAACAAGGGCGTGACATTTGTGCTTGTGATTGGGAGTTTCCTATTGCTAAGTGCAACTTCAAAACCTCCGAAACCAAAACCTTGTCAAGTTCCGGAAGGTGAGTTCGTGATTTATGGAGAGTTGCAGAATGTACCGGATAGTTCGGTATTAGAATTGTTACGTGCAGATGGACGCATCCATCGCCTAATCGATAGCGATACGGTGATCAATGGAAAATTTATCTTTCGGGATACAATTACCGATTCTCAGGCCCGCAAATTGCGTTTGACTGCCAGATCAAAAGGGTTTCCGAATACTTTTCTAAATATTTGGGTTAAATCGGGTACCTATGTAAAAATCACAGGCAATGATTGCTTGCACTCATTGTGGCATGTAGAGAGTGATGTGCCGGAACAGCATGATGAGAATTTGTTTTCTGAGGTCGCGTTGGCAGAACGGAAGCAGATGTTAACCTATGTAACGGAATGGAATGACGTTTATAGTACGGGATTGCAGCAGGGCTTGGATAAGCCCACTTTAAGAAAGGTAGATTCGCTTCTTAAATTGTTTTTACCGTTGGTGGATTCCATTGCATTACATGAATTAAACTACATGAAAGAGTCTCCGGTAACTACTGTTTGGTTAGACCGATATCAAAATTATGCTGGGTATTTGCAATGGAATAAAAAATTTGGTCATGAAGATTTGATCCGTTCTTTGTATGATCGCATGCCCGAAGCTGATCGGGCGACTGCAGCGGGACAGTTGATTGCCGCCTATCTCAATTTACCAGAGGTTGTGAATGTCGGAGATCAGATGGTAGATGGCGACTTGTATGATGTGAAGGGTAATTTGCATCATCTTTCCGAGTTTAAAGGGAAATATATTCTACTTGATTTTTGGAGTCAGGGTTGCGGTCCGTGCCTGCAGTCATTTCCGGAGATAAAGGAGGTTGCAGAGTCCTATAAAGAAGGTTTGGTGATTGTCAGTATTAATTCCGATCCTAAAGATAGATGGCTTGATTTTATTGAACGTAAGGGCCTAACGGGTAACCAATGGAATGAACTTGCTAAGGGAGCCACTGGGCTTGCAGCTGTTTATCAGGTGACAGGCATTCCACATTATGTAATGATCTCTCCGGAGGGCGTAGTTTTGGATATGTGGAAAGGTTACGGTCCGGGATCTATTAAAGAAAAGGTTCAACACTGGTTGACAAATGATTGTATCACAACTAAGGACAACAAATAACAAATAGAGTTTAACCAATAGCGTGCAGATTTAATCACAATAGCTCACCTGCAACAGCCTCCCGAATCCAATCACCTATCGGATTCGGGTGGCTTTGTTTTGGGAAGTGATGATATGTGTCTGTAAATAATATAGTTGTGTTATTTATCCGATTTTTGCCGAAAATTCGCTACTTCTCGCTATCTTTGAGGTTGTTTAACCAGATATGTCCGTTATGATTGATTTGAGAAAAAGACACCTGTTGACTTTGCTGGATTTTACGCCCGAAGAGATCACCTATTTGCTCGATTTGGCTGCACAGCTCAAAACCGACAAATATCTTCGTTGCGAAAAGCAGATGTTGACCGGTAAGAACATAGTCCTGCTGTTTGAGAAAGATTCGACACGTACCCGTTGTTCGTTTGAGGTAGCGGCCCATGATCAGGGAGCTCATGTGACCTATTTGGGTCCGACCGGCTCTCAGATCGGTAAGAAGGAGTCGATCAAAGATACTGCGCACGTATTGGGTCGGATGTATGACGGCATCGAGTATCGTGGGTATGCACAACGGATTGTGCAACTGTTGGCTGAATTTTCGGGGGTACCGGTCTGGAACGGTTTGACCACGGAGTTTCACCCGACGCAGGCTCTGGCCGATATGTTGACGATGCGCGAGCACTGCTCAAAACCCTTCTCGGAGATCAAGTTCTGTTTCTTAGGCGATGCACATAACAATGTGGCCAATTCGCTGATGGTGATGGCGGCCAAGATGGGTATGGATTTCCGTGCCATTTCGCCTCGGGCTTGTGCTCCGGATCCTTCGTTGGTGGAGCGTTGCCGTCAGGTAGCCGCAACGAGCGGTGCAAAAATTACGCTGACCGAGAGCATTGCTGAAGGGGTAGCCGGTTGTGATTTCGTTTATACCGATGTGTGGGTTTCGATGGGCGAGCCTGACGAGGTTTGGAACGAACGAATCAAACTGTTGAAACCTTATCAGGTCAACCGTGCGGTTATGGAGGCGACGGGCAATCCCGATTGCAAGTTTATGCACTGTTTGCCGGCCTTCCACGACTTGGAGACCAAAGTGGGCAACGATATCTACGAAAAATTTGGATTGCGCGAGATGGAGGTCACTGATGAGGTGTTCCAATCAGAGGCTTTGATTGTCTTTGACGAGGCTGAGAACCGGATGCACACGATCAAAGCGGTGATGGTCGCTACTCTGGGCGACGAACTCTATTGATTGAACTGTGGCGATTGATCGTGTCGTTTAGAGCGGCGGACAAGACGGTTCGATCGCGGTCGAGCTCTACTAAGCAGGATTGATGCACTCTTTGTGTGATGTGGTGAGAGTTGCCGTTCGACGGTAGGTTTGCTGACATCGGTGCAATGAGGAAGTCAGTGCGGTAAGTCAGCGGCTACACCATCTCTGGGAGTGTGCTACATTCGGAGCACGTAATACAAAGCCCATTTCTCAAGGAGAAGTGGGGGAAGTAGGAACGAGCAGCGACGGAGTGCGATTGAAAGTGAGCCGGGACCTTCATGTTTAGGAATGTCGCGAATAGCCTGCAGGATAGATATAGATAGAATTGAGTTAATAAAAGTGATGGACCATGTTACGGAGAAAAGGTAAATGGGCAACGGAGGAGTTTCGGGTCATGTATCCCTCTTGGGGGGATCTGTTGACGCTGCTGGGCGTATTTATTGTAGCGACCGTATTGGGTTCGTTGCTGACCAGTATTTTGCAGAAGATTGGCAGTGTCTCGCCAGGATTCGGTGCATTTTTGGGATACGTTATTCAGTTCACTTTGGTGATCGTATTTGGTCTCTTCCAACGCAAAATCCGTTCTCCGAAAGGAACCCGTTTGCTGCGTTTCGGTTTGGCCAAACTCGATTTTGTCATTGTCTTGTGGGGCACGATCATGGTGCTGGCAACCGGCATTGTCATCGAACCGTTGTTGAATCTGTTCCCTGCGACCTATCTCGATCAGTTGGGGAATATCATGTCTGCCGGCGGGTGGATGATGTTTACCTCGATTGTTGTGGCTCCGGTTATGGAGGAGATCCTTTTTCGCGGCATTCTGCAGGATGCGTTGATGCGTAAATATGGGGTCTTTATAGGTATTGTGATTGCGTCAGCGGTATTCGGTATCGTGCACCTGATCCCCCAGCAGGTGGTCAATGCCTTTATGATCGGTCTGGTATTGGGATACATTTATTATCGAACCGGATCGCTTTGGCCAGTCATTCTGATCCACTGCATCAATAATGCGATCTCCTATTTTACCTGGATGCTTAATGGTGGAAAATTGCTTTCGACCCGGGAGCAGATGGACAATGATACGTTGTATTACACGATTTATGGAATAGCCTGCGTGCTCTTCCTGATAGGCTTTATCCGGATTGCCGTTCGGATCTCTCGGGAAGAGAAACGTCGTCACCTGGAAGCGGTTGAGAAGGCCGATTCGCAAACTTCGATCCCAAATGCGACCGGTGAGACCTCTTCGGATGCCACGCCTTTGTCAACGGCATCGATCAATGGTCAGGAGAAATCGAATTCCGGGGAGTAAAAAAACGCCGATCGATCATACTAATCGGATCGATTGAGCGTTGTTATCAGTAAGCGAATGAAACAGTTTTCTATACATCGGCTTTTTTGGATCTTACCTTTGGCATGCGTCATGGGTATGAGCTCTTGCAAGCGTTTCCCGAATCCCTTTACTAACCAGAAGGTTTTGGCTGAGGTGGGGGGGGAGCGACTCTATCTGCATGATTTGGCGCCGATTTTTACCCCGGACATGACGGCTGAAGATAGCGTTAAAATCCAAAAATCCTATGTGGACCAGTGGGTCAAAAAACAGCTCAAGGTACAGGAGGCTGAAGAGATGTTCCGCAGCAGTCAGGAGGATATTGATCGCTTGGTGGAGGAGTACCGCAATTCACTTTTGACACACAAGGTGGATCAATACTATGTGGATAAGGAGTTGGATACGCTTTTTACCGATAAGCAGATCGCCGATTATTATCTCAATCACAAATCTGAATTTATTCTTGATAAAACGATTCTGAAGGCTCGAGTAGTCAGAATGCCCAACAGTTACCGGCAGGCGGCTAAGCTCAAGGAGCGAATGCTTGCGTCTGGAAATGATTCGTATCAGGATTTTGTGGATATTTGTACCAAGAACGGTTTCGATCTGGTAGAGATCAATACGTGGTCTGAGCCGGCGGTTTTGTTGTCACTGTTGCCGACTGATAAGGATAAGGATTATGATTATCTTTTCAAGACGGGTCAGATCTCAGAATTGAAAGAGGGGAATAATACCTATTTTGTACGGGTGACAGACATTCGTCGTTCGGGAGATTATGCACCGGTGGAGAGTGTGTCGGGTGTAATCAAACGCGTATTGTTCAATCAACGTAAACAGGATATTATCAAAGCCCATGAAGATAGCCTTTATCGGCAAGCCTTGTCTAAGAAACAAATTTATGTTCATGCCAATTAAACGTTATACCCAAAGAGCTGGGATTTTGTGTTTTGCCCTTACTTTGTTGCTCGGTATGTCATCGGGTTCAGTGTGGGCCCAGAAACATCCAAAAGCCAAACACTCCGAGCAGACACAATCGGCATCGGAACCTTCGAAAACTAAACACTCCAAGCAGGTACAACCGACTCAGGAGCCTCCGAAAGCAGCACAGTCTGAGCAGGCACAACTGGAACAGACGCCAAAGCCAGAACCAGAACTCTATATACCATCACCCAATCAGGTAATGGTTGATAAGGTAGTTGCTGTTGTGGGCAATTCAATGATTCTCTATTCGGATTTGATTCAGGCCAGTAAAAGTTTGATCGAGCAGCGTCGTTCTCAAGGATATACGTCGGATCGGGATCCGATGTGTGAGGCTTTGGAGACGTTGATTGAGCAAAAGATTCTGTATACGCAATCTCAGATTGATTCGTTGACAATTGATAATGCAGATATTGCTTTGATGGTTGAGAATGCGCTTGAGCAGGAGATTGCCCAACGGGGATCTCAGGCTGCGGTGGAGATGTATTATCACAAGCCCATTTTCGATATTCGTAGTGATTTGCAGAGCCGTTATGAGGAGGTACGTTATGCGATGATGATGAAGCAGACGGTGAACAGCAAATCGACGATTACCTCCGGCGAGGTGGAGTACTATTTCAAACGCATGCCCAAGGATTCGATTCCGATCATTCCGGAGCAGTATGTTTTCTCGCAGATTGTACGGTATCCGCCCTCGACCGAGGAGGCGAAGTTCAGAACGCGTGAACGTATTTTGGAGCTTCGTGAGCGTATCATGAACGGAACGAAATTTGAGATGTTGGCGCGGATGTATTCGGAAGATCCGGCTACTGCGGTTCGGGGTGGAGAGATGGATCCGATGCCGAAGGAGAGTTTCGTGCAACCTTTTGCCGATGCGTTGGTGAAGCTGCGTCCGGGACAGGTTTCCGAGGCAGTTGAGACGGAGTTCGGTTTCCACTTGATTCAGTTGATCGATCAGAACGGCAACCTCTACCATTGTCGTCACATTTTGCTCAAGCCGCAGTTTACCGATGATGAGATTCGGGCCTCGTTTAAGACGCTGGACAGTTTGAAAAGTGAGATTCAGAAGGGAAATATCACCTTTAAGGATGCTGTTGAGAAATATTCTGAAGACAAGTATTCGAACAAGAATGGTGGTGTAGCGACCAACATCGAGCTGTTGGCGATGACCAACCGCAACGATGCCAAGGCGGCAACGACCAAGTTCTTGAAAGAGGAGTTGAGTCAGATGCCGGAGGTTTACAATGCGTTGCGCAAGATGAAGCCGGGTGATATTTCGGATGCGTTTGCTTCGCAGGATTCACGAGGCAATATTATGGGTAAGATGGTCCGCTTGGATGAGATTATACCGACCCATAAAGCCAATCTGTCGGATGATTTTTTACGCATTCAGGAGTTGGCCTTGACCCGCAAGCAGGCCGATGATTATGAAAAGTGGCTGAAAGAGAAGGCGAGCAGTATGTATATTCGGGTAGATCCGCAATTTAAGAAATGTGAATTCCAACGCCCTTATCTACTCAAGTAGTTTGTAGAAAACCCATTTGACGTGAAGCGATTTTTTCAACTTCTTATCGGGGGATTGTGCTGCTGTTCCGGAATTGGAGCGGTGGCACAATCTGCGTCCGGAGGTGCCCCAAAAATTGTGAATTTTTCGGCTGATGTGATGCGGCCGGTCAAGGTGGCCGACTCGTCTGTAATCAGCTTGGTGGGGCATGTTGTGTTTTACCACAATGGTGCGGTAATCACCTGTGACAGTGCGATCCGATTCAACGATCGGATGATGGATTGTTACAACAATGTCATCATCAACAAAGATAGCACTTTTGTGTATGGCGATCGTGCCGAATACAATGGTAATATCAACATGGCGCGGGTTTATGCTCCGCTGATCAAGGTGGTGAATGGGGATGCAACGCTCTATACCTACAACTTCTCGTTCAATACGCTGGATAACATTGGCCACTACACGGGTGGAGGAACGATGTTGCAGAAAGAGAACCGGCTTGAATCGCGAGATGGCTACTATTATGCCGATACCCGCGAGTTGGTCGGGGTGCATGACGTGGAGATGAGTAACCCCGACTACCAGCTCAAGTCGGATTCGGTAAATTACAACTTGGATACCGAGGTGGCCCGTTTTTCGACCCGCTCGTACATCTGGAATAAAGATAACGAATTCTTGACTGCGCTGCGTGGCATGTACGATCGTAAGGCCAACAAATATACCTTTACGGATCACTCATACATTCTGACCGAAAACCAGGAGTTGTGGGCAGATACGATCTATTACCAGCAGGATTCGCAAGATGCGCTTTTGCTGAATAATGTGCAGGTGGCTGATCAGGAGCAGCAGGCTGTTGCTTTTGGTGATTTGATACAGTATTGGGGTAAAGAACGTAAGGCGCTTTTGACTCGTGATCCGGTGATTGCATCGTTTCAACAGTCGGATAGCAGTAAGGTCGATACGCTGTATATGCGTGCCGATTCGATGTTTGTTTATACGTTTAATCGGGATTCTGTCCTGACAGACTCTTTGGAGGCGGACTCTCTTGCCAGATTGGAGGAGGGAACGGAACTTGAGGCGCCGACATCCGATGAAACAGTCAAATCGACCAATGAGTCAGTTGCAACTGACGAAGCAACTACGCCGGATGCCGGAGAAGGCGCTGAGTCGGATCGTGAGGCTCAAACCAAGACTGCTCCAGAGGTGGCTGATTCGTCTCAATTGAGTAAGAAGGAGTTGAAACGGATTGAGGCGGAGAAGAAGCGGCAAGCCCGGGAAAAGATACGACAACAGAAGGAGCAGGAGCGTATGGCACGCATGAAGGCTCGTGAGGAGCGCTGGAAGCAGAAAGAGGCCCAACGTAAACGGAATCGATTGCAGGCCATAGCTGACTCAGTGGCGCGTGCTGATTCGATTGCCCGAGCTGAGTTGCTGCAACGTCAACGCGATTCGTTAACGCAATTGGCCAAACAGCAGGCCGACACCCTGCAGCCTCAAGTGGCCGATACGGTGACCACGGAGCAGGACTCTTTAGTGCGTAAGGTGTTTGGATATCACAATGTTCGAATTTATCGGCATGATTTTCAAGCTGTATGTGATTCGATGACCGGTTTCACGCTGGATTCGACTCTGCACATGTATGTGGATCCGGTGTTGTGGAACGATAACAATCAGGTTACTTCGCAGTGGGTGGATATCTATACGCGTAACCAGAAGATTGATCGGGCGGTATTTGTCGGTAATCCGATTCTTTGCCAGCAGGTGGATACGGCTCACTACAATCAGATCAAAGGCAAGGAGATTGAGTCCTATTTCCGGGATGGGACGATCTATCGTACCGATGTGAACGGAAATGGTCAGACCTACTATTTCATGGTCGAGGAGGATAGTTTAGGATCGTATATATCGGGCTTTATGACAGTCGAATGTGCGGATATATCCTTCTATTTCAAGGATCAGACGGTCGATGAGATTGTTTGGCGAGGAAAGCCAGTCTATTCGATCTATCCGATGGACAAAATACCGGATGATCAGCCGATGAGATTGCCCGGATTCTCCTGGCAGGGTGATCGACGTCCGACGCAGGAGCAGGTGTTCAACCGAACCTTCCGTCCTTCAGAGCGGGCTCTTTATGAGTTGATCCCGCGCCCGGCCTTCCCGCTAACCCAAAAGATCAATAAAGCGCGTGAGGAGCTGATCAAGGCAAAAGTTTGGCTTGACCGCAACGATCCGCTTAGTCAGGAGGCTGTGGAGTTTATCCAGTCGCTTGATTATGAATAGACGCTGCACGAGGCACTGTCCGTGAGATCTTTTGAGTGCAAGTCCTTCCGGCTTTAATGTACATTTGATATACTGAAACTGGCAGTGAATAACTTGAGAAAGTTACGCTGCCAGTTTTTGTTATTTTAGTATCTTGTAAACGGTGTCCGGGTGAAGGCCATGCGAAATGCAGTGGTTGTATGTTTTATGCTCGGTTAGTGATATAATACTCATTGATTCAATAAATGACTTCATTAGTTCGTCAAATTATCTGTTTTATACTGCTTGTGATCTCTTGTTGCTCTGTATGTGCAAAGGGCGATTGTGCAACAGAGGCAAAAGTTGTGGCTGATTCTGCGGTGTCCCATATAGCTTTTGGAGAGGATCGGCTTCGGTGGTTCCGTGTGGCACAGGAGTGCACCCCCACATTGCATGAAACGTTGGTTGAACCGATTGGAATGGTGCGATCGGTTCGTGATTCGTCTGCTTTTCAAGGGTGGCGCATGGAGCCTTCCGGGACGATGGAGCAGTTTTATGAAGAGAGTTATAAACGGGGTACGCCAGCGGTCATTATTGATTTTGGGCGCCATGTGACAGGCTATTTTTCCTTTTCGTTGCATACGGATGGTTGGTCAGATGCGCCAACCCGGTTCCGTTTTACCTTCGGTGAGGTGCCGGCAGAGCTGAATACACCCTTTGATCCGTATCCGGGAGGATTAAGCCGAGGTTGGATTCAGGACGAGATCGTAACCGTAATGACCTGTCCGGAAGAACTTACGGTTTCGATTGACAGAAGAGTAGCGTTTCGGTATGTAAAAATTGAATTGTTGGGCATATCGTCCAGTTTCCAGTTTAATTTTACGGGGATGCGGGTTCGAGCGGTCTCATCGGCTTCAGGTGTGCCTGCCTCTCTTGCTACTGAGACGCCAACCATCATTCGACAAATCAACGAGGTAGGTTTGGCAACCTTATCCGAGTGTATGCAGACGGTGTATGAGGACGGGCCCAAACGGGATCAACGTCTTTGGATTGGGGATCTATATCTGGAGGCATTGGCCAACGCCTATTCTTTCAAGAATCACGATTTGACCAAACGTTGTTTGTACCTGTTGGCTTCGTTGGCTGATTCCGCGGGATGGCTCAGTGCAACGGTTTATGAAAGACCTGAATGGAAAATCCAGGGACGCGGGACACACTGCATGGACTATTCCTTGTTGTATGGGGTTGCCTTGGCCGATTATGTGAAGCATAGTGGCGACACGGCTACAGGCGCAGATTTGTGGCCGGTGGTAAAACGACAGGTTGAAATTGCCTGCGAGGCGTTGAATCCGGATGGAATTTATGACAACTCTTTAAAGCCGAGTTGGCTGGTGTTCGATTGGAAAGGGGATCTGAATCGGGATGCCTCCATACAGGGGTTGATGATCTTTGCTGTCGAGCGGAGTTACGAATTGGCTCGAATATTAGGCAAAGAACACGAGGTGAAAGATTGGCCCCGATTGGCAACTCGCATGAAGGCGGCAGCACGAAAAGCCTATTATGATTGCTCGTCTGGGCTGGTGTTGTCGGGTCCGAACAAGCAGGCTTCCTATTTGTCTCAGGTATGGATGGTTCTATCGGGAACGCTGTCCACGAAAGATGGTGCGCAAGCCTTAAAAAACATTATGGCAAAACCTGATGCTTGTGGGATTGGTTCTCCTTATGCATATCACTATTGGATTGAGGCGTTGATTCGGTGTGGTCTCACGGAGCAGGCTCGGACCACTCTGATCGATTATTGGGGCGGTATGGTTGCCAAAGGGGCCGATACATTCTGGGAGGTTTACGATCTTCAGAATGATACCCGATCTCCATACGGATTCTTCCCGATCAATAGTTACTGTCACGCCTGGAGTTGCACACCGGTCTATTTTATCAATCGCTATCCGGAAATTTTTCAACGCTGAACAGAATGAGGTAACAATCATACGTCACCTGTATCTGTGTAAACATGGAAGAGAGTGGTGTGACGTGTGATGGAATAGGGCGAGTACGGAGTGTAAATGTGTTCGATACAGTGCTGTATCTTGTTTTGTTACCAGCATGGAAGGGCGGAGTGCCCCGGTTGTATCGCTATTCTTCAATTCGATAATAGACTGGCGGTGGAAAGTCCTTCAGAAGATGATGCAGGCTTGTATTGAGGAGGGTAGGACTGCACGCTGATGCGATCTAATGATTTAAACAAATCTTTAGGCTAATGTTTACAAATAACCGTGGACGACAAATCGGTGTCTTAAGATTGTATATTAAAGATACCCGGCTTCATAGAGGCGAATCAGCATTTCGATAAATTGGTCGTCACCCGTTGCATCGTAGGTGTCTTTAAGGTTCATACCGAAAATACGGCCCACATTTTGCCATAGAAATGCGCTGAAACCGTTTCGAAGCTCTTTAACCAATGCGTAGGAGGTATGTCCGGTCTCCCGGTCGATCAGTTTGATCAATAATTTCCCCTGGGAGAAGGTCATCCGATGGAGAACGGGGGTGTATTTTTTCTTCAGTTGGCGCTCCATGGCCTTGGTGAAGAGTTTTCGTTCCCGTTCGGTTTTGAGCGTAGCCATATGCTTCTCCATCTCCCCCAACAGGCGATTGGCCTCTTTGGCTATCGGATAGACTTTTTTCAGATTGGCGACCAATTTGGCAAATCGTCGGGAGTCTATCTTGCGCGGAAAAACGAACACAGGAACCGTTTCAGCAACCAGTACCGTATCTCCTTGGATGATCTCCAGGGTGAGCCCGGTGTAGATGCTTTTTTGTTGTGCCCGCGAGGGAACTGCAATTAGGGATAGCAGAATGATTATGTATAGGAGTTGCTTCATGTGATGAACCAAAAAATTCCTACCTTTGCAAAGTTAACAATAAAGCGAGCAAAACAACCTTTTTTCCATGCAATTCTGGCTTTTGCTGATAGCTTTTGCTGTTGTGGACAGAGTATAAACTATAATTGACTTATGTACTGCAAACAACAAATTTCTGATACGCTGTTTTGGACGGGAGTCAATGATCGGCGTAAAAATCTTTTTGAAAATCTGTGGCCGTTACCGGACGGCGTCTCTTATAACTCCTATTTGATTCGAGATGAGAAGTGTGCGTTGATGGATACAGTCGAGGCCGGTAGTGATCGCAGTTATTTGGATTGGGTGTCCACTGTATTGGGTGATCGCAAACTCGATTATCTGATCATTCACCACATGGAGCTTGACCACAGTGGAGAGATCCGTAATCTGTTGCAGCGTTATCCGGACGTGAAGATCATTGGCAATGTTAAGACCTTCAAGGTGCTGTGTGGCTATTTGGGCGAACTCCCCAATTTGGTAGAGATCAAAGATGGGGATATGCTTGATTTGGGACATCACAAATTGAAATTTGTCTTTACGCCATGGGTGCATTGGCCTGAGACCATGATGTCGTACGATATGACGGATGGCATTTTGTTCTCTGGAGATGCGTTTGGAAGTTTCGGGGCCCTGGATGGGGGAGCATTCGACGATCAGGTGATTTTCGATGACCGACGGGAGTCGGAGATGCGCCGTTACTACTCCAATATCGTTGGAAAATACAGCAATATGGTACAAAAGGCCTTTGTGAAGTTGTCCGCACTGGATATTCGTACCATCTGTCCGCTGCACGGTTTGGTATGGCGCAAGGATCCGGCCAAAGTGATTGAACTTTATCGTCGTTGGAGCCATTACGAGGCAGAAGATGGAGTTGTGGTGATCTATGGTTCGATGTATGGCAATACGGCTCAGATGGCCGATTATATTGCCTTCAAATTGGCCGAAGGCGGGATCAAACAGATTCGTGTACACGATGCTTCCAAAACTCACATCTCCTATTTAATTAACGATATATGGCGTTACAAAGGGGTAATTTTGGGTAGCTGTGCCTACAATACGCTGATGTTGCCGACGATGGATGCCTTGACTCGCGAATTGTTGCACATTGGAGTAAAGAACCGTTATTTGGGACTGTTTGGCACTTACAGCTGGAATGGCGGTGGCGTCCGTACCCTCAAACAGTTTGCCGACGAGATCGGTTGGGAGCAGGTGGTTGAACCCGCTGAGATCATGGGACGTCCTACCAGTGAAAAGTTAGAGGTTTGCGATCAGCTGGCTGCCGGAATGATTGCCAAGTTGACCGAAAAATAACCGGTGCCGATCTCAAAAGGTGCATTCATTGTACCTATTGGAATTCGTTTAGGGAGGTCGAAGACTGTGAGCTCCGTCAAGCGAGACAGTTGCCGAGACTCTAAGGGCATGCTTCAAGCGACGTTTAATAACGTTGCAAGTCTCACCTTTTTAACAATGACAAGATGATTGGAAAGCATCGATTCGTTGTACGAAGGAGGGTTGCACGGAAGGTACTGTGAACAGTATTTTGCAGTGAGGCATGAAAATAGGGCTCTGGGTTGAATGAATTCTTGAAAAATAGTCGTATTTTTGAGACGCTTGTGCGACCATGCAGCGAGTTCCGTGGAAACGCTTATGCCTGCAGTGCAAGCGGGGAACAAGAATAGATGCACGAACAACAGGGGAGTGCTTCTCCTGGAAAAAAGAACATTTACAGAACTTACATAATTAAGCTTAGAAAATGGATTCAATTGCAATTTTGACCGGTGGCGGTCCAGCGCCCGGTATGAACACTGTCGTAGGAAGCGTAGCCAAAACTTTCTTGCAGAAGGGCTATCGTGTAATCGGTCTTCACGGCGGATATTCGGGTTTGTTCAACAAAAATCCGAAAACCACCGATATCGATTTCCTGTTGGCAGATGATATTTTCAATCGTGGTGGTTCGTTCCTGGTGATGAGCCGTTTCAAACCGACTGACAAAAACTTCGAAGAGGATTTCAACCTTGATTTCTTCGTTAAGAACAATGTGAAGTTGTTGGTAACGGTAGGTGGTGACGATACGGCTTCTACGGCTAACCGTATTGCGAAATTCCTCGCTGCAAAGAAATATCCTATTGCAAACATCCACGTTCCCAAAACCATCGATAACGACCTGCCTCTGCCGGCTGGTTCACCGACCTTCGGTTACGAGTCAGCAAAAGATATGGGCTCGATCATCGGTCGTACCGTAGCTACCGATGCAAAGACCAGTGGTAATTGGTTTGTTGTAGCGGCCATGGGACGTTCAGCCGGACACTTGGCTTTCGGTATTGGTACTGCTTGCCACTATCCGATGATTGTAATCCCCGAGATGTTCAACAAAACGGAGATTACCGTTGAGAAGATCGTTAATTTGGTTGTATCGGCGATCATCAAACGGAAGATCATGGGTATCGATTACGGTGTTGCCATGATCTCTGAGGGTGTTTTCCACTCACTGAGCAACGAAGAGATTCAGAAATCGGGTATCCACTTCTCGTATGACGATCACGGACATCCTGAGTTGGGTAAAGTTTCGAAGGCTCACATCTTCAACGAGATGTTGGAGAAGAAGCTCAAAGAGCTGGGCTTGAAGGTTAAATCACGTCCGGTAGAGATCGGTTACGAGGTTCGTTGCCAGACTCCGGTGGCTTACGATTTGGTTTACTGCTCATTGCTGGGTATGGGTACCTACAAGCTCTTCAGCGAAGGCAAAACCGGTTGCATGGTATATGCAGATCCGGCCGGTCAGATTTCGGCGCTCTACCTGAAAGATCTTCAGGATCCGGAAACGGGCAAGATTCCGCCACGTTTGGTTGATATCACCTCAGACAAATTCACTCAGGTGGTTGAGAACATCTTGAACTATATTACTCCAGCCGATTATGAGGCTGCGAAAAAGTATGTAGCAGATCCTGCTGCTTACGATTTCAAGAAGATCCTGAACTGGTAATCCATCTTGTTTAACGAAAAGATAAAAGGCAGCCCTCAAAGGCTGCCTTTTTCTATCTGTTGCTCTCTTAATAATTGAGGAATGAATAAGGGATACGAGAATAGACAAAAAAAATCGGTCCAGTGTGGACCGATTTGGGGAGTATCTATTTTTGATTATTCGTCCTCGTCTTCGAGCTCTTCAGCGATGATTTGGTCGTCGTCGGTATCTTTGATATCGTCGTTGTAATAATCTTTGTCTTCCTCCTCATCAAGTTGGTCATCGACCTTGACATCTACTTTGACCAGGTAGCTGACATCTTCTGTCTCGAGCATGATCGCATAAAAAAAATCGCCGGGACCTTTATCAATACGTAACATGGAGTCGGTGTATCCGTTGGGATACTGTTTTTTGATCTCCTCTTGTAGTTCGGGTGAGAGGTTCTTGTAACTTACTACTACTCTTTTCTTTGGTTTGTTAGCGAGTGCCATTGGTTTGCAAAAATTTTCTGCAAGTATAAACAAAAATTGGTAATACAAGAAGCCCGAAAAAATTTTTCTTAAAAATATTCGGATGGGAGAGATTGTCAGTCGGGGTAGATGTCTGAATTACTTTTGCTTGCAAAATTTAGGCTAAAATGTTGGTTGGTTCGTTTTCTACAAATTTATTAATTTTACGTCACATATTGAGAAATTATGCAACCCAAAGATAGAATTGATCAACTTCGGCCATTGCTCCATGAACAGAACTATCGCTACTATGTGCTGAATGATCCTTTAATGAGTGATTTCGAGTACGATAAGTTGATGCGAGAGCTACAGGATCTGGAACAGAGCTATCCGCAATATGCTGATCCCAATTCACCTACGCAACGAGTGGGCAGTGATCGGGCCAACCAGTTTGCCAGTGTCACGCACCGTTTCCCGATGCAATCGTTGGCCAACACCTATTCACGCGAGGAGGTGATTGATTTCGATGCACGTGTACGGAAAGAGGTCGGAGAGGTTGAGTATGTGTGTGAATTAAAGTTTGATGGTACGTCGATCAGCCTGTTGTATGAGCATGGACGTTTGGTACGGGCCGCTACGCGAGGAGACGGTACGGTGGGAGATGATGTGACGGAGAATGTGCGGACGATACGCAGCATTCCGTTGCAGTTACGCGGGACCGGCTATCCCGATCTGTTTGAGATACGCGGAGAGATCCTGATGCCGTATAAATCGTTCGAGCGATTGAATCGCGAGCGGGAAGACATTGGGGAGACGCCGTTTGCCAATCCCCGGAACGCTGCTGCTGGTTCGCTCAAGCAGCAGAGCTCAGCTGTGACGGCCAGTCGAGATTTGGATGCATTTCTATATACGTTAGTCGGAGACAATTTACCCTACACTACACATTACGAGAGTTTGATGGCTGCACGTCAATGGGGGTTCAAGATCTCCGATCACATACAGCTATGCCGGAATTTGGATGAGGTGATGGCCTTTATTCAGCATTGGGACAAGGCTCGCGAGTCGCTGCCTTTTGCTACGGATGGCGCCGTGATCAAGGTGAACAGCTATGCCATGCAAAAACAGTTGGGTTCAACGGCTAAAGCTCCACGTTGGGCCGTAGCCTATAAATTTAAGGCAGAACAGGCTTTGACCCGGCTGTTGTCGGTCGATTTTCAGGTGGGACGTACCGGAGCGATCACGCCGGTAGCCAATTTGGAACCGGTGCAGTTGGCGGGTACGGTGGTAAAACGGGCTTCGCTGCACAATGCCGAACAGATTGCGCTGTTGGATATCCGGTTAGGGGATATGGTTTATGTCGAGAAGGGAGGTGAGATCATTCCTAAAATTACGGAGGTCGAACTCAGTCAACGCCCGGCCGATAGCCGCCCCTTTGAATTTATCACCCATTGTCCTGAATGCGGCACGGAGCTGGTTAAATATGAGGGTGAAGCTCGCCACTACTGCCCCAATTCAAGTAGTTGTCCTCCGCAGATTGTGGGCCGTATAGTCCACTTTATCTCACGCCGGGCGATGAATATCGAAGGACTGGGAGACGAAACGGTGCAGCTGCTGTATGATAATGGCTTAGTTCACGATATTTCGGATCTTTATACGCTAAAACGGGCCGATTTGGTACGTCTGCCTCGACTCGGTGAAAAGTCGGCAGACAATATTTTACGGAATATCGAAGCGTCGAAAGCGGTTCCTTTTTCGCGTGTACTGTTTGCGATTGGGATCCGTTTTGTCGGCGAGACGACAGCCAAGATTCTTGCCCGCCAATTCAAAGATATCGATTCGTTGATCCATGCCGATCCCGAACGGCTAATCGAGGCCGAGGAGGTGGGAAAGAAGATTGCACTCAGTATTATTGAATACTTCGCTGATGCCGAGAATATGCGAATTATCGAACGCCTGCGCTCTTTTGGATTGCAGTTCCAGAATCAGGCTCTGGAGGGGGCAACGGATCGTCTGGCTGGACTGAATTTTGTGATCTCCGGCACTTTTGCCCATCATTCGCGTGATCAACTCAAAGAATTAATTGAGCGTCACGGAGGAAGAAATTTGAGCGGCGTCTCGTCGCATGTGAACTATCTGCTGGCTGGCCAAAATATTGGTCCGGCCAAGTTGGCCAAAGCCACCAAATTGGGAATAAAGATGATTAATGAAGAGGAGTTCATGCAGATGTTGGGGGACGAATCTTCGGTTTCAACTGAAAATATGCCCGTTCAGGGTACACTGTTTTAATTTATATGTTAGTTTTGCATAAAAATTAACATCAGGCTATGAAAACAAACATCAAAGGGGTTGGGGTCGCCTTGATTACCCCGTTCAAAGATAATGGTGAGATCGATTTTGAAGCGTTAGGCCGTCTGTTGGATCGTGTGACCGCCGGAGGTGCGGACTATTTGGTTGTCTTGGGAACAACAGCCGAGACGCCGACACTTTCGGCAGAGGAGCGTACGGCAGTTCGCAAATTTGTGCTCGAGAAGAACGGCGGAAAATTGCCGATCATTTTGGGTATCGGGGGAAACTGCACGGCTGAAGTGGTTCGGAGTATTCAATCGACCGACCTTGAAGGTGTTGATGCGATCCTTTCGGTAACGCCTTATTATAACAAACCATCCCAGGAAGGTATCTATCAACATTACAAAACCATCGCTGAGGCTTCACCACGGCCTATTGTCATGTACAATGTCCCGGGCCGTACCGGGGTGAACATGGCCGCTGCGACCACTTTGCGCTTGGCTCACGAGTGCAAAAATATTATCGCTGTCAAGGAGGCTTCGGGCAATATTGCACAAGCCGCCTACATTTTGCGGGATCGTCCGGAGGGATTCTATGTAATTTCTGGAGATGACAACCTGACATTGCCGATGATGGCTATGGGTGGAGATGGTGTGATTTCGGTGGCTGTGAATGCCTATCCCGAAAAATTCTGCCGTATGGTACATGCTCTACAGCAAGGAGATGTGCGGTCGGCTGCTCCGCTCCATTTGGAGATGATGGAGGCAACCGATGCGCTGTTTGCGGAGGGCAATCCGGTTGGAGTCAAGGCAGCGTTAACCTATTACGGGGTGATTCGTAATAATTTGCGTTTACCCTTGGTTTCTTCTTCGACCGCTTTGGATGCACGGTTGAAAAATCTGATCGAGCGTTATGATCTGAAATAGCAGATCAACTCGCTAAATATAATGGAGTAACTTATGCGACTGGGCTTAGGATTGGTTGTAGCTGTGGCGGCGATGTGGGCTTGCACAACGCAACCAGGCAAAATGAAAACGGCGTCGGGATTGGTACAACGAAAATTCCAGACCGAAATTGATGGCAAACCGACGGATCTGTTCCGTTTGACCAATGCTTCGGGAATGGAGGTCTGTGTGACCAATTACGGAGGGCGTATTGTATCTATTATGGTGCCCGATCGCAAAGGAGTCATGCAGGATGTAGTATTGGGTTTCGACAACATTGCCGACTACCAGAGCTATGGGAGCAACTACGGAGCGACCATTGGCCGGTATGCCAACCGCATTGCCAAAGGACGTTTTGTGTTGGACGAGGATACTATCCAGTTAGCGTTGAACGATTCGCACGGCAACAACATGCACGGTGGTAATCCGGGCTGGGCCTATCGGGTGTTCGATGCGGTACAGAAAGACTCTTCGACACTGGTGCTGACCTATGTTTCGCCGGATGGTGAGTCGAATTTTCCAGGCACGGTTCAGGTTGAAGTGATGTATCATGTAACGGACGATAATACACTGGATGTAACCTATTTGGCTGTAACAGATCGTCCGACGGTGATCAATATGACCAACCACAGCTTTTTCAATTTGTCAGGAAAACCTTCGACCGAAATTACAGACCATGTGATGTGGATGGCGGCAGACTCTTTGTTGGCTATTGACTCAACGGTGGTTCCGACTGGAGAGTTGATTGCTGTACAGGGAACGCCGTTTGATTTTACCGTAGCCAAACTGATAGGAGAGTCTATTGATAGCACAGACAACGAGCAGATTCGGTACGGTCTGGGGTATAACCACAATTGGATTTTGCGTTCCGGAGATCGTGACAAGCCGATTGCCAGCCTCTATTCGCCTCGATCGGGAATTTTGATGGAGATTTTGACCGATGAGCCGTGCATGCAGGTCTATACGGGAAATTATCAGGATGGATCCCATATTGGTAAGAAAAAGATTGCTTATCCCTATCGTGGCGCGATCTGTTTGGAACCGCAGCATGCGCCCGATTCGCCGAACCATCCGAACTGGCCATCGGTACGTTTGGATCCCGGTCAGATGTATAAAAGCCATAGCCAATACCGCTTTTTGGTGAAAGATTAGCCCACAACATAGCAGACGGGCGAAGGGAGATTCTCTTCGCCCGTCTTGTGTATCGGGAGTGCATGCTCTATTTTTGCAAATAAATTGTTACTTTTATCGTTATTATGATAAAATGAAAGCGAAAAATATGTTTAAAAGAGTTTATATTTTTTTGTTGACGGTTGTCTCCTCAATGGGATTTGCCACAACACTGTCTGCACAGGATTCGACCTTGGTGCGCCCTCAGGCTCCGGATAACGAGCAGATACTGAGTGATATTATGAATGGATTGTCACCATACTATTATCCGTCTTTGTTTATGCGTTACATGGAGGGGGATACCACGCTGACCATGGATGACTACCGCCATCTCTACTACGGTTATGCCTGGCAACCGGAGTACGAACCGTTCGACAAACCGCAAGCCAAGGATGATCTTTTACGCTTGATCGCTGTGACCAAAGACTCTTTGTCGTTGGAGAATGCTGAAAAGATCATCGATTTGGCCAATGAGGTGATGAAATCAGATCCGTTCAGCCCGGGAAATTTGAATATCCTGGTTTACGGATACGGGTCGATCGGGAATAAGGTGCAAGAGAAGATCAATTATCGTCGTTTGCAGATGGTGATCAAGACGATTCAGTCCTCTGGAACTGGATTAAAAGAGGCTTCCCCCTGGCATGTTTTGTCCTTTTCGCATGCAACGGATATGATGGCCTATTTGAATTTGGACTATGGTACACGGCGTGTTGTGAGTCGTACGACCGAATATATTCCATTAGCGTTTCGCTTGCCTGGTGGGGTGAAGGGGTACTATTTCAATTTCGAACGGATGTATTGGCATCGTCCTGATAAAATGCCCGAGAAAGAGTCTGCCGGGTGGGAATTCAATGGCATCCCATTGAAAAAACGTACTCTAAAAATTAAGATCGATTAACCGATTAACATTTGCATAATTAACCATTACTTTAATTACGATGAAAAAGAGAGGTCTGATTATATTGGCTGTTGTAGTCATTGTGGTATTGATGCTGTTTTCGTGGTTCAAAAGCACCTATAACGGTATGGTGACTGCCAACGAAGCGGCTCAAGCGCAGTTGTCCAACATTGAAAATCAGTATCAGCGCCGAGCCGATCTGATTCCTAATTTGGTTGCAACGGTGAAGGGGTATGCTCAACACGAACAATCGACCTTGACGCAGGTGGTCGAGGCGCGTGCCAAGGCAACTCAAACCCAACTCAATATCGATGACGCAGCTGCCATGGCCAAATATATGCAGGCTCAGGGCGAGCTGTCTTCGGCCTTGAATCGTTTGATGGCCATCAGTGAAAATTATCCCGATCTGAAGGCGAATCAAAATTTCCGGGATCTGCAGACGCAACTGGAAGGGACCGAAAACCGTATCGCTACCGAACGCCGCAAATACAATGAGTCGGCCCGTCAATTCAATACGCTGATCAAGATGTTCCCACGAAACCTGTTTGCGGGAATGTTCGGATTTACGCCGTTGAACTATTTTGAGGCGGAAGAGGGGGCACATCAGGCTCCACAAGTTAGTTTTGAGTAAGTATCGCTGAACTGACATCCAAGAGAGCATGAAGGTTGCCCAACTTTTCAAACAAGTCTTGATCTTATGCAGCATCGGGGTCTTGACAGCCGGTACGCTTGTAGCGCAGGATCTACCGGACCCGATGACCCCACGACGATTGGTGAATGACTTTGCCGGAGTTTTTACGCCTCAGCAGCAACACGCGTTGGAGCAGAAACTGGTGGCGTTCGATCGCAAGACATCGACACAGATTGCCATTGTGACGGTAGGTGATTTGGGTGGATATGCCCCGAGTGAGTATGCCCAACGTCTGTCTGATCAATGGGGTGTCGGACAAAAAGGCAAGGATAATGGATTGCTGATATTGATCAAACCCAAAACGCAGGATAGCAACGGTGAGGTCTTTATTGCGGTTGGTTACGGCTTGGAAGGGGTTGTGCCTGATATTACGGCGGGGCGGATTTGTGATCAGGAGATGTTACCATCCTTCCGTACAGGGGATTATTATACAGGAACCGATCGGGCGGTCAATGTGTTGATGCAGCTGACCGAAGGTGAGTTTACAGCCGATCAGTATGGCCGACATGGAGCACCGCAGGGTATGACCACCGGGGCGATTGTATTCATTGTGCTCGTCGCACTCTTTTTGCTGTTTGGCCGCAATCGTGGCGGCAGAGGCGGAGATGACGGAAATAACGACGGGAGCAATGGCGGACGCCGATTCGTTTGGATTCCCCCGGTATTTATGGGTGGCCATGGCGGATTTAGTGGAGGCTCTTCCGGTGGCTTTGGCGGTTTCGGAGGCGGCATGTCTGGTGGCGGTGGCGGCGGCCGATCGTGGTAAAAGCCAGATGCGTTGCAGTTGCACCAATGGAGAACCGGCTCAGCTGGATACTATTATGAAGAAAAAGCCTGCAGGGGAAGTGATATAACATACTGAGGTCTCATATTCGCTGTACTGCCCCCGGCCATAGTCCGGATACAGTGTTCGGTCGAAGCTATAGCGATGATACATCCACTTACGGAGAGTTATTGATCGATCTTCGAATATTTGGTAAATAGTCGTCGAAATACGTGCAGGTTTGTGTGTTTGCGACTTGTCGCACTGTGAGTTGTCGTATCTTTATGGTATGAGGATTTATGTAGAGAAGTTGTGAGTGAACATAAGGGATGCATTGTGCAGGTAAGATTGCGGCTGCGCGTGACTTGGTGACTGCATGCCTTGCATTTATTATCAGCAACGGATATAGAAAAACAAAAGCGATATGAAACAGTGGTTTACCACATATTTTTCTTTTACCTACACCTGTTCTCGAAAGGTTTGGGGCCTAATATTGTTGGTTGGGATAGGTATGCTCTTGGGGGCATGTAAGGATGATCTCACTCCGGATCCAAATCCTGATCCAGATCCAGATCCAATTTACGCGGATCGAACAGTGCTGGTCTATATGGCAGTCAGTAATTTGACGACACAGGCAGATCTGAATTTGGCCGATATGACCTCTGCCATGGAGGGTGTGTCCGGAAATTTGATTGCCTATGTCAATAGATACCCTGGTAATGCTGTGCTGTACCGGATTAACGATGACTTGACCATGACTGAAGTGGCACAGTATGGTCAGGAGGATCCCGCTTCGGTCGACGTGTTGCAACGGGTTTGGAATACGACTCTCCAGCAGTTCCCGGCCGATTCATACGGTTTGGTCATGTGGGGCCATGCCACTGGATGGGTGCCAGCGGATTTAAATATCATGAACCAGCGCAGTAAGCCACTTACAGAGGAGGGAATCTCTTGGTCTCAGGGGATGGAACGACAAATATGGAAACAGATGCCCAATGCTCTGCCCACCAAATCGTACGGGGGCAAGATGGAGATTTCCGAGTTGGCTTCGGCACTGCCCGAGGGACGCAAAATTGAGTTTATGCTGTTCGATGCCTGCTTTATGTCCTCAATCGAGGCGTTGTATGATCTGCGTAATACGGCCCAATATATTATCGCCTCGCCGACTGAAGTGATGGGGAATGGCTTCCCTTATGCCGATATTACTCCGATGTTTTTTCAGAAAAGCTTAAACTTACAGGGTATCTGTCAAGCGTTTGTCGATTCGTATCGGTATAGCAGTAGCATCAAATCGGCATCGGTAGCCCTGATTAATACCTCAGCATTGGAACCTCTGGCTGAAACGGTACACGATATTTATACAGCCAATCCCGATCCTCAGGTGGACTTGTCACGTGTGCAGCACTATGAAAGTCTCTCTTATCATGTATTCTATGACTTGGAGGATTACTTGAAGCAGTTTGCTGACGGAACAACTCAATTCGAAGCTTTTCAATCGCAGTTGGCGAAAACGGTTGTTTATTCAGATTGTACCGATTGGATATACAGTGTTTACGGATCGATGTTCCAGTGTGTTGATTTTAGTGGTATTTCGACCTATGCACCTCAAGATGTCTTCCCGGTTTATGGGGCGGCACACGCTGAAACGGCATGGGCGCAGGCAACTGGACAATCCAACTGATTTGATCGAACGAGAGCGGATAACCGCTATTTTCAGAATCTACGTATAAGTATAATAAAAGTGTAATGTCGGAATAGGCTGCATGGCCTGTTTCGATTTTTTTTTTGTGGGTACAAAAAGTTTGCTGGTGAATGCATTTGTCTGTTTGGCGGTTGCTGGTAAAACGGTTATGGTGATTGGGATTTGTTACAATTATGGGTTCCGATCTGAAAAAAATTAGTACCTTTATCTCGTTGACTTTATATTTTAAACCACCAAACTTGTATTAACCTATGGTTGACTTGAATTTGCTTTATGAAGCCATTCTGAATGGTAAATTGGAGCAGGCCGTCGATGTGACCAACCAGGCAATTGCCGATGGGGTCGAACCGCAGGCCATTATTAATGGATATATGATCAAAGCCATGGAGGAGGTCGGACAGCGTTTCCAGCGTGGTGAGGCGTTTGTTCCCAACCTGCTGATGGCTGCACGTGCCATGAAGGGCTCATTGGATATTCTAAAACCTCTGATGAAGGGTGATGCTTCGAACACCTTGGGCAAAGTGGTGATCGGAACGGTCAAAGGCGATCTGCACGATATCGGAAAGAATCTTGTTGCATCGATGTTGGAGGGTTGTGGTTTTGAGGTGATCAACCTCGGCGTAGATGTTCCGAGCGAAAAGTTTATCGCTGCTATCAAAGAGAACAACGCAGATATTCTTTGCCTGTCTGCTCTGCTGACGACGACCATGAACTATATGAAGGATGTGATCGAAGCTTTGAAGGCAGACTGTTTGCGGGATAAGGTCAAAGTGATGGTTGGCGGAGCTCCTGTTACGGCCCTGTTTGCCGAGCAGGTTGGCGCCGATGGATACAGTGAAGATGCCAGTGAGGCTGTAGCTTTGGCTCGTCGTTTGGTCTCTGCATAGGATAGTTCGTTCGGATGTGATGGAGGAGCGTGTTGTCCCTTTCTCAGCCTTGGAGATTACTTTGGCCGACGTGACTGAAGCCATGGGGTATGGACAACACCTTCCCGACGATCAAACCGCAGCCTTAATCGCTCGACTGTTACCAACCTTTGAGAGGATTGAACCCAGGTACTGCTTGGGGCTATTCGATGGGGTAGTGGAGACCAAAAGCCTTGTGGTAGGTGAGACGCTATTTCATACCGGTGCTGCTGTGGCGGCGGTCATGCATGGCGCGGAGCGGTTTGCAGCCTTTGTTGCAACGGCGGGTGATGAGTATGAGCAGTGTCGCACGAAGCTGGTCGGAGCACAAGGCGATATTTTGGTGCAGTATGTGGCTGATGCCATTGGTTCGGCCATTGCCGTCAAATTGGGGGCCTATGTTGAACGACGCTTGAGTGAGATTGTTGGCTCCAATCACGTTTCGCACCACATGAGTCCCGGGTATTGTCACTGGCCGATAGCTGATCAGCGTGGACTGTTCGATCTGTTGGGGGGTAATCCCTGTGGCGTTCGACTTTCTGAGGGCTGTTTGATGTATCCGGTGAAATCGCTTAGCGGGGTCATGGCTATCGGAGAGCATGTTAAACAGGTGACGAACAGTTGCGATATCTGTCCGATGGTTCGCTGTTTTCGTCGACACACTTCGAAGAGACATCCGAATAAAACCTAAATACCTAATTAACAACCTTTATGAGGAATATGCAAGATTGGGCCAAAGGCCTGATGAATAGCAAAAAAAGAAGTGTTCTTCCTATTATGACGCACCCGGGGATCGAGATGATCGGTCGCACGGTGTATGATGCTGTAACGGATGGTCGGGTACACTTTGAGGCGATCAAAGCGGTCAACGAGGCCTATCCGCAGAGTGCAGCGGCAACGGTGATTATGGATTTAACGGTAGAGGCTGAGGCTTTTGGCTGTGAGATCTCATTCCCGAAAAACGAAGTGCCCAGTGTGGTGGGACGGTTGGTGACTGATTACGATTCAGTAGCTAAATTGGAGGTTCCGAATCTGACCAAGGGGCGTGTACCACAATATCTTTTGGCCAATAAGCTGGCCGCAGAAAATATCACAGACAAACCCACTTTGGCTGGATGCATTGGCCCATTCTCGCTGGCTGGAAGATTGTTCGACATGACAGAGATTATGATGGCCTGCTACGTAGAGCCTCAGACGATCGAACTGTTGCTGCAGAAGTGTACGGAATTTATTAAGAAATATTGTCTTGAGTTCAAAAAGGTGGGAGCCAATGGGGTGGTGATTGCCGAACCGGCTGCAGGGCTGCTTTCAAACGACGACTGCCTGAAGTTTGCGACCCCTTATTTGAAAGAGATTGTCGAGGCTGTTCAGGATGAGAGTTTCCTGGTTGTTTTGCATAACTGCGGAAATACCGGTCATTGCACGCAATCGATGGTGGCGACCGGTGCCTGGGCACAACATTTCGGCAATAAGATCGATATGGTCAAGGCGTTGGAGGATACCCCGTCGGATCTGTTGGTGATGGGCAATTTGGATCCGGTTGCGCTGTTTAAGATGGCATCGCCGGCAGAAATGAAGGCTGCAACGGCTGAACTCCTCGAACGTACGAAAAATTACCCGAATTTTGTGCTCTCTTCCGGATGTGATACACCTCCCGAGGTACCTGCGGCCAATATTGCCGCATTTTACGAAGCACTCGACGAGTTCAATGCAAAACGGGCCTAAATTTTATAAGCCATACAATCTTTACGGATTAAAATCCTGAGAAAAGCATGTTAAAAAAAAGAGTTGATGACTTTCATCAGCTCTTTTTTTATTCGGTTGGTGTATATTATATATAGGTCTGCTGCAAGATGCTTTTTTTAGGGGGGGTATAATGAAGTAAAATTACTTTGTTTTGCCATTTGCTTATGTTTTTATGGGGGTTATAGGTAAAAATATTCGATTTTATAAGAAAATACCCCTGAAAAATTTGATGTCTGTAAAATTATTTTGATATTTGCGGTGGAATTGATCATGAATTCCGAGATACCAACAATTCATAAAATAGTCCCAAAATGGCAACATTGAGATTCAAAATGGTGGAAGATGCAATCAAGCGCAAGGCTTTGGCTGTTCCTGCGCCCGAGAAGCGTCCATCAGAGTATTATGGTATGTACGTATTTACTGAGGACAAGATGCGTAAATATCTGCCTCAGAAAACCTATGAAGCTCTGCTTGAAACCATGAAGCACGGTAAAGCACTGGCACGCGATTTGGCTGACAGTGTAGCTTCGGGTATGCGTCAGTGGGCAATGGATATGGGTGCAACCCACTACACTCACTGGTTCCAGCCTCTGACCGGCGGCACCGCTGAGAAACACGATGCCTTTATTGAGCCCGACGGCCGGGGTGGTGTAATCGAAGAGTTCTCAGGGAAATTGCTGATTCAGCAGGAACCTGATGCCTCAAGTTTCCCGAATGGAGGTATTCGTAACACCTTCGAAGCTCGTGGTTACTCGGCATGGGATGCTACCTCACCCGCATTTATTGTGGATACGACGCTCTGCATTCCGACCATTTTCATCGCATACACCGGTGAAGCTCTTGACTTCAAGGTGCCTTTGCTCCGTTCGTTGGAGGCTATTGACAAAGCGGCTGTTTCCGTTTGCAAATACTTTGACGAGAATGTCAACAAGGTAAGCTCATACTTAGGTTGGGAGCAGGAGTATTTCTTGGTTGATGAAGGTTTGTGGGCTGCACGTCCCGACCTGATGTTGACCGGTCGCACCTTGATGGGACACGAAAGTGCTAAAAACCAGCAGCTCGAAGATCACTACTTCGGAGCGATTCCGACCCGTGTCATGGCCTTCATGAAGGATCTGGAGTATGAGTGCTGGAAATTGGGCATTCCGGTTAAGACTCGTCACAATGAGGTTGCACCCAACCAGTTTGAGTTGGCACCTGTATACGAGGAGGCTAACCTGGCCAATGACCACAACCTGCTGTTGATGTCCGTAATCAAACGTGTTTGCCGTAAACATTGCTTCCGTGCGCTGTTGCATGAGAAACCTTTCAAAGGTATCAATGGTTCAGGAAAACACTGCAACTGGTCACTAGGTACCGATACGGGTGTAAACCTGCTCTCTCCGGGCAAAACTCCGAAAGACAACCTGCAGTTCATCACTTTCCTGGTTAACGTAATGATGGCTGTTTACAAACACAACGGTTTGTTGAAGGCCAGCATTATGAGTGCTACCAACGCTCATCGTTTGGGAGCCAACGAGGCACCTCCAGCAATTATCTCTGTATTCTTGGGCCGTCAGCTTTCAGAGGTACTGGACAAAATGGTCAGCAGCGCAGGTGCAACTGACATTGTCTTCAGTGGTAAGAGCGGTTTCAAGATGGAAGGCATTCCTCACATCCCTGAACTGCTGTTGGATAACACCGATCGTAACCGTACTTCACCATTCGCCTTTACCGGTAACCGCTTTGAATTCCGTGCAGTAGGTTCTTCTGCTAACTGTGCAGGTGCCATGACCGTTTTGAATACGGCCGTTGCCGATCAGTTGAACACCTTCAAAGCTGCTGTTGATGCACGTGTTGCAGGTGGCGAAGGAGTTATGCAGGCGATTTATGGTGAGTTGCGCAAATATGTAGAGGAGTGCAAGGCTATCCACTTCGATGGCAACGGCTATACCGAAGATTGGAAAGCAGAAGCTGCACACCGTGGTTTGGATTGCGAGGTATCAGCTCCGCTGATGTTCGACCAGTACATGGCAGCTGACAGCATTGCGATGTTTGATCGCACTCATGTCCTGAGCAAGAAAGAGCTTGAGGCTCGTACCGAGGTCATGTGGGAGACCTATACGAAGAAGATCCAGATCGAGGCCCGCGTACTGGGCGATATGGCAATGAACCACATCTTGCCGGTAGCCTCTTCCTATGAGAGTACGTTGCTGGATAAGATCTTCAAATTGAAGGCTCTGTTCAGTGACGAACAGTGGAAGAGCGCATCAGCTCGCGACATTGCCTTGGTAGAGCAGATTTCTGCCCATATTGCAGAGATTCAGAAACTGACGGTTAAATTGGTTGACGCACGTAAAGTTGCCAACAAGATCGAATGCGAGCGCACCAAAGCCGTAGCTTATCACGATACGGTAGCCAGTCTGTTCGATGAGATTCGTTACCATATCGATAAACTGGAAATGGTTGTTGACAACGAAAAATGGCCATTACCTAAATATCGGGAACTACTTTTTGTTCGATAATTGTCTGACATGTGTATTAGAAGAGCGGGCACTCAGTCAAGAGTTGCCCGCTCTTATTTTATGCATATATTACAACTAAAGGAGTTTTTCTATTATGCCGTTTCTGCAAACGATCTCCGGATTGATCTTCGGGTACATAGCCAGTCGATCGTGTTTTTTGAATAGGAAATGATGGGGCCTTTGGGGAGCGAAAAGATCAGGCTCGGGTAGGATAGCTGCTAAAATTAAGGTGTGCAGATAGCAGAATCTACACACCTTATGTGATAAATATAATCAGTTAAAATTATGCGGCTTGAATATCGGATGTCGTATCGTTATCAGTCTTGGTATTATCTTCTTTCTTGGTAAAGAACATATCTTTGACCAATATGTATCCCGAAGCAATTACAACACCCAAAAATACAAACGCAATTAAAATTACCACTTTACTGGTATTGGATTTTTGCGTCGGGACACCAGCCGGTTCGATTACTGTTACACATGGCGTCTGCTCCTGTACTTTGATCTTAGCCATCTCGAGTTGTTGTGCCAATTGACTATATACACCGTAAGCAAGGGTTACTTCATTGCGCAGACGATCTTGTTCTGCCACCACAGATTGACGAGCCGTATTCTGGGTAGCATCCATAAAGGCAGCGTATTTACGTTGTGCAGTCAAGTAACGCTCTTGCGCCGTCAAATAGGATTCTTGGGTAAAATCGCAATCACGTTTGGCCTTTTCAGTTCGATAATCGGCCATGTACTCCTCCAGTTTACTGATCATCGAATCCGTAACAGCTGCAGCAACAGTAGGATCTTGCATGGTAGAAGAGGCGGTAATCACACCCGTTTTTTTATCCACTGCCACGCTCAAGCGATCCGATAAATTTTTAAGAATGGCGCTCTGTTCACGAGTAAGAGCCAAGGGATTAATCCTTTGTGTCGTGTCTTCTGCTTTACCAATTGATGCAATCCATCCAATTACCTTCATGGGAGCCTTGATAATATAACTCCACCATGGAGAGGAGATTTCATTAGCAATGTAATCGTAAAGACTCATTTTTTCCTCATCTTTGGGTTGAATCGGAATTTGGCTCAATTCCACCATAAAAGGGGTGCTTTGCACCACGTCGGGATAGAGGGTCAGGTTGATACCTTCCATATTTTCGCCACTACTGAGATCAAAACCTGCCAAGGCAGCCAAACCGGCCAAGTTGCTACCACTGGTATTTTTTAACCCCTCTGGAGCCATTTTCGCTCCCGAGGTATACTCTTTGGGGATACTGAAACCAACGATTAAACCGATAACTGCTGCGATAATTGCATACTTGCCAATGAAGCGTCGTTTTGCCCACAATTTTTTGGCTAGTTCCAACAGATCGATCTCTTCAGTTGACGAGTCTTTTTTGACAGAATCTTCCGACATGATAATAAATGATAAGGTATTTAACTGTTATTATGGATAAAGGTACGGAATTATTTCCTTTTTCGGTGCGGATCACAGATTAATAGACCGATGGATACGCCTATTTTATTTGGCAACCATTCGGCCGAACCGTTCCAGGGATCTGGATGAGGTGGGGGGGTAGGACGATGTGGATCCATTTGAATGGTGCCATCAAGATTATATCCGTTGTACCAACTGGCCATGTAAGACCATCCGAAGTATGCATCTAACAACCAACGCTCTTTGAATTTATATTCGTAGCCGACAGCGAGTCCGGCCATAAATCCATAACCTTTGCAATAACGGTTTTCCAGTTGAATTTTTCCACCACGAAGCTCTGGTTTGGACATGTCGAACGCCATCATGCCTATATTTCCTGCCAAATACCATCCATCGTTGTGTTGGCGGAAATACCGACGGTACTCATTCATAAAGATACCAAACAGCATATGTTTCCCATTGTCCCCGATCTCTTTCCATGGTGAGACGACGATCTCGGTTTGAAACGTAGAGTGGGGGGAGATGGTAAATTCTGCGGCCGGATTAATCAATCCCACCAATGCATACAAACCGTTCAGTTTGATGTAGGTCTGTGCGGCAACCTGATTGACACTGCATGTCAGAGCCAATAAGATGCCAAGAATCGTCAAACGTTTTTCCATAGGTAACTAGGTGTTGTATGTGGGGTGGATTGCAAATATATAATAACTCTACGAATTGACAATTGGTTATGTAACTGTTGTCAAAAATTTTATCCGTACTGTTTGGTTGTGAATCGGACTGTTTCAGCTATCTTTGTATAAAATATGTATAACTATGGTAAAGATAGGAACAGTTTTTTCGCCGATCGGTAAGAAGGCCTTGTTGTGCGGTTCGGGTGAACTGGGCAAAGAGATTGCCATTGAATTGCAACGGTATGGCATCGAAGTGGTTGCGTTGGATCGCTACCGCGATGCACCGGCCATGCAGGTGGCTCATAAAAGCTATGTTGTTTCCATGTTGGATGGTCAGCGCCTGCGTGAGATCATCGAAGAGGAGAAGCCGGATTGTATTATTCCGGAGATTGAGGCTATTGCGACAGATACCCTGCTGGAACTGGAGAAAGAGGGCTATCATGTTGTTCCGACGGCCAATGCAACCCGTTTGACAATGAATCGAGAGGGAATCCGTCGTTTGGCTGCCGAAGAGCTCGGATTGCCCACCTCGCCTTATCGGTTTGCATCGGATGAAGCCGAATTTGTAAAAGCTGTTCATGAAATAGGTATTCCTTGTGTTGTCAAACCTGTCATGAGTTCGTCCGGACACGGCCAAAGTGTGATCCGCTCGGAGGCGGATATTCCGGAGGCGTGGTATATTTCACAACATGGTGGTCGTGCCGGTGGTGGACGTGTCATTGTGGAGGGGTTTGTTCCGTTTGATTACGAAATTACCCAGTTAACCGTCCGTCATATCGGTGGAACGTCGTTCTTGGAACCTATTGGTCACTATCAAGAGGATGGCGATTACCGTGAATCGTGGCAGCCTCAGCCGATGACACCTGCACTTCGTGAACAGGCTCACGATATCGCCAAGAAGGTGACCGATGCCTTGGGCGGTTGGGGTATCTTTGGTGTTGAACTGTTTATCAAAGGTGATCAGGTTATTTTCAGTGAGGTTTCTCCACGTCCGCACGATACGGGTATGGTAACGATGATCTCTCAGGACCTTTCTCAGTTTGCCCTGCATGTACGAGCTATTCTCGGGTTACCGATACCCAATATTGCTTTCCACGGCCCCTCTGCTTCGCGTGCGGTCGTTGTTGAAGGAGATACGGATCAGGTGGAGTTTGCCAATTTGGAGAATGTCCTCTCTGAACCCGATACACAGATGCGTATCTTTGGCAAACCGGAGGTAAAGGGACATCGCCGTATGGCCGTACTGTTGGCTCGTGGTAAAGATATTGCCGAAGCTCGCGAAAAAACAGGAAGGGCATATGCCAAATTACAGATCAATGTTTATGAACCGAAACACTGATTAATCAACCATTTGGCAACTTTAATAGTAACCTATATGCATAAAGAAAGAAGGAGGTCTGGATAAGACCTCCTTCTTTTTACTTATTACTTATCTGTTTAGTCCTCGCCCAAGCAATAAGGCGTTCCGCCATCTGAGTACGTTGCGGAAGGCCGAATTCCTTGACCGTTCTCTGCTGTTAAAGGAACAGGCGTGGAGAGACTTATTTGGTTTGAATGTGTTTATGCGCTGATTTCAGCTGCAAAGACAACATTATAGCGGCAATACCGGCAAATAAGAGTGAAATGCCGACCCAGACAATCACCATTGATGTACCGATAACGACAGGTTGCAACAGAATCCACATCGAGCAGAGCATTAACAAAATGCCGCCGATAATGGTCCAAGAGGCACCGGGAATAGAGAGCATATACATATCACTTCCCAGGCCGATAGCTCTGAAGCCCCGGAACATTAACCAGAAGCCCAGGAATAGAGGAAGTATTTCGGCAGACAAGATGATGTTAAATGCCAAAATTACACCTAAGAGAATTTCGACGATTCCACCGGCCAATGTCCAGCCACGTCCTGTAATAAAGTGCTTGTTGCTGGTAGCGACGATTACGCTGAAGATACCTGAAATCAGAATCATCCAGCCGAAGAGCATGGACAACCCTAAGTAGCTCATAGCAGGATAGGCAAAAATGATGATTGCGATCACCAACAGGGCAATGCCGGTCACCAGAGTCAGCCACCAATATTTGACGGCCTGTTTAGAGTGTTCGATCAATGAGTTTAGTGAATTTTCCATAATACATTGATTTTATAAAGTGTTTTTATTAATTGGTGAATCCTTACTGATTTTATACTGTCCCCAACGGTAAATAAACTGACAGCCTGTCAGAATTAACGCCGAAGATAAACCGGTATAAAATATAGCAATGGCTCTTATTGGAAGTATTTGCAATTTGCGTACCACGATGCCTAATGTGATCATGAAGATCATAATGATCCATCCTTTAGCATCAAAAAAAGCAAAAGGACAATTTTTTTCACTTTTGTTGTCAATGCGTTGTGAGTGGCGTTTAAACATACGCTTGAATATCCCGAAATAGAATAGACAGAAGATTACGGAGGCAAAACAAAGGTTTAGCAGCCATCCAGATTGACTGAGGCTCCAAGACTGTATTCCAATACGGAAAATATTCCCGCCGGCGCAGATCCAAATCAAACCGGCGAAGAGTAGTAATGTACGACGTCCGACTTTCCAGCGCATAGCATCCGATGATAAAAAACCAGGATCGCCATTAAGCGATCCTGGTGTAAAATAAAATAAAAATTTCTATTTCCCTTCTTTATCGAGTTCACTACTTTGCCCTATAGTACCCGAATAACGCATCGGATCCAAAGCGGTAGCACTGGTTGATAAATCGACTCGACCGGTATAAAAGACAGTGAAACGAAATTTATAAGTTTTACCACTGGGTTCAGCCGCGTTAAAAGAGACCGTAATTTTATTCTTTTTCCCTTCCGTAACCTGGTAATCACTTATAGTACCTTGGAAACGCATAGCCAAATCAGATGATAACATGGCAGATCTTCCATTTCCCCAATAGGGAAGTGATGAAAATATCTCAGACCCATTAATCCGTACAATTGCTGAGATCGCAATACTACCTCCCGATAATCCAGATCCTTGTGAAAGGTAAAGAGTATAATTTTTACTTTCTACCAGAGCTTTTTGTCGAGCAGCGGCTTGTTCGATTTGGGCTGCAGTTGGTTTTGCTCCGAAAACGCTTACCAGTCCGAGACTCATCGCGAACAGGCAAGAAAGGATGAATTTGCTTTTCATGGCATTATGAGTTAGGCATTAGGCTTTTATAAAAATAGATAATTATTTGTTGAAAAGCAAAAAATATCTTTAAAACAAAAAAGCCTTCGAAGTATCGAAGGCTGTGTGCAATTCACATGAACGGCTCTATGTTAGTCCACTCCACTGGGGCGAAGTTGTCCTATGTAACGCATCGGATCCAAATTTGTACAGGTAGTACTGATAAAGGTGGAGCCGTTGTAGAAAACTTCCAGTTTAATCTGGTAGATTCTGCCGGTTTGGGCCGTCACTTTGAAGGTGGCCAACAGTCGATTTTTCTTGTGTTCCGTCACTTTATAGTCAGAAATCTGACCTTGAAAGCGCATTCCTTCATCGTTGTTGAACGAATTATATCCACTTCCCCAGTAGGGCAGTGAAGAGCTGGCCTGATCTCCATCGACCACCAACAGCGTATTTTCGGTTGCAATGCTGCCGCCGCGCAACGGGGTTGCATTTTTGACGCTAATGGTATAGTCACGATTTTCAATTTTTGTTTTTACCTCTGCAAGAGCCTGTTGAATTTCACTTTGCGAGGGTTTGGCAGCCCAAAGCGTGGTAAGACTCGTCGCCATTAATGCCGCAACAGTCAAAATCAGATTCCTTTTCATAATGTTGATCTTTTAATATGAATACTATGAAGATGGGATCCGAACGGTCTCACATAGCGTCGAGACCGATCTATGCTAATAAACGTTTGACCGTTTCTGAAATTGTTCGTCCATCGGCCTGTCCTGCCAGCTTTTTGGTTGCCACACCCATTACCTTGCCCATATCTGCAGGGGTTTTGGCTCCGACCTGTGCGATAATCTCATTGAGAATCTTCTCCAATTCGGCACCTTCCAGTTGTTTAGGTAGATAGACCTCCAGGCAGGCGGCTTCGGCCAACTCATTTTCGGCCAGTTCAGGGCGTTTATTCTCGGTATAGACAGCGGCTGATTCTTTGCGTTGTTTGACCAGTTTCTGAATAATTTTCAGCACAGCTGCATCACTGATCTCATCGGATCCGTCAGCGGTTTTGGCCAATAAAATTTCTGCCTTGATGGCACGCAGAGCTGCCAATTTGACTTTTTCTTTTCCCAACATGGCCTGTTTGATGCCATTGTTGATTTCTACTTCCAGACTCATAATATATGTATTGAAGACTTATTAATTCACATTGCTAAGATACAGATTTTTCGAATGTCCTATTCTTTCTGTTTCGGTTTTTATATGAACTCGAGACCCACACAAGCCCTATAGCTTACAAGTAAGGACGCAATTAATCGGTTTGAATATGGTAATTGAACTGCTTAAAATCAGTTTTGGGTTTATATTCCGTGGTGGATATCTACAATTAGGGATACAGCCGCACTACAACGCAGCGTTACTTCAAATAATTCTGCATATAGAATTAAGGAAATGTCTATGTAATAAGTTATTTAGACCTTGATTTTTCAGCAGGATAAAGGTGGCGTTTTTCTTTCATCAACAGGGTAATCGCCACGATAGCTGCGAGTAGATCCGAGACAGGGATTGAGAGCCACACACCTGTCAAACCGAGCCAATTAGATAAAAAATACAGGGAGGGTATCAGAAAGATAACCTGACGGGACAAGCCAAGGAAGATAGCTTGAGTCGCTTTACTAATTGACTGGAAAAAATTCGAGATAATAATTTGCAAGCTGACAATAGGCAGCAACATAAAAGCCAGTCGAATACCTTTAACGGCCATCTCTTTGAGCTGAGGGTCATTGGTGAATGCACTGACAAGCAATCCGGGGAAAATTTCACATGCAGCGAATCCAATTGTCATAATGATAATGCCAACGCGCAAAGTAAGCAACAGGGTGTCTTTTACCCTTTTATATTTTTGAGCGCCATAATTATATCCGATAATTGGTTGCATTCCTTGGCACAAGCCCATGACACTCATGACGATCAGTAGAGCGTAACTGCTGAAGATGCCGTAAGCACCGATTGCCAAATCCCCGCCATGATGGACCAATTGGTGGTTCATGATTACGTTCACGCCACATGCGGCTACATTCATTAAGAATGGGGCCATACCGATTGAGGTTATATTTCGGATAATATAGCCTTTCAGTTTCATGCATCCTTTCTCGAAGTGGACCACATGTTTCGGATTGAAAAAGTGGCTCATCACGAACAGTGCGCTAACGAACATAGAGATCACTGTAGCATAGGCGGCTCCTTTGATTCCCATTTCCAATCCGAAAATAAAAATAGGATCCAGGATTACGTTCATCACGACCCCCAACAGCAGGGTATACATGGATTTATTTGGATATCCGGCCGCTCGCATCATGTTACTGAAGCTGTAACTCAGATTGATCAGGACGCTTCCGGGGACAACGATTTTTAGATAATCAATTGCATAGGGCAGAGTTTGCGGACTACCACCGAAGGCCGTCAGGATTTCAGGCAAATAGACAAGAGCTATGGTCGTAACAATCAAGGAAAGGAGGAAAGTCAGAATAAACGCATTCCCCAGAATATTACGTGCCCATTTGATATCTTTCATTCCCAGGACGATCGACAGGCGTGCAGCGGCACCTACACCGACCAGTGTACCAATTGCTGTGAACAGCGTCATCAGCGGGAAGGTCAACGCCAATCCTGAAATGGCCATAGGGCCGACACCTTGCCCAATAAAGACCCGATCGACAATATTGTATAGTGAGGTAACCACTGTACCGATAATTGCCGGAATAGAGTAGTGGAGCAGCAGTTTGCCTACTTTCTCTTTTTCCAGTTTTGCGGTTGCAAGATCTTGTTGCGATTTCATAGTGGTCAACATTTGTGATATGGAAGAACTGCAAAGATAGTTCAAATATTATTTATGGAATCTGTGAAATATGGATGAAGCAACCTGAATTCTGATAATTATACCAAATGTGTCTTATTGTCCTCCGATTAGGATGTCCGTAATATTTTAGAAAGCAAATAAAACATTCGGATCCATGAAAGAGTTTCCTCTCAAAATCCAATTGGCATAATCAATATGGGATGCTCACTTATTTCTCACCGTTTTGTTTCGACAATACGTTTTATTTCGAGATGAGTACTACAAAATATTGTGAGACAGTTTAATGCATGATCCGATATTTATAATCTTACTATCCAATATTATCTATGAATCATAAATGGTACAAAAAAGTGAGGAGAGCATATTGCTCTCCTCGCTGGTGACTATGTTTGTTGAGAATTTATTCCCACTCGATCGTTGCGGGTGGTTTAGAACTGATGTCATAGACCACGCGGTTGATTCCCTTGACACGGTTGATGATCTCATTGGAGACTTTGGCCAGGAAGTCGTAAGGCAAGTGTACCCAGTCAGCCGTCATACCATCCGTAGAGGTGACTGCACGCAACGCAACGCAGTTTTCGTAGGTACGTTCATCGCCCATTACTCCGACAGACTGTACCGGCAACAGCATGACGCCTGCCTGCCAAACCTTATCGTACAGATCAGCCTCTTTGAGGTTGTCGATGAAAATTTTGTCAGCCTCTTGAAGGACTTTGACCTTTTCAGCGGTAACCTCACCCAAAATGCGGATGCCAAGACCCGGACCAGGGAATGGGTGACGGCCCAAAATATCCATCGGGATGTTGAGCTGACGACCTACGCGACGCACTTCATCTTTGAATAGCAGACGTAGCGGCTCCACAATCTTGAGATCCATCTTTTCAGGCAGGCCACCGACGTTGTGATGAGATTTGATCGTTGCCGAGGGTCCTTTCACCGAAACCGATTCAATCACATCGGGATAGATCGTCCCTTGTGCGAGCCATTTGACATCGGTCAGTTTCTGGGCCTCTTCATCGAACACCTCGATAAAATCGCGGCCGATGATTTTACGTTTCTTTTCGGGTTCGGTTACCCCTTTCAGATCCGAAAGGAATTTATCGCCGGCACGTACGCCAATCACATTGAGTCCCATGGTCTCATAGGAGTGGAGTACATCCTCAAATTCGTTTTTACGCAGCAGGCCCATATCGACGAAGATACAGGTCAGATTTTTGCCAATGGCTTTGTGCAGCAGCATGGCAGCAACCGACGAGTCGACACCGCCGGAGAGTCCAAGCACCACTTTGTCGTTCCCCAATTTGGCCTGCAGCTCTTTGACGGTTGTATCGATAAATGAATCGGGAGTCCAATCCTGTTTACACCCGCAGATATCGGCAACGAAATGTTTCAACAACTTGGAACCTTCCGTTGAGTGGAACACTTCGGGGTGAAATTGAATTCCCCAGGTCTTTTCACCTTCGATTTGGAAAGCGGCTACCGGCACATCCTCGGTGCTGGCAATAATTTTGAAATTGTCAGGGATTCGGGTGATCGTATCGCCGTGCGACATCCACACCTGAGAGGTTTGCGAGAGGTCGCAGATCAGCGGATTGGAACCCTCCACTTTGGAAAGCATGGCCCGACCATATTCACGGGTTGCAGAGGGTTTAACCTCACCTCCGAAATGTTGGGCAAGGTACTGTGCTCCGTAGCAAACGCCCAGCAGCGGTAATTTGCCTTTGATCGAGGAGAGGTCCACCTGTGGGGCATCCGCATCACGAACCGACGAAGGGCTACCGGAGAGGATCACCCCCTTGATCGATTCATCCAGTGCGGGAAAGCGGTTGTAAGGATGGATCTCACAATAGACATTCAGTTCGCGTACACGTCTTGCAATCAGCTGTGTGTACTGAGAGCCGAAGTCGAGAATCAATATTTTTTCCTGCATTGTACTAATGTGGGTTTATAATAAATTTTCATTCCATAAGATGTGCGATTGCAACAATCGATCACATCCTCTTCGGGCATCGTTTAGCGGATTTGGGCACCGGCACGACGTTCGAATTCACGAATCAGGTTTGCCATAACGCGGTCGATCACCTGGTCGGTCAGGGTTTTGGTCGTATCCTCCAGGACGAAATTCAGGGCGTAGGATTTTTTGCCTGCGGGGAGTTTATCACCTTCGTAAACGTCGAACAGTGTCACATTCTTCAACAACTTTTTCTCAACGGAGAAGGCAATTTCACGCAGTTGTGAGAAGGTAACTTGCGTATCGACCAGCAGGGCCAAATCACGACGCACTTCGGGGAATTTCGACAACTCTTCTACTGTTACTTTATGGTTTTTCGTGAGCTTCAGGAAGGCGTCGAAATTCATCTCGAGGTAATAAACCTCAGCCTTGATATCGAATTTTGAACGGATCTTCTTGGAGACAATGCCCATCTCAACGATCTGTTTGCCATTAACTTTATAAGTTACGGCTTCACGGTAGAGATCATTCTGCAGCGACTCCATCACGGCCCCATTCAGGTCAATGCCGATCCGACTAAAGATCTTTTCCGCCATTGCCTTGAGGGTATAGAAGCTGGTTGGCTGAGCTTTGGTATTCCAGGACAGGGTGTGATCTGCACCGGTAATCAAAATGGACAAATGGTTCTGTTCGCTATAAGGAGCCAATCCTCCTTCTGAGGCTTTGTCCGGATGATACCAGTAGCAGTTACCGAATTCATACAGTTTTAAATCGCTGTTACGACGATTGGTATTCAATTCAACTGCTTCAAGGGCATTGAACAGCAGGGTTTGGCGCATGACACTCAAATCGCTGCTGAGAGGATTGATGATCCGAACACAATTTTCTGCTTTATAGGCATCCAACTCTTCATAATATGCAGCTTTGGTCAACGAGTTGCTCATGATCTCGTTGAAGCCGTTTGCCGTCAAAAGATTGGCTATAATGTTTGTTACCTTTTCTCGGTCGGGAAGCGGAGCATAGGAGAGTGTTGAATGAACGCTCTGAGGAATCTCGACATTGTTGTATCCGTAGATACGCAGGATATCCTCGACCAGATCGGCTTCGCGCTGCACATCGACCCGATAGGCCGGTACAACTACATGCAGTGTGTCGCCCTCCTCCTTCTCAATTTTGACCTCGAGAGCGGCAATGATTTTACGAATGGTCTCGTCCGGAATATCTTTACCAATCAGACGTTTTACGCGATCCAGTGAGATTTCGAAATGGAACGGTTGAATCGGTTCAGGATAGATATCGGTAACCGGAGAGCTGATCTGCCCACCGGCCAGTTCCGTAACAAGCAGTGCAGCACGTTTCAGGGCGTAGGGGGCGATATTGGGGTCGATACCTCGCTCATAGCGGAACGAAGCGTCAGTACTCAAGCCATGACGTTTAGCGCTTTTACGAATCCATACCGGATTGAAGTAGGCGCTTTCGAGGAACACTTCGGTCGTCTCAGCGGTTACACCGGAATCGAGACCACCAAACACACCGGCCAGACACATCGGTTTCTCTTCGTCGCAGATCATCAGATCGCGGTCGGAGAGTTTACGCTCAACGCCGTCCAGTGTTACGAACGGGGTTCCTTCCGGGCAGGTGCGAACAACGATCTTGCGGCCTTTGATTTTGTTGGCATCGAATGCATGCAACGGCTGGCCAATTTCATGCAGAATAAAATTGGTGATATCGACAACATTGTTGTGCGGGTTTAAACCGATCGAACGCAAACGGGTTTTCAGCCAATCGGGCGATTCAGCCACCTTAACGCCGGTAATGGTGAGCCCCATATAACGGGGAGCCGCCTCATGGTTGAGCACCTCGACCTGAACCGATTTGTCAGTAACAGACCCTGCTTGAAAGGCAGAGACATCAGGCAGCGTCAGCTTGTAGGGCATATCGTGTGATTGCAGATAGACCGCCAGATCACGGGCAACACCGTAATGTGACATGGCATCTGCGCGGTTAGCCGTCAGACCTATCTCCAACAGATAATCATCTTCGAGCTGATAGTAATTGCGGGCTGGCGTACCGGTCGGCACATCTTCCGGCAGGACGATGATCCCGGCATGATCGGTACCGATTCCGATCTCATCCTCAGCACACAACATACCGAAAGATTCGATGCCGCGGATTTTACTTTTCTTGATTTTGAAACCCTCTGCTTCACCAGTAGGGTAGAGCATCGTATTGATTGTAGCGACAACGACCTTTTCACCGGCGGCCACGTTGGGAGCACCGCAGACGATCTGCAGCGGGTCGCCTTGTCCGATGTCGACCGTAGTCAAATGTAATTTATCAGCATTGGGGTGTTGTTCGCAGGTCAACACTTTACCTACGACCAGTCCTTCCAAACCGCCACGGATACTTTCGATCTGTTCCATACCCTCGACTTCGAGACCGATATGGGTCAGAATATTGGCGATTTCATCTGCTTTCAGAGAGGTGTCAATATAACTTTTTAGCCAGTTCAGCGATATTTTCATGGCAATTTTCAATTTTAACGTGCGAAAGGTACAAAAAAGTTACCACCTTACCAACCTCGGCCTCTTCTCTTTCGCAATAAAAACCGTACATCATTCGACAGGCTCTTCAAAGACTATCTTGAAACGTATGGCGAAATCCGGTTTGAAAAGGTACAATGAACCTGTGCAAACCATACTGTGGTCAAAAACCGGGTTTGACTTTCTTACGTAAATAAAAAAAAGCCGTCAAAAATATGACAGCCTTCAGAAGAATTTCCCGTACAAAATATAACGGTATCGCTATAATTCATCGCTATAGACACTGCGGGGCAAATCACGCAAGTTATAGCGGGAGGCCATAGCAGAACCGTAGGCTCCTGCGGTACGAATTGCGAGTAGATCTCCGCGTTTGAGTTTGGGCAACATAGCCGTCTTGTCAAAAATATCGGAGGATTCACAAACCGGGCCACCCACCATATAGGAACACTCAGATCCTTGTGCGGTAAGACATTCGATTTTGTGGTGTGCCTGATAGAGGGCCGGACGGATCAGATCGGTCATCCCGGCATCCACCAGCGCGACATCGCGTCCCGAAGCGTTTTTCTTGGTGTAGAGCACGCGGGTGATCAGTTCACCGCATTGTGCAACCAACGAACGCCCCAACTCGAACAACACCTGTTGATGCGGAGCGGGTTTGAGGGTACGATGGATAGTCCCGAAATAGGAGGCAAAATCTGGGATCGGTTCGGCATCGGGATCCTCGTAATCGACACCCAAACCGCCTCCGAGATTGAGGTATTGTACCTCGACACCCTGATCGGCAAACCACTGTTTGATGGTGTTTACTTTCAAGCAGAAATTTTCAAATACCTCCATCTGTCGGATTTGCGAACCAATATGGAAGTGTAACCCTACGATCCGCAAATTGGGCAATGTGTGCAACGTCCGGATCGCTTCGTCGATTTCGGTGTAGGAGATGCCGAATTTGCTGTCGGCATGGCCTGTGGAGATATTTTGATGCGTGTGAGGATCGACGTCGGGATTGATTCGCAGCGCTACCTGGGCGGTTTGTCCCATTTCGGCAGCCAGGGCATTGATCACCTGGAGCTCTTGCAATGATTCGCAATTGAAGGCGAAAATATTTTGCTCCAAAGCGTAACGAATCTCGCGATCGCTTTTGGCCACACCGGCAAAAACGATTTTTGATGCAGGACAGCCACTCTCAATGGCCGTGCGGACCTCGTTCCCACTGACACAATCCACACCAAGCCCTGCCTGAAGTGCAGCCGAGACAATACGTGGATCGAAATTGGCTTTTAACGCATAGTGAATCTTGTATCCATATTTGGAGGCTTCCGATACGGCTCGTGTCAGCGTATCGTGCAGCAGTTGCATGTCATAAAAGTAGTACGGCGTCTCCAGTTTCGTTAACTGCGAGACGTATTGTCTTGCACTCATCTTTCCTTTGCAGATTTGTAGCCGCGAGGGGCTCGATTAGTGTTTGTCGAACAGGTAATCGTTCAGGTATTGCAGGGTCTGTTTTTTATCTTTGGTATTGATCAGCATCGTGATGCTGTGATGGCTGGCACCGTACGAGATCATTTTGAGCGGGATCTGACGAATACTGTCCAATACGCGCGCTGCCAATCCCGTTACGGAATGCTCCAAACGACCTACAACACAGACAATTGAATTATCACGTTCAATTTCGATTTTACCCAGTGACGAGAGTTCTTCAACGATTTTGTCCAAATTCTCGTCATTATCGATGGTCAACGACACAGCCACTTCCGAGGTGGTAATCATATCGATCGGGGTGCGGTACTGCTCAAAAACTTCGAATACTTTGCGCAAGAAACCGTAAGCCATCAACATGCGGGCCGAATAGATACGAATAACCGTAATGTTGTCTTTGGCAGCTACGGCATGGAACGACCCAGCATTGGCATCTTCGTTATTGGAGATGGTTGTCCCTGGAGCTTCCGGATCCATTGTATTTTTCAACAGGACGGGAATATTTTGATCCTGACAGGGCTGAATAGTCGAAGGGTGGAGGATTTTGGCACCGAAATAGGCCAATTCTGCCGCTTCGCTGAAGCTCATGGTGCGAATCGGGAAGGTGTGATCCACATAGCGTGGATCGTTATTGTGCATACCATCGATATCGGTCCAAATCTGCACCTCGGCCGCATTGATTGCAGCCCCCATCAAGGCAGCACTGTAATCACTTCCTCCACGTCCAAGGTTATCAATTTCGCCTTTGCAATTGGTACAAATAAATCCCTGAGTGATGTAAAATTTGCTTTTATCCGCGATTAAAGCGGTCAGTTTTTCCCGAAGGAGTTGGGTATCTACCTTCTTGTCTGCATCGGTTACCATGAAATCCGGAGCCGTCAGATAGACAGCTTCACTGCCACTCTCGATCATATATAAGGTAAAGATAGCCGAAGTCAGCAACTCTCCTTGTGAAATAATCGTCCGTTCTGACGTGTAGGGATGAAAGAAGGTTGCCGCATTGCGAATAGTCGCCCACGAAAGCTCCATGCGTTCAAGCGCTTTCCCCCGATGAGCCACCAACAAGCCCTCGATGCAGTTGGTATATTTATCACGCAACATGTCGATCACCTCTTCAATCTCTGTCAGATTTTTTTCGGCGGCAAGACGAGATATTTTTACCAGTGCATCTGTAGTGCCGGACATGGCTGATAAAACGGTGACGGTTGCCTGCTCACGACGGACGATCTCGGCTACACGTTTCATATTTTCGGCTGAGCCGACGGAGGTTCCTCCGAATTTTAGGACTTTGATCATATCGATTGTATTGCTTTTAATTCAATGGAATTGTCTGGTTTTAATGTACTGTTTTAGCCACATTTTGCCAGTTCAGTTGTCTTTACTGGCTGAAAAATAAAACATTTAATTCAAATTTTGCCCAAAAGTATATCAAAATGTTTGTTTTTGTCCGTTGTATTTGTTTTTTTTGCAACAAATTTGAGCCGGGTATAAATTTACACACTTCCCCGGAATGTTTAACAGATGAAACGCAGAGATAGTCTCTGCGTGGTATTTGCAAAACAGGAGAGCGATATGTTAACAATTCCAAACGCCGTTGAAGAGGTCATCAAGAAGAAGCCTTTCTTGGAGGGAGCTCTGGTCGAGGGGTTGATCAACCTTTCGGCACTGGCGCGCCAGCTCAAACCGGAGATTGAGAAACAGGTAGGCAAAACGGTTAACGACAGTGCTGTGATTATGGCATTGAACCGTTTGGTGCCGCGGCTTGAGTTGATGTCCGCCATGAAGTTCAAAAAAGTTGTTGAGAACATCGGTGACATCATTGTTCGTTCGAATTTGGCCGATTTTGCCTTTACCAATTCGGCCACGTTGTACGAGAAACAGGCTGCGTTGTTGGACCGGGTCCGCAACATGAAAGATGTTTTCTGCACCTTTTCGCAGGGAATCTATGAAACCACCTTGGTGGTGAGCAGTACGATTGTGCCTTTGGTTGACGAAATTTTTGCCAACGAGCACAAGATCGCTCAGACCCAGAATCTTTCGTCGATTACGGTTAAATTGCCGGTTGAGAATGCCATTTGTCCCGGCGTGTACTATTACATTTTCAAGGAGTTGGCGTGGGATAACATCAACATTGCCGAGGTGATCAGTACGACCAATGAGTTTACGGTTGTGATCAGCGACGATGATATTCATCGGGCCTTTACCATTCTGATGGAGGCCAAACGTTCGGCAAGTCTCTAACGCCGGTCGGCGATCTATGACGTTATACAAAAAGAGGGAACTTCGGTTCCCTCTTTTTGTTATACACTGCCAAAATATAAACAATAAAAGTATATCTTTAGATTAGATCAATCAAATACATTACGGTCAGCAATATACATAAAAAAATAACACAATTCGTCTCCAGTATTACTTCACGTATTAGAGACAACATTTTCCACTCCGGTACAGTGGTATAAATGCTCGTTTAGCGGTAGTGCAGGTATAGATCAATAATGGCGAATAGGGCAAAGCAGACGCTGGTCAGACCGTTCAACAGTCCGAAAGCCGGTCCGATGCGGTCATAATGTTTGGCGGTGACGTACAGGTGCTGAAACAACAGCAGGCCAATAAACAGGGCTGCTCCGATCCAATAAAATGTGCCGGCACCATAAAAGAGCCCCATCGTGATGAGCGCATAAACGCTGATCAGGTGCAAGAGCACGCTGATAAAGAGCGCGCCCCGGGCTCCCCAACGTGCCGGAATCGAATGTAACCCTTGTTGCCGGTCAAACGTAATATCCTGCAAAGCGTAAATCACATCGAAACCGCTGACCCAGGTAATCACAAGGCCGGTCATCAGAATAGGCCAGATGGCGAACAGTTGTCCGGTGACGGCGATATAGGCACCGACCGGAGCGATACCTAAAGCTGCGCCCAAGACAAGATGACACCAGGCGGTTGCTCGTTTGGTAAGACTGTAACCAAGGAGCACAATCAAAGCGACAGGGGAGAGGCAAAGGGCGAGGGTATTGATCCATCCCGCGGTGGCGACGAATAGCAGAGCGTTCACAATCACGAACCACTTGGCATGACGGGCAGAGATGCGCCCGGCCGGAATATCCCGGGAAGCGGTACGGGGATTGAGGGCATCGATACGACGATCTGCATAGCGATTGAACCCCATAGCCGTATTGCGCGCAAAGACCATTGCCAATAAAACTTTAACCAGCAGCAGCCAATCGAATGGAGTATTGGTGCTCCATAGAGCGTAACAGTACGCAGTCAGAGCGAATGGCATTGCAAAGATCGTATGGCTGAATTTGACCAAAGAGGCGTATCGGGCAACAGTATTCATGCAGATTCTGTTATTTTTAAAACACGCAAATTTACTTAACTTTGTCACACCGAAAAAATATCTATGAAGAATATCCGCAATTTCTGCATCATCGCCCATATTGACCACGGCAAGAGTACGCTTGCCGATCGGTTGCTTGAAGTGACCAATACTTTGTCACAGCGTGAGCTACAGGCTCAGGTTCTCGACAACATGGATTTGGAACGTGAAAAGGGAATCACGATCAAGAGTCATGCGATTCAGATGGAGTACACCTATAAAGGAGAAAAGTACATTTTGAATCTGATTGACACTCCGGGGCACGTTGACTTTTCGTATGAGGTGTCGCGTGCAATTGCCTCTTGTGAAGGGGCTTTGTTAGTGGTCGATGCGACGCAGGGCATTCAGGCTCAGACCATTTCCAACCTCTATTTAGCGTTGGGACACGATCTGGAGATTATTCCAGTGATCAACAAAATCGACATGGAAGCAGCAATGGTTGACGAAGTGAAGGATCAGATCGTCGACCTGCTGGGGTGCAAACATGAAGAGATTTTAGCTGCTTCGGGCAAAACTGGCGTTGGTGTTGAAGAGATTCTTCAGGCTATTGTCGAACGAGTACCTGCACCGAAAGGGGAGGAGGATAAACCTCTCCAAGCGTTGATTTTTGACTCTGTCTTCAACTCTTTCCGGGGTATTATTGCCTATTTCCGAATTTTCAACGGTACGATTCATACCGGAGATCGGGTTAAGTTTTTTAATACCGGCAGTGAGTACGATGCGGATGAAATCGGGGTCCTGAAATTGAAAATGTGTCCCCGTAACGAGCTGAAAACTGGCGATGTGGGATATATTATTTCGGGAATCAAGAATTCGCTCGACGTGAAAGTGGGAGATACGATTACCCATGTGGATAATCCCTGCCACGAAGCGATTGCCGGTTTTGAGGATGTGAAGCCCATGGTCTTTGCAGGGCTTTATCCTGTGGAGAGCGATCAATATGAAGACTTGCGTTCATCGCTCGAAAAGTTACAGCTGAACGATGCTTCGTTGACCTATGATCCCGAATCGTCATTGGCGTTGGGATTTGGATTCCGCTGCGGTTTTCTTGGATTGCTTCACATGGAGATTATCCAGGAGCGACTCTACCGGGAGTTCAATATGGATGTAATCACCACGGTTCCGAACGTTTCGTATAAGGTTTATACCAGCAAAGGGGAGGTGATTGACGTTCACAACCCGTCGGGACTGCCTGAACCTACGATGATCGACCATATCGAAGAGCCCTATATCATGGCCCAGGTCATTACCCATGCCGATTATTTGGGTAACGTAATGAAACTTTGCATTGACAAGCGTGGCACCTTAAAAAATCAGGTCTTCATTACGCAGGATCGGGTAGAGGTTAACTTCGAGATGCCGCTGGCTGAGATTGTGTTCGATTTTTACGACAAGCTCAAGAGTATTTCACGCGGTTATGCCTCATTTGACTATCATCAGACCGGATATAAGCCAAGCAAACTGGCCAAACTCGATATTTTGTTGAATGGGGAGCCGGTTGATGCGCTCTCGTCGTTGATTTACCACGAGCATGCTTATGATTTTGGACGCAAGATGTGCGAAAAGCTCAAAGAACTGATCCCGCGTCAACAATTTGATATTGCGATCCAGGCTGCGATCGGGGCTAAAATTATTGCCCGTGAGACGGTCAAGGCGGTACGCAAGGATGTTACGGCAAAATGTTACGGTGGTGATATCAGCCGTAAGCGTAAATTGTTGGAGAAACAGAAGCGGGGCAAGAAGCGCATGCGTCAGGTAGGTAATGTCGAGGTGCCGCAGGAGGCCTTTTTAGCCGTACTGAAGATGGATTAATTCGTCTGGCAGCTTGAAGCCGTTCGTTGAACGTTAGATTTTTGCAAATCTCGTTGCATATTTCGAGTAAAAAACGGATATTTGCAGGGTCGTAAAGGATAGCTTTTGCGACACATTTTGCGGAAATAGCTCAGTTGGTAGAGCATCAGCTTCCCAAGCTGAGGGTCGCGGGTTCGAGTCC
>UQYM01000013.1 GCA_900545315.1 uncultured Alistipes sp.
CGGGCTGCTGCCGTATCGGGCGAATCGTTGAATTGGGTTATCTGGTTATTTGACATGGGACCGTTTCACTGATTTTGCAATGCGATGAATATTTGGGCGAATGTGCGAGGTGTGGGTGGGGTGAACCTTGGACACAAGGTTTGCAAAGTAGGTACAAGGTACATGATTTGCCTTAAAATAACAATTATTCATGTCCGGTGTCTCTCTGGATATAAGATTGGGCTAAACCCTTTTGGCAAATGAAACGTCCAAACAGCTCCGGAGATTGTATGCGCAGTGTGATTTATCCTTGTCGTATCAGGGCAGGATATGAGAAAAGAGGAAGGACCTGATTGAATGGATGGTACAGGGGAGAGAATGTTTGTCTTTCGGTCCGATCGTTGAGGGCGTCTGTGTGACTTTTCAGCCCTATCTGAGCGGTTTCATGGTGCCGCCTGACACCTCTTATCTTTTTCCCTTGATCGCTTTTAATGTTGCTCTGATGTGCTTGAGCTGTAATGTTTTGCTTCTAATTGGATTGTGGATCGGAGGAGTAAATCCCGACTTTCTGCCAGTCTTTTGTGAGGTGCGTTGATGCCAAGACTATGAGCCGCTTATTGGGGACTGTCGGAGTAGAGTAAAAATGTCCTAAAAATGCGCCTGACCGGCGTGATGAGTGAGCGTGTTGGATGAGTCACTCTTGTGATAAAAAGGGTAATTTTCCTTCCCTCTTTTTCTCTCCTTGCTCTGCCGTCCGTTTTGGATGTAGTTCTCTGCACCTCTATTATTAATGGAGGCAGCTGAATCGTTCTATCCCGCAAACGACTTTATTATTATATAAGGTATCAAGGAGGGGTGGGCAAGATGCGATATGAAGAGTGCTATATGGGAAAACTGCCCAATTCCCACAATATGGTGATGCTGTTCCACTTCGCGATACAGGAAAATTGCCCCACCTTACAATGTGGGGAGATCTCCTCCCCCTGCGGACAGTAATCTTACCCCTCCGCAATATGCAGAAGTGTCTCGTCCGCGCCCCGTTCCGATTCTATTCTTCGTCGTTATCGAGGCGACGACGCAACTCCTCCGGCAGGGCAGGCATGCCGCCTTGTTGTGTGCAAACGTAGGCCGATACATCTACAGCCAAACGGTGTGCAACACGGATGGGTTTGCCCCGAAGCAATGCGGCACAGAAAGTACCGGTAAAGGAATCACCGGCTCCTACCGTGTCGGCTACTTGTACTTTGGGGGTGTCGTAATAGGAGCTTTCGTCAGGCGTGAATACATAACTGCCGCTGGCTCCACAGGTGAGAATGACAATTTGCAGGGCATAATCTTTGATGACGGCCCGACATACGGCCCGTGGATTGAGCCCCTCATAGCCAAACATCTGTGCTAAAACAACAACCTCGTCTTCATTTAATTTCAAAACGTTGCATTTACGCAATGAATTGAGTATTGTCTCTTGTGTATAGAAATTTTGACGCAGGTTGATATCGAAAATACGCAAAGCCTCTTCCGGGGTATCGTCCAGAAAACGGGTGATGGTGGCCCGGCTCACCTCATTGCGCTGAGCGAGTGAACCGAAACATACGGCGCAACAGTGACGTGCCAAATCACGCATCTGGTCGGTATAGGGAATGTGGTCCCAAGCTACCCCCTGTCGAATGTCGTAGCAGGGGACTCCCTCGCCATCGACCGTAACGTGTACCGTACCGGTGGGATATTCGACACGAGACAACATGTGGTTAACCTTTTTGGCATCGAGGGTCTGGACAATCTCTTCTCCCAATGGATCGCAGCCCAAGGCGCTCACGACAGTGGCATCGAAGCCAAATTGTGAGGTGTGATAGGCAAAATTGGCGGTGGCACCACCAAGCTGTTTGTATTCGGGAAAGATGTCCCACAGTACTTCACCAATTCCTGCAATAAGGTTGTTTTCCATTGTTGTCCAGTTTATTTGGCGTAAAGATAGGCAAATTCCTCGGTTTCTCGGATAAAAAAACAAGGATATCTCATTGGCCTTGGCGCAATTTTTATCGAATGGCGATCCCCTTCCCCGCAGTATTGCTTCTCCGTGTTGTTCAGCGGAGCGATTTTTGGCCCGATTGATGCAGTTTCTCCGGCAAAAGATTGTTATTTAGAAAACAATGAAATAACTTTGTAGATCAATTGTGGGTTCTTGTAACCCTCCATTCATCTGACAACCAACATTATTAATAATCAAACCTTTATTACTTATGGGCAATTGTCTGTTCACATCCTCGATCGGAAGGAAGCTGATCATGAGTATCTCAGGGCTCTTTCTGATCCTTTTCCTGTTGTTTCACATGTCGATGAACCTGGCGGCTGTCTTCTCGACCGAAGCCTACAATGCGATCTGTGAATTCTTGGGTGCCAATTGGTATGCGCTGGTGGGAACACTGGTTTTGGCAGCCGGTTTTGTGGTACACATCGTCTATGCAACGATCCTTACCTTGCGTAACCGTGCCGCCCGCGGTGAACAACGCTATGCGGTGACGGCAATGCCCGCAAGTGTAAGCTGGGCCTCTCGCAACATGTTCGTGCTGGGCGTGATTGTAGTTTTGGGTCTGATCCTGCACCTCTACAACTTCTGGTACAAGATGCAGTTTGCCGAAATTATCGGTAACCACAACCTCGGTGCCTTCGGTCCTACCGATGGTGCTGCCTACATCATCGACCTGTTCAGCAACCCGATCTACTGTGTGCTCTATCTGATTTGGTTTGTGGCTATTTGGTTCCACCTGACCCACGGCTTCTGGAGCGCATTCCAGACCATCGGTTGGGACAACCAGATTTGGTTGGGTCGTCTCAAATGCATCGCCAATGTCGTTGCAACGATCGTATTCCTCGGCTTTGCCGTTGTTGTTGTTACCTTCTATGTACGTAGCCTTTGCTGCTGCGGCGTATGCTAACCCCCTTGTGTGAAAATAAATAAGATAAAATAAATACCATGATAAAGTTAGATTCGAAGATTCCTGCCGGCCCGTTGGCTGAAAAGTGGAGCAAACATAAGGCTGAAATCAAAGTGGTCAGCCCGGCGAATAAAAGAAAACTCGATATCATCGTAATCGGTACCGGTCTGGGTGGTGCATCTGCAGCTGCCTCTCTGGGTGCTCTGGGTTACAATGTAAAGGTCTTCTGCATCAGCGACTCGCCTCGCCGTGCGCACTCGATTGCCGCACAGGGTGGTATCAACGCCGCAAAGAACTACCAGAACGATAACGACTCGGTATTCCGCCTCTTCTACGATACCATCAAGGGCGGTGACTACCGTGCTCGTGAGGCAAACGTCTATCGTCTGGCCGAAGTTTCCAACGCAATTATCGACCAGTGCGTAGCACAGGGTGTACCTTTTGCACGTGATTACGGTGGATTGCTCGATAACCGTTCGTTTGGTGGTGCACAGGTATCCCGTACCTTCTATGCCCGCGGTCAAACCGGTCAGCAGCTGCTGTTGGGTGCCTATGCTGCTCTGAACCGCACCATCGCTCTTGGAAATGTGAAGAGCTATCCGCGTCATGAGATGTTGGATCTGGTGCTGATCGACGGCAAGGCTCGTGGTATCATCGCCCGCAACCTGATTACCGGTGAGATTGAGCGTTTCGGTGCTCACGCTGTGGTTATCGCTTCGGGTGGTTACGGTAACGTCTTCTTCCTCTCGACCAATGCGATGAACTCGAACGGTTCGGCCGCATGGCAGTGCTATAAGAAGGGCGCCGGTTTTGCAAACCCCTGCTTTACGCAAATTCACCCGACCTGTATCCCGGTGCACGGTACACAGCAGTCTAAACTGACGCTGATGTCAGAGTCTCTGCGTAACGACGGTCGTATCTGGGTTCCGAAGAAGAAAGAGGATGTTGAGGCAATTCGTGCGAAGAAAAAGAAAGCATCTGATATTCCGGAAGAGGATCGTGACTACTACTTGGAGCGCCGTTATCCGGCCTTCGGTAACCTGGTTCCGCGTGACGTGGCTTCGCGTGCTGCCAAAGAGCGTTGCGATGCCGGTTACGGTGTAAACGAGACCGGTCTGGCCGTATTCCTGGATTTCAAGTCGGCTATCGAGCGTCTGGGTAAAGATGTGATCAAAGCACGTTACGGTAACCTCTTCCAGATGTATGAGAAGATTACCGATGTGAACCCGTACAACGAGCCGATGATGATCTATCCGGCCGTTCACTATACGATGGGTGGTATCTGGGTTGACTACAACCTGATGACGACGATCCCGGGTCTGTATGCAATCGGTGAGGCCAACTTCTCCGACCACGGTGCAAACCGTTTGGGAGCTTCGGCCTTGATGCAGGGTTTGGCTGACGGTTACTTCGTACTGCCCTACATGATTGGCGACTACCTCGCACACGAAATTCAGACCCCGAAGATCGATACCTCACGTCCCGAGTTCGACGAGGCAGAAAAGGCTGTCAAAGAGAAGATCGCCAAACTGCTTTCGATCCAGGGAAGCGAGTCTGTGGACGATATCCACAAGAAACTGGGCCACATCATGTGGGAGAATGTAGGTATGGGTCGTACCAAAGAGAGCCTGGAGAAGGCCATTACCGAGATTCAGGCGTTGCGTAAAGATTTCTGGAAGAATGTTCGTGTTCCGGGTTCGGACAAAGACTTCAACCAGGAGTTGGAGAAGGCCATTCGTTTGGCAGACTTCCTCGAGTTGGGTGAGTTGGTAGCACGCGACGGTTTGATGCGTAACGAGTCTTGTGGTGGTCACTTCCGTCTTGAGTCTCAGACTCCTGAAGGAGAGGCCAAACGTGACGATGAACACTATGCTTATGTAGCTGTTTGGGAGTACAACGGTCCCGACAAGGAGCCGACCATGTACAAAGAGCAGTTGACCTTTGAGGCTGTTCATCTGGCACAGCGTAACTACAAAGACTAAAGATTCGACGTGTAGGAATTTTAAAACTTGAAACGATGAATTTAAAATTGAAGATATGGCGTCAAAAGAACGCCAAAGCCCAGGGGGAATTTAAGAACTACACGGTCGAGAACATCTCGCCGGACACTTCGTTCCTCGAAATGCTGGATATTCTGAACAATGATCTGATTCACAAGGGTGAGGAGCCGATCGTGTTCGATCACGACTGCCGTGAGGGTATTTGCGGTATGTGCTCGTTGCACATCAACGGTCACGCACATGGACCTGACCAGGATATTACCACTTGCCAGTTGCACATGCGTAAATTCAAAGATGGTGATACCATTGTCATTGAACCGTGGCGTTCGAAAGCCTTCCCTGTAATCAAGGATTTGGCTGTTGACCGTAGCGCATTCGATAAGATTCTGCAGGCTGGCGGTTTCATCTCGGTTAATACCGGTGGTGTGCCTGATGCAAATGCTATTCCTATTCCTAAGAAGGATGCCGATGAGAGTATGGATGCAGCGGCTTGTATCGGTTGCGGTGCATGCGTTGCTACCTGCAAGAACGGTTCGGCTATGTTGTTCGTAGCAGCTCGTGTATCTTCGTTGGCTAAACTGCCTCAGGGACGTATTGAGGGTGCCCGTCGTGCCAAAGCGATGGTTGCCAAAATGGACGAACTTGGTTTCGGTAACTGCACCAACACCGGTGCCTGCGAAGCAGAGTGCCCGAAAGGCATCTCAATCGCTCACATCGCACGCCTGAACCGTGAGTACCTCTCAGCTAAACTGAAAGACTAATTGACAGGTTCTGCTGGAATGCCTGAGCGGCATGACAGATTGTGAACCGCACAAAATAGGGCCGGAGCTTCCATTTAGGAGCTCCGGCCTTGTTTTTGGTAGTAGCCTGAGGTGTCCTGTCTGAATGGTTTGTTGAAAGAGTCTTCGACCTTGTTTTTTGCAGCTTAAGATGCCCTGCCTAGGGTTCCGTTAAGGGAGCGGGACTACCGATTTAGAACTTTATTTGCTTAATACGGGTGAGTGGCTGGCGAGCAAGTGAGGGGGGCTTGAAATGCTGCAATCTTGCGAGCAATTTGGCTGTTGTGTAGGTGTGTTTTTCGCTTTGTTTGCCTTTGTTTGTCGGAGGTGACCGCGAGCGGTGAAACGGTTCAATACAGGTGTCGTGTTACAGTTGGTGCGATTGTTTGATCGGGTGTGTGGCTGCTGTCGCCTCGTGTGGCGCACCAGCCATAGTGTCTTTGAGGCGATAGGTAGGGTAGATCGCGCGGTTTTATTCACTTCTCGGTGTGCATATTCCCGCTCCTGACACCATCAGATGCTACGGTGTTGCATAAGGTGTGCACAGCGGGTTGAGTTGGTTACAGATGTCTGGGGTTTATGTCTGTCTCGAAAAAAGCAGGGGCGGCTACAAGATTAAATATGCAGCCGCCCCGCTTGGTATAAATCAATTTTATCGTGTTTACAAAGGGTAGGTGTCAAATGCGTACAGCTCGGTTGAGAGGTATCGTTCACCGGTATCGGGCAGCAGAACGACAATCTTTTTGCCGCGATTTTCGGGTTGAGCCGCCAACTGGGTCGCAGCGTATGTCGCCGCTCCCGCAGAGATACCGACCAGTAACCCCTCGGTTTGGGCCAGTTCGCGCGAAGTGCGGATCGCATCGTCGTTTTCGACCGGAATCACCTGATCGACCACCTTGGCATCATAAGTCTTGGGAATAAATCCGGCACCAATGCCTTGCAACTTGTGAGGACCCGGTTTACCTCCCGATAGAACCGGAGATCCGGCCGGCTCCACCGCAACAATGCGGATGTTAGGGTTCAGCTCTTTGAGGCGGGCCCCTGTACCGCTGACTGTACCACCGGTACCTACACCCGCAACAAATATATCAATCTGCCCATCGGTGTCACGCCAAATCTCCTCGGCTGTGGTTCGCTTATGTGTGGCAGGGTTGGCCGGATTTTCGAACTGTTGCAAGATGATGGAGCCTGGATTCTCATTCCGAAGGGCTTCGGCCTTGTCGATCGCCCCTTTCATCCCTGCTGCCCCAGGAGTCAATACGATGTTGGCCCCGAGTGCTTTGAGCAGGTTGCGGCGTTCGATACTCATCGTTTCGGGCATGGTCAGGGTCAATTTGTACCCCTTCACCGTCGCCACCAGCGCTAAACCGACACCCGTATTACCACTGGTCGGTTCGATAATCAGCCCTCCGGGCTTGAGTACACCCCGCTTTTCGGCATCCTCGATCATTGCCAACGCAATGCGATCTTTGACACTCCCTCCCGGATTAAAATATTCCAGTTTCGCAATAAGGGTTGCCTCCGGTGCATATTTTTTGTTGAAGTTCGACAGCTCCAGCAAGGGCGTATTGCCGATTAGATCGGTCAGCTGTTTTGCAATTTTTGTCATGGCCAAAATATTTATGTGTTTGACGATGGCCCCTCATTTACAGGATTGAATCGGTGTGCTAGTAGAGCAAATCCCGGAGATGGGCCATGTGTCTGATTCAAAGGTCTTTTGTAAAATGTATGATGTACGGTATAGTTTTCTGCGCTTTGACGGTGCCGCTTGGAAACTGAACTCGTGTTAACCGCTGTACTACAAATTATCTACCCTCTTTGCTTACATCATGCAACCCGCATGCCCGATGTATATCTGGCACAGTCTGTACATATAGCTTCTGTCAAACGGATCGTAGGAAAAGAACGTTTCGTTTTTTGGGGTTATTGTCGTGTTGCGTGTTTCAATTGAGGTCGTCTCGGTCGAACTATTCGACATCGAGCTCCAACTCTTTGCGCAGCCGGGTCAGTACGGGATTCTTTTCAGTCAGGTAGCGCAGCCGGTCCTCCACTTTGATCGGTTTCAGCCCTTGGGTGCTGGCTTTGATATCGACCTGAATCTGAATCGGAACATGTACGTCACTTAACTCGCCCAGCCTGCTCTTGAGTGCCGTGAGGCAGTTGCTCAGCTCGTCGTAAGCCGACTCATTCGGCACAACCATGCGAACCAAATTCCCCTCGACTTGCGCATCCTGACAGAAGATGCCGATTCGTGGGCGCTCGTGCATCATCTCTTCGGTGAGACGTTTCATCCCTTCGGTCAAGGCTGTCTCTACATCGGCATCGATCTCGACAGCTTGCGACTCTTCCTGATCAGGCTCTTCAATTGTCTCCGATGTCACTGCCGAGGTCTGGAGAATGGAGCTGATCGATCGTCCGGACAAAATACCCACATCTGGCAGTCCTCCTGATGTGCGTCTTTGTGGCCGTGGACCCGTTGATCCGAGGGTGTTAGGGTTGGTTGTCCCGTTTGGTGTGTTTTGTTGGGGAGCAGCCTGTTTAGTTTCTGGGGCTGTTGCAGAGCCATTTGCTCCATTCGAACGCTGTGAAGGTGCAGGACCTGCACTATACGACGGCGCAGTAGCAGAGCCAGGTTGCGGAGTGGCTGTGCGTGTCCCTTGTCCGAGATTTGGGCCCACTGAAGAGCCTGTTGTAGGCTGTGATGGGGACTGTGGCTGCGGCGCCACAGTAGGTTGCGGAGGCGTCGGTTGGGCATGCAACGATGATGCTGCGGTCCCCGCTCCAGAAACAATTGGACTTGCAGATGCTGCCTGTAACGGTGAACTATGGGCTGTTGAAGATGCCTGTGTGGGAGTGGTTGGTGCCGTTTGTTGAGCGGCATGATGTTGCTGCAGGGAAGGCAACGAGGGCGTTAGCGTGTCACTATTTTTTTTTTGACCGAGCCCGCAAAGTTTCATCAGGCCCAGTTCGACATGCAGACGTTGATTTGTCGCCGTTCGCAACCCCGAGTCGATCGATGTGAGCAGGTTAATTCCCTCAAAAAGCAACGGGACGCTGCAGGCTTCGGCCTGTTTGCGGTACCGTTCGGCCACGCTGCCCGTTACCTCCAGCAAAGGAATGGTTTGCGGATTCTTGCACATCAGCAGGTCCCGGAAGTGGTTGTTGAGCCCTCCAACAAAGGTCTGTCCGGAGAAGCCTTTGCGCAGTACACTGTCGAACAACAGCAGCGCATCGGTATAGTTCCCCTCCAGGATCTGTTGGGTGACGGTGAAATAGGTGTCGTAATCGAGCACGTTGAGTGTCTCGGCCACCTCTTTCGTTGTCAGGTTCGAGCCGCAGAACGAAACCACCTTATCGAACATCGAGAGGGCATCACGCATGCCACCGTCGGCCTTTTGCGCAATAATGTGCAGCGCTTCGTCGTCGTAGGTTACCCCCTCTTGCGAAGCGATGTATTTGAGGTATTCGACCCCATCTTCGACCCGAATGCGGTTGAAATCATAGATCTGACAACGCGAAAGGATCGTTGGAATGATTTTATGTTTTTCGGTGGTGGCGAGGATAAAGACCGCATGTGCAGGTGGCTCTTCCAGCGTCTTGAGGAAGGCGTTGAAGGCCTGCACGGAGAGCATATGCACCTCGTCGATAATATAGACGCTGTATCGGCCAATCTGAGGCGGGATACGGACCTGATCGATCAGGTTACGAATATCATCGACCGAGTTGTTCGAGGCGGCATCCAATTCATGGATGTTGAACGAGCGGTTTTCGTTGAAAGCCTTGCAAGATTCGCATTCGTTGCACGCTTCGGCATCGGCTGTCGGATGCAGACAGTTAATGGCTTTGGCGAAAATACGGGCGCAAGTGGTCTTACCCACACCGCGCGGCCCGCAAAACAGGTACGCATGGGCCAACTGACCGCGACGGATGGCATTCTTCAGCGTCGAGGTGATATGGGACTGGCCTACGACCGAAGCAAAGGTCGCAGGACGATATTTGCGTGCAGATACGATGAAATTCTCCATTTTTGCAAAGCTCCGTGTTGCAGGTCACCTCTCTCGTTGGGCTTTCAGGTATTCAACCCCGCTCCTTTTCGCTAAGTATAGCGATGGTCTGCCGAACATTTTTATTGATTGGGCTTTAGTATCCCCTCCCTTTTAAAGTTGTGTGACCACTGTCGAAAAGTTGTTGAGGTGATCCGTAAAGTCGAATAGGCACATACAAAATTAGTTGCCTCCTTCGTCTCCGACCGATTAGCTATTAGCTTTCTTAACAAAAGTGCATAGTGGCTATAAAGCGCGATTCACGATCGGCAGGTTGCCCTTTTGCACCCACTCTTCGACGAATCCAAAGATACGAAAAAAATGGTACGTTACGGTTTTTCGGTGGGCTCTTTTACGAGGTAATCACTCTTTTCGACATGTTGATAGTACTGTTGCAGACGCGCTTTCAGGTCGCGTTCCAAACGTTCGAGTGCCGGGGTGTGGTGGACTGAAATATCGTGCTGTTGCAGCGTATCGGCTCGGGTATAAGCGGAAAGCGTTTTGTGCCCATCGAAGAAGAGTACCAACGAATCGGTGATGGCCTGATAATTTTCACCCATTCGGTTGACGGCGATGGCGGGACGATCCTTTTCGCGCAGTACATCCCGGCCAAAGGCAAAGTAGGGCTTGTTGTATCCGACCAGCCCCAGCAGTGTCGGCATCAGGTCGATCTGTTGGGTAACATGGGTATCGGCACCCTTCAATGCTCCGTCAGGAGTGTAAAGCAGGCAGATAATGTGGCTGTTGCCTGTCGGTGTGAGCGTCTTCGGGGCAAAGGTCTCTGACGAGACGTGATCCGCCACAAAGACAAAAATCGTATTGCGATACCAGGGCTCTTTGGAGGCAGCCTCCATGAAGTGTCGGATGGCCAAATCGGTGTAGGCAACTCCCTTGTGTACTTTGGTCTTGCCAGCGGGCAGAATGTCTTTGTATTGGTCGGGAACGACGAACGGATGGTGTGAGGTGAGCGTGAAGACCGAGGCAAAGAAGGGCTGTGGTGTGGAGTTGAGCGTCTGTCCCATATATTGCAGGAAAGGCTCATCCCAGATGCCCCAGTACCCGTCGAAATCATCCGTGCCGTGTGCCCGTTCGTAATCTTCGCGGCTGTAATATTGTTCGATGCCGGCTTGAGTGGCGTAGGCTCCGAAACCCATCGACCCTCGGCTCGATCCGTTAAAGAAGGAGGTGGCGTACCCTTCGTTGTGCAGAATCTTTGGCAGAGCCTCCATCGGAGCAACGGCCTGAGGAAGCAGTACGAACGGGGTTTCGTATGAGGGGATTGAAGAGAGTACCGATGGCAGCGCCTCAATCGACTTGCGGCCGTTTGCAAAGGCGTTTGTAAAATAATAGCCGTTGCGCATCAGCGAGTCGAGAAATGGAGTGAACCCCTTGCCGTCCGGATAGAGGTCCGGATTGAGCAGTGCAGAGTGCTCGCTGCTGAAACTCTCCAAAATAAAGAGAACAATGTTGCGTTTGCCCAATACTGGAGCCGTGCCAGCTTCGTTCGTTGTTTGATCCGTGGCCGAGTTGTCGGAACCTTTAGAGGTTGAGCTGGCAAGAGCGGTTGTGTCGTATGTTGCTGACGGGTAGTGATAAGGCGTGTACAGCGAGTCGAGCGTTGCCTGATCGAAGAACTTTTCATAGACCAGCGCCTTGTTGCCCAGTGTGCGCAGCACGCAGAAGGGGTTGCTCAAGATCAGATTAGCCTTCAGGTTGGAGGCGGTGTAGAGTGTGGCATTGCTCAAGGTGATTGGACGGGTCTGCCGGCTGAAGCCTCCGCGAATGCCACCCAGCACCAATCCTACACCAATAGCCAATATGACCAGGTTGACCCCAAAATACCCCCACGGATTGCGGATTCGCGTAGACATCGGTTTGATGCGTCGATAGCACCAGACCATGCCGAAGATCAACAAGGCGAACCATACAACGATATACCAGTTCTCACCGATGCCGCGCAATAGGACCGTTCCGGTGTTGTCGTTGTTGTGCAGGTAGGAGAGTTCGTCCGAGGTGAAGCGTTTCCGGGCGTAGTGAAAGTAGATGCCGTCGGCCGTATTGATAAGCAGTGCCACGGAGTTGGTGACGGTATAGAGCCAAAAGAGCATCCGCTGGTACCATCTCCGTTCGCGCAATCGTAGCGGTAGCAGCGAGAGCAGGATAAACAGCGCATTGATATAGAGGATCGATGCAGTGTCGAACATCCATGCGCCATGCAGCAATTCGGGTACCTCGCTCCAGGTGAGAGCGCCAATATCTGCCGCATTTTGCAGATAAAACACTATGCGACAAAGAAACCACAAAAGATAGAGCAGCACTAACCGCAGAATCAGGGTGGTGGCGTCGTTTCTCAGAAACTTTTGTATCGTGTTGTTTTGCAGAAAATTCATGGTTGTTCAGTTCTGTAAATCAGCCGTAGAAGTTTGCGCTCTTAAAGATTTTTACGGTGAGTATTCGTGAGAATGGTCGGGTAGGCCATCGGGTGCCGAAAAGTACTGCTCAGCCCGAGTTTTCATTCCTCTGTATCGTTATTGGGATGAATTTTCGAGCCGTTTTGTTTTCTCCCTCTTCCTCTTCGAAAGGGCCATTTTCACTTATTTCAGATGCAAATGAACCGATGGCGAAAATCCGAATGGCTATTCCTGTTTTTTGGGTTTGATACGAATTTCGGGTTTGTGGTAAACGGTCGAATGCGGCGGAACCGATTCGGTCAACCAGACATTACCGCCAATCACCGTATCGTGTCCGATTACCGTATTGCCACCGAGAATCGTACTGCCGGCGTAGATGATCACGTTGTCTTCAATGGTCGGGTGGCGTTTCTGACCGCGTAGCTCTTTGTCTACGTAGGTCGCCCCCAGCGTAACCCCCTGATACAAGCAAACGTTGCGCCCAATAACAGTGGTCTCGCCGATCACAATGCCTGTGCCGTGGTCGATGTAAAAATCGGGGCCGATTTGGGCTCCGGGGTTGATATCGATTCCCGTTTTACTGTGAGCGTATTCGGTCATGACCCGTGAAACGACCGGAATGTGGAGCCGGTAAGCTACGTGCGCAATCCGATAGACCATGATGGCATAGAAACCCGGATAGCACAAGATCACCTCTTCTGCACAGTAGGAGGCTGGGTCGCACATGTTGTAACGGTTCGCATCCTTGACCAATGCGTCGTAAATTGGTGGAATTTCGTTGAAGAACTGCTCTACGAGTGTCTCGCAATCGGTTTGCGTACAGGTACACAACGGTCGTACGATGGCAAAAAAGTTATGTTGCAGCCTCTCCCAACGCGCTGCGATTTGCACCTCCGTAATGGGCAGATCGTCACGTAACGGGAAAAGCAGGTTGGTCAGATCGTCCACAAACCGGTGTACAGCCGCCTGCGAAGGAACCGCATGGCAGGAGTCTCCAGTCTTTTTGAACAGGTGTGCGGGAAAACTTTTGATCTTATCGGACATCTCTTGTAGTGCTTAATCGGTTATAGCGTGCTGTGTCAGCACAGTGGGTAATTGATTATGTTGCAAGGCTCATTTTCGTCTTGAGCCTTTATTCTTGTCTCTCTTTACGGAGCTGTACCCTAATGGCACCTCAGATTGTAGCGGACTCAAAAGGACCTCCAGATGCCGTTTGGATGTTGCGGGTTTGCCGTCCTGCTGGGATGGAGTTCTCAGCTATTCCAAAGTGGCAATATAACGTTCGATGTCGCTCCTTAATTGCAGGTAGAGGAAACAATCTTTGTAGTGTTCGTTGTCAAGCAGTACCTCGCGGACATTCCGCAAAGCATTGTTGTAGTTGCTCAGTTCGTTTTTGAGGGCAATGCCCTGTTTGGTTCCGGTGTTGATCCGCTGGATGGTCATGTCTCGCAGCCGGTCACAAACCGTACGCAGCAGCGTAATGATCACATTGTCCAGCAGTGTATGCCCCTGCATGAAATAGTAGATGTTGCTTGAGGTGGCTCCAAAACGGGCAATCTGCTCACCGAACTGGTTGACTGGAGAGATCCAATCCGGATTGTTGTGTTCAAGTGTCAACAGCCGTTTATCGACCTGCCGTTGCAACCAAGAGAGGGTTGGTTGTCCGTTGTCGTTCATATCCAGGTAGTTGAGTCGGACGCTGGTGCGGAAATCGATCAGCGAAAAGATCCGTTCGCTCTTGCGCATGGCTGAGTAGGCGTACCACAAAAACAGCGGGTGAATAATGCGGGAGTACTCCTTCAGGAAGGCTTCGAAATCGAAGATCAGCGTATCGTTTTTGGTCGCTTTGGCGCATACCCGATGTAGCGAGGGCGGATGGCAGAGGTAGTTCTCGGTAGCATAGGCATAGGTGTGAAACACGTATGGCGATTCGTTGACCAACCGCGATTGCTCGGTATTGCCGTTGAACAGGTAGTCGAAGTCGCTGTCCATGCACAGCAGCAGGTTGGGACCGCTCTGGGGAATCATGTCCAGCAATACCCGTTTCCCCTTGGCCAGATCCTTGCGTGGGGGAACACTGATTTCGAATTTGAGCCGATCCGTTTCATAGTCATCAAAAATACCCCGCCAAAAAGCGACATCGTCATATCCCTCGACGAAAACATTGACCAACCGATATTCACCGTTGGCATACCGGGAGGCGATGGGCTCGACCGTGGACGAAGCCGGAGACTCGAACTCAGTGCGGGAATAATATTTTTTCTTTTTCATTGCTCCATTCAGATTTCTGAAGGCGTTCATGGATTCGTGGCCGTTTACTCAACCAACGAAAGTGGTACGCTGTGTGGTATCTCGCTCTCCCCTGAACTAACGATGAGTTTCAGATCCCAATAGCTGGCTGCAGGGGTATTGTTTGGGTAAACGTAGTCGACAGCCTCATATGGTATATCTCACAGCAGAGCTTAAAAGCTTCTTAATTTTATCGGATTCGTTGCTGGACAGTTTGTTGAGTCCGGTTTATTGAGTCCAGCCGCGTGCCCTACTCGGTCAATTCCACCCTGACAATTTCGATACCGACCCGTTTCAACAGATCGATGCCATCCATCGAGTGGTAGGAGTCAGCATACACAACCCGTTTGATTCCACTCTGAATGATCAACTTGGCACATTCGATGCAGGGCGACGAAGTGACATAAAGGGTGGCCCCTTCACTGCTGTTGTTCGATTTGGCCACCTTGGTGATGGCATTGGCCTCGGCATGCAGCACATAGGGTTTGGTCTTGCCCGCCTCGTCTTCGCAAATGTTCTCAAATCCGGATGGGGTACCGTTGTACCCGTCCGAGATGATCATCTTGTCGCGAACAATCAGGGCTCCCACCTGCCGACGTACGCAATAAGAGTTCTCCGCCCATATACGGGCCATTTTCATATAGCGGATATCCAGTTGTCGCTGTTTCTCTTCCTTGTATCCCATGGTATCTGTTCCTAAGAGCTGACGAATCGGTTCGTCGGTAAAGCTACTTCACATATAACGCGACGCAGAGGTCAAGTATCGGATGCTTTTACCTCAACATAAACCTATACTATACAAATATAAGGATTTTTCGGTGAGTTATCCAATCTCAGACCTGATTCGCCTACGCCTAGTGGTTGATTCTCTTTGAATTGGATTTGTTGGCGGTGTCTTCTGCTGTGCATAGTCGGCATTAAGGTTGCTCGATGGATGGAACCGGGTGACGGAAATGCTGTAAGTGGCCAGAGCTCGGTACAGGGTAGCGAGAGGACATTACGGGACAGGGTACGGGGTGCTTAGACCAGCTTTTTGATTACGCCAAGCGGTACGAAGATACCACCGAATACGCATCTATTTATTAAATGTGCTTTCCCCAACTCCCCGATCCCGTATTAGGGTTGCAGCCGGGGAGGATGAGCAGCCGGATGATTTGCTGTAGCAAGGTGATTGCAGGAGCGAATACTTTTTTCCTCCCCCCCCCCTCCTCGGCCCTGTTGTATCCTGATATAATAAAAGGCCAGGGACAATGCCCCAGCCTTTTGTTGATTTATGCAGATGATTTAATAAACCTGTTTTAGAGTTTTATTGACTTTTCGGTTTGCGCGTTCGCCGTCTGACGGTACCCGCTGTACAAACCTAATCAATAAAAATTTCGAGCAGTTTTGCGTCGCCTTCGAGCGCCATCTCATCGAAGCAGGCCGGTACCAGGACCGTCTCTCCTTTGACCGCCTTGTCGCTGCCATCCTTCCATTTCATGGTCAGGTTGCCCTCCAACACCATGTAAATGACAAAGGAATCCAGCGTCTCGTAGGAACGGGTCAGCTCCCCTTTGACCTTAACCACATTGGTGGTGAAATAGGGGCACTCGACCAGATTGACCGAACGGTTTACTTCGGGTTTGTGCGTGATGTCGTAATGTTGATCGGGAGCGAAATTGATCGCATCAACCGCCAGGGCGGTGTGCAGCTCACGGCTCTTGCCATTCTTGTCCACTCGGTTCCAGTCAAATACCCGATAGGTGATATCCGATGTCTGCTGGATCTCGGCGATCAGAATGCCTTTGCCGATGGCGTGAATGGCCCCTGCGGGAATAAAGTAGGCGTCATCCTTTTTGACCGGAACACGAGCCAGAATATCGGCCAACGTGCCGTCTGCTACATGTTTCAGGTACTCCTCTTTGGTTACGGGGCGGTTGAAACCGAGGCAGAGTTGTGCATCCTTCTCCGCATCGATGATGTACCACATCTCGGTTTTGCCGTAAGAGTTGTGGCGCTCTTTGGCCAATTTGTCATTGGGGTGCACCTGAATAGAGAGGGCATCCTGTGCGTCGATCAGTTTGATCAACAACGGGAAAAGCAGCCCGAATTTGTTGTAGATCTTGTCCCCAACCAGATCGCCCATATAGACCTCGATCAATTCCTCGAGCGTATTGCCGGCCAGTTTGCCGTTGGAAATCACTGAAATATTGCCCGGAACGGACGAAATCTCCCAGCTCTCACCGATGAGCTTTCCTGTGGGCAGCTTTTTACCCATCTTGTCTTGCAGCTGGTGCCCACCCCAAATGCGCTCTTCGAGAATGGGCTTGAATTTCAGAGGATAAAGCATATCTTGAATGTTTTAGTCATGCGAATTTGTCGCGGCAAAAGTACACTTTTATCCTGATAATTCATATCTTTGGGACTCATTGATAAAGCGGAATTTATAATCAAACAAACAAGAAGATGAAAGAGACTGTATTGGTATCGGGCGGTGCCGGTTATATCGGTTCCCACACCACGGTTGAGCTGGTTGAGGCCGGCTACGATGTCGTGATTGTCGATAATCTTTCCAATTCCGAAATGAAGGCGGTCGAAGGAGTCCGCAAGATCACAGGCGTGGAGGTGCCTTTCGAGCAGGTGGATTGCACCGACAAAGAGGCATTAAGCAAAGTTTTCGACAAGTACAAATTCAATTCGATCATCCATTTCGCTGCCTCAAAAGCAGTGGGCGAATCGGTCCAGAAACCGCTGCTCTATTACCGCAATAATCTTCTGTCGCTGATTACGATTTTGGAGTTGATGCGTGATAAAGGGGTCCGCAATCTGGTCTTCTCCTCCTCTTGCACGGTATATGGTCAGCCGGAGGTGTTACCGGTGACCGAGCAGACCCCCCGTCAACCGGCAACGTCACCCTACGGCAATACCAAACAGATCTGTGAAGATATTCTGCGGGATACGGTTCACGCCTATCCGGAACTCTTCGGAATCGCCTTGCGTTATTTCAACCCGATCGGAGCACATCCCTCTGCATTGATCGGCGAGCTGCCCAAAGGGGTGCCGATGAACCTGGTTCCATACATTACCCAGACCGCTGCCGGAATCCGCGAGTGTCTGAGTGTATTTGGTGACGATTACGATACGCCGGACGGTTCAGCAATCCGCGATTACATTGATGTCAATGATTTGGCTCGTGCACATGTCGTAGCGGTGGATCGTATGGTAGGCGGTAAGAGCAAGAGCAATTACGAATATTTCAACATCGGCACAGGACGCGGATTGTCCGTGCTGGAGCTGATCTCGGAGTTCGAAAAGGCAACCGGCATAAAACTCAACTATAAGATTGTCGGTCGTCGTGCCGGTGATATCGAGAAGATCTGGGCCGATACCACCTATGCAAACAAAGAGTTGGGTTGGTCGGCAAAACGGTCGATCGGCGAGACATTGCTGTCTGCCTGGAACTGGGAGAAGAAACTGCGCGGTATCAAATAGTCGTCGGATCTCGGAGATCCGCATAGAACATACAGGTAGAGAGCAGTATCTACCTTCAAACATCATTCGGGAAATTCAGTACAAATAATGGGTACTGGGTTTCCCGAATTTTTATTGAGGAGTCTCTGAGTGGGTCTGTGAGGGCGGCTATTCTTTCTATATGAAGGTACGAGCCGGAAGGCGGCCACTGTAAAATAGTGGTGTAGCTTGTGGCTTGCCTTTGGTATGTGGGCAGGTAGTAGTTAGGGTGCGGTTTATGGCCTGCAGATTTGGCCTCCAGATAGTTGGGAAGTGGATGCTGGGAGTGTGTGGCAGCCGGTCTATGTGAAGGCATGTCGGATTGTGGCTCTTGTAAAAAAGGAGACAGTTCGAAGTGTTGTAACCAATTAATCTGACCGGTAAGCCAATTCAGGTGTGAGGCTCAAGAGAACAATAGTTGTTCTACCCCAGCCGGAGCAAGCGCTTCCAGAGAGAAGGTCGATCTGTTTGTGATCCCGAAGCTGTGGGCCTGAACAAATGAAGGTGTCGAGGCAGGGGCCGATCGGTTGGTTGGGCAGCAGTCGAGGATCCAATTAACGGAACGTGAGTAAAAAGGCTGTCTCCCGTTCGTTGGAGTAGAGCAGCTTAATCGAACCGTGGTGCAGACGCATGATCTGGCGGGAGATACTTAGGCCAATACCCGAGCCCTCCGCTTTGGTGGTGAAGAAGGGAACAAATATCTGTTCGGCCACCTCCGGCGGAATAGGCGCTCCGTTGTTTGCCACCTCGATGGTGACATGCTCTTCCTGATTGCACCGGGCTTTGATCCAGATTCGACCGTCAGGACGTCCCTCAAGGGCGGCAACGGCATTTTTGATCAGATTGAGAATAACCTGCGAAATCTGATTTTCGTCCGCCTGGATCATCAGATCGTCTGGCTCGACATCGATCGCTATCTGTATCTTCTCATTGGGGGTGATCTCGGTCCCCAAAGCAACCTGTTGTTCCAATAGTTTTGTGACGTATAACAGTTTAAAGTCAGGTTGAGGAATACGGGTGAAACGGCGGTACGATTCGACAAAGGCGATTAGCCCTCGGCTGGTCGTCTGGATCACCTCCAGTCCGCGATGGATGTCGTCATCCTTGTCTCCATGCAGTTGCAGCAGCGTGTCACTGAGGGAGGTGATTGGCGTGATGGCGTTCATGATCTCATGGGTCAATACACGGGTCAAACGGATCCAAGACTCCAACTCCTTATCGTCCAGTTGCCGATCGATATCGTTGATGGAGATGATCTTCATACGTTCTCCCCGGATCATTACCTCCGAGGCCTGTAACGAGAGGTGCGAGGTCCCCCGTTCGTTGTAAAGCGTAACGCTTTGCGTGTCGCCGCTGCGCAATCCCAAGAAAAGAGCGGGTAACGATTCGTCTAAACGGCTGAGTTGATGAACATGGGTAAAGATCGTCAGATCCAACAGCCGCCGAGCCTCAGCATTGGTCTGGAATACGAACCCCTTGTCATTGAGGACAACGATGCCTGTAATGACATGGCTCAAAATTAATTCATAGTAGGACTCCTGTTCCCGAATCTCCTGACGGGCTTTGAGCATTAGCCCTTTGATGCGGTTGAGGGTTTGGTTGAAGGTGTTATCATGAATGGCCGATTCGTTGTCGGAGAAGCGAAACGCATAATCCCCGCTTTCGATGGCATTGAACATGAAGGTGATTTTGCGAATGTTGTAGTGGTAGATGCGAACCAGTGCAATACCACATATGACAGTCAACAGCGTGAAAAATGCCGCTGGTAGATAGGTTTTTTGAAGAAACAGAAGGGTGCTGACCACTGCACAGAGAATCAGGGCCAGTATTACCCATATTAACTTGTATTGCAAGTTTTTAAACATCCTTTGATCTTCTTTTACCGCTCTTGTCTATCCCCCGTGCTGCAATTTACCCCTCTAAATTAATCAAAGTCCGTATTTTTTGATCTTGTTGTAGAGGGTTTGACGTGTGATTCCTAATCGAGAGGCCACTTGGGAAAGATTACCGTCGGTTAGTTCGATTGTCCGGCGAATCAGGTTGATCTCCATCTCTTCGAGGGTCGAAATGTCTTCCGGAGTGTTTTCGGTCGGCGTTGAGAGCAGGAAATCGCTATCGGACAACGTCTCCCCTTCACATAAGATCACGGCTCGTTCCACGGCGTGCTGCAACTCTCGGATATTGCCGTACCAGGGGTACTCTTGCAGCTTCACCAGCGCTTTGTCGGAGAGGTGTTCGATCTTTTTGCCATATTTGGCGGCATAGCGCTCCCAAAACATACGGGCCAGTGGTTCAATATCCTCGGGCCTTTCACGCAGCGGGGGAATCTCGACATGAATCGTATTAATACGGTAGAGCAGGTCTTCCCGGAACGACCCCTCGGTAACCATCTGCTGCAAGTTGCGGTTTGTGGCACAGATCAATCGAATATCGACCGGTAGCGGCGTGTTGCTGCCGACACGCACCACCTTGCGGTTTTGGATGACGGTCAGCAGTTTGGATTGAAGCGCGTAGGTGAGATTGCCGATCTCGTCCAGAAACAGAGTACCGCCCGAGGCCGCTTCGAATTTGCCGGCACGGTCGGTGCGGGCATCCGTAAAGGCCCCTTTGACATGGCCGAAAAGTTCGCTTTCGAATAGGGTCTCCGTGATGGCTCCCATATCCACGCACATCAACGCTTCGTCCCTACGGGGAGAAAGACGGTGAATCTCGCGCGCCAACATCTCTTTGCCGGTGCCGTTCTCTCCGGTAATCAGAATATTGGCATCAGTTCGGGCGACCTTTTCGATCAGTTGTCTCAGGTCGTTCATGACACGGCTTTCGCCCCAATACATGGCTCGAGGCTCAGCCTGAAATTCACGTTTGATCTCTTGTAGGCGTTTGACCTCACGCCGGGAGCGACTCAACCGATAGACCGACTGCAAGGTAGCGATCAGCTTGGCGTTGTCCCACGGTTTGACCACAAAATCGGCGGCTCCGGCTTTGATCCCCTTAACGGCCAAATCGATATCCGCATAGGCGGTGAACAGAACCACTTGCACGTATGGAGCCGCATTGCGCAACTGTTCCAGCCAGTAGAGACCTTCGTTTCCGTTGTTGACCCCAGCCGAAAAGTTCATATCCAACAGCACCACATCGAAATTCTCCTCTCGGAGAGTCGAGAGTAGATTATTGGGGGAGTTCAGTGTGGTGACTGTTTCGAAATAGCTGCTCAACAGGAGCTTCAAAGCGATCAGAATGCTCTTGTTATCATCGACTATTAAAAGTTTGCCCTGTTTATCTTTTCTGGCCATAAACGCAGTTGCTGGTTTCCCAAATTTACATATTTACCGATAATAAATGTACCTTTAAAAGAACGCGAAAATCCCTGTTTGTCATATAAAGTGTCAATTATTTGGACACAGTGTGTCTTTTTTTGACACTTTTTTATTGACTGGTGAAGTGGAAATTCTATGATAATCATATAGTTATGTTATTGGTATGTTTTTGGCATGTAATATTCGAAAAAATCCTGGTTGCTAAGGCGCCTGGGTGGCAGAGGGACGGTTGCACCGCCTTGTAAGTCGCAAGAGGAGCAGATAGCAGGCAGCAAGTGAAGATTGAAAGACAGATCGCAGCCCGTAAAGAGAGGTTCTTTTGAGGGAATGGCAGATCTGCAGCAAAGTGAATAGTGCATAGCTTCCTTTGATGTTGCTGATAAAAAATGTAGGAAAATCTTAACAGACTAATATTATGAGAACGCTATTTGAAAATATGTTGCGCTTTTTAGTTCGTTTTAAGGCCGCTACACTGCTCAATATCATCGGAATGAGTGTCGCGTTTGCATCGTTCATGATCATTATGGCGCAGGTGCGCTATGATCTGACCTTCGATACCGGCTATGCCAATTCCGGAAAACTCTACCGTGTCGATATGTGGAATACGAACGGTTCGCAAGAGTATGATGGCATGTTGAGCCCCTTCCTGATTCAGGAGATCTCCCAATCTTCACCCGATATTCGCCAGTTGGCTTTTGCTGATGGACAGGCTGGCGAAGCCAGCTTCTTTGACCCTCAACAAGGGAACGACAATCTATTTGTCGAGCCGATGGTCATGGCATCGGCTTCTCTGCCCGAACTTTTCGGTTTGCAGTGGGTCGAGGGTGATCCGAAGGCGTTTAAAACCCCGAATGCAGCTCTGTTGTCGCAAAGTACAGCTCGTCGTATGTTCGGAAATGAATCCCCCGTCGGGCATCAACTCAGTTGGAAAGGGGTAACGAAAGATACCTTGTCCACCATTCAGGTGGTCGGCGTGTATGAGGATCTGCCGACCAACTCCACCATCCCCAACGGAGTGATTATCAATATTGAGAAAGATGTTACGGTCAATAACTCCTATTTTGTCTATTCGGTTTGGTTGCTGATCGACACTCCTCAACAGGCAGCTCGTGTCGAACAGATGCTCCGTGCTCGTTATCCCTCTTGGTTCCCGCAGGCCGATTTGACTCAAACCCGGCCGGTTCGTGTAGTCGAATTGCACGATTACTATTTTACGCCATCTAGCGGATTCCGCAGCCAGGGCAATATGACCACGGTCTATTCGTTGATTGCTATCGCTGTGTTGATCTTGTTGATAGCGATCATCAATTTCGTAAACTTCTCAACGGCATTAATTCCTCGGCGCATTCGCAACATCAATACCCATAAGATTTTCGGTTGTCGAAATTGGGTGTTGCGGCTTAACCAGATTGTCGAGGCCATGATCATTGCATTTGTCTCCGGTGTATTGGCGCTGCTGTTGGTGCATCTGATCTCGGGGACCGGCTTTGCCTCGCTACTCGCTGCCGATATTCGAATCGAGGACAATCTGTTCCTGACCGGTTTGACACTGGGCATTGCCCTGTTGAGCGGTTTGATTGCCGGACTCTATCCCGCCTTTTACAGCACGTCGTTTCCTGCTGCTTGGGTGATCAAAGGTTCATTCGGCTTGTCAGCGCAGGGAAGGCGTTTGCGTACCGGGTTGATCGCTCTGCAATATTTCATCTCCATAGCCCTGATTATTATTGCTCTGTTCGTCTATCGACAATATGCCTTTATGCGTAATCACGATATAGGCATCGATTACACCGATATCCTCAGCACCCAGATCTCTCCTAAAATGACATTGCAACGAAACGCCATTGCCCAAACCCTGAAAGAGAATCCGGATGTGCTGGATGTCACCTTCTCCTTTGTTAATGTGGTTGGGAGCGGTTCCTACCAGTGGTCGTTCCCTTACAAGGATCGTATGTTGCACTTCACGGGACTTCCCGTAGCTCCTAACTTTACGAAATTCATGGGTATTCCGGTTGTAGAGGGGCGTGATTTTCAGGAATCTGACCAACAAAAAGAGGGAGCCTATCTGTTCAATCAGACGGCAAAATACCAAACCGGTGTAGAGGTGGGTAACCGTCTGGCAACGCCGTTTGGCAGCACGGGTGAGGTTGTGGGCATTATACGCGATTTTAACTTCCAGTCGCTCTACTACTCGATCGAGCCGTTGGCACTGTTTGTCTGCAACGAAAAGTCGGGTTGGCCTCTGCTGCAGCTGTATGTAAAGATCAATGGGGCCAAAATCGAAGCCACCAAAAAATTTGTCGAGGAGACGTTGCTAGCGATCGATCCCAACGCACGTAATATTGTCAAACTCGATTTTCTCGATGAACAGTTGGGACAACATTATGCCGCCGATAAGCGATTGGCCTCGCTGATCTTCGCATTCAGTCTGCTGGCTGTGATGATCTCCACGGTGGGGGCATTCGGATTGATTCTGTTTGAAACACAATATCGCCGCAAAGAGATCGCTTTGCGCAAAACCTATGGTGCTACAATCGGCAATATTCTGTACATGTTCAATCGTCGATATGGAATTATCGTCTTGATATGCTTCGTGTTGGCGGCTCCGACTGCCTATCTGATCATTCGACATTGGCAACAGAACTTTGCCTATCAGGCGCCGATTACGGTCTGGATATTTATCCTCGCACTGGCCATTGTATTGCTGATCACGCTGGGAACCGTAACGTTGCAGAGTTATCGTAGCGCCACAGGAAACCCCTCCCATTCATTTAAACAGGAGTAACATATATAATTTTTTCAAAAAATTGTGACCATGAGAGAGAACATATTACGAGTTTGGGTTCGTTTCAAAGCTGCGACATTACTGAATGTGATCGGACTGAGTGTCGCTTTTGCCTCCTTTATGATTATCATGATGCAGGTGTATCAGGAGTTGACCTTCGATACCTGTTATTCGACCTCTGAGTACCTATATAGCGTGGAACGCCAACGAGCACCGGGAGAGTCCTATACAAGTACGATGTCGAGACCGTGGGCTGAAGAGATCATTGCCCTTTCACCCAGTATTCGCAAAGGAGCCTATCGGAACTGCTCCTCCAGCAACAAATATTGGGCCTATGATCCTTTGAAGGGTGGTACCTCTGCGGTACAAGAGGTTGTGTTTGGCGCGTCGGATGATTTCCCTGAAGTGTTCGGCTTGGAAGCCGTTGCAGGTAATTTTGAGAATTTTAAAATCGGTGGTAAAGCAATTATTGCCGCCAGTACGGCCGCTCGTCTTTTTGGGCACAATGACCCCATTGGGCAGAATATCGTTACCCAAAATATTTTGGGAGCCGATACCGTTGAGGTAGTGGCCGTTTATCGTGATATGCCTCGAAACGCCTCGTTGGAAAACGGTATCATAAAAAATCTTGGTAACGTAGATATCAATTCGTCTGGAAACTTCAATTATCAGCTCTATCTGTTGGTCAATACGCCTCAAGAGGCAGAGGCGGTCGCCAAATTGGCAACTGACGTTGCTGAAAAGATGCAACGTTCTACGTATCACTATATGCATCTGACCCATTTGCCTGATCGCTATTTCAGCCCGTGGAATCAAGAGCAGCAGAAGGGAAATATCAATACGACTTACTCGATGATCGCCGTTGCAATCCTGATCGTTATCGTGGCGATGATCAATTTTATCAATTTCTCTATGGCCTTGATCCCAAGGCGTATCCGAAATATCAATACCCGAAAAGTGCTTGGAAGCGGTGTTTGGGGTTTGCGCTTTCAACAACTTTTTGAGGCTTTGGTACTTAATCTGATCGCCTTGGGACTTGGCTTTTGTATCGTATATATCTTATCCGGAACCTCGCTTGCCAGCGTGTTCAGTGCCGATATTCATTTAAGTTCCAATCTACCGATCTGTTGGGTTACATTGGGAATCGCGTTGTTGACCAGTTTTCTGGCTTCGATCTATCCGGCTTGGTACAGTACTTCATTCCCGGCAGCTATGGTGGTCAAGGGCTCCTTCGGATTGTCGCTTCAGGGGCGAAGATTGCGGACGGTATTGATCGGGTTCCAATATGTTATCTCGTTGGCGTTGATTATTGTGGCCCTCTCCATATGGCGGCAGTACACCTACATGCGGAATTACGATATCGGATTAAATCGGGAAAATATCTTGGTTACCGAATTGAGTAACAAGATGATGCAGCACCAAGAAGCCTTGACCAATCGACTCAAAGAGAATCCGAATATTGTGGACGTTGCCTATTCTGGAACTCGAGTGGTAGATCCGCCTATGAGTTGGGGACGGACATACAATAATCAGAGTGTCAATTTTACCTGTATTCCGGTTTCGCCTAATTTCCCGGCAGTTATGGGCATTCAAATTGTCCAGGGACGGGATTTTACCTTGGACGATGAACAGAAAGAGGGAACATTTATATTCAATGAAACGGCTCAAAAACGTTATGATTTGGAGGTGGGCCGACGGATGCAGAATCATAGCGGGATCCCAGAAGGTGCGGAGATCGCCGGCATTGCTCGGGACTTCAATTTCAGACCGCTTCACTATCCTGTTAGTAATATTGCCCTATATGTCTTTGGCCGTAATCCATGGATTCCATTGAGCTTCTGTTATATCAAGGTGAGTGGACCAGATGTGATCAAAACGATCAAGGATATTCAGAAAACGATGCTGGCATTTGATCCGGAAGCTCAAAGTCGCTTGAAGATTGACTTTTTCGATGAGTCGATCGGAAGTATGTACCAAAAAGAGAGTCGCCAAGCCGCTCAGATTACGTTGTTCAGTCTATTGGCCGTGCTGATCTCTACATTGGGTGCATTCGGCCTGATCCTGTTTGAGACGCAGTACCGCCGCAAAGAGATTGCACTGCGCAAAACCTATGGCGCAACCGTAGTCGATATTTTGCAAATGTTCAATCGTCGGTACGTGATTATAGTTTTGATATGCTTTGTTTTGGCTGCTCCGACCGCCTTCCTGATCATTCGACATTGGCAACAGAACTTTGCCTATCAGGCGCCGATTGGTGTTTGGATCTTTGTTGCAGCCCTGTGTATCGTGTTGTTGATTACCATAGGGACCGTAACGTTGCAGAGTTACCGCAGCGCCACGGAAAATCCTTCCCACTCATTTAAACAGGAGTAGGTCACCAAAAAATGTGAACTGTATTAGGAAGAGAAGTCAGGCGTCGCCTGTGTTAAAAGTTGTTTTTAATAAATAAAAATGTTACATTCAATTAATTCCATACCGCTATGAGTCTGTTAAAAACCGAAAAACTGAGCAAAATCTTCCGGACGGAAGAGATTGAAACCATCGCCTTGAATCAAGTTTCGTTGGAGGTGAATGAGGGCGAATTTGTGGCTATTATGGGCCCTTCGGGATGCGGCAAATCGACCTTGCTGAATATTCTCGGCCTGTTGGATAATCCTACAGGCGGTCAGTACTACCTGCTGGGCAAAGAGGTGGGTAGCCTCAAAGAGAAGGAGCGAACCCAATACCGTAAAGGAAAGATCGGATTCGTCTTCCAGAGCTTTAACCTGATTGAAGAGCTGAATGTGTTTGAAAATGTGGAATTGCCGTTGATCTACATGCATATCAAGGCGGCAGAACGCAAAAAAATGGTCAACGAGATTCTGGCTCGTATGAACATCAGCCACCGTGCCGGACATTTCCCGCAACAGCTCTCCGGAGGTCAGCAGCAGCGTGTGGCCATAGCCCGTGCCGTGGTCTCCAAGCCGAAACTGATTTTGGCCGACGAGCCGACCGGAAACCTCGATTCAACGAACGGTAAGGAGGTGATGACCCTGCTCACCGAACTGAATCAGGAGGGTACCACCATCCTGATGGTGACCCACTCTCAACACGATGCTTCGTATGCACACCGCATTGTCAGCCTGTTTGACGGTGAGATTGTGGCCAATGTGACCAATTATCTGTAAAGTTGTGTTTGGTTGTAATAGAAAGGCGTCCTCTTTCTGAGGGACGCCTTTTTATTTCGGAACAGGGAGTTTGTGGCGTCTCTTGATGAGCTTATAAAATCAGACGTGAGAGCCTTTTGGCAATCAGAATACGCTCCTGATTCAGTGCGGAAATCTGATGCGTAACGGTGGCGAGCTCCTCTTCACTCAACTGGTCGTCCCGTAATTTGCGCTCCAGTTCGGCAATGATCTTTTCGATCACCTTCGACTTGTACAAAATCACGACACGTGGAACGGCCACCGGAAGCCGATCCTGTTCACTCTCGACACTGATGTCATGTTTCTGCCACAATTTGCTGGCCGTGTAGTTGTCGTCAGAGGTTAGCAGGTCAACCGTTGCGGTAGCAACCGCCGGATCCGGATGGTTGATGAAGTGGTGCATGTCAATGGGGGCCCCGGTTTCCCACAGCGTGCGATACTCCTCATACAGCGTACGGTAGGCCGGATTTTCGAGTTGGATGCCGTTGCGATCCAGATCACTGATAATCACTTCGGCCACATTGAGCTGAACCTCCTCTTTCCCCTCCCGGTAGGGGAAGGTTTGATCGCCGTATTTGATCAGGTATTTGATCAGTTCGTGCTCCAACTCTTCCGTACTGCTGCCGGCAATGATCTGTTTGGGGTAGCTGGGGCTGCTCGGGGTAGTTGTACGATCCGTATGCAAAAGACTTTGCCGACGGACGAACTCCTTGGCCTCGCTGCCTGCCGAACGTCCGACCCGCTTGAGTGTAACCTCTCGTAGCAGAACCTCCTCGTCGATCTCCATCTGTTTGGCACACTCGTGAATATAGACCGAACGGGTGATCTCGTTGGGAATAACCGAGATGCTCTGGACAATATCGGAGATCAGAGCCGATTTCTTTAACGGATCGCCCTGCGCCTCTGCCAATAGCAAGTGGGTCTTGAACGAAATAAAGTCCTCTTCGTGGGTGAGCAGGAAATCCTGCAACTCGGTGGCGTTGTGTTTGCGGGCAAACGAGTCGGGGTCATCGCCATCTGGCAACAGCACAGTTCGGACATTCAATCCTTCCCGCAAGATCATGTCGATTCCGCGCAGCGAGGCTTTGATCCCGGCGCTGTCTCCGTCGTAGATGACGGTGATATTCTTTGTAAAACGGCTGATCAGGCGAATCTGCCCTTCGGTGAGGGAGGTGCCGGAAGAGGCAACCACATTCTCGACTCCCGATTGGTGCATCGAGATTACGTCGGTGTAGCCTTCGACCAAAATGCAGCAATCTTGTTGGGTGATGGCCCGTTTGGCCTGATAGATGCCGTAGAGTACGTCACTTTTGTGGTAGATCTCGGATTCCGGTGAGTTGAGGTATTTGGCCACCTTTTTGTCGGTGCGCATGGTCCGGCCTCCGAATGCAATTACCCGTCCGCTGATGCTGTGGATCGGGAAGATGACACGCGTGCTGAAACGGTCGTAGTAGCTGCCGTCCTCCCGTTTGATGGTCAGTCCGGTACTGATGAGGAACTCCTCTTTGTACCCATCTTTCAGGGCCTGCCGGGTGAAGGTGTCCCCTCCGGCGGGACAATAACCCAATCCGAATTTGAGCATGGTCGCATCGGAAAATCCTCGCTCCCGGAAATAGGCGATACCGATGTTTTGTCCTTCAGGCGTCTCGTGCAGCGCTTTTGCAAAGTATTCGGCGGCATAGGACGAGACCACCATCATGCTTTCCCGGTTGTCGTTGCGGTGCTCCTCTTCGGGCGTGAGCTCGCGTTCATGCACCTCGATCCCATATTTCTTGGCGACATATTTCAACGCTTCGGGATAGGTCATGTTTTCGTGCTCCATGACAAAGGTAACCGCGTTGCCCCCCTTGCCACAACCGAAACATTTGAAGAGCCCTTTGGCTGGAGAGACAACGAAGGATGGTGTCTTTTCATTGTGAAAAGGACAGCAGGCCATATAGTTGGTGCCACGTTTTTTCAGCGTGACGAAATCGCTGATTACATCAACAATGTTGGCTGCTGCAAAAATTCTATCTACGGTATCTCTGTCAATCATGATGGGTGCCTCCGAAGTCCAAAGATACGAATTTTCCAGAAAGCCGGCATCGAAAAATCGGACGCCCGAAAGACGGAAACAGGAAGTGTTGATATCTTGTATCGGGGGATGCTTTTATTTGAGTGAAGAGAGAACTGTAAGAGCGTATTTTGTCTCTGTTCCCACTTCCAGTATAGAGGATCTCACCCATGGACCGGAGTTCCGAAAGATCATGTAACGAAAGGTCAGCATTGTGTTTGTTGTTCTATCAAGTGGGGCTGTGAAGCGGGAATGGCAGATCTATTGAAACCGTGTTGACCAATGGATGGCAAGACTTATGGGTTGGACTTGATCTGAGCCGCAGTGGCGGCAGGTTGCGGTTGGATGCAAAAGCTCAAAGGCAGTGATGATGTTAGGGGATTGGAAGGGGTACAAAACGGCTTGCTGCAGTACCTGTCAAGGTAGTACAAAAGCATGTCGTGCAGAGTCTGATCCTGGTGTTTGGTGTTGTTACATCAAATGATCAAACAGCACTTTAAGCCCGATCAGAATCAAAATCACACCGCCGAAGATTTCCGCTTTTGAGCCGAGTCTTGAAGAGACCGACTTACCGATTAGAATGCCGATCGCAGAGATGATCAGGGCGGTCATGCCAATGATGGTTCCTGCCAATAGAATATTGCCGAGCGGCGAGCCTTCAAACAGATTGACTCGTACCAGTCCGAGACTGAAACCGGAGATCAGTGCATCGATACTCAGCGCGACACCGAACATCAGGGTGTTGCGCAGCGAGAGCATATGGCAATTCACCTCCTCCTCTTTGGAAGAGACACCCTCCCGTATCATTTTGATTCCCAAAAAGGCAAGCAATCCGAAGGCGATCCAGTGGTCGTAAGCGGCGATCAGTCGGCTCACATTGGCTCCGATCAACCAGCCGATCAGGATCATCAGGAAGTGGAACAGTCCGATGACGATCAGAAAGCGAATCTTTTCACGACGGGTGGTGCGATCGCAGACAAAACCGAGTGTCAGGGATACGGCAAACGTGTCGAGACTGAGGCCGATACCGAGCAGAAGGATAGCGAGCAGCTTCATACGGGCAGATGATTTGTCGCAAAGGTACGTTTTAAAAGCGAACAATAACGGTCTGCACCTCTGGAATTGTGCAAAAAAAGCTACATTTGCGGTATGGATTTCAAATTGGTGTCGGATTACAAACCTACTGGCGACCAGCCTGAAGCGATCGAGCAATTGGTCTCAGCGCTACGGAATCACTGTCGCCACAATACGCTGATGGGGGTTACCGGTTCGGGCAAGACCTTCACGATGGCCAATGTCATCGCCCAACTCAACAAACCGACCCTGATCCTGAGCCATAACAAGACTCTGGCTGCACAGCTCTATGGAGAGTTCAAAAACTTCTTTCCGGAAAACGCTGTCGAGTATTTTGTCTCTTATTACGACTATTACCAGCCGGAGGCCTATCTTCCCACAACCGATACCTATATCGAAAAGGATCTCTCGATCAACGACGGAATCGAAAAGATGCGTTTGAGCGCGACCTCTTCGCTGTTGAGCGGCCGTAACGACATCATTGTCGTATCGAGTGTTTCGTGTATTTACGGTATTGGTAATCCCGAGGATTTCCATGCAACCTCCATTGCGTTGCAGGTTGGAGATATCATCAGCCGCAACAAGTTGCTTTATCGGTTGGTTGACGCACTCTACACCCGTAGTGAGGTCGATTTCAAACAGGGAACGTTTCGTGTCAAAGGGGATACGGTTGATATTTACGTTGCTTACGGAGAGAAGTGTTATCGGGTGGAGTTTTTCGATAATGAGATCGAGGCGATCCATTCGATCGATCCGGTAACGGGTCAACGTCTCGAGTCGTTGGATCGAGTGGTGATCTATCCGGCCAATCTGTTTGTGACCACTCGAGAGCGCATCGAACAGGCCATCCGTGAAATCCAGCTCGATCTGGGCAAGCAGTGCGAGTTCTTCGAGAAGAGCGGCCGCCCTGTTGAGGCTCGACGCCTTAAACAGCGGGTCGAGTATGACCTGGAGATGATCAAGGAGTTGGGGTATTGTCCGGGAATTGAGAACTACTCCCGCTATTTTGACGGTCGGGCTCCCGGCAGTCGCCCGTTCTGCCTGATCGACTACTTCCCGAAAGACTATCTGCTGATTATCGATGAGAGCCATGTGACCGTGCCTCAGATTCGAGGTATGTACGGTGGTGATGCGTCGCGTAAACACAATCTGGTTGAATACGGTTATCGGCTCCCGGCCGCTGTGGACAACCGGCCGCTGCGTTTCGAGGAGTTCGAAGCCCTCGAAAATGAGGTGATCTATGTCAGTGCCACCCCGGCCGATTATGAGTTGATCAAGTCTGAGGGCTCGGTCGTTGAACAGTTTATTCGTCCGACCGGCTTGGTTGACCCGTCGGTTGAGATTCGACCTACCTTCAACCAGATCGATGACCTGGTGGAAGAGATTGATAAACGGGCCCGTGTGGACGAAAGAGTTTTGGTGACGACACTGACCAAACGGATGGCTGAAGAGCTCTATAAATATTTCGATCACATGGGAATCCGTTGCCGGTATATCCACTCCGATGTCGATACGCTCGAACGGGTGCAGATCCTGGATGACTTGCGCGGTGGATTGTTTGACGTGTTGATCGGGGTGAACCTGTTGCGTGAGGGGCTCGATCTGCCCGAAGTGTCGCTCGTGGCCATTATGGATGCCGACAAGGAGGGCTTCCTGCGTAGCGCCCGCTCATTGACCCAGACCTCGGGTCGTGCGGCACGTAATGTGGGTGGACGGGTGATCATGTATGCCGATACGATCACCGATTCGATGCGTCAGTCGATTCAGGATACCAACCGCCGCCGCGAAAAGCAGCTCTATTACAATGCTACGCATGGAGTGATGCCACGCCAGGCCATCAAGAGTGGTACGAAGATGCTCTCCGGGGAGTCGTTGAGTACGACGTATGATCTGAGCGGTCGGCCGTTGAGCGCTGCTGCTGATCCGGTTGCCGCCTATATGACTGATCGGGATATCGAGGTGGCGATCCGTTTGGCGCGCGAAGCGATGGAGAGTGCAGCGCGTGATCTGGACTTCACGGCTGCAGCCCGCTATCGGGATCAGATGTATGCTCTTCAGGAGCGTCAGAAAGAGATGCAGCAAGGCATACAGCCCGGCTCTGCCACGGCCTCTCCGCATGCCGCATCTCCCAAGCGGAAAAGGTAAATTGCCTGTACGGAGAGTCTCCACATGTTAAGTTGCAGAACATAGGGTGTTCGCAATGAAAATTTTTTGGAGTGTAGCGCCGTGCGAAGCTGCATCAAAAGCAATAACGTAGGAGTCTTTTGCGCTAAAACTTGTTTGAAAAAAGACTGTTGATACGGAATAGCATTTTGTAATTCACGATATGACTTTAGCCCAACACTTAACCCGATATATCGATTTTTTCTATATCCGTCCTATTCGGGCGGTATTGCCTTTACAAACTTTTCGTTATGCCGTTTGCGGCGGTCTGAATCTTGGTTTGAACTGGGTGCTGTATGCTGTCCTCTATAACTTCATTCTCGACAAAAAGATTGTTGATCTGGGAGTTGTGGCGGTATCACCCTATATTGCAGCTTTTTTGATCGTATTTCCGATCACCTTTTTTACCGGCTTCTGGTCACAAAAACATATCGCTTTCAAAAAGTCACCACTCCGAGGACGAACTCAACTGTTCCGTTATATGATCAGTGTGGCGGGGTCGATTGTGCTGAATTACATCTGCCTGAAATTTTTTGTCGAAGTACTGGGAATCTATCCTACCCCTTCCCAGGTGATCACTTCGCTGATTACGATCGGTTACAGCTATTTGATGCAAAAACATTTTACTTTTCGGGGGTGTCAGGAATGACCTGTGCGGTCTCCGGCTTGACGAGCTGTTTGTCCTGGTGATGTGCTAAACGGTTACTAAATAAGGAATACAAATGGGCGTTCTTTCTGTATGGAAGGGGCGCCCAGTTTTTTAGATCGTTTGGCAAGGAGTGCTGAATTGTTCCGGTGCAAAGGTTGTCGAGTCTGATCAACAGAAATACATCGTCCGATCGAAATCTGACCCAACAGAAGTGTCAAATCATCGAAAACAGTGGCAAACTCAAAAATGCAGATCGGGAATTAGAAGAATAGCAGCAGGATGGCGATTAACCAATAGACGCTGGCCTGAATCCAGGACAACAGTCGGGGAGACATTTGGCCGATGGAGAGTTTATCGGCAACAAAGGCTCCTACGGTTGCAATCAGAGTAAAAATGATAACGGCAACCAGTGCAAAAATGGCACCCAGCAGCAGCATATCGGTTTTGGGACTGGTGCTCTGCTTGTCGATAAACTGCGGGAAAAAGGCCAAAAAGAAGAGAATGACCTTGGGATTCAGTAGATTCATGGTGACGCCAATCCGATACAGGCGTGACGGAGAGCTCTCGTCGATCGACGTTTTATTAGCCGTGGAGGCTGTCGCTGCGGTGGATGCCTCTATAGACGGCGCTACAGCCATGCCGGAATGTGCAGAGCATGCTGCTGCAGGAGAAGAATTGGCACTATCGACGTTGTCTGTGGCAATCCCGGATGTGGAGGAATTGATTGTTGCTTGTGAAGAGGCGATGTGGCCACCCTCTGATGCTGCTGCTTGGAATTCCGTAGTCGGTTGATCCGTTGGGTCGAGCGTGGATGAGCCGTTTGAGCTCCCTTCGGATTTACAAAGAGAAGCTTCCCCCTCTATATGATTTGCTGAAGGGGCGTCGGTGGTTTTGTTTCGTTGTTTGTAGTAGCTGCGCAGCGAGGTGTAGCCCATCCAGAGCAGGTAGAGGATGCCGGCATATTTGATGATGGCAAAGAGCGTGGGCGACGAGGAGATGATCAGTGACAGCCCCAGTGCCGCAGCTGCGGTATGGACGAAAAGCCCTGAGCAGAGCCCCAAAGCTACCGAAATACCTGCCTTCCGTCCGTGGATCATGCTTTGGGTCAGGACGAACAGAATGTCCGGCCCGGGTAGCAGGGTCAACAGCGATGAGGCAATGATAAATTCGATGAGTTTCATGGGCAGGTGACTACTTTACGCGCAGACGTTGGTTGATCTGCAGAATGGTGGTCGGTTTGATATTGTTGAGCCGACAGATTTTGGCGACAGACGTAGAGTATTTGCGGGCTAAGTGTGATAGCGTTTCACCCTTGCGGATACGGTGGTAAACCGCTTTGGATGAGTTATGTGCACTTTTGTTGGCGGCTTGCAGGGTTGAGCTGTTGCTGGATGCGGAGCTTTTGGTCTCCTCGGTGCGTTGCTCCGAGGCCAGTGCAGAGGCATCGAGCGGACGGGTCGAAGCCTTCACCGTCCCACCACGGTTGTAAAGATAAAGAGTGTGGTGTTGCAACGTGCGATTTTCGGTGTCGATCAGCAGATTCGGATTCAGTGCTTGACTGGCGACACGGAACTCGAAGTGAAGATGCTCGGTAGTGGCACGTCCGGTGCGACCGGCCAGCGCAATGGGATCGCCGGCTTTGACCACATCATTGACTTTGACCAGATTGCGGGAGTTGTGGGCATAGACAGTTTCAATCCCGTTGTAGTGGCGGATGACGATGATATTGCCGTAGCCGCTATAGGGTTTTGACATACGCACCACTCCCGAAAAAGCGGCGCGGATCGTATCGTTCGGGATCGCTTTGATATCAACGCCGGTATGCATGGAGCGTCCCCGGTAGCCGTACGGTGAGATCTGTTTGCCGGGATACGGATAACAAAAATCCTTTTTCAGATTGTCCAACGGCAAGACCAGTTCGCCCGATTCTGAGAAGGGGTTGTTCAAACTCATGGGAATCCGGACGTGGGCGCTTTCGGTCGAGCCGAATTCATATTTGGGCAGCGGCTCGTAGAGCAATGGAGTTCCTTTGCATGCCTCCTCCTCTTCGTGCAGCAACTCTGAACGTTTCAGCTCTGATTGCAGAGCTTGCTGATCCTGCTCGGTCTCGACAGGATTGGAATACTCTTTGTCGGCAGTTGAGGCATTGGGGTTATAGCGGCTGACCTGATTGTCCTTATAAAGTGATTTTGTGACAGAACAGGCTGATAATAGGATAGATATGGTGATAATGCCAAACGATTTCTGTGAAAACATGTGTCGAATGAATTGCAATGAAACTTAAAGATTTTCAAAAATAACGATTTTTTGTGAGACGTTGAGCCGTTGAGGTGTGATTTGCGATGGTGAGGTTGAATTTTACCGAACCTGCGGAAACCAAATAAAAAAGTTATCTTTGTTTTCAAATGAATTAAAAGTTACGGCAATGGATACTGAAAAAACTAGATGCCTGATTATTGGCAGCGCCCCTGCAGGTTATACAGCCGCCATATATGCTTCACGTGCCAACCTCAATCCGGTTCTCTATGAGGGAATGGAGCCGGGAGGCCAGTTGACGACCACAACCGATATTGAAAATTTCCCCGGCTATCCCGAAGGCATCGGCGGAACGGAGATGATGGAGGATCTGAAAAAACAGGCGCAACGTTTCGGAGCGGATATTCGTTTCGGGGTGGTGACGCGTGTGGATCTGTCTGTCCGGCCGTTTAAAGTGGTGGTGGATGAACGACGCGAAATCGAAACCGAAGCGTTGATCGTGGCTACCGGTGCAACCGCCAAATATCTTGGCCTGCCCTCCGAACAGCGTTATCGGGGTATGGGCGTTTCGGCCTGTGCCACCTGCGATGGTTTCTTCTATCGGAAGAAGGATGTGATTGTGGTCGGTGGTGGAGATACCGCCTGTGAAGAGGCCTCCTATTTGGCTACGCTTTGCAACAAGGTCTATATGGTGGTGCGCAAGGACTATCTGCGGGCCTCGAAGGCCATGCAGGAGCGTGTGATGAATACCCCCAACATCGAGGTGTTGTTCGGCTACACAACGGTCGAGGTGCTTGGTGATGACAACGGTGTGACAGGTGCTTTGGTACGTCATACCAGCGGTGAAGAGCGGGTGATCAATGCTTTCGGCTTTTTCTTGGGCATCGGCCATCACCCCAATACACAACTTTTTGAAGGACAGCTTGAGCTGGATAAGGAGGGTTACATTAAAACCGTTCCGGGATGTTCCGAAACCAGTGTGAAGGGTGTCTTTGCAGCTGGTGACGTACAGGATCCGCGTTATCGTCAGGCCATCACGGCAGCCGGATCGGGCTGTATGGCAGCGATCGATTGTGAACGTTACCTGCTCGAAACCTCAAGTGTAAAATAGCACTCCGACCTTCAGATCCGCTTCCAGAACAGAAGTGGAATATGAATTGGTCACAAACAAATCTCCTCAATAAAACCACTTCCGGAGGCAGGCCATGGTGTTGACGGTTTGTTATCGTGGCGATTTTGCGGTTGAATAGCGTGTTTTAGTGAGGAGAAAAGAGGTAGATATGATCGATACAAAATCTATATTTTCGATTGCGACCCAAGCCGATTTCGATCGGGTAGCGCTGGAGATATTTCGGTTCCAGGCGGAGGCTTGTGCCCCTTATCGAGAGTATCTCGAACTGTTGGGTGTCGATCCTGCGGCGGTGGAACGTTCGGAACAGATTCCGTTCCTGCCGATCGAACTCTTCAAGAGCCATCGAGTCTATTGCGGTTCAAATCCTCCACAACAGATCTTTACCAGTAGCAGTACGACCGGGCAGACCCCATCACGCCATTATGTGGCCGATCTTCGAATCTACGAAGAGGCCTTTACCCGATCTTTCGAACTGTTTTACGGTCCGGCGGAGCAGACGGCGATTTTTGCCCTTTTACCCAACTACCTCGAGCGGGAAGGTTCGTCGTTGATCTATATGGTGGAGGGGTTGATTCATCGGGGTGGCGGAGGCTTTTACCTCTATGATCACGATGCGTTGTTGCGGGATATGGAGGCGCATCAAGGCAAGAAAATCTTACTCGGTGTCAGTTATGCCCTTTGGGATTTGGCCGAGGAGCAACGCGGAGCCCTGCACGATGTGATCGTGATGGAGACCGGGGGAATGAAGGGCCGTCGTGAAGAGCTGCCACGCGAAGAGTTTCACCGTCTGTTGTGTGATGCTTTTGGGGTTCAGGCCATCCATTCCGAATATGGGATGGCGGAGTTGATGTCTCAGGCCTACTCCGACGGGAAGGGTATCTTCCGTACGCCGTCCTGGATGCGGGTCTGGGTACGGGATCTGAACGATCCGTTTCGTCTGCTGCCGCATGGTGCGACCGGAGGAGTCAATCTGATCGATTTGGCCAACCTCTATTCGTGCAGCTTTTTGCAGACCCAGGATCTGGGCAAACTCTATGAGGATGGCAGTTTCCGCATTCTGGGCCGCATTTCAGGCAGTGAAATCCGTGGATGTAACCTTTTGGTACAGTAACCTTTTTTGTTGATTCAGATATTGCAAGTTGTAAACCGTCCTGACAGGACGTAAATTGAATGATATGATCCAGATTCTGCGACCCGAAGCGTGCTGTGGCTGTACAGCCTGCGCGGAAAAGTGTCCGAAACAGTGCATCACAATGCAGCCCGATGCCGAAGGGTTCCTCTACCCGGTGATTGACCAAAGTCTTTGTATCGATTGCGGATTATGCGAGAAGGTTTGTCCGGTGTTGCACCGCAATGAAGCTCCCGATCCAGCCTCACTGCCGGTTTATGCCTGCCGGAATACGAATGATGCGGTTCGAATGTCCAGCTCCTCCGGCGGTGTCTTTACGCTGTTGGCCGAGCAGGTGATTGCTCGTGGTGGTGTGGTCTTCGGAGCCCGTTTCGATTCCGATTTTATGGTGGTACACGATTCGGCAGAGACGTTGGAAGAGTTGGCTCCGCTGCGAGGATCGAAATATACCCAAAGCCGGATCGGTGACTCGTTCCGTCGTGCTCTGGCGCTACTCAAACAGGGACGTGAGGTGATGTTTGTAGGAACCTCCTGCCAGATCGCCGGACTGAAACGGTTCCTGGGACGTCCTTATGAAAAGCTGTTGGCGGTGGATGTGCTCTGTCACGGTGTGCCGTCGCCGGAGGTCTATGTCCGCTATTTGGCCCAGCAGACCCGCAAGGTGGAGGCTCAAGGACCTTACCATTTCGACCGGCTCGAATTCCGCAACAAGGAGGATCGCGGTTGGGGACGTTATTGTGTCGTGTCGCACTACAGCCGCGAAGACCAAGGCGAGCCCAAAGAGATCCGAATCTCGGAACCCTTTACACACAATATGTTTATGCGTGGATTCCTACACAATCTCTATATTCGGCCATCCTGTCACGAGTGTCCGGCACGCCGTTTTTCGGCCGGGAGCGACATGACCATTGCCGACTACTGGTGTATCGGGGATAAACACCCCGAGATGGATGACAATCGGGGAACTTCTTTGGTCGTCCCGCTTACGGAGAAGGGACGGGAAGCCTTTGCTGCAATCGCAGGCTCTTTGCAGTATATCGAAACCCCGTTGGCAGAGGCGCTGCCGGGGAATCCCTGTCTGATGCGTTCGGTCAAACCGCACCGCAACCGGGCCCGTTTCTTCGCTCGGTACAAGACGTCGGATGATCTGCCTGCGCTGATCTCCTATCTGACCCGACGGACCTTCAAGGATCGGATGCGTCGCAAAATTTACGGCACTTTGAAGAGATTCGGGTTGCTGCGATAAACGTTTGGGTGTATGGAGTTTGTAATCGCGTGTTGGGTGACAGGCGATCAAGAACAATTTGAGGGAAAATGAAACGTATTCTGATCGAACATTTTCAAAGTTTGGACAACTACGGAACCGGCATGATGGGGTTGGTGACTGTGCAGGGGCTGGCTGATCGATACGGTGTATCGGAGGTGGAGTTCTATTGTGATTTTGCTGATGATGCAACCCTGGAGGCGGTTCGCAAAGAGCTGCGGGGAGCGATCAAACTGCATCGTTACGAACCTGCCGACCGTTATACCTCCTTGATCTCCAATATTTGGGGACGGAGGCTGCACCGGTTGTACCATCTGCTCTTCTCTCCGGAGGGAGGAGGCTTTGACCGATTGATTGTCCTGGGCGGAGACGATATCTCGGAATACTACTCCAAAACGGATCCCATCATCAATATCTTCAAAAAGTGGGAGGCGTCGTTCCAGACCCGCGTAATCCTGCTCGGGCAGACGCTCGGCCCCTTCTCAACGCTGTACAATCAGCTGGCTGTTCGCTATTTGATGCCGAGATTGGAGATCTATGCCCGGGATCGGGTTAGCGTTGATTACATGCGTGATAACTTCAAGGTGTCGTGCGCTCTGAGTGCGGATTTGGCTTTTGCCGACCTGCCGTTGCAGTCGGATCGTGAACTGGGCCACGAGATATTGAGCCGTTACGGATTGACGCCGGATGGTTACTTTATCGTTGTGGTTTCGGCAGGTCAGCGGGGCGGAAAATATTACTGTAAATCGGAAACCGACTATTTGGATTGTTTCCAAAAGATGATATGTCGGTTGGCCGATACGGAACGGCTGGCTGATAAAAAGATTGTTTTGCTGGCTCACACATTTGGTCGTTACGGGGATGAACGGGAGTACATCGAAAAGTTGTATGCTCGTCTGCCGGAAACAATCCAGGCACGAACGGTGGTGATCACCGATAAAATCTATCAGACCCGGGCCCGTTTTGTGTTGCAGGGCGGTTTGTTTACCATAACAGGACGCATGCATGCAGCCGTATCGACATTCCAAGGCGGGAAACCGGCAATCTCATTGTCGTACAGTACGAAATTCCGGGGGGTGATCGGGGATAGTCTGGATCAGCAGGTGTTGGTGATCGAGGCAGACCAGGACGCCCTGTGGAGTAGCGGCGAGATTGTGGATCGGGTGTGCGAAAAGGTCGATGGGCTGTGGAGTGATTATGCCGGATTGTGTGATCGCATCCGCAATCGGGTGAAGGAGTTGCAGCAGCAGGTCTCCTCTACCCTCGATCGTATTGCAGCGGATCGCCCCTCGCAGAAATAGTGAGTTTGTGAACAGGTTTCTGTAGAGCACGTATCTCGTGAGACAGTATCATCATAAATGGGCGGCGGGATAGTTTGAACCATTTGCGGTTAGGCGTGTTGGGGGGCACAGGATTGAGTCGTGGCCTTCCTATGAAACGGACTCAAAAGAAGGCTGCTTGACAGCATGTTGAGCAACGGATAAAGTGAAGCATTGCCTGCTTAATCAATAAAAACATGAAAATCGACTTTTCGGTGGTCATACCGCTTTATAATAAGGCGAAGGAGATTGTCCACACCCTCGAGGGGGTGGCCTCACAGCGATATGCCCCGTTGGAGGTGATTGTGGTCGATGACGGTTCGACCGATGGCGGAGCGGAGCTGGTCGAGCAGATGAAGGTTCAGTTGCCCACATTGCAGTTGATTCGACAGGTGAATGGCGGAGTTTCGGTCGCGCGGAATTGTGGCATTGCTCATGCCCGTGGAAACTATGTTGCCCTGTTGGATGCCGATGATTTCTGGAAACCGGAATATCTGGAACGGGTCGCCGGAGTGATCGAACGTTATCCCGGATGCGGAATGTACTGTATGGGGTTCGAAGTACATCGTCCCGAAGGGGTCTTCCCCAACGAAACGGGCATGCAGGAGGGAATCGTGGCGAACTATTTCCAGACAGCCATGCATGTTAATCTTACCCAAACCTCAAGTGTGACAATCCCTCGGGCTGTTTTTGAACAGTTGGGCGGTTTCCCCGAGGGGATGAAGTTGGGCGAAGATCAATATGTCTGGACGAAAATTGCCCGCTGTTATCCGGTTTGCTACTCTCCGCAACGCTACTCAGAATTCAATCTGATGGCACAAAACCGTTCGGCACAGAACTATACCATGGAGCAGACTCCCTATTCGTTTTGGGAATTCTACGACTCATCAACCCCCGATTGCAATGAGTTTATCGCCCGTTGCGAAATTGGCAAGGCCTTGGTACATACCATTTATGGCTATACCACTGCAGCACGTGAAGTTGAACGGCGGTATGCCTACAATCGACACTACCGTTTGGGATGGTGGAAGTTGTGGGTGCTGAATCGGCTTCCCGTGGCTTGGCGGCGTCCACTGCTCGATCTCTACAAAAGGGCGACTTGGCTGGTCTCGAAAAAAGGATTGCTGGGGTAGCCTTGGAAGAAGGCTTATGTCGGATTTTGGTTGGCGATCGATATTTGGGTGGAATTAGGTTTATATAGCCCTTACTATTACTATGTGGGCACCGAGAGTAGGTGGATCGATTCGACCCAATGGACCGGCGGACTGGTAGGTCGGCTCTTTGATGCGATCCTTGGTCAATAAAAATGTCGTAAGATTATTTAATCCAGCCGAGCAGACCGCGCGTGATGTTCCAGCGCATTTTGAATAGGTAATGGCTTTTAGCCGGTTCTCCGCGTAACAGGTACCCGACAGCCAGTACACAGGTTCCGCCCCACTTGATTCCTTCACTGATCAACCGCTTGACATAGGCGCCGAGTCCCATGTGAAGGGTGCGCACCCGTTCGCTTTTCCCGCCCATCTTGGTTAATCGATCGAAATAGTTCGGAGTGAGCTTCTCTTGGGGAATAATGTGGTAGATGATGGCTCCGGGAACGTAATAAATCTGCTCTCCGGCAGCTCGCAGTCGGGCAAACATATCCTTCTCTTCGCCACCCATCGGTGAGGTGCCGGTACGTCCGAGATTGGGATCGAAGGCGCCATACTTTTCAATCGCGGAGCGGCGAATCGCCATATTACCGCCACCCGGATATTTACCCTTGGGGAAGGGGATAATCTTTTCGCCGAAATAGAGGGTGCCGGCAATGGGCCGCTCGGTATAGCGGTTCAACCATTTCGGAACGGTAAACTCATAGAGAGGAGTCACAATGCCTCCACAAGCTGCAACCGTAGGGTGTGTCAGGAAAAAGTCGTAGTAACTTTTCAGAAAATCGTGGTTGATCAACTCATCGTCATCGATGATTGCAAAAAACTCACCGGTGGCATGCGTAAGGCCGCAATTCCGGGCGTGTGAGAGTCCCTGACGCATCTCTGTGACCATATGGAAATGCAGATTGGCGTGGCTTTCTGCAAACTTTTGGCAGGTTTCAGCCGTGTGATCTGTAGAGTTGTTGTTCACTACGATGATCTCGTAAAGCGCCGGGTTGAGACTCTGTTCAGCAGCACTATTCAGCGTGCGGAGCAGACAATCGGCCCGGTTATAGGTGGCAATAATCAGTGAAATACGGATGGATAAACTGTTTTCCGATATGTCTGTGGCGAGTGCGTTCATGCGTCAAGAATTAAAATAAGCCGCTCCGTTCAGGAAGCGGGTTACTCAGGTAAAAGTAGTAAAAAAAACGGTTCCAGGAAAGGAGCCGTTTTCTATCTCATTGAGTTGATCTCGTTGAGTTGATCTCGTTGAGTTGGTTGCAAATCGTAGGGGTGGCATTTTCTCTTCTCTTTTTGCGTGGATGCTTTCCCATTGGAGAATAAATGAGTACACCTTTATTGCTGCTCAACTGACCATTTCATCCCATAGAGTGAACTGTCTTTTAGTCGGCTTACATGCAGAGTCCCTGTGGAAAGGATAAAAGAATCGGCTTGAGCTACACCGGTTGTTTGAGCGGTTCTCAAGTCATATTGCCCAATAATCTACTTATGGGTGTGACTGTTTCCTTTTTCTGCAAAGCCTTGTTATGGACAAGTTGCATGTAGCTCGGTCGTCTCTCTCTGCCTGTAAAATGTTACTTAAAGCGACGCGATATAGTCGGACATCTCCTGTTCGTGCTCTTCGATGCTTTGCAGCAGTTTGAACTGTGCATAAGAGCGTTGCAGATTATGCTTCGGGAACTTGATCTTGTAATAGGTGTCACCGTCAAGATAATCGGTCAGGAAACGGACAGTCTGCATATAGGTCAACATTTTAGCCCCATACGGCAACAACTCGCGTTCGATCGGCGTCAAAAATCCGCCGGCACTTTGGATATACCCCTTCGTAAAGGCACGGAAAATATCCATATTGACCGATACCTTATCCAAATCGGGATCATCTTCGGCTCCGGTGTTGGCTCCGGTGCGGATAAAGTCTCCAAAATCACTTAACACAAATCCGGGCATCGTCGTGTCCAAATCGATGACACACAACGGTCGATCCTCCTCGTCAAAAAGCAGGTTGTTGACCTTCGTGTCGCAGTGGGTTACCCGTTTGGGAAGTTCGCCTTTTCGGTAGAGCTGCTGGGCCTTGCACATGGAGTCGGCACGGGAAAGCAACTCTTCTACCAATCCTTGCACCTCATTCAAACGTCCCGCGCTATCTTTTTGAATCGACTCTTTCAATCCTTCGATGCGGAATTCGATATTGTGGAAATCAGGAATAGTCTCCCCCAAGGTACCTTCAGGGATATCCGAAAGCTGAGACTGGAAATTGCCGAAAGCTACACCGGTCAATTCGGCCAATCGCGGTGTCATGGTCTCGTGTGTGACCGAACGTGGAATGAGTACCGTCACACGCCAATAACTGTCGTCATCCGTGTTGTGGTAGTAGAGCGTGCCATCCCTGGCCGGAATCAGACGCAACACCTTGCGTTCGATATCATCCGCTCCGGCCGCAACGAGCTTCTCCCGGATGTGGTCGGTTACCAGCTGGATATTGTGTTGCAGTAGATCCACATCTTTGAAAATGTGGTGGTTGATGCGCTGCAGAATATAGTCCGGCGTTTCGGGTGAAGCGGTCGGCACTCGGTAGGTATCGTTAATCAGGCCGTTCCCGATCGGGGAAATTCCTGTCGGGGTGCCAACAATGTCGAACTGTTCGACAATTTTCAATTTCTGTTCCATCGTCTCTTCTTAATCTTATTTAGGATGTCCAGTCTGTTGTGAATGAGCCTTTCTTTTTTGGGTCCATGCTACTGGCAATGGAGTTGTTGGTTTGTGTCAATGCCAATTTTCCAAAAAGCTAAAACGCAGATTTGGACTGGTTTTGTCAATGAGTTATCATTTTGTTGTTTCAGCAAGGAGTGGTTTGTCGGATTATCGGTTTAATGGATAATCTTGTGTTGCCATTAAACGCGATAACCGAACCTTTCCCTGTTCGGTTATCACTTGTCAGCAGTTGTATCTTGCGGTGCATAGGCAAAGGTAAGCCCTTGCAGCTTATCCCAGGCTCCGCGCGTGAAGTCCGGAATCTTGACCGGCATACCGCCCGCTTCGACCGATCTCTCGGTTAGTTCAACCAGCGAGCTCCATTCGGCCGCATCGTATACATCCTGATCGAGTGGCAATCCGTTGCGCAGGCAGTAGATCAGTCGTGAATCCATGATGAAGTCCATGCCTCCGTGGCCACCCACCTCCCGGGCCTTCTCTCCGTACGCCTTCGTGATGGGGTGTTCGTAACGTTCGAGCAGGTCGGCCAGCGCTTCGGAATCCAACCCCTCTGGTGCTACCGAATCGAGAGCGATCTGCGGGATCGGATACTTTTGGGCAAAGCCACGGGTGCCGACAACCTGATGAATCCGACTGTATGGCCGTGGCGTGGTCACATCGTGCTGGATCATGATCGTTTTGCCTTTGGCGGTGCGGATAATCGTTGTATTGACATCCCCGAGTTTGTACTCCCGTTTGGCAAAATTACTCTCCGGTCCGTGGTGCAGGATGGCGGCATCGGTCAGGCCAAATTGATCGGTAGAGACCGAAACCAGATACTCCATCCGATCGCCCCGGTGGATATTCAGGATCTGGGCAATTGGCCCCAATCCGTGCGTTGGATAGGGGTTGCCGGTATGGGCTGCGTTGTATTTCAGACGCCACATGTCATGATAACCGGTCGAGTCATCCATACAGTAGCCCCGAAGATCGTGGTTGTATGCCCCTTCGGTGTGGATTACCTCTCCGAACAGCCCCTGTTGAGCCATGTTGAGGGTCGCCATCTCGAAAAAGTCGTAGCAACAATTTTCGAGCATCATGCAGTGGCGACGGGTCTTTTCAGCCGTATTGACTAACTGCCAGCATTCGTCGATCGTCAGTGCAGCAGGAACCTCTGTGGCTACATGCTTGCCATGTTCCATGGCATAGACGGCGATCGGCGTGTGCAACTCCCAGTCGGTGCAGACATAGACCAGATCGATATCCTCACGTTCACAAACCTGTTTCCACAACTCCTCCTCCCCGCAGTAGGCAGCCGCCTGGGGAAGTCCGGCATCGGCCAGAATCTGTTGCGCACGATCGATGTAGGCGGGAACCAGATCGCACAGAGCGACGATTTTGACTCCGTCGATCTGCGTATAGCGTTGGACTGCGCTGCTGCCGCGCGCCCCCAAGCCGATAAAGGCCATGCGCACCGTGTCAATCGGATCACACCGCAACTGCAGTACATCTTGTTGGCCTGCAGGACGGGCTGGCTCCGGGAATTCGATCAGGTGGCTTTGTTGATTGTTGGTGCTACAGCCGTGGAGCAGCAATGATGCGGTGAGTGTCAGTGCTGTGAACAGAAACAGTAGTGATCGTCTCATCAGTTGTCAGGTTTATTGTAGGTTAGCTGTGTAAAGATAAGAAAATATTTATTCAGATGGATTAAGTCTTGTCGAGGGTTATGGAATTCGGTTCGTGACGGGACTTTGATTGGTGTGTCATGTGCCGTTTGATGTGAAACGGATGCTCTTGTCGGGATGTGTCATGTGGCTTTTGTTTGATTCATAACGGTTTTCCCTGAGACATGGATCGTTGTATATCGAGATCGTACGGTGGTTTGGCCGCGTGTCTTGAGTCACGATCGTGGCGAGTCATGTGAATAAAAAAAGCTGCCGGCAAAAAATGCCGGCAGCTTTAGTGCTTTCAGTCGATTGATAGCTTGTAATCGTTTTGCTGTAAAATGCGGTTACCGTCAATCGAACCTTATCTTGGATGCTTTATTCACCTTGCGTCAGCGAATAGGGACGCTGCTCAGGAGTGAAGAGCCGTTTTTTGTTGGGTTTCGGACCCATAACGAAATTCAACTCTCCGCCATTCATAATCTGATCGTGCGTCAGGTAGGCCGTTTTGACCGGCTCACCGTTCAACGTTACGCTCTGTACATAACGGTTTTTGTCGCTCACTTTGTCGGCACGGATCACCAGACTCTTGCCGTTTTCAAAGTTAACCTTCATATAGGGCAGGTAGGGCGCTCCAATTACATACTGATCGGTGCCCGGAGCTACCGGATAGAAGCCCATAGCTGTGAAGATGTACCAAGCCGACATCTGACCGCAGTCATCATTGCCGCACAGACCGTCGATGTTGTTTTTGTACATCTTGTTCATGATCTCGCGTACCCAATATTGGGTTTTCCACGGTTGTGAAGTCCAAGCGTAGAGGTAAGGAATGTGCTGGCTCACCTCGTTGCCGTGTACATAGTTGCCCAGAATACCATCGCGAGTCACATCTTCGGTCTCGGCAAAGAACTCGTCAGGCAGGTACATCGTGAAGATGGAATCCAACTTCTCGATGAAACGTTTGTCACCACCCATGTAGGCCTTCAACCCTTCGACATCTTGCGGAGCGTAGAACGAATAGTTCCAGGAGTTACCCTCCAGGAAACCTTCACCGTGGGTGCCCAGCGGATGGAAATCCTTTTTCCAGGTGCCATCGCTGTAACGGGCACGAGCCAACCCTAAATTACGATCAAAGACGTTGCGGTAGTTCAAAGCACGTTTTTTGTAGGTTGCAGCAATCTCGTCTTCGCCCATGTCTTTGGCCGTTTTGTAAATGGTCCAGTCATCGAAGGCATATTCCAGCGTATTTGATGCTCCGGTCGAATTTTTGTCGAACGGAACATAACCCAACTCCATGTACTCCTTCAGGTTGCCGTAGTAAGGAATCGTTGAGCTGCTGACCATCGCCTCGAGGGCCAACGGCTTGTCCACCTTGATTCCTTTCGCAATGGCATCTGCCAATACCGGAACCGCATGGTAGCCGATCATGCAGAAGTTCTCATTACCCATGTGAGACCATACCGGGAGTGCATGATGGATGCTCTGTTTGTAGTGCATCAACATAGATTCGATCATGTCGGTGTTTCGTTCGCGGTTGATGATGTTGTACAAAGGCATCAGCGCACGATAGGTGTCCCACAACGAGAAGATCGTATAGTTGGTGAACCCGTCAGCTTGGTGGATGTTTTGATCCAGACCACGGTACTGACCATCCACATCCATATAAACCGACGGATTGATCAGTGTGTGATAAAGTGAGGTGTAGAGCATGGCCAACTGATCGTCCGTCCCTTCGGCCTCGATGATGTGCAGCTCTTTTGCCCAGGCGTTGCGTGCTTCGGCAGCGATCTGTTCGAAACTCTTGTTGCCGGCCTCAGCCTCGAGGTTTTTCATGGCACCTTCGGTGCTGACCGCCGAAAGACCAACTTTGATCTCCAGGGTGGGATCGTTTGCCAAATCAAAGTCGAAATAGCATACGATCTGACGGCCCTGAATGTCGGGGAAATTGTGATTGGGCTTGAATTTGGCCAGATGTCCCATGTATTGGGGCTTTTTGTGGTCCACGTAACCGTAGTTGTTGAACGGTTTCGAGAACTTCATGGCAAAATAGGTGTAGTTGGCACGTGCCCACCCGTTGGTGATGCGGTAACCCACCAGCGTCGAGTCGTTCAGAACCTGCACGCTGGCCCACAAAACTTTGCCGTCGTAGTTGTAGATGGCGTGGTTCATGTCCAGGATGATACGTGTGGTGTCGGCATCGGCCGGATAGGTGTAACGGTGTATGCCGGTACGCTCGGTGGCGGTCAGCTGCGCTTTCACACCATAGTCAGAGAGCATCACCTCGTAGTAACCCGGAGTGGCGATCTCCGTGTCGTGTGAAAAGCGTGAACGGTAACCGGAATCGGGATCGGTAGCAGTGCCCGGATTGAGTTTCAGGGGACCGGTGGTCGGCATGATCAGAATATCACCCAGATCGGAGTGGCCCGTGCCACTGAAATGGGTGTGGCTGAAGCCGACGATGGTCGAATCCTTATGCTGGTAACCTGCACAGTATTCGTAAGCACGTGGCTGGTAAACTCCATTGACGTTGTGCGGAATGGTATCCGTGTCGGGACTCAACGCAACGATGCCGTGCGGTACACAAGCCCCCGGAAATACGTGTCCCATTTTGTTGGTGCCGATGATCGGGTTGACCCGATCCACTGCACTGGGCTGCTGGGCGGAGAGGGTCATGGCTCCCGCCATCAAAAGCAGTGAAAGGCCGAATGTTTTCTTCATATCTCTCTTCGGTATGAAATTGATTATGGTTTTAACAAAGGTCCTCAAAGATAGCGATTTCACCTGGATTTATGCGCTCCAGCCACTGGAATTCGCAGAAAAGGGGGCCGATATCCGATGTTTGAGAGTGGTGTAGCCGCCTACGAGTGGTGCGAAAGGTGACAATTTCGGCGTGTAAAGGCGTAGGAAATTAGGAATTGCCCGTTTTTTTGTTACCTTTGGAACAAATCTTTTACTGAATACTGACCAAATCATTATGAAAAAAATTTTTGTATCGTTGCTGCTCTTGGCGGCCTTTTCGCTGCAACTCTCGGCACAGGACAAATATGTGCCCACCGAAGAGAATCTGCGCAACCGTGAAAAATTTCAGGATGACAAGTTCGGCATTTTTATCCACTGGGGCATTTACAGCATGTTGGGTGCCGGCGAGTGGGCGCTCGAACTGAACAAACTGGATGCAAAAGAGTATGCCAAACTGGCTTCCGGATTCTATCCCTCGAAGTTCAATGCGGCGGAGTGGGTCGCAGCTATCAAAGAGTCTGGGGCCAAGTATATTACCATTACTTCGCGTCATCACGACGGCTTCTCGATGTTCAAGACGAAATATTCGGATTACAACATCGTCGATGCAACCCCATTCGGACGTGATATTATTAAAGAGCTCTCCGAGGAGTGCCAAAAACAGGGCATCGGTCTCCACTTTTATTATTCGCACATGGACTGGACCCGTCCGGACTATTATCCGCTGGGTAAACATGGCCACAATACCGGTCGTACCGAACATGGCGAATGGAAAGATTACTGGAATTTCATGAACAACCAGCTGACCGAACTGTTGACCAACTACGGTCCGATCGGAGCAATCTGGTTCGATGGTTGGTGGGACAAACCTTTCGATGAGTGCTGGCAGCTCGACAAACAGTACAAGTTGATTCACAGTTTGCAGCCGGGTTGTATGATCGGTAATAACCACCATCAGAAACCGTTTGACGGTGAGGATTTCCAGATGTTCGAGCGTGATCTGCCGGGACAGAATACCTCCGGTTTCTCGCCCGATTCGGAGATTGGTACACTGCCGCTGGAGACTTGCCAGACTATGAATGGCATGTGGGGCTATCAGATCGACGACCAGAACTACAAATCGCCCAAAGAGTTGATTCAGTATCTGGTGCAGGCAGCCGGCAATGACGCCAACCTGTTGTTGAATATCGGTCCGCAGCCCAACGGTGAACTTCCGGCTTTGGCCATCGATCGTCTCAAGGAGATGGGGAAATGGATGAAGGTTTATGGTGAAACAATCTATGGTACGCGTGGAGGCATTGTGCCGCAGCGTGCATGGGGTGTGACCACTCAGAAAGACAACAAACTCTATGTGCATATCCTCGACCTTCAGGACGATGCTCTGTTCCTGCCCATCACCGACAAGAAGGTGAAAAAAGCGGTTCGGTTTGTGGACAACCAGCCGGTGAAATTCTCGCAGGATAAAGATGGCGTTCTGTTGCACCTCGGTGAGGTTCCGACCGACATTGACTACGTGGTTACGCTGGAGTTTTAATGTAACGGCGAGAGCACGTGCGAACTCGTTGGAGTGGTTTCATGTCGGCGCAACGGGGCGAAGAAGGGTAAGTAATCAGCTTTGATCTTCGATAAGAGAGCTCTATTCGGAACAAGTGTCATGCGGATTGTTACCAGAAGAGAGAGGCGTGAATAGGGATTATGCCTGTTTCGGTTGAAGCGAAATCTTTGTTGAAACGTGCAGACTTGCAGATTTGCATTGCAAAGTTTCTGGATTCAATTCGTTTGTCAAGTCCCCGCATAGTGTCGCCGGATTTTTAAGCCTATGCAATTTCGCCCCTCTTTCATGCGTGTCGCAGTGATTTCGGAACTATCCGATTGACTTCTCTGTCCGTACGCACTGCAGCGTTTCAGAGAGGACATGAGCCGAACGCCAGGCCTTATACAAGGTCAGATGATAATAAAAGAGGTAGCCACTCAAGGCTGCCTCTTTTTTTATTCACAGGTATGGGGCGTAGTTTAATTGGAATCGTGGTTATTGATTTGATCGAATAACGGTTTGTATTTCAGATAATCGGGTTGGATTGAAAGATTGGGCCTGTTTGTCGGATGGTAGGCGTGCGCTCACTTCCATCGGTTTTGGAGGTGAAGCATGATCTTTCGCTCTTGATTGTAAACGCTTTGGATCTGTTTGGGTGTTAAGAATTTGCGATATTCGTTGTAAAATTTTTCGCGAATGTCTAAAATCTTGCGACTCCGTTCAAACTGAGCTTTAATGGCCTGTTCGACCTCTTCATCCGAGCGTGTGGAGCCTTTGTGGGAAATCTTCGTAGCACGGGCTTCCCAAATCTCTTTACAATAACGGCAGTAGGTGTCAATAAACTTTTTGCTCGTGGCCTTGTCAAAAGCTAATGCCGTGGCAATATGTTCGGACTATCTATTCTCCGTTGTATGGAGTTCACCCTTATAGAGATGCGTTAGGTGTTTTCGGGAAATTTTTGTAAATTAGAACCTCATTCCTCTCTGCTACAATTTGATCGAATTGAGAATTTGTGGTGTAAAGAAAAGTGTAAATTTTGTTTTTTCAGGTAAATTTTAGTTATGAGAAACATGAGATTGAAGGTGCAAACGTTGATCTCGTTTTGTGTTTTGATGGGTGTGGCCTTGCTGTCCTTCGGTGAACTATGTGCAGCCCCTAAAAAACAGCCGACTCGGCAGGTGTTGTGGTACACCCGCCCTGCTTCGAACTGGATGAAGGAGGCTTTGCCAATCGGTAATGGTCGGATCGGGGCTATGATTTTCGGTGGCCTGCCTGTCGAACGGGTGCAATTTAACGACAAAACCCTCTGGACAGGTAGTACGACAGTGCGTGGTGCTTACCAAAATTTCGGAAATATTTTTATTGATTTCGGGGCGCAGGGAGAACAGCCTTATAGCGAATATCGTCACGAGCTTGATCTTGACGATGCCTTGGCAAAAGTGACTTATAAACAGAATGGCGTTGTTTATCACCGCGAATATCTGGCCAGCTATCCCGATAATGTGATCGCGATGCGTTTTACAGCCGACAAAAAGGGGAAGATCTCATTCTCCGTGCGTATGGACGATGCCCACCCGGGAGTGTGCAAAGTCTCCGAAAATGCGATTACGATCTCGGGCAAACTGACCCTGCTCTCCTACTATGCAAAACTGGTGGTCTTGCATGAGGGTGGACAATTGGAGTCAGGAGATTCGACACTAACCTTGACCGGTGCCGATGCGGCGACACTGTTGCTTTGTGCAGTCACCGATTACGATCCGAAAAGTCCCGATTATCTGACCCATTCGGATTGGATAGCTGCCAGCGATTTTTGTATGGACCAGGCTGTCAAGAAAGGCTATGCCGCGATTCGTGCGGACCATTTGGCTGATTATCGGGCGTTGTATGGTCGTCTGTCGTTGAACCTGGGGGATGTTACACCAACCATCCCGACCGATGAACTGTTTGTCCGCTATAACAATGGCGAGTACAATCCGGCTGCTGATGTGCTCTATTTCCAGTATGGTCGCTACCTGTCGATTGCCTCTTCGCGTCCCGGACTCGATCTGCCTTCGAATTTGCAAGGGCTTTGGAACGATAGCAACACCCCGCCTTGGGAAAGTGATATCCACTCCAATATTAATGTGCAGATGAACTACTGGCCTGTCGAACCGACCAACCTGGCCGAATGCCATGAACCCTTTGTTAATTACATCTATAACGAGTCGCAACTGCATGACTCATGGAAAAAGATGGCGGCAGAGTTGGATTGTTCCGGGTGGACGCTGAAGACCCAGAATAACATCTTCGGGTATTCCGATTGGAAGTGGAACCGACCGGCAAACGCTTGGTACTGTATGCATGTCTGGGATAAGTACCGATTCAATCCCGATAGTCTCTACCTGGCCAATGTGGCCTATCCGGTGATGAAATCCGCTTGTCAATTCTGGTTTGACCGGTTGATTGTCGATGATGACGGTAAATTGGTGGCTCCCAACGAGTGGTCACCGGAACATGGTCCGTGGGAGGCCGGTATTCCCTATGCCCAGCAGTTGATTTGGGATCTGTTCAGTACGACGTTGGAGGCGGGACAGATTCTCGGAAATGATCCACAATTTGTGGAAGAGTTGAAAGGAAAACTTTCGCGTCTCGATCAAGGGTTGACAATCGGTTCGTGGGGCCAACTGCGTGAGTGGAAGCACCAGGAGGACGACTCTACCGAACAACATCGTCACGTTTCGCACCTGATCGGACTCTATCCCGGCCATTCCATCTCACCGGCTCTCGATACGGTGTATGCAGCGGCTGCGCATCGTACTTTGATCGACCGCGGAGATTACGGTACCGGCTGGAGCCGTGCCTGGAAAATTGCCTTTTGGGCACGCATGTTCGATGGGGATCATGCCCATCTGATTTTGCGAAATGCCATGGAGTTGACCGATAATATCGGTACCAGCTACCAAACCTACAAGGGAAGTGGCAGCGGAATCTATACGAACCTGTTTGATGCCCATCCGCCGTTCCAGATCGATGGAAATTTCGGTGCAACGGCCGGCGTTATCGAGATGCTGTTGCAGAGTCAGCTCGGAGAGTTGCATCTGTTGCCGGCATTGCCGACCGTTTGGGCGACCGGCGAGGTCAAAGGGGCCCGTGGTCGTGGAGGTTATGAAGTGGATATGACCTGGGAAAACCGTCATCTAACCACTGCGGTCGTGCGTGCAACACGTGATGGTTCTTGCACAGTGCGTACCGATGTGCCTGTCCAGGTCCGGGTGGCTGGCACGTCTTATAAGGACCGTTCAGCTAAAAAAGAGGTTTTGGCGACGAGTCAACCCGTTGCAGGAGGCTACTATTTGACCACATTCCCGGTGCATCAGGGTGGCAGTTATCGCCTCGATGCGGTGGCACAGTAATTGACGGAGCGGGTTGATATAGTGTTGGTGTTGCTGTGGAGTGCTGAGTGCAGGTAATATCCATCAAGGATATTACTTCGATTGATTGTATGTTTAACTTAAAACCGTAAAATTAATGAAACGTTACGACAGTGTGATTCGGGTACGTCCCGAAAAGCTCGAAGAGTATAAGCGGTTGCATGCTGAGGTGTGGCCTGGTGTCAGCAAAATGATTGCTGAATGTGGGTTGCGCAATTATAGTATTTACTATAAGGATGGCTATCTGTTCAGCTATTACGAGTATGTCGGAGATGATTACGAGGCGGATATGGCCAAGATGGCGGCTGACCCGGAGACACAACGCTGGTGGGCTGTATGCGAACCTTGTCAAGAACCGCTCGAAACGCGTGCCGAAGGCGAGTGGTGGGCCTCAATGGAGGAGGTTTTTCACCAGGACTGATCGGTTGCGACCGAACTACAAATTAGGATTCGATCGATGCACAGGGAGCCTGAATGCCTGGATGAGGTAATGAAGGGGAAAGATAAGAGCAACTTTAAATCGTCCGATGGCAGGCGTAGGGGTTGTTCCACAGTGCTTCCGGTCGTAAGCAGATTAAGCTATTTCCCTGCTGGCAGTAAAATAAAGGAGCTGACTTGATTATTGATATCGGGTCAGCTCTTTGTGTAAGGTCACGCAGGAGGGCAACTCTTGCGGATAGTGGGTGACGTAGATCATGGTTTTACCCTCCCGTTGACAGAAGGCTTCGATGACGGCACGGGCCCGAACCTTGTTGCAGAGATCCAACCCATGCAACGGTTCATCCAGAATTAACAGATCCGGATCTTTGACAAAGGCACGGGCCAACAGTACCAACCGCTGTTCGCCGGATGAGAGCCGAATAAAGGGACGATTACTAAGATTGCCGATACCGAATGCTTCGAGCCAACCCATACACTGCTGCCGTTGTTGGTCGGTCGTTGTGCGGTAGAGTCCGATCGAATCGAAGAGCCCCGATGCGGCAATGTCAATCGCAGGCAGATTTTTTAAGTAGGCGCGGTGCATTTCGGGAGAGACATACCCGATATGGCGTTTGATCTCCCAGATGCTCTCTCCGGTTCCGCGTCGGCGACCGAAAAGATCGATCTGTTGCGAGTAGGCCTGTGGATTGTCTGCACAAATCAGACTCAGCAGGGTTGATTTTCCCGATCCATTGGTTCCGGATAGAGCCCATTTTTCGCCACTTCGAATGGTCCAGTTGATATCATTAAGGATGGTTCGCTCCCCATACCGGATAGTGACATGATGCAGATGAACCACTTCGTCACATTGCAGAGGAGCATGAATCGGATTGGGCAGAAGAGGGGAATTCGTTCGGGTTTGTGCTACCATTTGATCCCGCAGAGCGGTAAACGGTTCACTATGCATAAAGTCGTTGCGGGTCTGTTTCGGCCCGCAGGTTTTCCCTTGTAAGGTATAGACGTGTGTGATGAACGACGGAATATCCTCCGGGGAGCAGACCGACAAAATAATCTGTACGGTATTTTCGGCAGCCAATTGGGTCAGCAGGGCAGACAGTGTCTCTCGTGTATCGGCATCCAACCCAATAAAAGGGCTTTCGAGAATCAGAACGCGTGGAGCGGTCAACAGCATTTTGGCAATTTGGAACCGGCGTAACTCTCCGCTCGAGAGCAGAATAATCTGCTTGTCGAGCAGCGGCTCGATTTGCAGCAGGCGGAAAATACGGTCGCGATGGGTCGGGTCGCAGTGGATCGACGTGAGCAGATCGCGGGTCAAGGCTACCCCCTCCCGGTCCGAGGCATTCCAGCGTTGCTGGTAGTAGTAGTTGCCGTCAGCTGTTCCATAAGCATCGCGAAAAGCAATGTATCGAATGTTGTCCGAGGCCAAGTTGCTGCGCGGGACGACGGATGAAGCCGCATCCTGCGAAGAAGTTGTCGATGGCTTGTCAGCGGGTTCGTCAATAAAGTGGTAGGTTTTGGTTCCCTCTTGCAGCGCCACGGTGCCGGTGATCATTTCGATTAAGGTGCTTTTGCTGCTGCCGTTGAGCCCAATCAGGGCAAGCTGTTCACCCTGTTCGAGTGTAAAATTGACCGGTGCCTGCAACCGTCGTGCAGGATCCCGGGCAATGGCCTCTTGAAGTTGTATGATGGGATGTGACATGTTGATCGATCGTGGAAGTGGGTGCTTGATGTTAAGCCTTTGGGAAACAGGTTAGCACAAGGAGCTGGAGTGCATTTGGCGGCCTCTGTTTCCACAGATTTTTGCAAATATAATGAACCCGGTGCGGAATGCAACGGTCTCCACACCGGGTTAAGAATTATTGTTGGGTTGTCTCTGCTGGCTCCAGCCAGATGGCCAATCCTCCGGAACCGTAAAGTTTGGCCGGGAGCACCGTCTTGGCATCGACCGTGCGGGTCTCGATCTCCACTTTGGTGCGGGTCGGCGTTTTCATGGTTCCGTCCCGATAGATGTGAGCCACATATTTCTGATCGGTCGGCAGAAAATCAAACGGGATATCGAGTGTGCGCGGTTTGATACCGTTCATGCAGCCAACATACCATTCGTTGCCTTTGCGGCGAGCAACGGTGATATATTCGCCGATCTCGCCCTGCAGCACCTTCGTGTCATCCCATACGGTTGGAACCCGGTCGAAAAATTCCAGCTCAGGCTCATCCTGGCTCTCTTCCGGCGTATCGTACCAATACATGAATTGTACAGGACTGTAATAGACGACTGCCATGGCCAGCTGCTGTCCTGATGTGGCATGAATGAACCGGGAGGTCGGAGCAATTGTGTCCATTTTTGCGGGATTGTATTTGTCGAAATCACGACGGTAGTAGCAAATCGTGTAGTCGGCTGGGCCCGCAACAAACCGAGTGAAAGGCAAAATCAGATTGTTGGTCGCATCGGGCATCTCCTCGTTGCCTCGCACACCCTCCTGGGTAAGCAGATTCGGATAGGTACGTGAAAAGCCGGTAGGGCGGTATTCGTCATGGATATCGACCATCAATTGATACTCGGCGCACTTCTTAACCGCGTCGTGCATCCATTTGGTCCACATCTGAGAACCAACCTGCACAAAGCCGAATTTTACCCCTTTGATTCCCCATTTGTGATAAAGCGGCAAAAGGGTATCGAGCTGTGCGGCCAGTGCGCGATGGTTGACATAGACCCATACCCCGATGCCCCGTTCGTTTGCGTAACGAATCACCTCTTCCAGATCGAGGTCGTTAATCGGATTGCGGCGTGGATCAACATTGACTTTTGTAGCATCCGAAGCCTTTTCGTATTCGTATCCGTACCAGCCCGCATCGAACTCGATGTATTGCAGGTTGCGCTTTACTGCAAAATCGACCAAATCTTTGCCCCTCTGTGTAGAGAGCTTTACCTCTCGGATCGCTTTGCCCGGTTTGATCCACCAGGTATTGTCGATTGCACAAGGATCGTTGAGGTTCAACAACAGATAGTTGTGTTCGATCAGTTCACCGGGCTTTTCGGCCACCATCACCACGCGCCACGGAGTCGCAAACGGGGCAATCTCATCCACAGCTCCATACATGGCACAAGCCACGGTGTTGGCCTTTTGGTCACTGAGTTTGAATTTGGTGCGTACATAATCGACCACTTGGGCTTCGCACAATGCCCCGTAGAGTCCGTTAGGCAGTTCGATCGTCAACGGGCGATCAGATTCTCCTGGCCAGTTGCGCAGCGGTAATTTTTGGTGTTCGGATTGGGCAAAGGAGGTAAAATAGGCCATGGTCCCCTCCGGAAGTGTAAATTCGGTCGCTTCGTCGGTAATGTGCAGATAACCGCCCCCTTCAGGAAAGAGATAGCGGAAAGCTATCCCCTCGTCGTAGGCCCGAATCTCCAACTGTAGCTCCGAGGGATGTCCCTGCTGCGTGAAACGAATAAAACTTTGGTTGTATCGATCGGGAATCTCGCTCCGTTCTCCGTAAAGCGGCTTCCAGGTGGTGTCGCAACTGGACCGGGTAACCTCGGCAATTTGCATCTGCTGGGTCCAGTCCCCGTTGCCGTTGATGCCGAGTGCCGACTCCAGAATGACAGGACGATCCTGATAAGCAATGGAGTAGTTCGGAGTTCCCTGCTCCATGGTGACGGTAATGGCTAATTTCCCGTTGGGAGAACGAGTCTCTACACGCTCCTGGGCGAGGGATAGTGTCATCGATCCCAGCAGGAATCCTGCACATAGCAGGTTGAAACGAAGTGGTGCAGTCATGGTCGTTTATGTTCAGAATAGGTGGTTAAAAGCGATGAGGAGAGCTGTTACGACAGCTCTCCTCTCAGTTTAGTCGAGCTTCGTCGTTGGAACTATAATTTGTCGCCAACGGTTTTGATCCACATTTCGGCCATCTTTTTGTGTCCGGCAGCGGTCGGATGGATGCCATCCCACATCCAATATTTCAGCGATGGGGTTTTCGGATCTTTGGCCAAATTGTCGAACAACTCTTGGTAAGGCAAGAAAATGGCGTGGTACTCTTTGGCCAGCTTGCGGACAATGCCACCCAACAACTCGCACTGTTCCCGCCAGTGAGCGTAATCTTTGGCCCAGATACCTACCGGGTAGATGAACGGTTCACCCAACACGATGGTCAGCTTGGGGTTCTGGTTCAGCGAACGTTCGATAATGTCACGATACTGCTGTTCGAATTTGGTAGTGTCAACCTCTTTTTTGCCCTCTCCGTGGTTGTAAACATAGTTCAGATCGTTTACCCCAACCAGGATGGAGAGAATATCGGGATTGATGTCCAATACATCCTTTTGCCAACGGGCCTGCAGATCGGGCAGCTTGTGGCCGCCAATTCCCCGGTTGTAGAATTGGTACTCCTCTTCCGGATAGTGTGACATGTAGTAGGCCGTGCAGAGATACATGTAACCGTGACCATAGATGTGGTTCATGTCTGTAAGACTTCGGGTGGGGCCACCGTTGAATCCCCAGTTACCGTCCGTAAGGGAGTCGCCGATATACAGAATCTTTTTGCCGCCGGCTGTGATGGCAGGAGCACAAAGCAATAACGCGGCGGCGCAAATGAATACTTTTTTGATGAGTAGATTGTTCATTGTCGTTGATCTAAATTTATAGTCTGTTTTGTTTGCAACGGGGAAGGTGTGGCTCTTTTATCGCCAACCAGCCAAACCTGCATGGACCCATAAATCTGCTCCTCGTTTGTTGAACGGAGCTGTTGAAACATCTTGACCGTTTTTTTTAACGGGATATTTCTATGCAAGAGCGGACCATGGTCGGTCGCTCAGCCCTTCCCTCCAAGCATTTAATTACAATTTTTCGCCGACAGCTTTGATCCACATTTCGGCCATTTTCTCATGACCGGCTGCCGTGGGGTGTATGCCGTCCCACATCCAATATTTCAACGATGGGGTTTTCGGATCCTTGGCCAAACTGTCAAACAGCTCTTGATAAGGCAGGAAAATGGTGTTGTACTCCTTGGACAATTTGCGAACAATAGAGGCCATCTGCTCGCACTGGTCACGCCAATGGGGATAGTCGGTGTTCCAGATACCTACCGGAAAGAGAAACGGTTCACCCAAAACAATGGTCAAATTGGGATTCTGTTTCAGTGAGCGTTCGATAATGTCCCGGTACTGCCGTTCAAATTTGGCGGTGTCCAACACTTTCGTGCCATTGTCGTACACGACGTTCAGATCGTTGATGCCGATCAAGATCGACAGAATATCGGGATTGATGTCCAGAACATCTTTTTGCCAACGGGCCTGGAGGTCAGGAAGCTGGTTGCCATTGGTGCCTCGGTTGAAGAATTGATAATTCTCTTCCGGATATTCAGACATGTAGTAGGACGCGCAGATGTAGACATAACTGTGTCCATAGATATGGTTCATATCCGTTGTACTGCGAATGGGATTGTTTCCGACCCAACCCCAGTTGCCGTCGGTGATTGAATCTCCGATGTATAAAATCTTTTTGCCCCCGGCGAAAAGAACAGGCACGCACATCAACGAAACGACTGTACATGCCAATAAATGTTTGATTGAAAGTTTCATAGTGAGGTTATTGTTAAGACTTTTTGATTTATTGATTCGTTGTGAGATTATTCAGAAAACTTGGCCGATGCTCGGTTGATCGATGGGGATAGAATTGCCCCCCCTGCTTGGGCAGAAAATGCCTGTTGTTTGGGAGGTTGAAGGGCCAGACAGTATGTCAAGAGCAGTTTGAGGCAGGCTATCGTGTCTCGTTTCGGCGTACTTCATGGCGTTGATGCCGGAATATATGTCGGTATCTCCGTGGTATTTGATTGCAGCAGAAAAGAGGTCGTCAGGCAGATAGCCCGTTCGGGCGTGCGATGTCCGTTTGAGTACTCCTCGCAGCGCATCACCAGGCAAGGTGATATTCGTCGCGGGCGTATCAAGCCCTGTCGCTGTGCCCTGCGTTATAGTTTCAGTGGCAAACGTTTCGATTGGGGCTTTGTCGTTTTTGGAAATATTCAGCTCGATGTCTGATTGGTGCAGGTTGCACGGTGCGGAGGCCTTGAGGTAGGCGTCAAACATCGGCATTGTCCCGCCTGTGATCTGTTTGATGGGAGTTACGCGCGTTGCGGCAGATGTCGTTATGGCGGTTGCCAACGAGAAAACAACTGTAATTACGAGGAGTTGCAAACCTCGTAAAGCAGGGTGTGACATAGTTTAGGTGAAGCTGTTTTAGGTCATTCGAAGGTACAACTTTTTTAGAAAAGTCACAAGCTGAAAGATGAGAAGTGAATAGACTGATCTCGGTGAAAAAGTGAAAAATAGCTCCGTTTTTTGTCGGTCAAGTAGCGGTAAAAGAGGCGGGTTTTATTATCTTTGTTAGTAAGCGGACGGTTTCCTATGAAAATCTTTGTCCTATGTCGCTGCCGCTAGTAATCACGATTTCTGTTTTTTGGATATCCAGTGCATCATTGGTTTTCTGAGTCCGAAAAACGTGTAAAAGTGTACGGCGCGATCGGGGACACATTGTGCGGAACCAATTCTGCTTATTCTGTGTCTGACAAACGTCGGTTGCGGAGCGCAACGGTTTCGGGGAAGAACAGTTCCCGGCAGAAAGATGAAGTACCGCTGTATCCGGGAGAAGGAATGTTGACTATTGTATTGAAACTAAATTATATTGAAAATCAATAACAAGATGAAAAAACTGGTTTTATGTGCGATCGGCTTGTTGTTCGCGTGGGGAAGTGTGGCTCAAACTGCAGCCGATGGTTCAGGTATTCGGTGGTTCGATCCACAAAAGGCAGATTTCCCCGTTATTCAGGGACAGGCGTGGCCTAAAGAGTTGGCAGGTACCTATCATCGTATGCCGGATCGGGTGCAGTCGCAGATTCCCTTCTGGTCTTTGGCCTGCAATTCGGCCGGACTCTCTATCCAATTTCGTACCAATGCCGACACGATTCGGGTCCGCTATACCACCAAAGGGAAAACCTTGAGTATGTATCACATGCCCGTCACCGGCGTTTCGGGGTTGGACCTCTATGCCCTCGATCGCCATGGCCGGGAACTCCATATAAATCGTCAGGCAAAAGTATTCGGCGGCGATACGCTTACATACTCGTTCACCCCTGTTGTCCATGAAAATTATGTCAAAGTGGGGTATGAGTTTCAGCTCTATTTGCCGCTGTATAACGAGGTGACCTTCCTCGAGATTGGCGTGGATAGCTCGGCTCAATTCGAGTTCTTGCCGCTGCGCACTGAAAAGCCGATTGTCGCCTATGGTACTTCGATTATGCAGGGGGCGTGTGCCTCTCGGCCCGGTATGGCCTGGGCAACCATAATGGCCCGGAAACTGGATATGCCGTTGCTGAATTTCGGATTTTCGGGAAGCGGCAAGATGGACTCCGTGATCTTGGCAGAGCTCGGAACCATCGATGCCAGCCTGTACATTGTCGATTGCCTGCCAAACCTTATGCTCGAATCTGATTCTCTGGTCGCGGAGCGCTATCGGAAAGGGATTGCACTGCTCAGACAGCATTACCACGCTCCGATTTTGTTGATCGAACATGCCGAGGCCTATTTAGATGGAGGAGACAGTGCCGCACAGCATAAAAATCACCTGTTGCGTCATTGCTATGAGCAGCTTTGTGCTGAGGGTGTAACAGATCTTTACTATCTCTCCTGTGATGAAATCGACCTCCCACAAGATGCGCTGGTAGATGGCATCCATCCATCAGATTACGGTATGGTGCAGCAAGCAGCGGTTTGTGAAGCGAAGGTACGGGAGATACTGAAAGTTCCAGCCGGTGATTGTGCAACCTGTTATCCGGTACGGCAGCGTCGTGAAACTCCCTATTATGAGTGGCGGGATCGCCATGAGGATTTTTTGGCACAGAATCGGGCCGAGGCTCCCAAACGTGTAGTACTGGGCAATTCGATCGTTCACTATTGGGGCGGTTCGGATAAACGTTTCGCTCAATACGGCGTCGAAAACTGGGCTAAAACGATGGGTAAAGCCGGTTTTCGTAACTTGGGGTGCGGTTATGACCGAATTGAAAATGTGCTCTGGAGGGTTACACACGGAGAGTTGGATGGCTATGAGGCCGATCGGGTGATCATCATGATCGGTACGAACAATCTGGGTATCGATACCGATGAGGATATTGTACGTGGTCTTGTCAATTTGGTTTCGGTGGTTCGGTTGCACCAGCCAAAAGCGCAGATCGAGGTGATCGGTCTGTTGCCACGTCGCGGATTTGAGGATCGGATTGTCCGGATCAATTCGATGTTGGAGCCTCAGGTCGTGGAGAAGGGTGCCATCTTCCGGAATCCCGGTGTGCGTTTGGCAAAATCCAACGGCCGAATCAATGAGTCGCTGTTTCTGGATGGGGTCCATCCCAACGAAAAAGGTTTTCAACGGATCGGAGCCGAGATCGCTTTTGGATCCGATGCTCAATAAATCGCAACAGCCTGTGGTGAGGTGCAAGATTGGAACAGACAATCTATAAGAGGCAATGCCTCATGGGCAGTTTTGGTTTTGCATGATTCATCTCGGAAGGTTTGTAAGGTCATAAACATAAAAAGATCCCCTCGTTGCAGGGGATCTTTTTGTGTGTACGACCTTTGTTGCTGCCAGCATATCAGATAGCTGTGTCGCTCATACATGTACGTTTGCCTGGAGAATGCCTTCCGAGCGAGATGGAGCAGTGCAGTAGTAAGTGCTATGGAAGGGTAAAAGGATAATCTGTGGCGATAGGGGGTGATGAGGCTTTTGGCAAGGATGGGCAGGTTGACATGTGCCAATAAAAAAGCGAACAACCCTTATCGAATTGTTCGTTTTGAGTAGCGGGGACAGGACTCGAACCTGTGACCTTTGGGTTATGAGCCCAACGAGCTGCCAACTGCTCCACCCCGCGATGTGAGCACAAAGATAAGGTAAAAACAATCGGAATCCAAATTTTTCAGTTTAGATTTTTTGTTGGGCATTGCTGCCTGAGTGGGCAACTCGTTCAATCATAATGTTGTGGCTGATAAAGTGAGAGCCCGTTTTTTGTGGGCTGCTGGATGGTACGACGTCCGTATGAGTTGGCGATAAAGAGTGGCAGGCAGACAGTCCGGCTATGCATCGTATGAATGGTATGCCCTTGCCTGATGCCCAAAACAGGCCGAGTGGCTTCTCCCCCTTTGATTCATGCAAACGATTGGTTTAGGGTTAGTTTGGGCTGATCCATGGTGTCGTGTTGAGATGGCTTATCAAAGTGATCCAAAGGAATAGCCTTTGGGTAGTGCTCGGAATCGCCAAAAGTATAGAGCCCGCTCCTCACCACAGAAGGAACGGGCTCGACTTGAAACTATGCAGGGATAAATTATGTAGCAGTGTTATGAGGCCTGTTTTCCGGGTTGCAGTGCTCCGGCAACTACCTCTGCCAAATCGTAAACCGGTAGCTTGTTACCGCGGGCAATAGCCTTCTTGCAAAGCGGGCAGGCAGTTACCACTGAGTCTGCACCTGTGGCGGCAAAGGTCGTCGCAACACTTTCGGCAATGCGGAGTTGACCTTCATCGTTAATCGCAGTGTCTCCGAGGCTGGATCCGCAGCAGAGCGCATATTCGCGGTTTTCGGCCACTTCACGCAGCTCTCCAATCGCCTCAATGACCTGACGAGGCGCCTCGTAAATGCCGCAGCCACGCCCCAATTCACAAGGGTCATGGTAGGTGAAGACCTCTTTGCCCGGGTGCAGTTGTAGCTTGCCAGCAGCGATCAATCGTTCGATATACTCCGAGTGGTGCAACACCTCGATCCCCTCCAGATGGTAATCTTCGCGGAAGACTCTCAAACAGATCGGGCAGGAGGTGACTAACGTTCGGATATTGTGTTTGCGAAACAGCTCGATGTTGTAGTCCATCATGCGGCGGG